>DASPTZ010000074.1:0-2027 GCA_035623155.1 Casimicrobiaceae bacterium | reverse complement strand
CGTCAAGAGGCCCTGTACGCCGTGGAAGCTGAAGTACCCAGGAGCCTCTTTCGCGTTATCGCCATAATTGTACATCCAATTGTACGACTTATCGAAAATCTCCCGCATCGGATCGAGGGCCTGGTGACAACCGAAGCAATAGGTCGTCGGCTGGGCGTGCGCTGGATCCAAGCCGTAGGCGCCGGCGTCGCCGGGGAACGGGGTGTCGTCGTGGCCGTCGAACTGAGCTCCCGTCGCCACGATGAGCGCTTGATTTGCCGCTCTTCGTCGAAGGTGGGGGCAGCGTGATCACGACGTCGTAGCGTGAGCCCGGCGCGGCGCTCGCTCTCGGAACGCCGCCCACGAGCCCGAACTGCGAGCGCCATGACGGGCGGGGGCGGGGGGGAAAGCGCCGCCCCATTCGACACCGCACCATGCGGTGCCTTCCCCTGGTTCCTGGAAGGGAATCGGAGGGATGGGAATGGGGCAGCGCGCGCGGATTCTGACAGAGATCCTTGGGTTCGACGGGTGGAAGGTGACCGGAACGTTCTTCGAGTCGGCGACGGGGGAGCGAGTACGTCCAGTCGGCAGCTTGGCGATGATCCGCGACACGAGGCTCGTGCTCGAAGTCGAGCGCCGCTGGCTCCCGCGGTGCAGCCAGTGTGCGTGTCCTTGCCGCCGGATCCACGAGCGCCTTGCCGATCGTCGATGGGCAGATCTGTCGTGGGGCGATCACCCCGTGGAGGTTCGCTACGCTCCAGTTCGCGTCGAATGCCCTCGCTGCCTCGCCGCGCCCGTCGAGATGGTCGCGTGGGCCGACGCCTACCAGCGGCAGACTCGCCGCCTTCAGCAGCGGCTCGCGCTCGAGGCCGCGTCGATGCCCGTCATGCATGTCGCCGCCATGCACGGCCTGAGCTGGCTCACCGTTCGCCGCGCCGAGGAGCGCGCCATCGAGCGCTGGGAGGCGACGCGCCCCGCGGTGCCGCTGCGGCTGGTCGGCGTCGACGAGAAGTGGCTCGGGCGCCGCCACACCTTCGAGCACAAGTTCGTCACGATCGTGAGCAACCTGGAGACGGGCGAGCCGGCGTGGATCGGCAGGGGGCGCGGCGAGGACACGCTGAAACGCTGGCTCCAGAGCCTCTCGGCCGAGCAGAAGGCGACCATCGAGTTGTTCGCGATGGACATGCACCGCGCGTACTGGAACGCCGTCGACAATACGCGCGGCCTGGAGCACGCCGCCATCGTCCACGACCCCTTTCATGTCATGAAGCTCGCCGGCCAGATGCTCGACGAGCTGCGGCGCGAGGTCTTCTTCCGCGCGGGCCCCGAGCTGCGCGCGATCGCTCGCGGCAAGCGATGGCTCCTGCTGCGCGCCTGGGAGCGAACGACGGCCGCGCAGAAGGCCGACCTGCAGATGCTCCTCGCGCACAACCGCACGCTGGCGCGCGCTTATCAGATCAAGGAGGAGCTGCGCGACGTCCTGCATGCCCCCAACCGCGCCGCCATCGAGGTCGGACTCCGGCGCATCCTCCGGCGGACCGCCCGCCGCGACAAGCCGCCGCTCCGGCGTCTGCATGACACGCTCGACGAGCGCTGGAACGAGATCGTCGCTCTCGCAGAGCACCGCCCGCCAGTCGGTCGTCTCGAAGCCCTCAACAACAATTGGGAGACGCTCGTCCGCAGGGCGCGCGGATACCGAAACCACCACTACCTCCTACGCAAGCTCCGCTTCATGATCGCCAATCCGATTCGCAACGACGACGGTGTTCACCGCTTTCTCGCCCTCGGCGTCACGCCGCCCATGCCGCGACGCCGAGCCGCTTGAGCGCTGCCCCGGCTTTCGACGAAGAGCCAGTTTTCTGAGCAGAAAGGGACGCATCACGGATTTGCTCCGGAGCCTCCGCGCGTCATGGTCGCGACGTCGGCCGCCGCCACGAACACGCGCGGCGGCATGGCGGATCGCGATGGCGCTGTGGTCGACGACACTGCGTATCGGCAGAGATCTGAAGCTGCTGGTGACGAGCCCGGAGGGCGACGATCTGATCAAG
>DASPTZ010000073.1:0-2360 GCA_035623155.1 Casimicrobiaceae bacterium | reverse complement strand
GCGAGCAAGCGCGAGCGCATCGAAGAGCCGCGGCAGTCGACGATAGATGACCGAGCGATTGTCGCGGCAGGCCTTGTGGCCGAGCGCACAGGCAATCCAGCTCTTGCCGACACCGGTCGGTCCGATGATCAGCAAATTTTGATATCGCTCGATCCACTCGCCGGCGACGAGCCTTTGGAACAGCGCCTTATCGAGGCCGCGCGCCGCCTTCATGTCGATGTCCTCTACGACGGCGTTCTGCCGCAGCTTGGCGAAGCGCAAGCGGTTCACCAATCGCTTGTTCTCACGTTCGATTGCTTCCCGGTCGACGAGCAGAGCGAACCGTTCATCAAAGCCGAGTGCGGCGATGTCGGGCTGTCGTTGTTGTTCATCGAAGGCCTTTGCCATGCCGGTCAGCCTCAGCGTGACAAGGCGGCTCGCGGTTGGATGTATGAGCATAATCATCTCTCCTCTCTTCAGTGGTAGTAGCCATGGCCGCGGATGTTGTGGTGATGGATCGGGTGTGCGGACGGGGGCTCGTCATGGGCATAGGCGCGATCGAGCCCGTGCTGCAGGATCGATTTGATTGAGCCGTAGCTGGTCGCGCCGATATCGTTGCCGCGGCGGCAGGCCGCCTCGACGCGGGCCGAGCCATAGCTGCGCGCGAGCCGCAGGATGCCGAGACAAGCGCGGAAGCCCTGCTCGGGATGCGGCTTGGCCTGCATGATCGCTTCGATGAGCGCGATCGTGGCGGGTCCGATCTTTTTGGCCTCCCGCATCATCCGCGCCGGCGTCCATTCGGCGTAGCGGCGATGCGCGCTCGGCATGTGCTCGTGGATCGTTGTGTGGCGATGCCGCGCATGCGAGCGGGCATGGCTGGCGACGCGAACACCCTTATGCAGAATCTCGACTGTTGTGTCGGTGATGCGCGCCTCCAGCTCCTCACGGATGAGACGCGAAGGCACCGAGTAGTAGTGATCGGCGATCTCGACGTGATAGTCGGGTGCGACGCGACACTTCTTCCACTCGGCATATTGGTAAGGCGCGGACGGAAGCGCCTTCAATGCCGGCTGATCGATCTCAGCGAACAGCTCGTTGCGGCTCACTCCGAGCTTGCGCATGATCTTGGCGTTGAGGTCGTCGACGGACGCGCGGATCGCCGCATTGAGTTCAGTGAGCGAGAAGAAGCGGGCGTTGCGCAATCGCGCCAGCACGAACCGCTGGACAATTTGCACCGCCACTTCCACCTTGGCCTTGTCGCGCGGTTTGCGAGGACGCGTCGGCAGGATCGCGGTGTCGTAGTGCTCAGCCAGCTCCTGGTAGGTGCGATTGATGCCGGGTTCATAGCGGCTGGTCGCCGTGACGCCGGCCTTCAGGTTGTCGCAGACGATCGCCTTCGGCACTCCGCCGATCGATGCGAGCGCGTTCACATGCGCGCCAATCCAGTCGGCGAGCCCTTCTGTCCAGCGCGCTTCCGCGTACGTGTAATTGGATGCGCCCAGCACCGCGACGAAGATGTGGGCGCGCCGCTCGATCCCGGTCGCGGCATCGAATACCGGTAGCGTGTCGCCGGCAAAGTCGACGAACAGCTTCTCGGCCGGACCATGCGTCTGTCGCATGGTCGGCAAGATGGTGCCCCGCCAGGCCCGATAGAGATCGCAAAATCGACTGTAGCCGTAACCATCGCCGTGCGCGCCCCGGTATTCCTCCCACAGCAACAGCAGGGTCACGCCGCGCCGCTTGAGTTCCCGGTGCACTTGGCTCCAGTCAGGAAGCGGCTTGGCCGGCGTTTCCTCAAACGTCGGTGGCGTGAACAGCCGCCGCTCCAGCTCGCCGTCGTCCACGCCCTCCGGCACCGGCCAGGTGATGCCAACGACAGCGGCCCGCCGCAAATACTCGCCGACCGTCGAACGGCTTACCCCAACCGTCACCGCGATCTGCCGCTCGCTCACCCCAAGGGCGTGGCGCAATCGCAAAACTTCTCGAACCTTGCGCATCGGCGCTCTCTCGGCAGGCATCGGACCTCCCCTTGCCTGGTCGCAAAGGGGAACCGCGTCCGCGATTCAATCGCCGACAGCGAGAGCTTCACACCATCCTCACAGGGTGGCCGGCTTGCATCGGAATGGGTGGCCGACTTCCGTCGGAATCGGTGGCCGCTTTGCGTCGGAACTACCGGCCGCTTTGCGTCGGATTACGCACATCTGCGAAGGCGCCCAAGAACACAAGGCGGGCTGGAGCTCGTTCCTCAAACATCTCAAGGAACGCGTTCTCACCGGCGTCCAGCTGATCATCTCGGATGCTTGCATGGGGCTGGCAGAGAGTGCAGTCGAGTTCTTCCCCGCGGCGCGCTGGCAACGTTGCATCGTGCACTGGTATCGCAA
>DASPTZ010000072.1:0-42983 GCA_035623155.1 Casimicrobiaceae bacterium | reverse complement strand
GACAGGTTCGACTTGACGTAGATGTTCTGGTACTCGGGCTCGATCGACGCGCCTACGCCGACGATGTTGGAGATGGTCGCCGTCGGCGCGATGGCTATGCAGTTGGAGTTGCGCATGCCGTACTGCTTGATGCGAGCGCGCAGCGCGTCCCAGTCCATCGCCGCCGTCTGGTCGATCTCGACGTAGCCGCCGCGCTCCTCGGCCAGGAGCTTGAGCGAATCCTGCGGCATGATCGCGCGGTCCCAGAGGCTCCCCTTGAACGTGCTGTAGCGGCCGCGCTCCTGCGCCATCTCGGTCGAGGCCCAGTAGGCGTAGTAGCACACGGCCTCCATCGACCGGTCGGCGAAGTTCATCGCCTCGTCGGACGCGTAGGGGACGTGCAGCAGGTGCAGGCAATCCTGGAAGCCCATGATCCCCAGGCCCACCGGCCGGTGCTTGAGATTGGAGTTGCGCGCCTTCGCCACCGCGTAATAGTTGATGTCGATGACGTTGTCGAGCATGCGCATCGCGGTCTTGATGGTGCACTTGAGCTTGTCGTGGTCGAGCTCCCACCCATCGCCCCTGCCGCGCGTCTTCATGTGGTTGAGCAGGTTGATCGAGCCCAGGTTGCACACCGCGATCTCGGTGTCGCTGGTGTTGAGGGTGATCTCGGTGCACAGGTTCGAGCTGTGCACTGTGCCCACGTGCGACTGCGGCGAGCGCACGTTGCAGGCGTCCTTGAAAGTGATCCACGGATGCCCGGTCTCGAACAGCATGGAGAGCATCTTGCGCCAGAGCTGCACGGCGGGAATCTTCTTGTAGAGCTTGAGCTCCCCGCGCTCGGCCTGCTCTTCGTAGCGCGTGTACGCCTCCTCGAACCTGCGACCCCACTTGTCGTGCAGGTCGGGAACGTCGGAGGGCGAGAACAGCGTCCAGTCGCCGCCCTCCATCACCCGCTTCATGAACAGGTCGGGAATCCAGTTCGCGGTGTTCATGTCGTGGGTGCGGCGGCGATCATCGCCGGTGTTCTTCCGGAGCTCCAGAAACTCCTCGATGTCGAGGTGCCAGCTCTCGAGATACGAGCACACGGCGCCCTTGCGCTTGCCACCGTTGTGCGCGAGGCCCGCGGCGGTCAGGTACGATTCGTCAGTATCGACCTTGAGGTCGACAACCAGCGGTCGCGGTTCGATCGAGGCAACCGAGCGCACCCTCGAGAAAATCGTCCCGCCGTGAGTGACCCAGTTGCGTTTGGCAATCGGCTTGCAGCCGACCAGCTCGGCGATCTCCAGCACCGCGGGGATGCGCAGATCGTAGGCTTCGGTTTTGCCGGCAAAGTTGGTCTCGGAGCCGTCGGCGCGGCGAGCGCGATGGCCGTTGTCGCGTATGCGGCGCTGACCGCTCGCCGGCACGCCTAGGCGCAGAAGCTGGTAGCGCAGTCCTTCCGCGAGCGGCTGCGAGGTCGAAGTGAAGTAGATCTCCTTGCCGCGCGAGACTCCGCCGTCGGTCTCCAGCAGGCCGCGGATCATCGCCAGCGTGAGCAGCCGCGGCAGATGCGCGAGGCGAGGTGCGATGCGCTTGCGGTGCTTCTCGTCGTACAGGTCGTCGTAGCCGAAAGGCAGCGTCGCCGGACCCGCGCTCGATATGCGGCCGGTCGTCGCGTCGCGCACCACGCCGCGTCCCGAAGCCCAATGCACCTGAGCATAGGTCGATCCACGCCCGGTCTCCCAGAAGTGGATGCCGCGCGCGGTGAGATAGACGCGCACGAATTCGAGATGTTCGTCACGTGCGGGATTGCCCGATACGCCCCATTGCATGCCGTCCTTCGACAGGTGGCCGTCGCCCAACAGGATGCCGTAGAGCCGTGCGTCGTCCTCGGTCAGACCTTCGACCGCGATCACCTCGGTGGGAATCGTGAAGCCGACGTAATCGCCGCGCTTGAGCTTGCCGGCGTCGATCCATGCAGCCTGCACCTTACCCCTGGCGAGCCACTCCTGCGTGCGCGATTCGGCCTGCTCCATCGGCACTCCGGCGATCGCCCAGAAGGGATGGCCGTCGGTGACTTCCAGCGGCTCGATCGCGTGCTTGACGTCGATCGCGACCATGGGATCGTGCTGGTTATAGACTAGCCGCTCGACCACTTCGCGGTAGACGCCGCTCTTGCCGAGCACCAGGTCGCCCGGACGCACGTCGCGGATCGGCAGCATGCCGCGCGCGCTGTAGACCGGCGTCTCCGGCGCAAAGCACTGATTGACTGCGACCGCCGTGTCGTTCACCACCTTCAGGAACGGCACCACGCCCTGCGAGCGGCCGTTGGTGCCCTTGATATGGCTGCCGAGCGCGCGCACGTTGGTCCAGTCGTTGCCCAGGCCTCCCGCGAACTTGGACAGGAGCGCGTTCTCCTTGATCGCCTCGTAGATGCCGTCCAGGTCGTCGGACACGGTGGTGAGATAGCAGGAGGACAGCTGCGACCGATGCGTTCCCGAGTTGAACAGCGTGGGCGTGCTCGACATGAAATCGAATGTGGAGAGCGCGTTGTAGAACTCGATGGCCCGCGCCTCGCGCTCGACTTCGTTGAGCGCCAGGCCCATCGCCACGCGCATGAAAAACGCCTGAGGCAGCTCGAAGCGGCGTCCGCCGACGTACTGGTCGACCAGGAAGTAGCGGTCGTAGAGCGTCTGCAGCCCCAGGTAGCCGAACTGCAGGTCGCGCTCCGGCACCAGCGCCGCGCCCAGTACCTTCAAGTCGAACTGCGTCAGTTGCTCGTTTAAGAGTCCGATCTTGATGCCGTGCTTGACGAAGCGCGGGAAGTATTCGGCGTACTTGGTCGCCATGTCGGCTTGGCTGGCTTCCTCGCCCAACGCCTCGACGCGCAGCGCGTCGAGCAGAAGGCGCGCGGTGACGAAGCTGTACGAGGGGTCCTTCTCTATCAGCGTGCGGGCGGCGAGCACGATGCACTTGCGCACCTCGTCCATCGGCACGCCTTCGTACAGGTCCTTGAGCGTCGCCTTCAAGATCCGCTCGGGATCGACGTCGGGGAGTCCTTCGCAGGAAGCCTTGACCAATTCGGTCAACCGGTTGAGGTCGAGCGGGCGCTTCACGCCGTTGTCGACGACGTTGATGACGGCGCCTTCGGGTTTGGCGCTCTTCTGCTTTTCCAGCGCGCGCTCCTGCGCCCGCTTTTCGCGGTAGAGGACGTAGGCGCGAGCGACCTCGTGCTCGCCGCCGCGCATGAGCGCCAATTCGACCTGGTCCTGGATCTCCTCGATGTGGATCGCGCCGCCCTCGGGTTTGCGCCGCATCAGCGCCGCGACCACCGCGTCGGTGAGCCGCGCGGTCAGCTCCCGCACCCGCGCCGAGGCCGCGCTCTGGCCGCCGTTGACGGCGAGGAACGCCTTGGTGACGGCGATGGCGATTTTCGACGGCTCGAAGCCGACCACCGCGCCGTTGCGGCGGATCACCTTGTATTGCGCGAGCCGCGGATCGGCGTTCGCCGGGAGGGGCGCTCCAGCCTCGCCAGCCATCAGGTTCTGCGGTGTTGCCGGGGACTGATTGGCGGTCTGGCTGACGAGTTGCATGGCGCACTCTCCTGAGAAAATCTTATGGTTCTTGGTCTACCCGCGCCGGGTGGCCGCATTGCGCAATTCCAGTCCCCGCGCGTTTTCCGGCCGCCGGCCTTCGAGAAAAACAAACCTTCCCGAGGGCTCCCCGGCGTCATTTCCGGAAATCCCTTATGAATCAAAATCTACTATATCTTGTGTTCAAGTGCAGAATCAAGACTAATCATAGTAGGTCGGGGCAAGCGATGCAAGGGCTTTTTGATGCACACAAAGGGACCCCGAAAAGCCGCAGGAAATCAGCGGACTAGACCCGCAATGACACACTCTGCACCGGCTATCCACCGCGAATCCACGCCGTTGTCCACAGTGCCTACGTTTATGCGATGGACTGGCATCGCAGCGCTTCGCTGTCGTCGCCTTTCGCGCGCGCCACACGCAGGAGGCACGCGCGTTGCATGACGGAAATGTGACCGACCAAGAGGACGGTTTGCTCGTCGCTTGCGCGGGCTCGCACGGGCGGGCCGCGCTCCCGCGAACCCTCGACTTGAGGCGAGGTCTGTGCGATATATTGGCCGCGCATTCGGCGGGCGCAATCCGACAACTCTTGGGCGAGACGCGACGGCCTGAACGCCGGCGCTCCCACGGACAACAACAATGGCGACGACACCCGAGCAAGCGAGGCAGGCACAACGGCAACGCGTCCAGGGCAGGCTCGACCGCATGGACGGGCTCCTTGCGCCTCCGCACCCGGGTTCGGCGAGCGAGCCGCGGCAACCCGGCGGGATGGTCGGGCGGCGCCTGGCGGCGATCGGAGGCGCAACGGAAATTTCGTTCGCGGTGCTCTTTGCCGACGGCACGATCTACCGCAACCGGCCCGACACGGCTCCAGCGTTCACGCTGCGCTTCAACAGCGCGGCGGCGGAGCGCCGCGTCGTTCTGTTCGGACACATCGGATTGCTCGAAGGCTATTTCGACGGGCTCATCGACATCGAGGGCAGATTCCAGCTCGCAGCGCGCGCGGCGTTCGATGCCGGTTTCGACGACGATCCCAACGCGCTGGTGGGATTGCGCAACCGCTGGCACGAGTTCCGCTTTTCCAACCGCTCGATCGCCCAGGCGAAGGCCAACGCGCGCTATCACTACGGGCTCGGCGAGCCGTTCTACAAGCTGTGGCTCGACCGCATCGGCATGATGTACACCTGCGCCTACTGGAAGGAAGGCACGACCACCGTCGAGCAGGCGCAGCAGAACAAGATGGATCACGTCTGCCGCAAGGTGCAGCTCAAGGCGGGCGAGACCTTTGTCGACGTCGGCTGCGGCTGGGGCGGGCTTCTCTTCCACGCCTGGGAGAAGTACGGCGCGCTGGGCACCGGCATCAACACCACGACCGAGCAGGTGAACGAGCTGCGCGCGGAGATCGCGCGCCGCGGGTTGACCGACAAGATCAAGCTCGTCGAGTGCGATTTCCGCGAGATTCCGGGCCAGTACGACAAGATGCTCTCCATCGGCACGCTCGAGCATGCCGGACGCGATCAGCTCTTCGAGGTCATCCGCGCGCATGCCGACACGCTGAAGCCGGGCGGGTTGGGCGTCATTCATTTCATCGGCCACGTCGGGACCTTCCAGACCGAGTTCTACATTCGCAAGCACATCTTCCCCGGCGGCTGGATCCCGAGTCTCACCGAGGCGATGAACGCGATGGAGCGATGCGGGCTGGAAGTGCTCGACGTGGAGAACCTGCGCCGCCACTACGCGCTCACGCTCGACGCCTGGGGCGAGCGGTTCGAAGCCAACTGGAAGACCATCCACGCCATGGATCCCAAGCGCTTCGACGAAAGCTTCTACCGCAAGTGGCGCACCTACCTCTGGGCGTGCGCCGAGATGTTCCGCGCCAGGAAAGGCCACACGCACCTCTTCCAGGTCCTGGTGAGCAAAGGCAACATCGGCGGCAACTACCCGATGAGCCGCACCTTCCTCTATCGCGCCGAAAGTTGAGCGGTTACGAGGAAAAAAAGGCTCGGCTGCTGGCCGAGCTGGCTGCCGCACCGCCCGGCGGCGTCGGGCTGGCGAAGGAAACGTCGAACCTGTTTCGCGATCGCGCACCGCGCGAGCGGCCGCGCATCGATCTGAAGCACTTCAACCAGGTGCTGCGCGTCGACCCGGCGGCGGGCATCGTCGAGGCCGAGGGCATGACCACGTTCGTCGACCTGGCCGACGCCACGCTCGCACATCGCACCATGCCGCGCGTGGTGCCTCAGCTCAAGTCGATCACCCTCGGCGGCGCTCACGCGGGTGTGGGCATCGAAGCGACATCGTTCAAGTACGGTCTCGTGCACGACACCATCGTCGAGATGGATGTGCTCACCGGCGACGGCCGCATTCTCACCTGCAGCGCGGATAACGAGCACAGCGACCTGTTCTTCGGTTTTCCGAATTCCTACGGCACGCTTGGCTACGCCCTCAGGCTCACCGCGAGAACGCAGCCGGTCAAGCAGTTCGTGCACGTCGATCACGTGCGCTATTCCAATGCGCAGGCGTGCTTCGCCGACGTCGCGCGCCTGTGCGCCGAAGGCGGCGTTCATTTCCTGGACGGCGTCGTCTTTTCGCCCGGCGAGATCTTTCTCTCGCGGGGGCGCTTCACCGACATCGCACCCTACACCAGCGACTACACCTTCGAGCGCATCTACTACCGATCGATCCGCGAGCGGCCGACCGACTATCTGACCATGCGCGACTATCTGTGGCGCTGGGACACCGACTGGTTCTGGTGCTCGAAGAACGTCGGCGCGCAGAACCGGCTGCTGCGCAAGCTGTTCGGCCGCGAGCGGCTCAATTCCATCACCTATCAGCGCATCATGCGCTGGAACTCACGCTGGGGCTTGACCCGCGTCTGGAACGCTCTGCGCGGCGCGCAGCCGGAGTCGGTGATCCAGGACATCGACATCCCTCTCGAGCACGCGCCGGAATTCCTCGCCTTCCTGCACGCCGAGGTCGGCATCCTTCCCATCTGGATCTGCCCCATCGACGGCGAAGAATCGGGTGAGCGCTTCGCCCTCTATCCGCTCAAGCCGGGCACGATCTACATCAACTTCGGATTCTGGGACGTCGTGACCACGCGCGAGCGGCGCTCGGCCGGCTTCTGCAACCGCAAGATCGAGCGCAAGGCGAGCGAGCTTGGCGGCATCAAGTCGCTGTACTCGGACTCGTACTTCACCGAAGATGAGTTCTGGGCGATCTACAACAAGAACGCGTATGCTGCACTGAAGCAGAAATACGATCCGGGGAATGCGCTGGGCGACCTCTACGCCAAGTGCGTGATGGGGGCGTAGGGCCATCACCGCGGGAGAACATCGTGGGCACTCCATCAGACTCGGCCGGGGCGGACTTGGCGCTCGGCATCCCGATCGGCGATCTCGCCGATGGACGCATGGTTGCCGGCCACGTGGGCGAGGATGCGGTTCTGCTCGCCCGGCGAGGCAACGAGTTCTTCGCGATCGGCGCCGTCTGCTCGCACTACGGTGGACCGCTCGCCGACGGCGTCATGGTCGAGGACACCGTGCGATGTCCCTGGCATCACGCCTGCTTCAGCCTGCGTACGGGCGAAGCGTTGCGCGCGCCGGCGCTCAGCCCGGTCGCCTGCTGGGCGGTCGAGCAGCGCGGCGGCAAGGTCTTCGTCCTCGCGAAAAAGGACATTGCGCCAAGAAAGAGTTCCGGTGCCGCGCTGCCGGCGAGAATCGTCATCGTCGGCGGCGGGGCTGCCGGCTTCGCCGCGGCAGAGATGCTTCGCCGTGAGCGGTACGGCGGCAGCATCGTGATGGTGAGCAGCGACGACGCGGCGCCCGCGGACCGGCCGAACCTGTCCAAGGATTACCTTGCCGGCACGGCGCCGGAAGAGTGGATCCCGCTGCGTCCGATGGATTTCTATGCCGAGAACGCCATCGACTTGCATCTCGGGGCGACCGCGCGGCACATCGACGTGGCTTCGCGCGAAGTCATCCTCGACGACGGAAACAAGGTCCGCTACGACCGGCTGTTGATCGCCACCGGGGCCGAGCCGATTCGCCTGCCGCTGCCCGGGATGGACTTGCCGCATGTGCGGACGTTGCGCTCGCTCGCCGATTCGCGCGCCATCATAGAGCGCGCCAAGGCCGCGCGGTGCGCTCTCGTGCTCGGCGCGAGCTTCATCGGCCTCGAAGTCGCAGCGTCGCTGCGCACGCGGGGGATCGAAGTGCACGTGGTTGCGCCGGAAAAGCGACCGATGGAGCGAATCCTCGGTCGCGAGCTGGGTGACTTCGTGCGCGGCCTCCACGAGGAGCACGGCGTCGTCTTCCACCTGGAGGCGACAGCCACCTCGATCGGCGAGCGGCAAGTCGAGCTGAGCAACGGCTCCAGGCTTCAGGCTGATCTGGTAGTGGTCGGCGTGGGCGTGCGCCCGCGACTTGACCTGGCCCAGGACGCCCGTCTTGCGCTGGACCGTGGCGTGCTGGTCGACGCGTACCTGGAAACCAGCGCGCCGGGAATCTTCGCCGCAGGAGATATTGCGCGCTGGCCCGACGCGCGCAGCGGCGAGTCGATTCGCGTGGAGCACTGGGTCGTTGCCGAACGGCAGGGTCAGACTGCAGCGCGCAACATGCTCGGATACCGAGAGAAGTTCGCTGCCGTGCCCTTCTTCTGGAGCCAGCACTACGACGTGCCCATCAACTACGTCGGACACGCCCCGACCTGGGACGAACTGTCCATCGATGGTGACGTGGCAGCCAGGGACTGCGCGGTGCGCTACAAGCGCAGCGGCCGCGTCCTCGCGGTTGCTTCGATCTATCGCGACGTCGAAAGCCTTGGAGCCGAAGTGGCCATGGAGCAGGAAGGCGCCTAGCGCAGCGTTCGGGCGACGAGCTGCATCCGAAGGCTGCGCGCGCTCGAGATCGACTCAGCGCGCGGCAAGCCTCCGGCTGATCGAGGCGCCCCAGTCGCGCAACTTCCCCCAGGCCGGCACGGAAGGCTCGATCACGCCTTCGTTGGTCTGGTACACCACGCTGAAGGGGCGCTGCACCTCTTGCTTGTCGCGCACCAGACGCACGCGAATAAAGGAGCTCGGCGCACACACTTCGGCTACGATCCGGCGCATTGCGATGTCCTTTTCAACCGTGGATCTGCGACGCCGTTGCAGCGGCAGACGCCGACGCAGCACCAGCCACAGCGAAAGCTCCGGCAGCAGGTCGCGGCGGCTCATATAGCTGCCCGACACCGCCACCAGCTTGATCACGTACGGATTCCGATTCCAAGCGGCGTTGATGCGTGCGGCGATTGCGCCCACCTCCTCGATTAGCGCCTTCGCCCGCGTCCGCGACAACGGTGTGACCACGCTCGCGACCGCGTATTCGCGAAACCGCGCGGTCGCAATGTAGCTGCCGGCGCCTTCGGGATGCAGCAACTTGCCGGCGACCAGTGCGCGCAGCAGCGCCCAGCTCGCCGCACCGTCGAGACGGAAGTCCTCTCCCAGCGTGCGAACGTTGATTCGGGTGCGTTCCGGCGCGTGCGCGGAGATGCGCGCGAGCATGCGCTCGGCCCCGGCATGGAAGGCTCGCGCCTCGATGCCGAAGTACTGCTGACCCACGACCAATCTGCGGGTCTTGGGAGCGCCCTCCGAGGCGCTGGGCGTTCCCGGCGCCTCAACCATCGGAGCGGGGAAGCTGTCAGAGGTACGCGACGCGGCAATCGACGCGATCGGGGACATCGCGGTCGCATTTTGCGGCGAGGCTGAGGATCCCACGTCACGCCCCCGAAAAGTTGCCGTCGAGGCGGTGACGTGAAGCTGCCGCGCATTCCTGCGCGGCATCCTGCGAACGGCGGAAATTCCGCCGGCAACCCCGCTACCCGCATCTGCCACGGGCCGGAGGCTTTGCGTCACTGCCTTACAACAGTATTGCCAAACAAGCGCCTGTGCAATACACCCCACCGGGAATACCCCTCCGGGCGTCAGCTACAGGCTGTTGCTTTGCGTATGTTTCGCCGGAAGATACCCGGTGTCAAGACGCCGTGTCCGGCGGGCTGCCGGGAGCCGAGATGGCGGGTCTGTGCCCTACATGTTGTGCGCCGCGCAACCGAGCGAAAGGCGTTCACGCCCCAGGCCCATCTTGAGCAGGAACGCCTGCCACCGCGAGTCGCCATGCAGTGGCCTGAAAAACAAGTCCGTGAGCACATATGTCGCGCCGGGGTCGCGCCGCGCGTACGCCCGCTCGAGCCATTCGAACCCCTTGTCGACACCGGTCGCGATGGGCACCGACCAGAACACCAGCGACAGACGCCAGCTACCGCCGAGCAGAGAAAGGACCAGGGGAATCGTGAGCAGTGTCGGGAAAACCTCTCCCACCAGCAAGCCGTTGGTGTAGATCGCCGTGCCGAGCCCGATTCTGTGCGGCAGCCACTGCCGCACCGTTGTGGGCATGATCGGCTGCATGATCGCGACTCCGACCGACATGAGCACCGTGGTGGCGAGGAGCACCGCGTAGCCAGGGCTCAGGCCGCGCAGCGCAGAACCCGCGGCGATCACGAGCAGCCCACCGATCAGCGCGCCCCGCGCTCCCAGGTACGCGACGAGCAGCGAGCCTCCCAGCGCGGCGATCGCGAACAGCGCCGGCGCAATGCTGCTCAGCAATCCGACCTGCGTGGCGCTAAGCGAGAGGTCGTCGCGAATCATCGCGATGACCGGCGGAACCGCCAGGATGGTCAGCCGCAGGGCATTCCCCGCGAGCCACAGCAGCGCAACAGCGACCCACGTTGAAGGCGAGGCTCGCATTCGATCGACGGCGGCGCGAGGCGCAAGCGTGCCAGTGGCCGGCCGCCGCCGGCACGGTACGCAAGGCAGGCAACCGGCGTCTGCTCGATCGCGGCCGCCGGCGCGACGCGTCCTCCTACGCCGCGCGCTCCATCGCCTGGGTCCACTTGCCGGCCCTGGCGAGGCTGTTCATCTTCACGCGCTGGTAGAACGCCGCCTGCGCCTTGGCGACGTTTTCCTTGCGCCCGCCCCAGGCGCGCATCGCCGGATCCTGCAGCGCGCGAGCGTAGGAAAACGACAGCACCCAGGGCGCGCGCGGATACTTGACGTTCATGGCGTTCAAGTTGGCGGTCGCCTCCTCGGGGCTCTGTCCGCCGGACAGGAAGTTGATCGAAGGGACTGCCGCCGGCACGTTGCGGCGAAGCACCTGCAGGGTCGCGTCAGCGACCTGCTCGGGGCTCGCCTTGGGCGGATGATCCTTGCCCGGAAGCACCATGCTCGGCTTGAGCACCATGCCTTCGAACAGTACGCGGTGCCGGTGCAGCGCGTCGAACACCGCGTGCAGGACCGCGTCGCTCACTTCGTAGCAGCGCTCGATGGTGTGGTCTCCGTCGATGAGCACCTCGGGCTCGACGATCGGCACGATTCCGGCCTCCTGGCAGATCGCCGCGTAGCGCGCGAGCACCTCGGCGTTGGCGGCGACGCCGAGCGGCGTCGGATTGACGTCGGTAATGCCATAGACCTCGCGCCACTTGGCGAAGCGGGCGCCCTTGGTCTTGTATGTCTTGAGCCGCTCGCCGAGGCCGTCCAGCCCCTGCGTGATCAGATCGCCGGGCGCGCCGGTCAGAGGCGTCGTTCCCTTGTCCACTTTGATGCCCGGCATCACACCGTGCCGCACCAGCACCTCGGGCAGCGCCGTTCCGTCATCGGCCTTCTGATCGAGCGTTTCCTCGAAAAGGATGACGCCGCTCAGGAACTCTTCGGCGCCGCGGGTCGTGAACAGCAATTGGCGGTACGCGCGCCGCGTCTCCTCGGTGGACTCGATGTTCAGCGCCTTGAAGCGCTTGGTGATGGTCGGAATGCTCTCGTCGGCGGCGAGCACGCCCTTGCCCGGCTCGATCATCTTGGCGATGGTCGCCCGGAGTTCAGCTTCGTTGCTCATTTAAGTGACTCCTCGGATGGGACAGCGGCAGGTGGGAATCAAGCGCTGGGGCCTGTTAACGCTATGGGCGCATACGCGAACGGGTGCCCTGGGGTGCCAATCAAGGCGCAGGACGAAGCCAAGACGAGAGGTCTTGGCGAGGACGGCAACACCGAGTGGCGCCCCAGGACGCCCGTTCCCTTCGGGTTGCTGCCGAAAACGCCGATCGCCGCGTTGCAAAGTCTCGCCGGGCGCCCTGCCCGCCTTCGCCTTTGCGCCTTGCGCTAGGCGTTTTCGGCTACGCAACGCGTTTGTGTCCATAGCGTTAACAGGCCCTAGCTTACCGCCGTTCCGCCCGCCAGAAAATGGGCCGTCGAGCGACGCACGGGCAGCGGCGCGCGACGAATTGCAGCCACGGAGCGCCCGATGTCAAGCCAAGGCGGAATCGCGCCAAACCGATAAACGCCGACATCGCTTGACGCACGTCAAAACGCCGGCGCGGCGTTTGCGTACAATGATTTCGGGTTGCGATGAGCGGTGGACCGTCCGGGTTTCAACGCTCGAGCGTCGCCACCTGGCTCGTCGCGATGCGGTACCCGCGCCCGGTTCGCGGGCGCACCGGTTGGATATACGCAGTCGAGGAGTCGGATTATGGCAAACATCACTCGTTTCGATCCATTCACCAACCTGATGAACTTCGATCCGTTCTGGAACGCGGATGATTTCTTCCGCTTCCCGCGGATGCGGACATGGATGCGTGATCTTCCTGCCGAGCCGGAGATCAAGATGGACGTCTCCGAGGACGACAAGGCGTATCACGTCAAGGCGGAAGTTCCGGGAGTGAAGAAAGAGGACATCCATGTAGCGGTTGATGGAAACGTTATCTCCATCAGTGCCGAAGTGAAGAAGGAGAAGGAAGAGAAGAAAGGCGAGAGTGTCCTGCGCACTGAGCGCTACTACGGGATGCAATCTCGCAGCTTCACGTTGATGCACGACGTCGACGAAAGCATGGCCGAGGCCAAGTGCAGCAACGGAATTCTCGAGCTCACGCTGCCGAAGAAGAATGGCCTGGTGGCCAAGGAGCTGAGGGTTCAGTAGGGCAGCTAGTAAGGCTCCGCCGGGCGCCGGAGGGAACCGCCGGTGGCCGGGCGGTCGCGGATCGCCGGCGAAGAGCCCGGCGATCCGCGTGTTCTTGTGCCAAGCGACTTGCGAGCGATCGAGATGACCCGCAGACACCAAACCAAATCGCCCGACGCGCCGATCGGTGGCGTCACCCGGTACCGCGATCGGATATTCGACGATCTGCGACACGATCCTTACCAGGCGAAGCGCAAGTACGCCGAGCCCACGCTCTGCGAGACGTGCGGTGCGGTTTTTCACCGCGGTCGCTGGCACTGGGGCGATGCGCCGAGCGGCGCGCAGCGCGAGCGCTGCCCCGCCTGCCAGCGCATCCGCGACAAGCTGCCGGCCGGCGTGGTGACCATGTCGGGCAAATTCCTGGTGGCCCACCGCGACGAGATCCTCAAGTTGGTTCGTCACGAAGCGAGGATCGAGCGCGAGGAGCATCCGCTCAACCGGATCATGGACGTGCACGAAGGTCCCGACGAAATCTTCGTCACCACCACGGACATCCACACCCCGCGCCGGATCGGCGCGGCGCTCGAGCGCGCGTACCGAGGCCAAGTCGAGACGCGCTACGGCGAGGACGAGTACACGCTGCACGTGCACTGGCGCCGCTGAAGTCCTGCCCGACCTCGCGCCTCAGGGCTCGCGGACGAGCGAGGCCGCAAGCGAGGCGATATCCGCCTCCGCGAGCGTTTCCCTTTGCAGGAGCTGGCGTGCTCCTTCCTCGAGCGTCGAGCGATTGCGCGCGAGGATGCCCACCGCACGCTCGAACGCCTCATCGGAGACTGCGCGTACCGCACGATCGATTTCGCGGGCGGTCTCCTCGCTGTAGCGCCGCTCCGTGGGGGCGACCGGCGCGGGCAAGAACGCAGCGCGCGCTTCCTCGTAGGCAAGGTTGCCGAGGCTCTGCTCCATGCCGTAACGCATGACCATGCTGCGCGCGATCTCGGTAACCTTCGCGAGGTCATCGGCCGCGCCCGTCGAAAGGTGGCCGTAAACGACGTGCTCGGCGGCGCGGCCGCCGAGCAGCACCGCCATCTTGTTCTCCAGCTCCTCGCGACTCATCAGGAAACGATCCTCGGTCGGCCGCTGAATCGTATAGCCGAGCGCGCCGATGCCGCGGGGGATGATCGACACCTTGTGCACGGGATCCGTTCCCGGGAGCGCCAGCGCGACCAGCGCATGCCCCATCTCGTGATGCGCGACGATCTCGCGCTCCCTGGAGTTGAGGATGCGGCTCTTCTTCTCCAGCCCCGCAATGATGCGCTCGACCGCGGCAGTAAAGTCGTCGAGCGCGACGGCATCGGCACCCCGTCGCGTCGCAACCAGCGTCGCCTCGTTGACCAGGTTGGCGATGTCGGCGCCGGTGAAGCCTGGAGTAAGTCCGGCGATTTTCTCCAGGTCGGCGTCTGCGGCCAGGCGCACCTTTTTCGCGTGCACCTTCAGGATCTGGACTCGTCCGATCTTGTCCGGCCGGTCGACCAGCACTTGTCGATCGAACCGCCCGGCGCGGAGCAGCGCAGGGTCGAGGATCTCAGGACGGTTGGTGGCCGCCAGCAGGATGAGTCCCTGGCTCGGGTCGAAGCCGTCCATCTCGACCAGAAGCTGGTTGAGCGTCTGTTCCTTCTCGTCGTGTCCGCCCCAGCCGAAGACTCCGCGGGCGCGACCCAGGGCGTCGAGCTCGTCGATGAAGATGATCGCCGGCGCCCGCTTGCGAGCCTGCTCGAATAGGTCGCGCACTCGCGCGGCTCCGACGCCGACGAACATCTCGACGAACTCGGAGCCGTTGATCGAGAAGAACGGCACATTCGCCTCGCCGGCGACAGCGCGGGCGAGCAGAGTCTTCCCGGTGCCCGGCGGTCCGACCAGCAGCACGCCCTTGGGGATGTGCCCACCAAGCCGCGCGTAGCGCTTCGGATCCTTGAGAAAGCCCACGACTTCGCGCAGTTCCTCCTTGGCCTCGTCGACTCCGGCGACATCTTCAAAGGTCACCTTGGTGTCGGTCTCCATGTAGACCTTGGCCTTGCTCTTGCCGATCGACAGCAACCCGCCGCCCAAGCCCCCCTGTTCGGCCATGCGCCTAGAGAGGAATACCCAGATGGCGAAAAACACCAGCGCGGGCGCAACCCACGAGAGGATGTCGCGGAACAGCGAGCTTTCGACGACGCCCGAGAACTGGACGTTGTACTGCTCCAGATCCTTCGCGAGCTCGGGGTCGACCCGAGTTGTGACGAAGCGCGTGCGCCCGCCGGGCTTGGCTTCCTTGTAGGAGCCCTGGATCGAGTTGGCCGAGACGGCGATGTCTTTGATCTTGCCGTCCTTCAAGTCCTGCTGGAACTCGCTGTAGGGAATGGGCTCGACCTGGGTCGCCGTCACCCATATCTCGCGCAGCCACAGCACCGCGAGGACCGCGAGAATCAGATACCAGATGTTGAAGTAGGTTTGTCGTTCCATGCCGGCTTGCCCGATCGCACCGTGCCTCCAATGGCGAGGATTCCGGCGCGGCGCAGCAGTTCCCGCCACTGAGGGCGGCTTGACCACGATCAACCCCCGGCGACGGGGAAGGCCGAGAATGATAATAATGCTCGAAGTGGTGACGGATGCAAGAAGCCGACCGGGCCGGTCGGCGACGACCGATGAAACGGGCCTGGATGCCGCGGGACAGGCACGGCTTGTCGCCGCACTGCTCTCGGGCGGCGCCTTCGGGGTGGACCCCGCGCGAGTCAAGCTGCTCGAGACGCACATCTCCTACGTATTTCTCACCGGCGAGCACGCCTACAAGCTGAAGAAGGCGGTCAACCTGGGGTTTCTCGACTTCAGCGGCCTCCCGGCAAGGCGCTTCTACTGCGAGGAGGAGCTCAGGCTCAACCGCCGCCAGGCACCGGAGCTCTACCTCGGCGTCGTCGCCATCACCGGCGAGGTCGATGCCCCGGTTCTCGGGGGCGAGGGGCGCGCGCTGGAATACGCGGTGAAGATGCGCGAATTTCCGCAGGAAGCGCTCGCCAGTCGCGTGCTCGCCCGCGGCGAGCTCAAGCCGGAGGATATCGACGCCCTAGCCTCCAGTGTGGCGGCCTTTCACCGCGCGATCGGCGTGGCAAGGCCGCGCGGGGCGTTCGGTCTGCCGGAGGAGATACTGCGCGCGGCGCTGCAGAACTTCTCCCAGATCCGTCCACTGCTCGAGTCCGAGCCGGAATCCGCCGACCTCGATGCGTTGGAGAGATGGACGTTGCGCGAGTACGCGGCGCGTGCCGCGGCCATGCTCGTCCGGCGCGAGCAGGGTTTCGTGCGCGAGTGTCACGGCGATCTCCACCTGGGCAACATCGCGCTGATCGACGGCAAGCCGGTCGTCTTCGACTGCATCGAGTTCAACAAGCAGATTCGCTGGGTCGATGTGATGAGCGAAGTGGCTTTCACCGCGATGGACCTGGAAGACCGCAGTCGTCCCGATCTCGGGCGTCGCTTTCTCAACGCCTACCTGGAGATCACCGGCGATTACGACGGCTTGAGCGTGCTTCGCTTCTACCTCGTGTACCGCGCCATGGTGCGCGCCAAGATCGCCAGGCTGCGCGCGGCTCAGCTCGGCGCGACGGACGCGCGCGCTGCCGCGGTCGCGGAGTACGCTGGCTACGTCGAGCTCGCCAAGCGCTACGCGCGGTCGCCGCATCCGGCGATCGTCATCACCCACGGATTGTCGGGCTGCGGTAAGACCACATTGTCGCAGGCGCTGCTCGAGCTCAGCGGCGCGGTGCGCATCCGCACCGACGTCGAGCGCAAGCGTGCGCTGGACGACCCGGCTCCGCGCGAGAAGCCCGGTATCGATGCCGGTCTCTATTCGTTGCAGGCGACCCAAGGGACGTACAACGCCGTGCTCGCGCTTGCTCGCGCTGTTGTGGACGCCGGGTGGATCGCGATCGTCGACGGCGCGTTTCTCAAGCGCTGGCAGCGCGAGCTCGCCCGCAAGCTCGCTGCGGAGCTGCACGTTGCCTATGTCATCGTGAGCTTCGCTGCGAGCGAGGCGACGTTGCGAGCACGCATCGAGCAACGCCAACGGATTGGGCGCGACGCTTCCGACGCCGATCTGGCGGTGCTCGAGCACCAGTTGCGCACTCAGGAGCCGCTGGCTGCGGAGGAACAGGCGGACGCCGTTGCCTATGACGCCGAAGCGCCGCTCGACGAAGCGCGCTCGCCCGCCCGCTGGCGAGCGGTTCTCCAGAGGCTGGGCCAGGCCGACTCGACGCCGCGCCACGCTGCGGCGAGCGCACCCGCGGGCGCTGATCCAGGCCTCGCAGCGAAGGTTGCGTTCCTGCTGCAGCCGCAGAGCTACCCCGAGCCGACGGCCGCGGTCATGCCGATCGAGACCCACATGTCGTGGGTGTTCCTGACCGATCGCTTCGCCTACAAGCTCAAGAAGCCCGTGCGCCGGAGCTACCTCGACTTCAGCACCGAGGCGTTGCGCGAGCGCAATTGCAGCGAGGAAGTTCGCCTCAATCGGCGGCTGTCGGACGACGTCTACGTGGGGACGATGCCGCTGACGCTCGATGCCGGCGGCGGCTTTCGCGTGGGCGGCAGCGGGCACGTCGTCGACTGGCTGGTGAAGATGCGACGACTGCCCGCCGAGCGCATGCTGGATCGCTTGATCCGCGAACGAGCGTACTCGGTAGACGACGTGCGCCGTGTGGTCGCCAAGCTGTCGCGTTTCTACCGCGGGGCGTTGCCGCTCGCCCTGACACCGGCCGCGTATCGTAGCCGCATCGCCGCGGGCATCGATGAAAACCTTCGCGAGCTGGCCGCGTCGCGCTACGCGCTACCCGTGAAGCTTGTGCAGCACGTCTGCGCCGGGCAGCGTCGATGGCTCGACTCGCAAGCGGCGCTGCTCGATGCCCGGGTGAAGGGGGGCCGCGTGATCGAGGCGAACGGCGACCTGCGTCCCGAGCACATCTGCCTCGAGCCGGAGCCGCAGATCATCGACTGCCTGGAATTCTCCGCGGACTTCAGGATGCTCGACGCAGCGGACGAGCTCGCCTTCCTGGCCCTGGAATGCGAGCGGCTGGGCGCGCCGGAGCTCAGGCAGCCGATCTTCGCGACCTACGCCGAGGTCACGGGTGACGCGCCGCCCGACGCGCTGCTGCACTTCTACCAGAGCTGCCGCGCCTGCTCGCGAGCGAGAATCGCGATCTGGCACCTGGACGATGCCGAGGTTCGGGAGCCGCGCAAATGGTCGGGACAGGCGGTGAATTACCTGCGGCTCGCGCAAGCCCATCTCGATCTCTGCGAACCCCTCCCGTCGGGAGAGGGGCGGTGAGGGCCGAAACGCGTGAACGAGCCGCCGTAGCATCGCCTGCTCAGCCGCCGCTGAGCTCGACGATCGAACCTCCGGTGTGAAGCCTGCGGATCGCTTCGGCGAACAGCCCGGCGGCGCTCACGACGTCGAGCTTGGACTTGAGCCGCGGGTCGCTTACCCGCCATGGAGCGATCGTGTCCGTCACCACGATACGCTCCACGTCGCTCGCGCCGAGCACGGCGTTCGCGGCCTCGGCAAAGACTCCATGCGACGCCACCGCCAGCACCCGCGACGCGCCATGCTCGCGGCAGGCGCGCGCGGCACGCGCCACCGTGTTGCCTGCGCTGATGAGATCGTCGACGATCACCGCAACCCTTCCCGCGACGTCGCCGACCAGCGCTTCGCCGCTGACCACGCCGCTGCTGCGGTATTTCTCGGCAAAGGCCGCACCGACCGGGCGCCCGAGCGCAGCGGTCAGGCGCTGGCGGAACGCGTCGGCGCGCTTTATGCCGCCGGCGTCAGGCGACACCACGGCAGCCTCCGCGTCGCGCAGCAGCGGCGCAACGCGCGTCACGAACAGCGGCGCAGCCTCCAGATGCTCGGTACGGCAGCGAAACGCGTTCTGGTAGGCTGCAAGGTTGTGCACGTCCAAGGTCAACACGCAATCCGTGCCGACGGCCTCGAACAGCTCGGCGACGTACCGGGTCGTGACAGGATCGCGCGCTTTGGTTCTGCGGTCCTTGCGTGCGTACGCGAGATAGGGCACGACCGCCGTGATGCGCGCCGCTGCGCTGTCGCGCAGCGCTCCGATAAAGAACAGCAGCCGGCAGAGCCTGTCGTTGACGCTCGCGCCGGCGTCGCTATAGAGCGACTGGATCACGTAGACATCGCGGCCGCGCACGCTCACGAGCGACCGGCTCTTGTGCTCCCTGTCCTCGAATTCCCGTTCCTCGTGCTGCGCCAGCGCGGTGCCGAGCTCGCGGCTCACCGCCTCGCCGAATCCACGGCTCGCGTTCAGCGCAAAGAGCATGAACTCGGTGTTCACGGCGTCTCCGTTGCGGTCCGTGGCGACGGTGCTCTCATGCCGGCAGCGCGAGGGTGCCTGCCGTGAAGCATTTCGACGCCTTCAACGGCGACGCCGACGGGATCTGCTCCTTGCTGCAGCTCCGGCTCGATGCGCCCATCGACTCGGTGCTGGTGACTGGCGCCAAGCGCGACGTCGCCCTGCTGCAACGGATTCCCGCCGGCCGTGGCGACGCGGTGACGGTGCTCGACATCTCGATCGCGGCCAACCGCGATGCGCTGCTCGCCTTGCTCGATCGCGGCGCAACGGTGCAGTACTTCGATCATCACTTCGCCGGCGAGCTGCCCGTGCACGCCGGCCTGGACGCCCATATCGACACCTCGTCCGGCGTGTGCACCGGCATGATCGTCGACAGCTACCTCAGGGGGAAGCAGCGCGTGTGGGCCGTCGTCGCGGCCTTCGGCGACGACCTCGCGGGGGCCGCTCGGGAGCTTGCTGCGCCCCTCGCGCTCAGCCCGGCGCAGGTCGACGCTTTGCAGGAGCTTGGCGAGGCCGTCGCCTATAACGCCTACGGCGACAGCGAGGCCGATCTGATCATTCCTCCCGCCGAGCTGTATCTGAGTTTGCGAGGCCGGGCTGATCCCTTTCGATTCATGCGCGCGGAACCGGTATTTCAGCGCCTTTGCGAAGTCCGGCTTGACGATCTCGAGCGGGCCCGATCGGAACCGCCCCGCTGCGCACTCGCCGGCGCCACGGTCTACGTGCTTCCCGACGCGCCCTGGGCCCGCCGCGTGCGGGGCGCGTTCGGCAACGAGCTGGCGAATGCGGCGCCTCGGCTCGCGCACGCGGTTCTGACGCCCAACTCGCAAGGCGGATATACGGTCAGCGTGCGTGCTCCGCGGGTGAGAGCCCGCGGTGCGGACGCCTTGTGCAGGCAGTTCGCCACAGGCGGCGGACGCGCGGCGGCCGCCGGCATCAACCATTTGCCGGAAGATGGGCTCTCCGAGTTCGTTCGATGCTTGGATCAGGCTTTCCCCTGAATCGCCGCACGGCCTGGCGTACACGGTCGGCGGGTGACCCTTCGAAGCAAATTTGATCCGTCTCAACTTTCGGTCAACGCGCACTTGATCTCGCTCTCGCATGGGACTATGTTTGGTTATCGGGAGCAAGGCCTCTGGGCTCGGCAGAGCGCCGGTCGAATGCTTGCGTTGCGCGAGCGCCCGGCCTCGTAAGCGCGCCCGTCGAGACCGATGCCCCGGGCGCCCACGACAGTGGGCGGAAAGCCCCGACGCAACGCGCGCTCGGGGCTTTCGCTTTTCTGCGTCTGCCAAAAGCGATTGCATTGCCCACGTCAGCGCGGCATCTCGGCATGCAAGCGCTGAAGCTCGCTCCGGAGCTCGCGAATGCGCTCGAGGAGCGTGAGCACCAGCGCCAGCCCATGCGGCTCGAGCTCGAAATCGTTGAGCAGCCGGCAAGCGGTTCGAGCCGTCACCACGCATTCGGCGCTGAAGGTCCACGAAGCGGCGGCTGGATCGACCGGCGCCAGCGCACCGTAGTCCACCAGCTCGCGCAGTCTCGCTTCCTCCAGCCCCGAGAGCTCGGCGAGCCTGGCGAGCGAGATCTCCCCCGCATCCTCCATCCATGTCGCCTCGGTCAGTTCGATGTTCACGTTCCCTCCTCGAAATGTCGGCGAGGATTGAATGTCGACGCTGCGGCGAGCTGCTGCATCAGCTCGCGCTCGCGTGGAGTTGCAGTGCCCGGAACGGCGATCTGCGCGATGGCGTACAGGTCGCCGGCGCCTCCGTGTGCTTTCGGCAATCCGCGACCGCCCAACCGCAGCTGCCGCCCTGCGGCGGTGTTCGGGGGCACCTTGATGTCGACCGGGCCGCCCGGCGTAGGCATGCGCACGGTGGTGCCCAGGACCGCTTCCCACGGAGCCAGCGGCAGGTCGAGGTACACGTCGTGTCCGCTGACACGGAACAGCGGGTGAGGAGCGAGCACGATGTTGAGATAGACGTCGCCGTCGCGGCCGCCGCTCACACCCTTGCCGCCCTTGCCAGGCAGCCGCAGCTTCTGCCCGTCGACGGCACCGCGCCGAATGCGCACCTTGAGCGTCCTCGGCACGCGCCTCGGCAGCCCGCTCTCGTCGTACTCCGGCAGGCTCAGGTCGAGGTCGAGCTCCGCGCCGTGATATGCCTGCTCGAGCGTAATCTGAACTGCGATTTCGTAATCCTGTCCGGGGATCGCGCCCGTGCGGCCGCGCGCGCGTTGTCCTCCACGCCCGGTGAGCCCAGCGAACAGATCGGCGAGGTCGATGTCCTCGAACGCGTGTTGCTCGAAACCGGGTTGCGCTTCGGCGAACTGCTTCCACCAGTCCGGCGGTGGCCGGAAATCCTGACCGGGCTGGAAGCTCCCGAGCTGATCAAACGCGGCGCGCTTCTCCGGATCCTTGAGCGTCTCGTAGGCTTCGGCCACCTCCTTGAATTTTTCCTCGGCGTTGGGCTCCTTGGAGACATCCGGGTGATACTTGCGCGCGAGCTTGCGGTAAGCTCGCTTGATGTCTTCGGCGCTTGCCTTGCGGTCGACGCCGAGAATGCTGTAGTAGTCCTTGTATTTCATCGGTCACGGCGCGACCAATAGGTGTTAAGGCTACGATCTCTTGCGTCGCTTGGGCCGAGGCTCTCCGCGCGAGCGCACCAGCAACACCGGAACGGTGGCCGCACGCACGACGCTCTCCGCGTCGCTTCCCATGACCATCCGGCTCAAGCCCCGGCGTCCATGCGTGCCGATCACGATCAAGTCGGCTCGCCACTTCCTGGCCTGCTCGATGATGAGGTCGGCGACCCGGTGCCCGAGCGTCTCGACGAGCACGGCTTGCCATCTTACCCCGGATCGCTCCATCTTGCGCTCGGCCCTCGCCAGGAGCTTCCTGCCGCTCTGCCGCAACGCCTCCATGAACCCGTCGACGTAGGACGCCGGGACGTAGGTAGTCCCGTCGAGATTCTGGGTGACGACGAGCTCATCGACCACGTGCAGAAGGCACAGCGTGGCATCGCAGTCCTTGGCCATCTCGATGGCTTGCGCGAGGCCGAGGTTCGACGTTCGGCTGCCGTCGATCGGTACCAGGATTCGCCGAAACATCGCCTTCTCCCTGACTGGTGCATCAGTGCGCCATCAGCACCGGCGCGGTCATCGACGAGAACATGGTGCGGGTGACTCCGCCCAGTACCAGATCGCGGAGGCGCGTGTGAGCGTACGCGCCCATCACGATGAGGTCGACGGTCAAGTCTGCTGCACGCGAAAGCAGCCACTCGCCGATTCCGATGTCGTCGACGGTGGAGTGGTCGATCTTGGCCTCGACACCGTGCGCTCGCAGATACGACGCGAGGCGCGACGTGGCCGCCTCGTCGGAGATCCGGTTGTTGCCGCCCGAATGTACCGACATCACCGTGACCTGGCGCGCCTTGACCAGGAAGGGCATGGCGTCGCCGACGGCGCGCGCAGCTTCCCGCCCTCCGTCCCAGGCAACGAGCACATGCTCGCCGATCGCGGCGGGCACCGCGGCGTAGGGCACCAGGAGGGCAGGTCGTCCCGCCGAAAGCACGACCGCCTCGTTGAGCTCCTCGAGAAAAGCGAAGTCCGCATCGCCGGGATCGCGCTGGCCCAAGACGGCGAGATCCGTGCAGCGAGCGTGCTCGACGGCAACGTTGACCGTGGAACCGGCAGGCGCCCGCCACTCGATCGCCTTTAAGCGGGCGCCCCGCGCCGCTTCTCTGAACAGCGCTTCCGCCTTTTGCTGCGCGGCCCCGGTCTCCTGCAGCCGCCGAGCGACGATGTCGGCCGGCAACAGCGCTGCCACGGAGGGAGACAATTCCCGCGTCGGCACGACGTACAGGCCGACCAGTTCGGCGCCAAAGTCGGCCGCCAGCTTGGTGGCCACGCCGAGGCGCAGGTGGCAGCGGCGGCTATCGTCGAGGTGAACCAGGATATTCTTGAATGTCATGTTGCCTCCGGAAAAGGGGCCCGCCGCTCCGCACTCAATGGGGGCGACTGAGAATAGTGTATCCGGCAGAGGCGGGAACGGTCTTGAGCAAAGTCAACGGCATTGCGCTTGCTTGATGCCGGGGCGCCCTGGCGCGCGGGAGGGGCGGCGAAATCGGGCCGAGTCGCCACCTCGGCGAAGCCTTGACGACCATCAACACGCTCGACGCCGCACCCGCGGTAGCATGAATGGACCGGTTTGCGGGCCCTGTTCCGATGCCTGTTCAGAACCTTGCGATTGCGGCGATCTTCGATGAGATCGGGGATCGGCTGGCGATCCAGGGCGCCAATGTGTTTCGCATTCGCGCCTATAAGAACGCCGCGCGGACGCTGCAGGAGCTCGGCAAAGACGTCGGGCAGATGGTCGAGCGCGGCGATGATCTAACCGAGCTGCCCGGGATCGGAGCCGACCTGGCCGGCAAGATCTCCGAAGTCGTGGCCATGGGCAAGTGCGCCCTGCTCGAGCGCCTGCGCCATGAAATGCCGCCGGCCATCACAGAGTTGCTCAAGGTTCCCGGGCTCGGTCCGAAGCGGGCGCGAGCCCTTTGGCACGATCTCGACGTCCAGACTCCCCAGCAGGTTCTGCGCGCCGCCCGTGACGGACGCATACGCGAGCTGCCTGGATTCGGCGAGACGATGGAGCGCAACATCGAGTCCGCAGTGTCCGCGCATCTTTCCAAGGAGCAGCGCGTCAAGCTAGCGACAGCAGGGCAGTACGCGCAAGCGCTGACGGAATACCTGCAGGCTGTTCCCGGGGTCGAGCGTGCGATCGTCGCCGGCAGCTATCGCCGCATGCGGGAGACCGTGGGCGACCTCGACGTGCTGGTGAGCGTGCGTGCGTCGAGCCCGGTCGCGGAGCGCTTTGCCGCCTATCCGGAGGTTGCGGAAGTGCTGTCGGGAGGCGAAAAGCGCGTCAGCGTGCGCCTGAAGAGCGGGCTGCAAGTCGACCTGCGGGCGGTTCCGCAGCAGAGCCTCGGCGCCGCGCTGGTCTACTTCACCGGCTCCAAGGCGCACAACATCGCGCTGCGCCGCATCGCTCAGGAGCGCGGCCTCAAGATCAACGAGTACGGCGTGTTCAAAGGCACCAAGCGCATCGCCGGCGAAACCGAGGAGTCGGTCTATCGTGCAGTCGGGCTGCCGCTGATTCCACCGGAGCTGCGGGAAGACCGCGGCGAGATCGAGGCCGCCCGAGCCGGCCGCCTCCCGGATCTCGTGGGATATGCGGACCTCAAGGGCGATCTGCATGCGCACACGACAGCAACCGACGGCCGCGATACGCTGCAGGACATGGCTGCCGCGGCGCGGACGCTTGGCTTCGAATATCTCGCCATCACCGAGCATTCGCGCCGGCAGGCGATGACTCACGGGCTCGACCCCGAGCGCCTGCGCCAGCAGATCGACGCCATCGATCGGCTCAATCCGAAGCTGAAAGGCATCCGCCTGCTAAGAGGCATCGAAGTCGACATCCTGGACGAAGGCACGCTGGATCTGCCCGACAGCGTGCTCGCCAAGCTCGATCTCGTCGTCGCGGCGGTCCACTCCAGGTTCAACCTGAGCCGGGCGCAGCAGACGCAGAGGATCCTGCGCGCGCTCGACAATCCGTACGTGACGCTGCTCGCGCATCCGACCGGACGACTGCTCGGCGAGCGCGAGCCCTACGATGTCGATATGCTGCAAATTGTGCGCAAGGCGAAAGAGAAGCGGATCCACATCGAGCTCAACGCGCATCCGGAAAGGCTCGATCTCACCGATGCGCATTGCCGCATGGCGAGGGACGAGGGCGTGCTCATCGCCATCGACTCCGACGCCCACAGCATCCAGGATTTCCACAATCTGCGCTTCGGCATCGGCCAGGCGAGGCGCGGCTGGGTGACCCGCGAGGGCGTGCTCAACACGCGATCGCTGCGCGACCTGCTGCCGTTGCTCGCTCGCTCGCGGGCCGGGAGGCGCGTCGCCGGCAAGGCCGTCGCCGCCGCGCTTTGACCTGTGCAGGGAACGGCCCATGCCGTGGAACGAGAGCTACTTCCCGACCTCGATGAAACACCTGCCGCCCCTCGTGCGGGAGAAAGCGATAGAGATCGCCAACGCGCTGCTCGCCGAAGGAATGGAGGAGGGCAAGGCCATTCGCGTCGCGATCGCCAAAGCCAAGCAGTGGGCGCGGGTGCATCTGCAAGAGCTCTAGATGCCTGCGGCGGCATGGTGCTCGTGGAGGTTTTCAGTGGCACGTCCAAAGCTTGACGCAGGTCAAGACCCGGACTTCCATCCCGCGGAAAATGAATTTGCCTGCGGCTCGCGCAGCAAGTGAAGTGGACGTCGACCCGGGCAGCCGGGTCGTATGTCCAGCTCCTTCAAGGAGACCGCGATGTATGCTCGGTACGAAATTCTTCGGGTTGTCGAGGGTCGCCTGTTCGACGAGGACTGTTACGAGCGGACAGGCGCATTCGAGTGGACGCTCGACGCGCGGCCTGGATTCTATGTGGCGCTGTGGCCGGCAGAGGACGGAGCGCCCCGATCCCGTTCTCCGGCGAGGCTCCTTGGTCCGTTTCCTGATGCCCGCGTTGCCGGATTGCAGGCGCAAGAGTTTCTTTGGGGCCTCGCCGCCGAGCAACGCGCTGCGCCATCGCGAAGCGCGCTGCATGCTCGCATGCGCGTTGCCAGTCGGAGGGAACCATGACCGCGACACGAAAGCCAACCAGGAATTTCAGGACCAAGCCGACGCCGCCGGCGCACGTCGTGCCGAATCACCCGCGCAGCGTGCCGATCATCGAGCCGGAAAGTGAATCCGAGGAACTTCCTGATCAGCCGTTTGCCGAAGGAGGGCAGGATTCGCTCGACGCCGATCTGCGCCACCGCATGATCAGCGAAGCAGCTTTCCATCGCTACGCGGAACGCGGCTACGCCGATGGTTACGACATGGATGACTGGCTGCAGGCCGAGGCCGAGGTAGACCACCTGCTGGTCAACCGGGAGCGCGGTGAGACGTCGCGCCGCGGCGGCTGATCGGCAACGGAGGGATTCGAGCCCATGCGTCGCGTGTAGCAAGCTTGCGGAAGGCCGGGAAACCCCCGGGGCTCGGGGCGATCCCGTGTGAGTTGCATGAACGAGGTTGTAGACAAGTCCTTGGTGACGACGCTGGGGCAAGGCGAAGAAGCCAGATACCGCTCTGGGCTGCTCGCCAAGAAAACGCTGGCGTTGGTCCTGGCCGGAGGTCGCGGGAGCCGTCTCGAGGAGCTGACCGATTGGCGCGTGAAGCCGGCGGTTCCCTTCGGTGGCAAGTTCCGCATCATCGACTTCACACTCTCCAACTGCGTCAACTCCGCGATCCGTCGCATCGGGATCTGCACCCAGTACAAGGCGCAGAGCCTGATCCGCCACGTGCAGCGCGGGTGGAGCTTTCTCGACGGACGCTTCGACGAGTTCGTCGAGCTGCTTCCCGCACAGCAGCGGTTGCAGGCGACGTGGTACAAGGGAACGGCCGATGCGGTCTACCAGAACCTCGACATCCTGCGCCGGCAAGCTCCCGAGTACGTGCTCATCCTCGCCGGGGACCACGTGTACAAGATGGACTACCGGTTGATGCTTGAGGACCACGTTGCCAGCGGCGCAGACCTGACCATCGCCTGCATCGACGTGGCGCTCGACGACGCGCGCTCGCTCGGCGTAATGGCAGTCGACGCCGCATGGCGCGTCGCGGGGTTCCAGGAAAAGCCCGCACAACCCGAGCCCATGCCGGGACGGCCCGACCGCGCGTTGGCGAGCATGGGGATTTACGTTTTCGACGCCAAATCGCTGTACGCCGAGTTGCTGCGCGACGCCGCCGACCCAGCGTCCAGCCACGATTTCGGCAAGGACATCATTCCTGCCATGGTCAAGAGCGGCGCGCGCGTTCATGCCCACGACTTCGCCAGGAGCTGTGTGAACATGGACTCGGGGGTGCCTTACTGGCGGGACGTCGGGACGATCGATGCGTACTGGCAGGCGAACATCGAATTGACCGACGTCGTGCCGCCTCTGAACCTCTACGACCTGAGCTGGCCGGTCTGGACCTACCAGGAGCAGCTGCCGCCGGCCAAGTTCGTATTCGACGACAATGCGCGGCGCGGCATGGCGGTCGATTCGCTGGTCTCCGGCGGCTGCATCATCAGCGGGTCGGTCGTGCGCCGGTCGCTGCTGTTCTCCAACGTTCGCGTGAACAGCTATTGCCACATCGACGAGTCGGTGCTTCTGCCCGACGTCGAGGTCGGCCGCGATGTCGTGCTCAAGCGGGTCGTCGTCGACAAGTATTGCAAGCTTCCACCAGGGCTCAAGGTCGGGATCGATCGAGAGCTCGACAGTAAGCGCTTCCGCGTGACCGACCGCGGGGTCGCGCTGATCACCCCCGAAATGCTCGGGCAACGCATACATCACCAGGGCTGAAGCGTGCACCACTCCAACCACAAAGGTGGAACCGCGAAGCTATTGGCGATGATCCTTGCAGGCGGTTTGGCTGCTGCGGGCGCCGTCCACGCCCAGGACGCGCAGGCGCTGCTGGAGAAATACAAGTGCAACGCCTGCCACGCCATGAACCAGGCGATGACCGGCCCTGCTTACGCCGACGTGGCTGCGAGGTACCGGGGTGACGCCAAGGCGGTGTCCACGCTTAGCGCTGGGGTAAGGAGCGGCGCGCACGGTGCCGGCCCGTGGCACATGCCGCCTCATCCGGAAATCTCCGAGAGCGATGCCCGCAAAATGGTTCGCTACATCCTGGCGCTGAAAGGGTAAGGGAAGGACGCTATCCGCGACGCAGCACGTTCGGGTTGGCTCGATCGCCGACGACGTGTCCGTCGACCAGCTCGATGATGCGGTCGCAGCGTTGGGCGAGGCGCGGATCATGGGTCACGATTAGAAACGTGGTCCCGCCGGTCTCGTTGACGTTTCGCATCAGGTCGAACACCGCGTCGGCGTTTTCGGTGTCCAGGTTGCCGCTCGGCTCATCGGCGAGCACCAGCGCCGGGTTCATGGCCAGCGAACGAGCGACGGCGACGCGCTGCTGCTGCCCGCCCGAGATGTCGGAGGCCTTGTGGTCGCGCCAACGCGTCAGGCCCACGCGGTCGAGCAGGACCTCGGCAGTCTCTCGCATCTGGGCGTCGAAACGCCCACGCGTGGCGAGCATTGGCATCATGACGTTTTCCAGCGCGGTGAACGCCGGCAGCAGGTAGTGGTACTGGAAGATGAAGCCGATCCTGCGGCCGCGCAGCCTCGTGAGCTCGATTTCGTCCAGATCTCCGGCGTCCTGCCCGGCGATCACGATTCGCCCTGCGTTGGGCCGGTCGAGCAGGCCGATCAAGTTGAGGAGCGTGGTCTTGCCCGAGCCCGAGGGACCGATCAGCGCCGCGAACTCCCCGTGGCGGAGCGTGAGGTCGATGCCGTGCAGGACCTCGGCCTCCACCGATGTTCCGACGGCGTAGGACTTGCGCACTCCCGTGAGACGCAGCGTCTCGACGGCGCCGGCGGCCGCGTCAGCCACGGATTGCCACCGCCGGATCGAGCTGCGCCGCGCGCCGCGCCGGAACCACGGCGGCGAGAACGCCGACCAGCGTCGCGCCCGCGCAGGCGACGGCGAACAGCCACGGCTCGATCACCACCACGAAGAGCACGGTGCCGTCGGGGTTCCTGGCTACGCCCCGCCACAACAGCAGGAACATCCAGGCGAGCAGCGATCCGAACAGCGAGCCGACGAGCCCCATGAGCCCGCCCTGGATCAGAAACACGCGCAGGACCTGCGCGCGCGCGGTGCCCATTGCGCGCAGGATGCCGATTTCCTTCGATTTCTGCACGACCGACACGATGAGCACGCTGGCGATCCCGAGTGCCACGGTGATTCCGACAAAGATCCGGATCAGCGTGTTGGCGAGGATCTGCGCCGACATGGCGCTGAAGAACTGGGCGTTGGTGACGATCCAGCTGTCGACGCGCAGATCTCCGATCTCGCGGATGGACTGCGCGATGGTCTCGGCCGCGAACGGATCGCGCACCTTGACGTCGATGCTGGTGGCGCCTCCCGCGAGATCGAGCAGGTTCTGCGCCGTGCGCAGCGCGACGTAGACATTGCGCTCGTTGATGCCTTTGTTGCCGAAATCGAAGATCCCGATGACGGTCAGGGTGGAGTTGATGCCGCCGGCGGTCGCGAGGACCAGCTTGTCGCCGACGACGGTGCCGAGGTCCTTCGCGAGCTCGGTGCCGATGATGATGTCGATCGGGCCTACGTCGTCGCGGCCGGCAACGATCTTCTCCGGCAGCGCGATAACGTTGAAATAGGACTCGGGCTCGATCCCGATCACCGAGACCGCCCGGGTCGCGTCGCCTCGCTGGGCGAAACCGGGACCCGTGACCACCGGCGTTGCGGCGACCACATCGCCTATGCGGTCGACGTCTCCACGGACCTTCTGCCACTGGTCGACGGAACGCAGCTGCTGCGAGCGGGGCTGGATCTGCGCCGCGACCGCGGCCGGCTCGCCCCCCCTCAGGGGTCGAGCGACCTGGTCGGGAGCCATCACCTGGATCGGCGCCTGGTAGTTGAGCGTCCGACGGATGATGTTCGCCTGCAGGCCGGCGAGCAGCGCCGACATGAATATGATCACCCCACCCCCCAGGGCGACCCCGGAGATGATGAGCAGCGTCTGAGTCAGTCCCTCGCGCATGAAGCGGAACGCCACCACCATTTCGAACAGCGCGAACGGATTCATCGAGCCTCACCGTTCGCGACACCTACGATGCGCACGCGCTCGCCCGGCGCGACGCCTGCACCCGCGCCGATCAGCCGATCGCCCTGGTCGACGCCTTGGCGGATCTCCACGCGGCCTTCGCCCCTGAGACCGAGCACCACCGGCTTCTTCGCAGCGCGGTGGCCGACAACGGCAAGCACCCACGGCTGTGCGCCGATCGCGTCGAACACGGCGTCGGCCGACGCGACCAGTACGTCGAAGCGCCGCGCGACCTCGATGTCGACCGACACGGTCATGTCCTGGCGCAGATAAGCCGGCGGGTCCGGGACGCGCAGCTTCACTTCGACCGACCCGCGCAAGGCGTCGATCCCAGGATTGATGTAGAAGAGCTCGGCGGCGAAGTGCTCCCGCGGATAGGCATCGGCCGAGGCGAGCGCCTTCTGCCCGAGCTTGAGCTGCGAGAGGTTCTTCTCGTCGATCTGCACTACGATCTGGGTCTCACCCGCGGGCGCGAGGACCATCAGCTCCTTGCCGGGCTGCACGACGTCGCCCGCCTCGACCTCGCGCGCGATCAGCACGCCGTCCGTAGGCGCGTGAATGACCGTCTGCTCGAGCTTGGCGTTCGCCGACGCCAGCGCAGCTCGCGCCTGCGCAAGTGCCGTCTGCGCCATCAGGTAGTCGCTGCCGTTCGGGGCGTTGGTCTCCACCTGCAGGTGCGCCGCCTTGAGCTGGCTCTCGGCGACGTCCAGATTGCGCTTCGAGTCGTCGAGCGCCGACTGGCTGATGAATCCTTTCGCCGTCAAGTCCTGATTGCGCTGGTACTGCTGCTGCGCCAAGCGGAGATTGGCCTCCGCCTGAAGCAGGCTCTGCTGCGCCGAGGGCAGGCTGAATTCGCGCATCTGGCGCAACTTCGCCTCGGCTTGCTCGACGGTGGCCTGCGCCTGCGCGACAGCGGCGCGCTCGTCGCGATCGTCGAGCACGATCAGCTCGTCGCCCCTGCGCACGGACTGACCCTCGTCGACCGGGATGCGCGTGACGCGCTCGGTGATCACGGCGCCCACCGAGACGCGCAGCGGCGTCATGACGCGGCCGCTGGCGACCACGGTCTGGACGATATCGCCGCGCGCGACCTCGCTCACCTCTACCGGCGTGCCGAAGATCGGATTGCGGAAGACGAAGCCCAGTGCGATCAGGGCTGCCAGCAGCAGGACCGCCCGCTTTGGCCAGGGGCTGCGAAGAAGGGTGGACGCGTCAAACGCGGTCATAGGGCAATTAGCGATCCTACCGCCCGCGTCCGGCCGGCGATTGACGTGGATCAATGGGATCGGAGCGGCGCGGGTTCCGATGGCAATGCAAGGGGCGCCTCGACCTGCGATGCCTCAGTGCCCGTACCCTGCTCTGCACCCTTGACGCCGATCAAGAAGCTGGCGCGAAGGGAGGACTATGCTTGAAGCAATCGGTGTCTGGTCCCGCCCATCATGCAACCCGACACAGCGCTGAGCGTGGAGGCTGCGATCCGTGAGCGGCGATCGATCCGCTCGTACGCGCCTCGGGCAGTCGATCGTGCGACGGTGCGCACGCTGCTCGACGCGGCGGTGCGCGCACCGACGGCCGTGCATCTGGAGCCATGGGCGTTCGTCGTGGTGCAGAACGCTCGCCTGCTCAGAGAAATCTCCGATCTCGCCAAACCTCTTTTCGTTGCCGAGGCGCAGCGCGCGCACCTCGACCGCGGCGGGCACACGCTGGAGAAGTTCAGGCAGCCGGAGTTCAATATCTTCTACGATGCGGGCACGCTCATCATCGTGTGCGCCGAGACTGAGGGTCCGTTCGTCGCCGCCGACTGCTGGCTCGCGGCAGAGAACCTCATGCTCGCAGCCTGCTCGATGGGCTTGGGGACCTGCGTGATCGGGTCCGCATTGGCTGCGCTGAACCTAGCGGAAGTCAAGGCGCGGCTCGGAATTCCCGAGGGATTCTCGGTTGTGGCTCCGATCATTGTCGGGGTTCCGGCCGGCTCGACGCCGGCCAGCCCGCGCAAAGAGCCACGCATTCTTGCCTGGAAATAATTGCGAGGCGAGGTGACGATATGCGACGACCTACATCTGCTTTGCTCGCGACGATTATCTTCTGGAGCACGTACCTTGTTCTGGCGGCTTACGCGCTGTACGAGGCGACTCCGCCTCTTGGCCGCACGCTGATGCTCATCCTCGGCGGTTATGCGGCGATCCTGGCCGTGCTGACGCTTGTTCTGCTGCGGCGAGGCCGGCCGGCGTCTCCGGACGGCGACCAGCAAGCTTGATCGCCCGCGTCGCTAGACCACGATCCGCGGGTACATGCGCCCGGCGACGGCGACCAGGAGCGCCAGCGTCGCGCCGAGAACCCCCACGTCGAGTCCGAGCCCCAGGCCGCTGCTGCCGCCTGCAAGCATCAATGCGCGCAGTCCGTCCACCTCGTAGGTGAGCGGGTTGACGTGCGCAATCCATTTCAGCCATTCGGGCATGATCTCCGTGGGATAGATCGCGTTGCTCGCGAAGAATAGAGGCATGGTCAGTACCTGGCCGATGCCCATGAAACGCTCGCGTGTCTTGACGATGCAGGCGATGATGAGCGAAAAGGTCGAAAACACGGCGGCGCCCAGCGTCACGAACAGCACCACCCCTGCCAGGGGCGCGGCATGCCAGTTCATGCGCACCCCCAGGATGAGCGCAAGCGCGTAGACGATGACGGCTTGCGACAGCGCGCGTGCCCCGGCGGACAGCGCCTTGCCCAGGACCAGCGCGGTGCGCGGCGCAGGGCTCACCAGGAACTTGTGCAGGATGCCCAGGTCGCGCTCCCAGATGACCGAGATGCCGTAGAAAATGGCCACGAAGAGCACGCTCTGTGCAAGGATGCCCGGCGCGAGGAAGTCGAGATAGCCGACGTCGCCGGTGGGAATCGCCCGCGTCCGCGCGAACACCTCACCGAACACGAGCAGCCAGAGCATGGGCTGGATCGCCCGGGTCAGAAGCTCGGTCGGATCGTGCCGCAGCTTGCGCACCTCCATGTCCGACACCGCGAGGATGTCGCTGCAGTAGCGCAGGAGCCAGGAAACGGCGTTTCGACGCGATGCGTGCTGCGCGTCGTCAGCCGAGCCGCCTGACGTTACGTCGGGTGGTGGCGGTTGCACGGTAACCTCCGGCGCTCTCTGCGCTGTCTTCGGTGTAGTAGGCGAACATCTCGTCGAGCTCATCGCCGCGGCTGCCCGCGCCGGCGGCAAGCTCGGGCAGCGTGCCGACGGCGACGGTCCTGCCGCGACGCAGGATGGCGACTCGGTCGCAAAGCTTCTCGACCTCGTCCATGTAATGCGACGTGAGCACGATCGTCGTTCCGTAACGGGACTTAAGCTGCTTGATGTGCTCCCACACGATTTCGCGCGCCACGGGGTCCAGTCCGACGGTCGGCTCGTCGAGGAACAGTACCTTGGGCCGGTGGAGCATGGACTGCGCAATCTCGAGGCGGCGGATCATTCCGCCCGAATAGGTGCCCACGAGTTTGTCTGCGGCTTCGGTCAGACCCATGAACGCCAGACCTTCGTCGATCCGCCGCTCGCGCAGCCGCCGCGGAATGTCGTAGAGACGAGTGAAGACCTGGAGATTCTCGCGCCCGGTGAGCTCGCCGTCCGCGGAAATGGCCTGCGGCACATAACCGATGATGCCACGGACCCGAGCGGGCTCGCTCAGGACGTCGAAGCCTCCTACGCTGGCCTGCCCCGAGCTCGGCGGCAGCAGCGTGGTCAGCATCTTGATGAGCGTGGTCTTGCCGGCGCCGTTGCGTCCCAGCAGCCCGAACACCTCGCCTTCCCGCACCTCGAGATCGAGCGAGTCGACGGCGACCAGATCGCCGAAGCTCCGTGTCAATCCGCGCGTGATCAGGATGTGGGGTTTGCGAGGCTCTTCGTGCGTCGCGGCCGCGGATCCTGCCGGAGCGTCACGCGACGTCGGCGCGCTCTGACTCACAATGCGCCTCCTCCGGGCCGCATGGCGGAAGTCCGCGGCGCCGTGAAATGCTTGAAAGAGGCCAAATCTGGCCGGACCGCGCTACTTCGACGAAATGTAGTAGCCATGGGATCAGCGTAGGAATCGCTTCGGCAATCGTCGCCTGAGGACCGCAGCCCGTCTCGGCGAGGTCTGTGCAAATCATAAGCTCCTACCATGATTTGCGCGAGCAGACGCCGGTCAACGGCCCATGCTGACACCGCGGCGCACTCGGCGCGATTGCTGGCCGCTCGCTCCCTGCCGCTCGGATGTTGCGCTGTATCAAGGCTCCGCGCATTCGGCGGTGATACCCTGTCCACGAGGATTCTTGCGCAGATTGCTTTTGAAGCGCGGGCTTGAGTCGCGCGAAAGGAGGAGTGTCATGGCAAGAATCGATGACAGCGAGATTCGTCGAAAGGTGATCTCCGAACTCGAGTGCGATCCGAACATCGATTGGCATCCGAGTATCGACTCGTCGACGATCGGAGTCGCCGTCAAGGACGGCATCGTAGCCCTCAGTGGCACGGTGGCAACCCACTGGCACAAGAAGATGGCCGAGAGCGCGGCAAAGCGCGTGTCTGGAGTCAGGGCCGTCGTGGATGGTCTAGTGATCAAGTTGCCAGGATCTGCGGAACGTGACGATTCGGACATCGCACACGCCGTGCTCGACAGCCTGTGCTTCAATGCCGAAGTCCAACCCGATCGCATCCAGGTGACCGTTGAGAACGGGTGGGTCGTCCTCGAAGGAGAGGTCGAGACCGAAGAGCAGAAGAGCGCCGCCGGAAGAGCGACGAGACAGCTGATGGGGGTCAGAGGTGTGACCAACGGCATCGAGGTCAAGCCGCGGCCACGCGCCGCGGACGTCTCGTCAGCGGCGCATGCCGACGCCGCGCGATAGCGGTTGATCGGAGTTGCTCCCCGCCTACTGCGCCGGGGCCAACTCGAGCAGTCATGGCTAGCGCGCAACCCCCAGTCGCGATGGCGAGCGGTGCCGAGGTCGTCGCGTACTTCTCGATGGAGATCGGCCTGGAGGAATCGATCCCGACGTACTCGGGAGGCTTGGGAGTGCTTGCGGGAGACACGGTCCGCTCGGCTGCCGACATGGGTGTCGCTCTGGTTGCGGTATCTCTGGTTCATCGCAAAGGCTACTTCAGGCAGAAGCTCGACGCGGCCGGCAGCCAGATCGAGGAGCCGGTGCTGTGGGAAGTTGCCGAACACTTTGCCGAGCTCGCACCAAGGGTCACGGTGGAAATCGAGCATCGCAAAGTGCAGCTGCGCGGCTGGCAGTACGACGTGAGCGGGATCTCGGGGCAGATCGTGCCAGTGGTTCTCCTCGACGCCGATCTTCCCGAGAACAGCGCCGAGGATCGCCGCCTGACCGACCATCTGTACGGCGGAGACGCCCGTTACCGCCTCTGCCAGGAAGTCATACTCGGCATCGGTGGCGTGCGGATGCTCCGTGCACTGGGCTACGGCAACATCCGTCGCTTTCACATGAACGAAGGGCACGCGAGCCTGCTCACCGTGGAGCTCGCCTACGAGAAGGCGCGGGAGCGGGGCGAGTCGACCATAAGCCGGGAAGCCGTGCAGGCGATCAAGCCGCTCTGCGTGTTCACCACGCATACACCCGTCGCCGCCGGACACGACCAGTTTCCGCTGGGCTTGGTCGCGCGCGTCATCACCGGATACGGCCACGACTTCGACGAGCGAGCGCTCGAATTCTGTCTCAACGGCATGCTCAACATGACCTACCTGGCGCTCGACCACAGCCACTTCGTCAATGGCGTGGCCAAGAAGCATGGGGAGGTCGCGCGGCACATGTTCGCGCAGCGGAAGATCGATTCCATCACCAACGGCGTGCACGCAGCGACCTGGGCCGCGCCCTCCGTGCAATCCATGCTCGACCGCCACATCCCCGACTGGCGCCAGGACAATGCCAGCCTGCGCTATGTGCTGGGCGTCCCTAAGCTGGAAGTGTGGGACGCGCACCTGACGGCCAAGCAGGAGCTGATCCGCTGCGTGAATGAAGCCACCGGTGCGGCGATGGACCCGAACGTCTTCACCATCGGCTTCGCGCGGCGGGCGACCGCCTGGAAGCGCGCCGATCTCGTGTTCCACGACCTCGCGCGCCTCGAGGCGATTCACGCGCGGGCGGGCGCCTTCCAGCTCGTCTACGGCGGAAAGGCGCACCCTAACGACGAGGCAGGCAAGGCGCTGATCCGGCGCATCTTCGCGATCAAGGCCGCGCTCGGGAACAAGATCAAACTCGCTTACCTCGAGGAGTACGACATGCGGCTCGCTCGGCTGATGACCGCCGGAGCGGACCTGTGGCTCAACACGCCGCAGCCGCCGCTCGAAGCATCGGGCACCAGCGGCATGAAGGCCGCCATCAACGGTGTGCCGTCGCTGTCGATACTCGATGGATGGTGGGTCGAAGGCTGCATCGAAGGGGTCACCGGCTGGGCGATCGGCGGCGACGCTGCCGGCACCGAAGTCGATGACGATCGCGCCGCGGACGCGCACTCGCTCTACGGCAAGCTCGAGCACGTGATCCTGCCGATGTTCCACGGCGACCGCGACCGGTACGTGGATGTCATGCGGCACGCCATGGCGCTCAACGGCAGCTTTTTCAACACCGAGCGGATGGTCGATCAATACGTGCGCAAGGCCTATTTTCAGTGACAATCGCAAGTGACGGGGTGTATGTCCACCGAGGCGTTGCACCAGCAGCGGTCCTTCGAGACGCTGGAGCGTCACGCCGTCGACGGAGCGCGGCGCAGCGGGTTGATCCATGTCAAGACCTTGGATCGGCTGGCGCCTACGATTAAACGTTGCATTCACTTGTTCGCGAGAGGAGCGTCATGAACAAACTCGTGCTATGCGTAGTCTTGATCACCCCGATGTTTGCGGTTCCCGTGTCTGCGGACCAGATGGAGGATCTGGCAAAGTCGAAGCAGTGCTTCAGCTGTCACCAACTCGACAAGGAGACGATTGCGCCGTCATTCATGACCATCGCCAAGAAATACAGAGGAGTAAACAACGCCGAGGTGATGCTCGCTGACAGGATCCAGAAGGGTGGCGTTGCGCACTTCGGCAATACGCCGATGCCCAGCCAGGGCGCGCGTGTCAGCTTGTCCGCTGCAGAGGCAAACTCCCTCGCTGCGTGGGTCGTCAACATGAAGTAACGCTGGCGCGACTCCAGCGAGAGTGGCGGCTTGGAGAATGCCTGCCGCAGTCGATCGACCGCGCGCAAGACTGCGGGCTGGCGGAAGACAATGACCAGGGGAATGATTGCCGGCCGGCGTACGCGCCATGAAAGTGGCTGCAGCACCGACGGCTGAAGGCTGGAGACAGACATGAGTTTTTCGGCAACCACAGGCCGCACCACCGCGGCGCCGATTTCCTCGGCAGAAGCGACTGCGCACGATCGGGGTTTTCCAATGTCCCGCCGGCAAGCCGGCGGCGCGTTGCTTGCTGCAGCGGCGCTCGCCGCGATGCCTGGGCTTGCGCGCTCCGCGTTGACGGAAAACCGGATCCTGCCGCCGCCGCGCAGAACGGGCGGCATGCCGCTGATGGAAGCGCTCGCGCGTCGCCGGTCGACGCGAGAATTCTCGGAGCGGACGCTACCGGAACAGGTGCTGTCCGACTTGCTGTGGGCCGCCTACGGGGTCAATCGTCCGAGCGGCGATCGCACTGCGCCCTATTGGCGTCACATCATGGTCGTCGACGTCTACGCCGCCATGGCCGACGGCGTGTGGCTCTACGATCCCAAGCAGCACGCGCTGCTGCGGCACCTCGCCGAGGACATCCGCGCCGAGACGGGGCTGCAGGATTTCGTGGCCGCCGCGCCTTTGGATCTGGTCTACGTCGCACACGGCGATCGAATGCGCGACATCTCCGCCGATGAGCGGCGACTCTACGCTTCGGTCGACACCGGCTTCATCGGCCAGAACGTCTACCTCTTCTGCGCGTCCGAGGGTCTCGCGACGGTCTTTCGCGGATCCGTCGACTACCCGAAGCTTGCTGCGCGCTTGCGCCTCGATGCGAGCACGTTCGTGACTTTCGCCCAGACCGTCGGCTATCCCAAGGGCTGAGCGGCCGGTGCCAGAACAACATCCACGGCTCTCGCCGTTGCCGCGCTGGACGCTTCTCCGCGAATGAGCTCGCCGCTAGATTAGCCGTTGCCGCGGCGCCCACACTGAGCGTGACGCCGACCGCGCATCCGAGGAGCGATTCGTCGGGTAGAAACGGGGCGTCGCTCGAAAGTCGGCCCAGAAATGTTACAAATCGTTACCCTTGGTCCCGGCGCGGCGTAGTCGGTAGATAATCGTTCGAGGTGCTGCTGCCGGCCGGTTCCAAGCGCGCGTATGAACCGCAATCCGGTTGACTGCCGCTGTCCTACTTCCAGCCGTCCGGGCGGCGGGTTGCGTTGTTCGATGCCGTAGTGAAAGCGATGGCGTCTGCCGATGCAATCGAATCGAGAGTCTGCCGGGCCTTCCGCGTCCGCGTGGTCGCAGCTCTGATTCTGCTCGTCGGCGGCAACTGTGAAATGCGGGCACAGCCCTCGACGGCCACGGACAAATTGGCGGCTGACAAGGGCTGCTATCTGTGCCATCGCGCGACACCGCAACCGGCGAGTCCGGAAAGCATGCTTCCGTTTGCACCGTCGTGGGTGGACATCGCCAACAAATACAGAGGTCAGACAACCGCGGAGGGTCGCCTGACACTGGTTGTCATGCAAGGATCGAGTCGCGAGCCCAAGGAGCTTCATTGGTATGGCAGGGTGAGCGATATCGGCATGCAGTCCAACGTTCCCGAGGTCAACGAGAACGAGGCGCGGCAGCTCGTGCGCTGGATTCTATCGTTCGGGCGGAAGTGAGCCGGATCGCGGGTCGCGCAGCTTCCCTGAATGCGGATGGCTTGATGCCGGACGCCGCGATTGGGCCCCGGGGCGGGATCTTCATGCTGGGCTGCCGGGTTCGAATCCATCTTGAGCGAGCTTCGGCCAGACTGACGGACGAAGGCGCGAACGCGAGTCGATGACCGAGCTTCGCAGCCAGATGGAGCGGCACGCGCACCGGGGTTCGCCGGCGCGGCATGCGCGCAGTCCAGTGCCTCGGCAGACGCAGTTGTGCGCCAATTGCGGAGCACCGGCGCCTGGGCGCTTTTGCCCGGAATGCGGGCAGGAAACGGCGATCGGGCCGCGATCTGCAGCACGGCTCTTCGAGGCATTCCGTGCGAAGTACCTGAGCCGTAGCGGATTGTTGTGGCAGACGCTGTGGCGGCTCTTGTTCTTGCCGGGCGAGCTCACCAGCGAATACTTCGCAGGCAGGAGAGCGCGCTATCTGCGTCCGTTGCAACTGTATTTCGCCGTCAGCGTGATCGTCTTTGCGGCCCTGCAGCTCTTCAGTCTCGATGTCGGACTGCGGTTCTACGGACAGCACGGGATTCAGTTCCTGCGTTCATCGCCCGCGCCGGTCGATGACGACGCAAGCCGTGGAGCGCGGCTGACGCCCGTGCGAATCGTTCTGGACCACGTCGATACCAGCGGAGTCCGCCGCTTCAAGGCGATGTCGGCGGAGGAGCGCTTCAAATTCCTGCATGCGAGAAGAGCCCAGTACGTGTCCTACCTGATTTTCGTCCTGGTACCGGTGTTCGCATTCGTTCTCGGTTTGTGCTACCGCGACCGCGGGCTCGCTTACGGTTCGCACCTCGTATTCGGCCTGCACGTTCACTCCTTCCTCCTGCTGATGCTGCTGATCGAGGCGGTGCTGCCGGTTGTTGCCGCGAACCTCGTCTCGCTGGCAGCCGTGGCGCATTTCGTCGTTGCGCTGCACCGCGTTTACGGGGGTCGCTGGCAGCAGGTAATCTACCGAGGATCGCTCGTGGTCGCCGCATATTTCGCTATCGGTTTCGTTGCGAATGCCCTTCTGGTGCTTGCATTGCTGGAATATTGAGGCGGTGTTGGTTTGCTTCGCGCGGCGGCAGCCGGCCGCCGCCAGAGAAACGTCTCGAAACCCTTTGCTCACAACCGTGCGCATCCGGTGGGTGTCCAACGACATGGTTAAGGCCGTCCGCATCGGGCTCTGTGGGCGAATCCGTTGATCCTGATCAACGCGTTCGCTCCCCAAGCGTTTGAAAATGCTCGAATATCGTATGGAGTAGAGGCAATGAACGACCAGGCAACCGAAGCAGCGCCACAGCTCGACGCCGAGATGCCTGACGCGTCCTCGGCTGCTTCTCCCCGACGAACGCTGCGCTGGTGGCGGAAGGGGAGTGTCCTGATCGGCGCTGCTGTTACGGTGCTCGCCGCGGTGAGCATTGCGTTTGTCGCAAGACGAGCCGAGGAACCCGTTCAATACACAACGGCGGCGGTGACCCGCGGCAACGTAGTGCGCGCGGTGTCGACAAGCGGAACCGTTAACCCGGAGCTCACGATCATCGTCGGGTCGTATGTCTCGGGCGTCATCCAGCAGCAGTTCTGCGACTTCAACACCCGAGTGAAGAAGGGACAGATCTGCGCGAAGATCGATCCGCGGCCATTCCAGACCGTGGTCGACCAGGCCAAGGCGGCGCTTTCGACTGCGCGGGCCCAACTCGTCAAGGACCAGGCGACGCTGGCGTACGCGAAGATCAGCTTCGAGCGCAACAGCGGCCTGCTCGCGCGCGGCATCGTCTCGCAGGACACCGTCGACAGCGCCAAGAGCGCCTTCGACCAGGCGCAGGCGCAAGTGGAACTCGACGTGGCGACGATCCAGCAGCGCGAGGCCGAACTCGCGGCCGCGCAGGTGAACCTCGACTACACGAACATCGTCTCGCCTGTCGACGGCACCGTGGTGTCGCGCAACATCACGATCGGGCAGACCGTCGCGTCGAGCTTCCAGACACCGACCTTGTTCCTGATCGCGACGGACCTGACCAAGATGGAGGTGGACACCAACGTCAGCGAGAGCGACATCGGCGGCGTGGCGGAGGGGGACCGCGCGACCTTCACGGTCGAAGCCTTTCCGAACCGGACCTTCGAGGGAACGGTGGTCCAAGTGCGGCAGGCACCACAGACCGTGCAAAACGTCGTCACCTACGATGTCGTGATCGGCGTCTCGAACAAGGACCTGGTGCTCAAGCCGGGCATGACAGCGACGACGCGGATCATCGCTGCCGAGAAGCGCGACGTCTTGCACGTGCCGGACCAGGCGCTGCGCTTCACGCCAGCCGGCGTGGCTTCCGCGAGTGCTCCCTCATCGGCGAAGGGCGGCGGCTCGGCAGCCCGACCGTCCAGTGTGTGGGTGCTTCGAGAGGGGCGCCTGCAGGAAGTCCCCATCACCACGGGTCTTGACGACGATAGCTACACCGAGGTCGTGACCGGGGACCTCCGCGTGGGCGACGAAGTCGTTATCGGGACCCAGCGAGCGACGGCGACGCGAGAATCCACTGGCCCGCGCCTGTTCGGTCGCTGAATGGCTGCAACCGATCGCATGGCGACACCGGTCATCGAGATCCACGAGATCACCCGCGTCTATCGCCTCGGCGGCGAGGAAGTGCACGCGCTCGATGGCGTGAGCCTCACCATCGAGCATGGCGCGTTCGTCGCGGTGATGGGATCGTCCGGATCGGGCAAGTCCACACTTATGAACGTCCTGGGCTGTCTCGACCGACCGACCAGTGGGCAGTACCTGTTCGAAGGACGCGACATTGCGGGTCTTCCCGAGCCGGAACTCGCGCTCATCCGCAGCGAGCGCATCGGGTTCGTCTTCCAGAGCTTCAACCTGCTCGCGCGCACGAGCACAATCGACAATGTCGCGCTGCCCCTGTTCTACGCAGCCCACGGGGCTGCGAACCGGGAGGAGCGCCAGTCGCGCGCGCGGGCGGCGCTGCGGCTGCTCGGGCTGGGCGAGCGCGAGCGGAACACGCCCGCCCAACTCTCGGGAGGGCAGCAACAGCGCGCCGCCATCGCGCGCGCGCTCATCAACCGCCCCAGCGTGTTGCTGGCGGACGAGCCGACGGGCAACCTCGACACGCGCACCTCGCACGAAATCATGGACACGCTGCGCGCGCTCAACCGCACGCAGGGCGTGACGATCGTGGTGGTCACGCACGAGTCGGACATCGCAGCGTATGCGGATCGGACCGTGACCATGCGCGATGGGCGCGTCCAGTCAGACAGCCGAAATGTTGTCGGCACGCGCGGGCAAGACGTCGAGCCGGCGCCAACGACGTACGGGGTCGCGACAGAGCCGGAAACGGGCGGCGCAATGGACCGTGGCGCCGCCTTGGGCTTCTTCACGATGACGCTCGTCGCCGCCGCGCAGGCGCTCGGGCGCAACACAATGCGCTCGGTTCTCACCATGCTGGGGGTGTTCATCGGCGTCGCCGCGCTGATCGCGATGGTTGCGGTAGGACGTGGCGCCGACGACGCAGTGCGCAAGCAGATCGAGAGCCTCGGCACCAATCTGCTCGTCGTCCTTCCGGGCGCAACCACTGCCGGCGGGGTCCGCGCCGGATTCGGGAGCGCTTCCACGCTCACGGTAAGCGACGCGCAGGCGATCCAACGGGAAGTGCCGTCGGTGATCGCCGTGAGCTACATGATCCGTCAGCTGGGCCAGATCCAGTACGGCAACCAGAACTGGACCACGAGCATCCAGGGCGTGACGCCAAGCTATCTTGCGGCGACCAACTGGCAGATCGCGCAGGGCCGCCCGCTCACGGCGGACGACGATAGCAATGGCGCGATGGTGGCGCTGATCGGAAACACCGTCTACCAGCAGCTCTTCGCCGCAGGCGAGAATCCCGTGGGCGCCACCATTCTGGTCAAGGGCATGCCTGTCCGCGTCGTGGGACTGCTCGCGATCAAGGGCCAGAGCTCGTACGGCCAGGACCAGGACGACGTGCTGATCGTTCCCTTCACTGCGGCCGAGCGGAAGGTGCTGGGTGTTGCAGCGCCGGCCCAGGCGCAATCGACGCTTGCCGCCACGTATCCGCCACCGACGAACCCGTACGGCACGCCTCCGCGGCTCACAGGTTACGTCAACCAGATCTACGTTCAGGCAGCGAGTCCAGATCTGGTGGCGGCGGCGCTCGCCGAAGTCACTGACCTTCTTACGCGGCGGCACCATATCCGCCCCGGCGAGACGACCGACTTCGCCGTGCGCAACCTGAGCCAGATCGCCGAGGCCGCGGAGGGCAGCAGCCGCATCATGGCGCTCCTTCTCGCAACGGTCGCATCGATCTCGCTGGTGGTCGGCGGCATCGGCATCATGAACATCCTGCTCGTCTCGGTGACCGAGCGCACGCGCGAGATCGGGCTACGCATGGCAATCGGCGCGCGACGGTTGCAGGTCCTGCTGCA
>DASPTZ010000071.1:0-6048 GCA_035623155.1 Casimicrobiaceae bacterium | reverse complement strand
GAAGAATGTGCGCTGGCCGGGGCGCCCCCCGTGCTGGCCTTCGGCCCGCGTATGGTTGCTCCCGTCATCATGACCTTTGGCAATCAGGCGCAGCAGGAATACTTCCTGCCCCGGATCCTCAATGGCGAGCATTGGTGGTGTCAGGGCTATTCAGAGCCGGGCGCCGGCTCCGATCTCGCCTCGCTCAAGACCCGCGCCGAGCGCCGCGGCGCGAACTACATCGTGAACGGCCAGAAAACCTGGACGACGCTTGCGCAATACGCCAACTGGATCTTCTGCCTGGTGAGAACCTCGAGCGAGGGCCGACCCCAGACGGGCATCTCGTTCCTGCTCATCGACATGAAGACACCGGGAATCACCGTGCGCCCCATCGTGATGCTCGACGGTGAGCACGAGATCAACGAGGTGTGGTTCGACGAGGTCGAGGTCCCCATCGCCAATCGCATCGGCGAAGAGAACCACGGCTGGACCTATGCCAAGTTTCTGCTGGGCCACGAGCGGGTGTCGAATGCCGCGCTCGGCGTCAGCAAGCGCGCACTGCAGCAGCTGAAGGCGATCGCCGCGGCCGTGCCGAGCGGCGCTGGCCGCCCGCTCATCGATGTGCCCCGCTTCCGCGACCGCGTCGCGCAACTCGAGATCGACCTCATGGCGCTCGAGGTGATGGTGCTGCGGGTCATCGCGAAGGATCGCGAACGTCAAGCGCCCGGGCCCGAAACGTCGCTGCTCAAGCTGCAGGGCAGTCAGATTCAGCAGGCGATCTCCGAGCTTGCCATGGAAGCGCTCGGACCCCACGCCGTGCTGCAGCAGCCGCAGGCACTCGCGCCCGACTGGCACGCTCCGGTCGCCGGGCCGCCGGCCGGAATCGGCGTCACCGGTCGCTACTTCAACTACCGCAAGGCCTCGATCTATGCCGGATCGAATGAGATCCAGCGCAACATCATCGCGCGACAGCTGCTGGGGCTTTAGACGCCATGGATTTCACTTTCACCGAAGAGCAAACCCAGATTCGTGACGCCCTGCGCCGCTTCCTCGCCGAGCGCTACACGCTCGACCGGCACCGCGCCATCGCGCGCAGCGGCAGCGGGTGTGATCCGGAGATCTGGCAGCGTTTCGCAGAACTGGGAATCCTGGGGCTCGGGATTCCGGAGGCGCTCGGCGGGATGGGCGGCAGCGCCTTCGATGCGCTCGTGGTGATGGAGGAGCTGGGTCGCGCGCTCGTGATCGAGCCGTACCTCGCCAGCGTGATCGTCGGTGCCGGGATGCTCGTTCGCGCCGGCAACCCCGAACAGCAGCGGCTGCTGCCTGCGATCGCCTCTGGTGAGATACGCGTTGCCCTCGCACACGGTGAGGCGGATTCGCGCTGGATATTGGGCGCGGTCGCGACGCGTGCGACCAGAGATGCTCAGGGCTGGGTGCTGCAGGGTGCCAAGTCCGTGGTGCCCGATGGCGCCGGTGCGAATTTCCTGCTGGTCTCGGCCCGGGGCGCCTCCGGCCCTTCGCTGTTCCTGGTGCCGGGCGCGCAGCCAGGACTGAGACGCGCGGCGCACAGCACGCACGACGGTGCGAGCGTCGCCGAGGTCACGCTCGATGGCGTCCGCGTGCCTGCCGATGCGCTAATCGGCACTGAAGGTGGCGCCCTGCCGCTGATCGAGGCGGCGAGCGATGCGGCCATCGCGGGCCTGTGTGCCGAGGCGGTGGGAGCGATGGACGCGCTGCTGGCGCTCACGCTGGAGTACCTCAAGACGCGCCGGCAGTTCGGCGCACCCATCGGCGGTTTCCAGGCGCTGCAGCATCGCATGGCGGACATGCTGCTGCACGCGGAGCTCGCGCGCTCGATGAGCTATCTGGCGAGCGCCAAGCTCGGCGTCCGCAACGCCGGGGAGCGGCGCCGCGCGATCTCGGCGGCGAAGTTCCTGGTCGGACGCTCGGCGCGCTTCGTCGGCCAGGGAGCGGTGCAGCTGCACGGCGGTATGGGCGTGAGCGACGAGCTCGCCACCGCGCATTACTTCAAGCGGCTGACGCTCATCAATTCGGGCTTCGGCGACATGGACCATCACCTCGAGCGGTTCGCCGCAGAGATGGCACCGGCAACTGCACCGTTTGCGGCCTCATCGCCGCGCTAGCACCCGCAAGAGCGCCGGCTGCCGGCCAGCGAGCGGCGCGCTGGGCCGCAGGAGCCGGAGCCGACGCTGTCACGCGCGGCTGCGGGATCCGTAGCGCTGCAATTGCAGCCTGCCGAGCTGATGGCGGTGCACTTCGTCCGGACCATCCGCGGCCCGCAGCGGGCGGGCCTGCGTAGGCAAATGCCGGGGGAAAGCCGCCCGACACCCCAGCCCCGCCATGTGCCTGGATCGGACCCGAATGCGCCAGGGCGGTGATCACCCGATTTTCGCGCTCGACGGCGTGGGCCGAAGCCAGGAGCTTGCCCGGCGGCTGGCGCCGCAGGACCCAGCGGCGCTCGCCCGCGCGCTCAGAAGGTAGGCGAGGTTGGACTGTCCGCCCTTGAACTGGCTGATCGCGAGCTTGCCCGCAAAGCCTTCGACATGCGCGCGCATCCAACCCTCGAGTGCGCCCGGATCAAGACGCAGCCGTGCATCCACCTCACGGGTGCCGACAAACTCCGTGTAACGGTCACTCAAGGCTCCACCGCCGTAATGACGAGCTTGCCGGAAGCCTGACGCGCGAGGAGTGCCGCGAGCGCGTCCGCGCCGCGCTCGAGCGGGTAGCGCCTCTGAATGTGCGGGCGCAGCCGCCCCTCCTCGAGCCAGAGAAAAAGGGCATGCAGGTCGCCTGCCCACGCCGCCGGCTCACTCCGCATATACCGGCCCCAGAAGACACCGATCAGCGAGCAACCCTTGAGCAGTGTCAGGTTCGCCGGCACTCGTGGGATTTCACCGCTGGCAAAGCCGATGACGAGATGGCGGCCGCGCCAGGCGCAGCAGCGCAGCGCCGCCTCGGTGAATGGCCCGCCCACCGGATCGAAGACGACGTCGACACCCCGGCCGGCGGTGAGCGTCGCGAGCGTCTGCTTGAGATCCTCGGCCGCGGAGTCGATCACTTCATCCGCGCCATGCTCGCGGCACAGCGCGCGCTTTGACTCCGAGGAGGCAGCGGCGATGACCCGAGCACCGCGTGCCTTGCCGATCTCGATCGCTGCCATGCCGACGCCGCCTGAGGCGCCGAGCACCAGCAAGGTCTCGGCCTCGGCGAGCGCGGCGCGATCGCAAAGCGCGTGATACGCGGTGCCGTAGGCCAGCAGGAACGCCGCTCCGGTTACGAAATCGACGCCCGTGGGGAGCGGGGTCAGCGCACGGATGTCCGCGCGTACCTTCTCGGCAAAGGCGCCCGACTCGACGACCGCGATGACCCGATCGCCGGGTCGCACCTGCGTGACGCCCTCGCCGATGCTCTCGATCACCCCGGCGCATTCGCTGCCGGGTACGAACGGGAGCGCCGGTGTGGACTGGTACTTGTTCTGAATGACCAGGGCGTCGGGGAAGTTGACCCCAGCGGCATGAACGCGAATCACCGCCTGCCCGGGGCCGGCGACCGGGTCCGGCATCTGCTCGACCACCAGCGTCTCGGGTGGTCCCCACCTCTTGCACACGAGCGCTTTCATCTTGGTTGCCTCCAGCGCCGCGAGAGAGTGTACTTGAGGATTCTCGCTTCAAGCGTCACTCCGCAAGCTGTCGCCCGAGCAGGCTCCTGGCGTCCCGTACTCGGCTCGGAAATCCGCGTGCGGGTCGCCGGGCCCGCACAGCTCGACGGGCCGCAGTCGACCCTCGGTTGCCGGTGGCGAACGTCTGCTTCGCGGCAGCCTGATTAGCGATTGCGCATCCAGAGAGCGCAACTCCGAGGTCGATCATCGCAGCGACTATTCTCACGATTGCCTGAACCCGTCCGGAAATCCGCGTCTTGCATCCCGAACCAGCATATTCGAGATTGTTAACGAGCGCATCAGCCGACGTGGGCGATGTTTGAGTCGGTCAGCGTCCGATCCGCTGACCGGCCCGTGACGTGGCGCTACACCTCCGTCTGCTCCGCCATTTCGAGAGCGTCGTTGACCTCGATCCCAAGGTAGCGGACCGTGCGTTCCAACTTGGTGTGCCCGAGCAGCAACTGAACGGCCCGAGGGTTCTCGGTGCGACGGTACGAGCCCTTCGAAACTTGAAGAAGTCGCCGTCATGCATTACGTTCTAACAGGGTAGTCCTAAAAGTCCGTCGGACGTAAGGAGCAAGACGCACCGCAAGGCGATAAGACACCTCCGAAGCGAGGTCTGACCGAAGCATTTGGCTTGGAGGGCGCCGTATTTGCTCAATTTGCGTCTATGAAGTGAAAGTCCAACAGACTCCTAGGTCGACGAGGGCTGCCGCGGGGGCAGCGCATGATGCTGAGTTTTTGGCGTTGAATTGCAGGAGGGGCCGACATGGCGACGGACCGGCAGGCGATTCCCCGCGATGAGGAGAATGACTATACCGATGCGGAGGCGGCGAAGCGGCGAGATTTTATTCTTAGACAAACCGGTGCGAACCTCTCGCACGTAAGCAACTACTCGTTCGATCCGTCGATCGTTCAGGGCCATATCGAAAACTACGTTGGCGTGGCTCAAGTACCCATCGGCGTCGCCGGTCCGCTTCGCATCAATGGGGAACACGCGCGAGGGGATTTTTTCGTTCCCCTTGCGACCACGGAGGGAACGCTCGTTGCAAGCTACAACCGCGGCATGCGGCTGCTGACGGAGTGTGGCGGAGTCAAGACTACGGTCGTCGAAAGCTATATGCAGCGGGCGCCCGTATTCGTTCTGCAGGACGCGCAGAGCGCGCGGCAGTTCGGCCATTGGGTTGAGGAGAACTTCGGCGCGATCAAAGCGGCCGCCGAAACAACCACCCGGTTCGGCAACCTCGTGAAGATCCAACAATTTTCCATCGGTCCGTTGAGAGAACTGCGCTTTAACTATGCAACCGGTGATGCCGCCGGTCAAAACATGGTCGGCAAGGCGACGCTCGCTGCCTGCGAATGGATCAAGAAGAATTACCCGGTCGATGTGAAATATCTCTTGTCCGGCAACATGGAGACCGACAAGAAGCATTCGAAGATCAATATGCTTCTGACTCGCGGAAAGCGGGTGGTGGCGGAGGCGGTAGTGCGCAACGAGATGCTGAAGGAAATCATGGGGGTGAGTACGAACGAGCTCTTCGCTGCGCGTCAGATATCGAATGTCGGCGCCTTCCTCGCGGGCTCCGCCAACAACATCGCCCACGCGGCGAACGGGCTGACGGCGATGTTCATTGCCACCGGCCAGGATGTCGCCGACATTGCCGAGTCTCACGCGGCGGTCGGTTACAATCAGTTGCTGGACGACGGCAATCTTTATTGGTCGATCACTCTGACGTCGCTCATCATCGCGACCCATGGGGGCGGCACGGGCCTTGCGACGCAAACAGAGTGCCTCAACATGCTGGGCTGCTCGGGCCACGGCAACGCGGACAAATTCGCCGAGATCTGCGCCGCGGTCGTCCTCGCGGGCGAAACCTCGCTGGCGAGCGCCGTGCTGCACGGGGACTGGGTGTCGAGCCATGATCGGCTCGGGCGCCATCGGCCATAGCAACGGCCGTATCTGCCGGCCGTAGGTCGCCGCTTTGGGTCCCGCGTCGAGCAAGTGGCGCCGCGGCGACCAGAAGCTCGCCTTGGCCTTGCGAAAAGCCTGCGCAACTCTCGCCCACAGGGCGCGCCCAATTCGCGCGGGAGGGCGGCGCGGGGGATTTTCCTTTGCCGCTATCGATCCGGCGATCACGCCATGGACGGCGCTCTGACCTTGGGCGCGCTTGCGGCGCTGGCCATCTCGTCTTTGTAGGTCTCGCGCAGCAACTTCTTGTCGATCTTGCCGATGCTGGTCACCGGCAGGTTGTCGACGAACTTGATCTGCTCGGGCACCGCAAACCGGGAGATCAGCCCCTTTTGCACGTAGGACGACACATGTGCGCGAAGCTCGTCTGCCCCGATCTTGCCGGCAAATTCGGGAAGCAGGACGATCAAGGCCAACGGTC
>DASPTZ010000070.1:0-11808 GCA_035623155.1 Casimicrobiaceae bacterium | reverse complement strand
GAGGGCGTGAGCCGTACTAGCTAACGCAGGTCTCGACTTCGGGCTACCCCGTTGGAGTTGTGCCCGACACACCCTCAATCACTAGTCGGTCACGCCGGGCGAGTTCGGGGAAGAATCGCCACCACAGAGCCGCGATCGCGCAGGTACCGAGACCTCCGAGCACGACCGACGCAACGGCACCCAGCCATGCCGCAACCGCGCCTGACTCGAACTCGCCAAGCTGGTTCGAGGCTCCGATGAAGACAGAGTTAACGGCGCTGACGCGGCCGCGCATGTCATTCGGCGTCTCGAGCTGTACGAGCGTTTGGCGGATGACGATGCTGACCATGTCTGCGGCACCGGAGACGGCTAACGCCGCCAGCGATGCGGCAAAGTTGCTCGACGCGCCGAAGACTACTGTGGCGACGCCGAAGACAGCAACGGCAGTCAGCAGGTACCGGCCCGCATTACGCGTGATGGGCCAGCGTGACAGCGCGAGCGACATGGCAAGCGCCCCCACGGCCGGCGCGCCGCGCAAGAGGCCGAGGCCCCAAGGACCGACGTGCAGTACGTCTTTCGCATAGATCGGTAACAACGCGGTCGCACCGCCAAGGAGCACCGCGAAGAGATCGAGTGACACGGCGCCAAGCACGACCCTCCGCCCGAAGACAAACCTCAACCCGGCGACGAGCGTTGCCAGTGAGGTTGCGCCTGTCGGAGGCGTATGATCGTAGTGGATTGAAAAGCAGCCGGCCGCTGCCACGAAGAACAGCACGGCGGATACGGCGTAGGTTACCTGTGCCCCGGCGATGTAGAGTACTCCTCCGAGGGCGGGTCCTGCGATGATTGCGGCCTGCATTCCGCTTGCGGTTGCCGCCAACGCCCGCGGCAGTAGTTCAGCCGGGACAAGGCACGGCGTCAGCGCCTGCTGCGCCGGCATCTGAAACGCTCGGAGCGCACCCAATGCAACGGAGATCAGCAGCAGCCAGTTGCGGCTGGTGCCTCCCCCGATTGCTAGCACAACGAGCAGCGCGGCTACAACGGCCTGACACTCGAGGCAAACTGCAAGCACCCGTGCACGATGATGCCGATCGACCACATGGCCAGCGACCAACACCAGCGCCACGGACGGGACGAATTGCAACAAACCGACCAGACCGAGATCCCACGCCGACGCCGTCAGCTCGTACATCTGCCAACCCACCGCTACGAGCAGCATCTGATTGCCGAGTGTGCCGGTGAGGCGAGCGAGCCACAGCCGGACAAAACTGCGGTGCGAGAGAAGTCGCAAGGAATCCAAAGATCGAAGCGGTCAGACTCGACCTACTCTCTTCTCGGTCAAGCAGACTGCCCGTGCGATTGTTACCGTTGCGAAAATCATTGGAGGGCAACCCTTCAAACACTAAGGATCCGCTGACCGTACAGGTTGCGGCCAAACAACTCCTGCGGACGCGTGCCCAAGATCATCGTGCAACCGCTTGCGCCGGTTGTCGTCAGGAATAAGGATAACCTGCTAAAACCGTTTACCGACTGCGCACGCCCCCTTCGAACGGCAAATCGCGACCCGAAGCCGCCTTAGGAAATTGCGAAAGCGGACGCCGTCCGAGGGATCCCAAGCCGGAGGTCGGATCGCGACCCGTTACTGCCGATTGCGAGAACCGCCGCGCTTGCGCAGTCCGTGTCATTCCACCCCTACCGGGGCGGGTATTCCGGATAGACCGGCAATTCGTCACCGGTGCAGGACCAGCTTGCGCGTGACGCAGAGAAAATGCGCGCTTGTGGCCTAATCGGGGCCTCGTCGTCCAACGACCCGGCCGGAATCATGACGACATCGGTGTCCCTTGTCTGGCGCGGTAAGCGGCTACCGCAGGTGGCGCAGAAATGGTTGGTAAACCGCTCGGCGTCGGGCACCTTGAACGCACGGATCTGCTCTTCGCCGCTGAGCCATTTAAGCATCCCCGGTTGGAGGAACAGATTTGAGGCGTGCCCGGTACCTGTCGCCTTGCGGCACCGCGAGCAATGGCAGTGGAAGAATCGCTTCGGCTCGCCGGTTACTTCATACTTCACGGCACCGCACAGGCAGCTGCCGTTAAAGGTGGACTGGGTCATAGCCCGCTCCGACTCGGTAATCTAGCGAGGGAGGATACGAGTGTCGCGGGGAGGAATGCAACGCCCGTGCTGATCGCCACCGAGGCAGCCTGGGAGCGTCGGCTTAGGTCCGGTCTGATGCTTTGGTCGACCGGCTCAAGTCGACGCTCATCAGCCATTCGCGCATCTCGCAAGTTGACGTTCGTGGCCTGCTTGGTCCCGGGCTCCATTGGCCTCAATTGCGCAACGCCATGTCGGAACGCTTCGCGGGCGTCAACGGTGCCTTCCAGGTTTATTCGAAACTCGCACTGCGTCGATGAAGGCTGCGAGCGCGGGCGACACCTGCCGCCGTCCGGGGTAGTACAAGAAGAAGCCTGGGAACGGCGGACACCAATCGTCAAGCACCCGCGACAGCAAGCCCGTCTTCACCAGTGAAACGACCTGGTCTTCGATCAGGTACGCGAGGCCGACACCGGTGAGAGCGGCACTCAGCACCATCTCTTCGTCGTCGAACGCCAGCGGTCCCTCGACGCCCACGTCGATCTTGCGGGGTCCCTTCTCGAATTCCCATTTGTAGAGCGTGCCCGCGGTCGGCAGCCGGAAGTTGATGCAGCGGTGCTTGCGCAGATCCTGCGGAGTTGACGGCTTGGCATGCACCGCGAAGTACTGCGGAGCTCCGACGACGGCCATGCGCAGTTGGCCCGTCACCGGAATGGCCACGACGTCCTTCTCGAGAGACTCGCCGAGCCGAATACCGGCGTCGAACCGTCCCTCGACAATGTTGGTCAGCCCAGGGTCGATGAGCACTTCGACAACGATCTCCGGATAGTGCTCGACGAACCGCGGCAGCACCGGCGCTATCACCATCCGCGCTGCAGTCCTTGACGCTGTGATGCGCACGCGCCCCGACGGACGGTCGAGAAGGCGACCCAGCTCGTCGACTGCGCCTGAAATCTCCTCGATCGCCGGACGAAGCCGCGCGAGCAACCGCTCCCCAGCTTCCGTCGTTGACACGCTTCTCGTGCTGCGCGCGAGCAACCTGACGCGCAATCGATCCTCGAGTCGCCGCAAGGTATGGCTAAGCGCTGAAGGCGACACGCCGAGCCGCGAGGCGGCTCGCGTGAAGCTTCGTTCCTCGGCGACGACGGCGAAAGCCGCGAGAGCGCCCCAGTCTTCCCGGTCCATTACTGACAATTTATCAGTATCGCATGCGCATTCTACCGCTTTATCCACGATTCCCGAGCGGGCATCATGTGCACAGTCGTTACCGCCCGCGCCTGGTCTGATAGCGAACAAGCACATCGGCGGGCGCGTGCAATTTCTTTTGCGGGGTCTGGAAATGGAGATCCACAGAAGCGGTTCACAACCGTCAGTTAAAGGGCCGGCTGACTACTTCACAGGCAGGGTGCGCATCGATCCGCTATTCGAGGCGCCCGAGCCAGCGCGTGCGCTGGGCGTCAGCGTGACATTCGAGCCTGGCGCGCGCAATGCTTGGCACACCCATCCACTCGGCCAGACCCTGATCGTCACAGCGGGATGCGGGCTTGTGCAGTGCTGGGGAGGACCGGTAAGGAAGCTTCGCCCCGGCGACGTCCTATGGTGTCCTCCAGGTGAGAAGCATTGGCACGGCGTGACTACAACCACTGCGATGACCCACATCGCCATCGTCGAGAAGCTCCACGGGAAGACCGTCGACTGGATGGAGAAGGTTACGGACGAGGAGTATCAGGCGGCGCAGAACGCCGGCCAGCAGAAGCCCGCGTAGGACGGTTGAGTTACTGTCGAAGGACGAGATATGCACAAGCGCAAGCTCGGAAAGAACCTCGAAGTCTCAGCGGTTGGCCTCGGCTGCATGGGCCTGAGCTATGGCTATGGCCCGGCGACGGAGAAGCAGGCTGCGATCAACCTGATTCGCTCGGCCGTCGACCTAGGCGTGACTTTTTTTGATACCGCCGAAGCGTATGGCCCGTTTGCGAACGAAGAACTGGTCGGAGAGGCGCTAGCGCCGTTTCGCGATCGCGTCGTTATCGCGACGAAGTTCGGTTTCCGATCTGGAGATGCGCATGCGGGGCTCGATAGCCGGCCGGAGCGTATCCGGGAAGTCGCTAATGCATCGCTCAGGCGTCTGCAGACCGACCGCATCGACCTGTTCTACCAGCATCGAGTCGACCCGAACGTACCCATCGAGGACGTCGCGGGCACGGTGAAGGAGCTGATTCAGCAAGGTAAGGTGAAGCACTTCGGGTTGTCGGAAGCGGGGGCGCAAACCATCCGCCGTGCCCACGGAGTGCAGGCCGTCACGGCGGTGCAGAGCGAATACTCGCTGTGGTGGCGCGAGCCGGAGAAGGAAGTCTTTCCGGTGCTCGAAGAGCTCGGGATAGGCTTCGTGCCCTTCAGCCCGTTGGGCAAGGGCTTCCTAACAGGCGCGATCGACGAGGAAACGACATTCGATCGTACCGACTTCCGGAACACGGTACCGCGCTTCAAGCCGGAGGCGCGGAAGGCCAATCGCGTTCTCGTCGATCTGCTCGGCCGGATTGCTTCGCGAAAGCAGGCGACGCCCGCGCAGATCGCGATCGCCTGGCTCCTTGCGCAAGAGCCGTGGATCGTTCCGATTCCCGGTACGACCAAGTTGCACCGCCTGAAGGAGAACGTGGGCGCGGCAGCCGTGCAACTCGCGGCGGACGATGTGCAGCAGATCGCCGACGCTCTGTCGCAGATCACCGTTCAAGGCGAGCGGTACTCGCCCGACCGACAGCAGCTTATCAACCGCTGACGAGAACGCGGCGAATCGCGAACGCCGCCTCAGCCAACTTGATGGCAAGTACGGGACGAACATCATGAACGCACAGCACACCGTGCTTGTCGTCGGCGCGACCGGCAGCATCGGCCAACTTGTCGTCGATGAAGCAATCAAGCACGGGCATTCCGTGCGTGCCCTCGTGCGCGACCGACGCAAGGCTGGTCAGCTTCCCCGCAAAGCGCAAGTGGTCAACGGCGACGTCACGCACCCCGAGACGCTCACCGGCGCGGTCGACGGCGTCGACGCCATCGTGTTCACGCTCGGATCGGACGGCCTCGGAAAGGCCGGCGCCGAGCGCGTGGATTACGGGGGCGTGCGTAACGTTCTCAGGGCGTTGGGTGCGCGCAAAGCGCGCGTCGCATTGATGACCGCCATCGGCGTCACCAACCGCACCGGCAGCTACAACCGCTCCACCGAGGCCCACGATTGGAAGCGGCGCTCGGAGCGGCTGGTACGCGCCAGCGGATTGCCGTACACGGTCGTGCGACCCGGCTGGTTCGACTACAACGGTCCGGACGAGCACCGGCTGGTGCTCCTGCAGGGCGATAGACGCCAGGCCGGCGATCCCAGCGACGGAGCGGTCGCACGGCGTCAGATCGCGGAGGTCCTCGTTCACAGCCTGAGCTCGAATCAGGCGTTGCGAAAAACCTTTGAGCTCATCTCCGCGAAGGGTGCTGCGCCGATGGACTTCGACGCGTTGTTCGCTCCGCTCGCTGCGGACCCGCCAGGTGCACTCGACGCCGTGCATGACATGGCCAACATGCCGCTCGCGACCGAGCCGCAAAGAGTTCGCGACGACCTGAACGCCATGCTCGCGTCGCGGTGATCGATCGCGCGCAAGAAGCGTGAAGACCACAATACACGAACTTAATGGAAGTTAACTATGTCGGGAGCAAGTATGAAAAACGTGATCGTAGTCATCGGAGCGGGTCAGATCGGTCAAGCGATCGCGCGGCGAGTCGGGGTGGCAAAGCACGTGTTGCTGTCCGATATGCGCCCCGACAACGCTCGTGCGGCGGCTGAGGTTCTCGGGAACGCCGGCTACGAGGTGAGCGTCGCCACGGTCGACGTGTCCTCGCGTGAGGCCGTGCATGCGCTCGTCCAGACGGCCACGAAGCTGGGCGACGTCACCGGCCTCATTCACGCTGCAGGTGTCTCGCCCACCCAGGCGTCGCCGGCAACGATCTTCAAAGTCGATCTGTATGGCACGGCGCTCGTCTTGGAGGAGTTCGGCAATGTCATTGCCCGCGGTGGGGCCGGTATCGTCATCTCGTCGCAGTCCGGGCATCGCCTTCCTCCGCTCACCGTCGAACAGAACAAGGCTTTGGCGACAACACCCGTTGAGGAGTTGCTCGCGCTTCCCTTTTTGCAGCTCGACCAGGTGAAGGATTCCCTTCACGCGTATCAGCTCTCGAAGCGCGGCAACTCGCTGCGCGTAATGGCCGAAGCGGTGCGCTGGGGCAGGCGCGGTGCGCGGGTCAACACGATCAGCCCGGGTATCGTTATGACCCCGCTCGCCAAGGACGAGCTCGGCGGACCGCGTGGCGCAGGTTACCGGCGCATGATCGAGGGGTCCGCGGTCGGCCGCGCCGGCACGCCGGACGAGGTAGGCGCGGTGGGCGCGCTGCTCATGGGCCCTGACGGTGGGTTCATCACCGGCAGCGACTTCCTCATGGACGGTGGCGTAACTGCCGGCTACTGGTACGGCGACCTCGCCGAAGTGCGTGCACAGCAATGATTCCCGAGGATGAGACGAAATGAACCTCGACCTAACATCATAAGAAGGAGCGATTGAACATGCGCGCTGCTGTTATGTACCGTGCCGGAGACGTTCGCATCGAGAACGTCTCCGACGCGACCCTCGTTGATCCGACCGACGCGGTGGTCCGCGTCACGCGCGCCTGTATCTGCGGCAGCGACTTGTGGCCGTACAAGGAAATGGAGCCCGTCGAAGGTGGCCGGCGAATGGGCCACGAGGCAATCGGTGTGGTCGAAACCGTCGGCGCCGACGTGCGCAAGGTGAAGATCGGGGACGTCGTCGTGATGCCGTTCGCTTACTCGGACGGCACCTGCGCGTTCTGCCACGAAGGGCTGCAGACGTCTTGCGTTCACGGAGGCTTCTTCGGCATGCAAGTCCCAGGCGCTCAGGCAGAAGCGGTCCGCGTACCGCTGGCCGACGGAACGCTGTTCGCGCTGCCGGTGCGCGAAGATGACGCGTTGATGCCGTCGCTGCTCACGCTCTCCGATGTAATGGGGACCGGGCATCATGCCGCGCGAGCTGCCAAGGTCGGCCGCGGTCACAAAGTCGCCGTTATCGGCGACGGCGCTGTCGGTTTGTGCGGCGTCATCGCGGCGAAGCGCCTAGGCGCCGAGCAGATCATCCTGATGGGCCGCCATCCGGACCGTATCGCGCTGGCGCGCACGTTCGGTGCGACCGACGTTGTGAGTGAGCGTGGCGAGGCTGCCGTCGAGCGCGTGCGTGAGCTGACCGGCGGCTTCGGCGCGCACTCAGTCCTCGAATGCGTTGGCGCGGAACAGGCGATGGTGACCGCGCTCCACATCACGCGTCCGGGCGGCGCCATCGGGCGGGTGGGAGTGCCGCACTACGAAAGCGTCCCGGCCCCTTTGCAGTCCTTTTACAACAACATCAGCGTCGGCGGCGGCCCTGCTCCGGCTCGCGCTTACATCAAGGAGCTGCTGCCCGACGTTCTCGGAGGCAGGATCCAGCCGGGGCGCGTGTTCGACCGCGTCACCAACCTCGACGGCGTGCCCGACGGGTACCGGGCGATGAACGAGCGCGAAGCGATCAAGGTTATGATCGACTTCTGAGGGAACATAAGAGTACGGCCTGCTAAGCCGAACGCCTGCGTCCCGGCAGACCTGCCGGGCGTACAGCGAGCTCTCCTCGGACCTAGGACATGCTGCGTAGGCTGCCGAAGCCTGTGTTTGTCGCGCTTCTTCCGGCGGCGATCGCGCTTGCCTTGTATCTCGTCTATCGCCTGATCGATCCGCTTCCCCCACGTCACTTCGCAATCGCTGCCGGCATCGCAGCAACGACCTACGACGATCTCGCCCGACAATACGCACGGATACTTGCTCGAAATGGTGTGGAGCTGGAGGTTCGCAACTATGCCAGTGCGGTAGAGGATCTCAATGTGTTGAGCGATGCCGCCTCTGGAGTGCAGGCGGGCATCACCACATTCGGTTTCACGGAATCGCGTGATCCGGAGACCATGTATTCACTCGGTGGAATCTCGGATTCGCCGATATTCATCTTCTACAGGAACGCCGAGCCTATTACGCAATTCGTGCAATTCCGAGGAAAGCGCCTGTCCATCGGGACGCCGACCACCGCCTTACGGCAGCTTATGTTGGAAGTTCTAAAGGCAACGGGTGCACTGGACGATTCCATCCGTCTCGTGGATCTTGACTTCGCCGAGTCAATCGATGCACTGGTCGCGGGCGAAATCGATGCAACGATGCTTCCGGCTCAATTGAGGGACAAGCTCCTGGAGCGCGCACTCGCTGTCCCCAATGTCCGAATAATGAACGTGGCACAAGCTGAAGCTATCTCCAAGACCGTGCCCGGTCTGAAGCACGTCGTGTTATCGCGCGGTCTCGTCAGCTTGGCCCGGGACATTCCCGATTCGGACGTCAATCTCCTTGCCATCCGCAACCGGGTACTCGTCCGAAAAAACCTTCATCCCGCCTTGCAATACCTGCTGCTCGAGGCGATGCGCGAGGTGCATTGGCCGCCTGGCCCATTCAATCGTCTCGGCGAATTTCCTGCCGAGCAACCCAACGATCTGCCGCTCTCTCCGACCGCAGAGGCGTTTTATCGCTCCGGCGGTAGCTTCTGGCAACGGTATACATCCTTTTGGCTGACGTCGCTCCTCGACCGGATCGTGTTCTTTGTCGTCCCGTCGTCGCGATATTCATTCCGCTGGTTGGGTTTGCGCCTCGCGTCTACAGATGGCTGCACGTTCGTCACATCAACCAATTGCACCGGGACCTGGGGAATGTCGAACGGGATCTCGGTCGGAACGCCGGCGCTTCGCAACTCGCACAGTACGAGAAGCGAGTCAGGGAGATCGAATCTGCGGTACGTTCACTCAAAGTCGCACATTCGTTCGAACTCGATTTGCACCGACTCAGGATTCACCTGCACATGGTGCAGGAAGATCTTGGGCGGATGGCGGCCAGTTCGCCGCATGCGGCCACGCAAGAGGCGCTCGGCGCGACCGAGGCCGGAAGTCGCGGGTCCGACAATGGGAAGCCCGTCGGGGCGTAGCCTACGGCGGCGCGCGGCTGGCAGCGCAGGTCGACGAGTTCGTTCGCCGATCGACAATGCCATCGAAGGACTGCTTTCAGTGACTCCGGTCTACGACCGCTGTTGGCCCGGATCGCGCCAGGCGCTAACTACCACAAAGCGGAACTTCGTGCCGCGTCCGCGCCAAAAGAATCCGCGTAGGAACGCGGCCGCTTCATCTGAAATGCCCACGAGCTTGTTCGTACCCTGGCGATAGAATTTGAAGTTGAGCTCGGTCTCGGGTCGACCGTCGTTCCAATCGGAAAAAGATCTGAGCTCGCTCCGCCCCACGCGCCGCTTCGCGCGCGCGGTGCGATTGACGGTGATACTCACACGTGGCGTTTGGCGGGCGATTCCGGGTTTCTTTGGGATCGCTTTGGCCAAGGTGACGACCCCCTTTTCGCAATGAGGCCTGGCCCGCCTTCGTTCTCGCTTGCAAAGACGAAGACCGTATCGCCTTTGGCAATGCAATGTGCTTGCCTCCGTACATTGTCTTCTGCGCGTTGAACGCAAAGGTCTTCGCCGATGGTTCGCTCACCTCGGCTTTGATGGCGCAGATCATGCTCTCGGGCCCCGCTTTAGCGTCTTGGGATGGTGCTCGGGGGCGCCTCCTTCAAGCGTCGCCGGTCGATCGGGCATAGCGTTTGATCACATAGCTCCAAGGGACGACGATTGGAACCAGAACCACGCTTATGAGGCAAGCAAACTACGTCTCCGAGGCGTACTCGTCGAGGCCCGGCCCGAGCCACATCGGCAGCGCGCGTGCCGGGCTCGTGTATCCGGAGGCGGGTCCTGTCGCGTGGACTATTGCTTCTTCCTGCTGCGTTGGGCGAGAACACCCGGTCGCAGCAGCCGTTCAGCACGCATTACGTACAGGATATAGACGCGGGAACCTTCTTGGCTGTCAATGATCACGCCAACTGGACCAGGTGTGATCACTTAAAACTGACCAGGGGCTCTTGGGTTCAGCGGGTCAGCAGTTGAAGGGTTGCCTCCATTGGTTTGATGTCGGGAAGGCTTCGGATCAACGGCGTTTCTTGAACCGATAGGACTCGTTGCCAGTCTCGACGATGTCGCAGCGATGGGTCAGCCGGTCGAGCAGCGCGGTGGTCATCTTGGGATCGCCGAAGATCGCGCTCCATTCCGAGAATGACAGGTTGGTGGTCACGATCAGGCTCGTCTTCTCGTAGAGCTTGCTGATCAGGTGGAAGAGCAGCGCCCCGCCGTTGGCGCTGAACGGTAGATAGCCCAGCTCATCGAGCACCACGATCTGGGTGTGGGTGAGGCGATGCGCGAGCCGTCCCTGCTTGCCCGCGTTCTTCTCCAATTCGAGTTGATTGACGAGATCGACGACGTTGTAGAAGCGGGTGCGCTTGCGGCTCTTCACGGCGTGGGCGGCGATGGCGATCGCGAGGTGGCTCTTGCCGGTGCCTGGGCCGCCGACGAAGACGATGTTGCGGGCCTCGGAGGTGAACTCGCCGCTGTAGAGCTGGCGGATGAGCTGTTCGTTGACCGGTGACTCGGTGAACTCGAAGCTGTCGAGATCGCGGTAGAAGGGGAACTTGGCGACACTCATCTGGTAGCGCACCGAGCGCGCCTGACGCTCGGCATCTTCGGCCTGAAGGAGCCGCCCGAGCACGTCGAACGGGGTACGGGTGCGTTTGATGCCCTCGTCGATGACTTCATCGAAGGCGGCCACCATCCCGTGCAAGCGCAGCGCTTTGAGTCGCGCGATCATCTCAAGCCGATCCATGGGGCATCTCCGTGGCGGCGAGCACCGGCAGCGTGATCAGCGCGGCCAGGGCGAGCTTCTTGAGCAGGGCGTCGTAGCGGCTGACATCGGCCCGCGGCTCCTCCTTCAGGCGCAACTCCGCCGGCGTCGCGACCGGCGCGATGGTTGGCTGCGGCTTGAGCCGGTTGAGCGCGTTGAGCACGTAGTCGCTGCTCGGCGTGCCCGCCTCGAGCGCGAGCTCGCAGGCGACCGTCACCGCCTCCAGGCCATCGCTGCGGATCGCGTTGAGGATGGTAACGAACTGGCGATCGCCACCGGGCTTCTTGAGGAGGCGATCGCGGAGCTCGAGAATCGCCCCCGGCAGCGGCCAGTCGCGGAACGGCGCGCCATTGCGCAACGCCCCAGGCTTCGTCGCCAGCGCTGGCACGTAGTGCCAGGGATCGAAGAAGGTGCGCTCGCGCTCGAAGCTGCGCGTATGTTCGGCGACGATCTGGCCGTCGGCCACCATGACGATGCGCGCGGCGTAGGCGCGCACCGACACGGTCTTGCCTGCCCAGCGGCAATCCACGCTGTAGCGGTTGCGATCGTAATGTACCAGCGCGGTGGAACTCACCCGCACTTCGCGTTCGGCAAAGCCATCGTAGGGCGCGGGCAGCGGTAGCAGTGCCGCGCGTTCCTCGGCCTCGTAGACCTCCCAGCGGGTACGCTCGCGCTGCTCGGGATGCGCCAGCCGCTGGGCGATCTCGACGCAGCGGCGCTCGAGCAGGGCGTTGAGTTCCGCGAGATTGGCCGCCTTGAGTCGCGGCGTGAACACCTGCTCGCGCACATGCCCGACCTGAATCTCGACCTGTCCCTTCTCCCAGCCCGCCGCCGGGGTGCAGGCCACCGGCTCAATCA
>DASPTZ010000069.1:0-3035 GCA_035623155.1 Casimicrobiaceae bacterium | reverse complement strand
GCCGGATCGGCTGGTCTGGGGCAGCGATTGGCCGCAGAGCGACTGGCGGGGGATAACGGCGCACGAGGCGCTACGCAAGCTTCTCATGGCGTTGGCGCGCTGGGCCGGCACAGAGGAAATGGTACGTAAGCTGCTGGTCGTCAATCCCGCGGCTCTCTACGGCTTCGATCAATCATGAGGTGACGGTTAACGGAGACTAGCGCATGACTAAGGGAATAAAGGACAAGGTTGTGGTCATCACCGGCGCGAGCAGCGGACTCGGCGCTGCGGCGGCCCGCATGCTTTCGCAGGAAGGGGCGACGGTGGTCCTCGCCGCCCGCCGCATCGACCGCATTCAAGCGCTCGCCGACCAGCTCGTCGCTGCGGGGCGCGCCGCCCTCGCGCTGGCAACGGATGTCACATCCCGCGACGAAGTCAAGCGACTAGTGGATAGCACTGTCGACCGATACGGGCGCGTCGACGTGCTGATTAACAACGCCGGCATCATGCCGGTTGCGCCCCTCGAGCGCCTGAAGGTCGGCGAATGGGACTCCACGATCGACATCAACCTCAAGGGCGTGCTGTACGGCGTGGCCGCGGCATTGCCGCACATGAAGCAGCAGAAGTCGGGACACCTCGTGTTCGTGTCGTCGGTTGCCGGACACAAGGTGGCGCCCGGCATGGTCGTGTACGCTGCAACCAAGCACGCCATCCGCGCGCTGGCGGAGGGTGTGCGGCAGGAGCTGCGGCACTTCAACATCCGCACGACCGTGATCTCGCCCGGCGCGGTGCGTACCGAGCTCCTCGATGGAATCTCGGAGCCGGACATTGCCGACGCCGTGCGCAAGAGGGTCGAGCCCGTTGCCCTGCCTGCCGAGTCCTTCGCGCGCGCGGTCGTCTTCGCCCTCAGCCAGCCGGAAGAGATGGACGTGAACGAAATCCTGTTCCGGCCGACGCGCCAGGAGCTATAGCACGAGCGTTGGTCCTGGGTGCCGCTCTCGCGCCCGAGGGCCGAGTGCTTCGACCCTTACGCGAGCCCCATGCACTCGACATAGCGTTCCTCGAGTTGACTCGAATCCTCGGCACTGGCAACGACGCGGCCCCGCATGATCACGTGACCTCGATCGACCCGATTTCGAATTAGTCGAATGGAAGGCTCAGCGACGCGGCGGCGATGCCGGATGCGGCAAGCTCGGCGATCGTGCGCGCGACGCCGGCGACGATCGCAGGAGCCAACCCCAATGTCGGTTCGTCTAGCAGGAGCGCTTTCGGCCGCGTCGCCTCCGCTCAGCACGCCCGACGGCTTGTTGTGCCACTCTCTCAGCACTGGGAGTCGCTCCAAAGCCGCATCGACTTTACTCCGCCCAACGCCCAGTGTGTCCGCGACGACCTCGAGGTTCTCCCGCACCGTCAGCGTCGGAAAGACTTGGCGTCCCTGCGGAACGAGCACGACACTCGCCTGCGTTCGGCCGGTGGTGCAACCGCTCGTAAAGACGCACTTTGCTAACTGGCGCTAAGCCCGACTGAACGATCTGGTCGCTGATCGAGGTCGACGCGTCGAGCTCGCGATGCGGAAGAGCGAGCGAGCAGAGAATCAACGCTTCCTGCTCTCTTTACTCCTTCCAGTCGGGCGCCAGTTTCGCGCCACCCCGAGCGGACTGCGACTGGACATAAAGGAAGACCTTCATGCTGTCCTCGTTCTTGTATCCGGCGGCGGCCGCCTCGCGATAGAACTCGACGATGCGCGGCGCCGTCCACATCGCAGCGCCATAACGCGCTGCCTCTTCGAGCAGTAGCGTCTCATCCTTGATTCCAAGGCTCAGTGGGCTGTTCACCTTGTCGGTTTTGGTGAGAATCGCCGCCGGTACCTTGTGCGTCGTCGTGAAGTTGCGTGCGGTGCCAGCGTTCAGGATGTCGTTGAGCGTCTTGAGATCCAGTCCCGCCTTCACGCCCATCGCCAAGCCTTCGAGTGTAGCGAGGCGCCCGGCTGCCGAAATGTGGTTGTTGATGATCTTGGCTACCTGCGAGATGCCCGGTTTCGCGCCGAGATAGAACACGTTCGTTGCAATCGCATCGAGCACGGGCCGCGCCTGCTCGACATCCGATTCAGCCCCTGAGACCATCGCCGCAAGAGTTCCGGCGCGCGCGCCCGGCGGCCCGCCGCTGACGGGCCCATCGATCATGCCGATGCCCCTTGCGCGCAGTCCACAGGCAATCTGGTGGATCGCCGTGCTACCGACGGTGGACGTTTCGATGCAGATGCGGACCGCCTTGCCATGGACGACGCCGTTGTCCCCGAGGCACACCTGGACGCTCGCCTGCTGCGACGGCATGGAGACGACGATCACTTCACAGATGTCGGCCAGTTCGCACGGAGTGTTCGCGACGCCCGCGCCCTCGGCGCGCAACATTTCCATCTTGGGAGGATTACGATCGTAGACTGTGAGGTCCAGACCTTTCTCCAGCATGCGCAACGCCATGGGGCGGCCGATGTGTCCCAGGCCGATGATTCCAACCTTGAGTCGAGTCATAGCTTCTCCCCGGCAAGAGAGGGTCTAGAGACCTGGTCGGTCCAGGTGCGGACCACCACCCGGTAGACCGAGCTCGAGACTGCGCCGACAGAGGTTCCCTAACGCTGCACGAACGCGTTCGCTGGCGGTGCCGAGCCGGTGGCGAGCATTACGCTCTTGGTCTCGAAATACTCCTTGATGGCCTCGATGCCGCTTTCGCGCCCGAGACCGGAGTGCTTCATCCCGCCGATCGGTACCATGTAGCTGTAGGCGCGATAGATGTTGACCCATACCATCCCCGCGCGCAGCGCCTTCGACATCCGCACCGCGCGGCCGATGTCGCGGGTCCACACGCCCGCGGCGAGACCGTAGACCACGTCGTTGCCGATTTCGATCGCGTCTTCTTCGGTGTCGAATCCGATGATCGACAACACCGGTCCGAACACTTCCTCCTGCGCGATGCGCATGCGGTTGGTGACATCCGTGAAGATGGTCGGCTGGACGAACATGCCGCCTTTGAGGTCGGGTCCCGAAGCGGGAGCCCCG
>DASPTZ010000068.1:0-31762 GCA_035623155.1 Casimicrobiaceae bacterium | reverse complement strand
CCTGCGCGCTGTCGCCGCGGCCGGCCGCGTGGTTGACCACTACCGCGATCGAGGCGTAGTCGAGGCCGAGCTCTCGCGCCAGCGCCGCCTCGGGCATGCCCGTCATGCCGACGACCGTCGCTCCGTCACGCTCGAGGCGGTCGATCTCCGAAGCCGTTTCGAGCCGCGGACCGGAAACCGCGGCATAGACGGCCCCGTCGTGCAGCTTGATGCCGGCACTCCGGGCCGCATCGAGGCAGCGCGCGCGCAGCGCCGCCGTGTAGGGGTGTGTGAAGTCGACGTGCACGACCTTCCGATCGCCGCCGTCGAAGAACGTCGACTCACGACCGCTCGTGTAGTCGATGATCTGCGACGGCAGTACGAGGTCTCCGGGAGTATGAGTCGAGACGATCGCTCCAACCGATGCCACCGCCAGCACTGCGTCGACACCACGCTGCTTCAGCGCCCACAAGTTCGCCCTGTAGTTGACACGATGTGGCGGAATCGTGTGCCCGTGCCCGTGGCGGGCCAGGAACACCACGTCGCGGCCGGCAATCTGGCCGAACAGCAGCGCCGAGGACGGCTCCCCGTAGGGCGTGCGCACGACCTCGCGATGCGCAACCGCAAGCGTGGACAGGCGGGTGAGCCCGCTTCCGCCGATGATGGCCAGCATGGAGTGTGGTTTTCCAGACGACGCCAAGGCCGCGCGCTCACCCCCGAAAGACCTGCCGCCGACCGCGTCCAGTTGTTACTTTGCTCGACCTTGGTTATTCTTGTCAATTCATGACATTGTCAAGAGACGCCCTCGTGCCCGACAGCGGTCGCGACGGCGGTCTCCGACAGCTACCGGGACATCGACCATGTACCTAGACCGATTGTTCAAGCTGATGGCCGACAAGCAGGCATCGGACCTTTTCATCTCCTGCGGCGCGCCGATCAACATCAAGATCAACGGGGTCGTTTCGCCCATCTCCACCCAGCCGATGGACGTCGAGTCGGTTCGCCGCATCGCCTACGAGCTCATGACCAAGGATCAGGCGCGCGAATTCGAGAACGAGCTCGAGATGAACCTGTCGTATCTCGACCGCAGCGTCGGCAATTTCCGGATCAACATCTTCCGCCAGCGGGGGACGATCTCCCTGGCGATCCGGTACGTTCGCAGCCACATCCCGCCGTTCTCCGAGCTCAAGCTGCCGCCGGTGCTGCTCAACCTGGTCATGGAAAAGCGCGGAATGGTGCTGATCTGCGGGGCGACGGGCTCTGGCAAGTCGACCACCCTGGCGGCGATGATCGACTACCGCAACAACAACCGCACGGGCCATATCCTGACCCTCGAGGACCCGATAGAGTATCTGTTCGAGCACAAGCAATCGATCGTCAATCAACGCGAGATCGGCATCGACACCCAGGGCTACCACAAAGCGTTGCCAAATGCCCTGCGCGAGGCGCCCGACCTGATCATGATCGGTGAGATCCGCGACCGGGAGACGATGCAGCATGCGCTGTTGCACACCCTGACAGGCCACCTGTGCCTGTCGACACTGCACGCCAACAACAGCTATCACGCGATGTCGCGGATCATCAACATGTTCCCCTATGACGCCCGCGCCGGCCTGCTCTCCGACCTCTCCATCGGCCTGCGGGCGATCGTGTGCCAGCGGCTGGTGCGCAACAAGGAGGGTGAGCAGCAGCCGGCGGTGGAGATCCTGCTCAACACCTCGCTGATCGCCGAGCTGATCAAGAACGGAGAGATCACCCAGATCAAGGAGGCGATGGAGCAGAGCCTGTATCCCGGGTCCCAGACCTTCGAACAGGCTTTGTGTCGTCTCTACCTCGATGGAGTCGTGACCTACGACGAGGCGATGACGGCCTCCGACTCGCCGACCAACCTGGCGTGGCTGGTCAATCAGAACACCCCCTCCGCGAAGGTCGAGGCCGCCGAGGCCGATGAGTCCGGGAAGCTGATCCACGGCGACTTCGCCGCCCTGCAAATCGATCCTGGCCTGCTGAACCGCCCGCAGTGAACGGGCGCGGACCGGCGCGCACGCAGACCGGCCAAGCGCCGGTGCTCGAGCTCACCCGCGAGCTCATTGCTCGTCGCTCGCAGACGCCCCAGGACGCGGGGTGCCAGGAAATCTTGAGTGCCCGGCTGCGGCCCCTGGGTTTTCGCTGCGACACGCTGGTATCGAACGGGGTCGCCAACCTTTGGGCCCGGCGCGGCGACACGTCGCCCGTGGTCTGCTTCGCCGGTCACAGCGATGTCGTCCCTGCCGGCCCCTTGGGCGAGTGGCGCTCGGATCCGTTCGTGCCGACGCTGCGCGATGGGTACTTGTATGGGCGCGGAGCCGCCGACATGAAGGCGTCCCTCGCGGCATTCGTGGTCGCGGTGGAGAGCTTCATCGCCTCGGTTCCCGCCCACGCCGGATCGATCGCGCTGCTCATCACTTCCGACGAGGAAGGCCCGGCGACCGACGGCACGGTGAAGGTGGTCGACAAGCTGCGCACCGCGGGCCAGTCGATCGACTACTGTGTGGTCGGCGAGCCGACCTCGGTCGAGCGCCTGGGCGACATGATCAAGAACGGACGCCGGGGATCGCTGTCCGGGAGACTCACCATTCGCGGAATACAGGGGCATATCGCCTATCCGCACCTCGCGAAGAACCCGATCCATCTCGCGGCGCCGGCGGTCGCCGAGTTGGCGGCGACGCGCTGGGACGATGGCAACGAATACTTTCCGCCGACGACGTGGCAGGCGTCGAATGTCCGCGCAGGCACCGGTGCGCTCAACGTCATTCCGGGAAACCTCGAGCTCGACTTCAACTTCCGCTACGCAACGGCCAGCACACCGCAGAGCCTGCGCCAGCGCCTCGAGGCCGTGCTTGCGCAGCACGGCCTCGACTACGCGATCGAGTGGACGGAGCCAAGCCGCCCCTATCTCACGCCGCGCGGCAGGCTGGTCGAGACCGTCGGCGGCGTCATACGGCAGGTCTGCGCCATCCAGCCCGAGCTCTCCTGCACCGGTGGCACGTCGGACGGGCGGTTTATCGCCGACATTTGCCGCGAGGTTGTCGAGCTCGGCCCCGTCAATGAATCCATCCACAAGGTCAACGAGCGGATCGCGGTGGACGACCTCGAGCCGCTGGCGCGCTTGTACCGTGGCATACTGGATCGACTGCTGCAGGCGTAGGCGCTTCCCTGCCGATGAGCAACCCCGTCCAGGAACTCGAGACCGTTCGCGACTGGATCCGCTACGCCGTTTCGCGCTTCATGGCGGGAGGGCTGTTTTTCGGGCACGGCATGGCCAGCGCCTACGACGAGGCCGTGTACCTCGTGCAGCACACGTTGCATCTGCCGCTGGATCGCCTCGACCCGTTCCTCGACGCGCGGCTCACTGCGACCGAGCGCAGCGATCTGATGCGGATGGTGGACCGGCGCGTGAACGAGCGGATCCCGGCCGCCTACCTGACGCGCGAGGCTTGGCTCGGCGAATTTCGCTTCTATGTCGACGAGCGCGTCATCATCCCCCGCTCGTACATCGCCGGGTTGCTGCCCGACGCGCTCGACCCGTGGCTGCCCGAGCCCGCCCAGGTGCAGAGCGCGCTCGACTTGTGCACGGGATCGGGATGCCTGGCCATCCTGCTCGCACACCATTACGGCAACGCAGACGTCGATGCTGCGGATATTTCTTCGGACGCCCTGGCCGTTGCGCAGCGCAACGTGGCCGAGCACGGGATGCAGGACCGTATCAACCTGATCCGCTCGGATTTGCTGTCCAATCTCAACGAGAAGACCTACGACTTGATCATCAGCAACCCGCCTTACGTGCCAGCGGTGACCATGGAAGAGCTTCCTGCCGAGTACCGGCACGAGCCGGCGATGGCACTTGCCGGCGGCGAAGATGGCCTCGATGCCGTGCGCACCATCGTCAAGGGCGCGGCACGGTTCATGGCTCCGGATGGCCTGCTGGTGGTCGAGATCGGACACAACCGCGAAGCGACCGAAGCGGCGTTTCCGCGGCTGCCGTTCACCTGGCTCGACAGCCCATCCGGCGAAGAAAGCGTATTCATGCTCAGGCGCGACGACCTGGTCGGCGCGCGCTGACTGCCGCTTGAAAGGCGCGCCACCATTCGGGCGCGGGAACGCTACAGCCTGAAGAAATCGCGTATGCGGCGCATGATGTCGCTTGCGCGCGTTCCTGTGGCGCGCGCGCGCGCTTCCGCTGAAAGCGACGCCAGCGTCGCATCGTTGGCGGCCTGGCGCTCGGCGACCGTCCTGGACATCGAATCCGCCAGTTCGGGGCGGGCGTGGATGATCGCCTCGAAGCCGCGCTTGTCCAGGCGGTAGCAGAGCACTTCCGACTCCCCGATGATCGTCGCCGTCCTGGCCTGCCCGGTCAACAAGCCCATCTCGCCAAAATACTGCGGCGCCGCCAGTGTGGTCAGCCGCTGCCGCCCGCCAGGTGCACCCTTCTCGGCTTCGCGGAATATCCCGACGTTGCCGCGAGCGAGAATGTACAGCGAATCGGATGGCTCGCCCTGCCTGGTGACGACGTCGCCCACGCCGAAAGGCGTCGGAATCAACTGCAAGGCGAGCGCCTGGCATTCATCGTCAGTGAGCGGCGCGAACAGTTCCAGCGAATGCAGCAGCTCCACGCGGGATTGCTGCTCGCTCGCGGACCTGGCTGCCTGCAGGCTGCGCGCCGAGTGCAGGAACAACTCCTGCCTCGACACGGGAATCTCCATTCCCGCCCGGCCCAGCGCGGCATAGACGTGCACCCGAACCCTGGAGTCGGTTATCAAATATTCGCTGATGTCGGTCAGCCAATAGTAGACCGTGTACTTGATCGCGCTCGCATCGAAGCCGGTGCAGATGCAGTGCGCCTTGGGATCCTTGGCGACGAACGGCACGTCGACGCGCTCGAGCGCCGCTGCGATCACGCCGATCACCTGCCCCGGTGTCCACTCGTAGCCGATCCCAAATTCGATCGGCCGCCGCCAGGGTATGCGCTGGTCGCCGCGCCGCCCGAGCAGCGTCACCCGGTTGTTCATCAGTTGAGAATTGGGAATGATGATCGTCACGTTGGTGACCGTCGCGAGCGCCGTATAGCGCCAACGAATGGAAACGACTTCCCCGGTGACGCCTTCGATCTCGATCCAGTCGCCGATGCGACACGTGTTGTCGAGCTGCAGCGAAATGCCGCCCCAAAGGTTGTTCAGCGTCGCCTGGAGCGAAAAAGCGATCGCGCCGCTGACCAGGGCCGTTGTCGCGAAGATGCCCGTGACGTTCACCCCCAGCGCGTCCATCCGGAACAGCGCATAGACCACCAGCGAAATGGCGATCGTGACCTCGCCCACGATGCGCGGCACGGCGCGGCGAGCCAGCAGCACGTTGACCAGGAAGGTGATGTAGATGCGGATGTTCCCGAGCGCGACGATCAGCAGGCAGATCTCTCGCGGGATGACCGAGATGGCCAGGTGGGGCGGAATGATCTGGTAGCGAGTCCCGAAGGCAAGTCCGCCCAGGCCGAGCACGATTGCGAACAGCGTGAAGAGCACCGAGCGCCGCAGGTCTTTGCGCACGCGCATGGAAATGAGCCCGACCAACAGCGCGCCGGCGCTGAATCCGAGTGATTCCTGCAGCGTTATCGCTTCGACCATCGCTAGGCATCTCCCTGTCGCCCACCGCGGCGCGGGCGGACCGTGCCGATTATACGGCCCTGCCTTGCGTCAGCGAGAGTCGCGGCCACCCGCTCGCCTTGCGCGGCGGTCGACACAGGCATGTAAAATGGCCGCGGCGTTGCCTCTTTCATTGTTCCCACCCCGTGCGCACTGGCGGCCAGATTCTCGTCGACAACCTCATCCAACAGGGAAGCGACCTCGCTTTCTGCGTGCCTGGGGAGAGCTACCTGCCGGTGCTCGACGCGCTCTACGAGAAGCGCGATGAGCTGCGCCTGGTGGTCTGCCGCCACGAAGGCGGCGCCGCATACATGGCTGAGGCGTTCGGCAAGCTCACCGGACGCCCCGGCATTGCCTTCGTGACACGGGGTCCCGGGGCGTCCAACGCCGCCATCGGCATTCATACAGCGCAGCAGGATTCGACACCGCTCATCCTGTTCATCGGCCAGGTCGGAACGGATTTCGTCGATCGCGAAGCCTTCCAGGAAGTCGACTACCGGCGCATGTACGGCAGCGTGGCCAAATGGGCAGCGCAGATCGAGCGTGCCGAGCGCATCCCGGAATACGTTGCGCGTGCCTTCCGCGTCGCGCTCTCCGGCCGACGGGGACCGGTGGTGCTTGCCCTGCCGGAGGACATGCTTGCCACCAAGGCCGACACGCTCGACGCGTCACGGGTTGACGTCGAACGCGTGGCCCCAGCGCCGCAACAGATCGCAGCGCTGCGGGCATTGCTTGCCACGGCGAAGCATCCGCTGGTCATCGTCGGCGGCAGCGCCTGGACCGCCGGGGCGTGCGCCGATCTGGTCCGCTTCGTCGAAACGAATGCGCTGCCCGTTGCATGCGCGTTCCGTAGCCAGGATCTCGTCGACAACGAGCACGCACACTACGCGGGAGACGTCGGCATCGCCATCAATCCGAAGCTCGCGACGCGCGTTCGCGACGCCGACGTACTGCTGGTGATCGGCGAGCGCCTCGGTGAAACGGTCACCGGCGGCTACTCGCTTCTCGCTCCCCCTCGGCCCAAGCAGGCGTTGATCCACGTTCACCCGGGCGGCGACGAGCTGGGGCGCGTGTACCAGCCCGCGCTGGCGATCGAGGCTTCGATTCCCGCCCTGGCCGGGGCGCTGGCAGCGATGGATCCGCTGCGCGCGCCGGCGTGGCAGGGAAGCGCTGCGCAGGCGCACGCCGATTACCTCGCATGGCAGACGCCCCGGCCGGTCTCCAGCGCGCTCGATCTGTGGCAGGTCGTTGCCGCCCTGCGCAAGCGACTGCCGGAAGACGCTATCGTTACCAACGGAGCCGGCAACTACACCGGTTGGCTGGCGAGGCTCTTCCGCTATCGCCGCTACCGCACCCAGCTCGGCCCTTACAATGGCGCCATGGGCTACGGCGTTCCATCGGCCATCGCCGCGAAGCTCGTTCATCCGGAGCGCACTGTCGTCTCATGGAACGGTGATGGATGCTTCCTGATGAACGGCCAGGAGCTGGCGACGGCGGTACAGTATCAGGCCAATGTCGTCTTCATCGTCGTCGACAATGGCATGTACGGAACGATCCGCATGCATCAGGAGCGCGATTATCCGGGACGCGTCTACGCCACGGATCTCGCCAACCCCGACTTCGCGGCGCTCGCGCGCGCCTACGGCGCGCATGGCGAGACCGTGGCGCGCACCGCCGAGTTCGCCCCGGCGCTCGACCGCGCGCTCGGCGCCGGGACGCCCGCGTTGCTGCATCTTCTGGCCGATCCGCAGGCGGTCACCATGAACGCGACCATCGACCAGATCCGCGCGCAGGCGCGCAAGCCCGAGTGAGCTTGGACATGAGCGCTTCGACTTTGCCTCCCTTGCTCGCGGTCACCAAGCTCTCGGTCGAGTTTCGTAGCACCGAGCGCGTCGTCGAGGCAGTGCGCGGCGTTTCCTTCGCCATCGGTCGCGGCGAGACCGTCGCGATCGTCGGCGAGTCGGGCTCGGGAAAATCGGTCACCGCGCTGTCGCTGATGCGGCTGGTCGAGCACGGCGGCGGAACGATCACGTCCGGAGCGCTCGAGTTCGAGCGCACCAGCGGTGAGCGCATCGACCTGGCGAAGGCTTCTGCCGCGACCATGCGCGCCATCCGCGGCGCCGAGATCGCAATGATCTTCCAGGAGCCGATGACCTCGCTCAACCCGGTGTTCACGGTCGGCGAACAGATCGCCGAATCGATACGGCTGCATCAGCACCTGGACCTGACGGCGGCCAAGCGCGAAGCGCTGCGCATGCTGGAGCTCGTGCGCATCCCCGAGGCGGCGCAGGTGCTCTCGCGACACCCGCACCAGCTCTCGGGCGGGATGCGTCAGCGAGTGATGATCGCGATGGCGCTTTCCTGCAAGCCGCGGCTGTTGATCGCCGACGAGCCCACCACGGCGCTGGACGTGACTATCCAGGCGCAGATCCTCGAACTCGTCCGCCTGCTCCAGGACGAAATGCACATGGCGGTGGTGTACATCACCCACGACATGGGCGTCGTCGCCGAAGTCGCCGATCGGGTGCTGGTCATGTACCGCGGGGAGATCGTCGAGGATGGCTCCGCGACACAGGTGTTCGCCACGCCGCGGCACCCCTATACCCGTGCCCTGCTCGCTTCGGTGCCCACGCTCGGCTCGATGCAGGGAACCGACGCGCCCGCGCGATTTCCGCTGCTCGCCATGGACCAAGCGGAAGCTGAGCCGTCATCCGGACCACCGCTGCGCCCGCCGGCGGCTGGCGAGCCGCTGCTCAAGGTGCGCGGCCTGAAGACCCGCTTCCCGGTGCGCGCGGGACTGCTCGGGCGCGTTCGACGGCGCGTCCACGCCGTCGAGCAGGTGAGCTTCGATCTCGCCGCCGGGGAGACGCTCGCGCTGGTCGGCGAGTCGGGCTGCGGAAAGTCGACGACGGGACGGTCGCTGCTGCGCTTGGTCGACATCGAGGGTGGAAGCATCGAATTCGGCGGCCGCGACATCGCGCGCCTGCCCTCGCACGAGGTGCGACCATTGCGGCGCGAGATCCAGATGGTGTTCCAGGACCCGTTCGCTTCGCTGGATCCGCGGCTCACCGTCGGCTTCTCCGTTGCCGAGCCTCTCTATGTGCACGGAGCCGCCAAGGGGAGCGAAGCAGCGGACCGAGTCTCGCGCCTGCTGCGCCACGTGGGACTTCCGGCCGATGCCGCTCAGCGCTACCCGCACGAGTTCTCGGGAGGACAGCGGCAGCGCATCGCGATCGCGCGCGCGCTCGCGCTGCAACCCAAGATCATCATCGCCGACGAAGCGGTTTCCGCGCTGGACGTCTCGATCCGCGCCCAGATCGTCAACCTGCTCCTCGACCTGCAGGCCGAGTTCGGCTTGGCGTATCTGTTCATATCGCACGACATGGCGGTGGTAGAGCGCATTAGCCACCGGGTTGCGGTGATGTACTTGGGCCAGATCGTCGAAATCGGACCACGACGAGCGATTTTCGAGAATCCGCAACATCCTTACACCCGGAGGTTGCTCGCCGCGGTGCCGGTCGCCGACCCGACGCGACGACGACGGAAAAGGGAGCTATCATCCGAGGAGATCCCCAGCCCGATTCGCGCGTTGGGCGACGAGCCGGTCGTCGCGCCGCTCAAGCAAGTCGGGCCAGGGCACTACGTGGCAACGCACCGCGTCGCCGGGCTGTATTGAGCCCAAGGCCGCATCGGTGAGTGATTCGCACCATATGCCTGATCTGGAGGAACGCATGAAAACAAGCCTTCGCTCCTTGCTACTCACCGCTCTCGCTCTTGGCGTTGCGCTCGCGGCCCCGGTGCACGCGTCCAAGGACGCCGTCTTCGCCGTGGCGTCTCAATTCACGACAACTGATCCCTACGACGCCAACGACACGCTCACCCAGGCGATGGCCAAATCCTTTTACGAGGGCCTGTTCGGCTTCGACAAGGACATGAAGATGATCCCGGTGCTGGCCGAGAGCTACACGGTGAGCAAGGACGGTCTGGTCTACACCATCAAGCTCAAGCGCGGCATCAAGTTCCATGACGGTACCGACTTCAAGGCCGACGCGGTCAAGGCCAACTTCGATCGCGTGACCAATCCCGACAACAAGCTCAAGCGCTACGGTCTGTATAGCAATATCGGCAAGACCGAGGTAGTCGACGATTACACCGCGAGGATCACGCTCAAGACGCCTTTCTCCGCATTCATCAACCAGCTTGCGCACCCGAGCGGAGTGATGATCAGCCCGACGGCACTCGCCAAGTATGGCAAGGACATTGCGTTCAATCCGGTCGGTACCGGGCCGTTCAAGTTCGTGGAGTGGAAGCAGACCGACTATCTCAAGGTCGCCAAGTACGACAACTACTGGCAGAAGGGCCTGCCCAAGGTCGACAGCATCACCTGGAAGCCGGTCGTCGACAACAATTCACGCTCTGCAGTCATGCAGACGGGGGAAGCACAATTCACCTATCCAGTGCCGTATGAACAGGTCGAGACGCTCAAGGCGAAGCCCGATCTCGAGGTCGTCGTCGCGCCTTCGATCATCCTGCGTTACCTGGCAATAAACATGCTCCAGAAGCCTTTCGACAACCCGAAGGTGCGCCAGGCAATCGCCTACGCGATCAACAAGGAGGCAGTCGCAAAAGTCGCGTTTAATGGCTACGCAACGCCGGCCGACGGCTTCGTCCCCGAGGGCGTCGAGTATTCGGTCAAGATCGGCGTCATGCCGTACGACGTGGCCAAGGCGAAGCAGCTCCTTGCCGAGGCCGGCTATCCGAACGGCTTCGAAACCGAGCTGTGGTCGGGATACAACCACAGCATCGCACAGAAGCTCACGCAGGTGCTGCAACAGCAGCTCCAGCAGGTCGGCATCCGCACCAAGATCACGCTACTCGAGGCGGGCCAGCGCGTCGAGAAAGTGGAGAGCTGGCAGGACCCTACGACCGCCGGGGTGCGCCTCTATTACATCGGCTGGTCGTCATCGACCGGCGAGGCCGACTGGGCGATCCGCCCGCTGCTCGCTTCGGAATCCTGGACGCCCAAGCTGTCCAACTACACCTTTTACAAGAACGAGCGAGTCGACGCCGACATCAAGAACGCGCTGCTCACCACCGACAAGACGGAGAAGGCGAAGCTCTATAAGGATGCTCAGGAGACGATCTACAAGGACGTGCCCTGGGTTCCGCTGGTGACCGAGAAGTTGCTCTCCGCCAAGAGCAAGAGGCTCTCGGGCGTATACACCATGCCCGACGGATCGTTCAACTTCACGGAGATCGACTTGAAGTGACGCGGATGTGCGAGAGCAAGACGCGAAACGTCGCAGCGATCGGAAACAACCTCATCCCGGGCGAGCGCAATGCGCGAGGCCCGGGATCCAAGTTTGGCGTGACATCGCAATTGGGCCCCGGCCTTCGCCGGGGCGACGCGATAGGGCAGCGCGGCGCTCGTTGAGCGCCGCGAGGGCGCAATGCTTCAATACCTCGTCAAGCGCCTGCTCGGCCTGATCCCGACGCTGCTGATCGTCGGGGTGCTGGTTTTCATGTTCGTGCACCTGTTGCCCGGCGATCCGGCGCGCCTCGCCGCAGGGCCTGACGCCACGCCGGCGACCGTGGCGCTGGTGCGGCAGGACCTCGGCCTCGACAAGCCGCTGCCGGAGCAATTCATGCGCTTCGCCGGCGGCGTGCTGCGCGGCGACTTCGGCAGGTCGCTGCGCACCAAACGGCCAGTCTCCACCGAGATCGCCGACCGCTTCATGCCTACGTTGTGGCTCACCGTCGCCGCCATGGCTTGGTCGGTTACCTTCGGCATGATCATCGGCACGCTGTCTGCCGTCTGGCGCAACCGATGGCCGGACAGGCTGGGCATGACGCTTGCGGTCTCCGGCATTTCCTTCCCGGCTTTCGCCCTGGGTATGCTGCTGATGCAGATCTTTTCGGTGCAGCTCCGATGGCTGCCGACCGTCGGCGCCGACAGCTGGCGACACTACATCCTGCCATCGCTGACGCTGGGCGCAGCGGTGGCGGCGATCATGGCGCGATTCACCCGCTCTTCGTTCGTCGAAATTCTGCAGGACGACTACATCCGTACCGCCCGCGCCAAGGGCCTCTCCGAGACAGTGGTCGTGGTCAAGCACGGCCTGCGCAATGCGCTGATCCCGGTGGTGACGATGATGGGCCTGCAATTCGGTTTTCTGCTCGGCGGTTCGATCGTCGTCGAAGTAGTGTTCAACTGGCCCGGCATGGGCCGGCTGCTGATCGACGCGGTCGACATGCGCGACTATCCCGTGATCCAGGGGCTGGTGCTGCTGTTCTCCCTGGAATTCATCCTGATCAACCTGATCGTCGACCTGCTCTACGCGGTGATCAATCCGACGATCCGTTACCGATGACTGCCGCGACTGCTGCGATGGTCCCAACCGCGGCGGTGCGCACGCCGTGGAGCGAGTTTTGGCGAAAGTTCAAGCGCCAGCACGTCGCGGTGATCGCCGGCGTATTCGTGCTACTCCTGGTCGCTCTGGCCATCCTGGCGCCCTGGATCGTCCCCTACGACGCCGAGAACTTCTTCGACTACGACTCGCTTAACGCCACGCCTTCATGGAAGCACTGGTTCGGAGTCGATCCGCTCGGGCGCGACATCCTCAGCCGGCTGCTGATGGGCGCGCGCATTTCGCTCACCGCCGGCTTCGTCTCCGTCGCCGTGGGCGCGGTGGTGGGCACCGTGCTGGGACTCGTCGCCGGGTACCGTGAAGGCTGGTGGGACCGCATCATCATGCGCCTCTGCGACGTGCTGTTCGCGTTCCCCGGCATCCTGCTCGCGATCGGCATCGTCGCGATCCTCGGCGGCGGCATGGTGAACGTGATCATCGCCGTGGCCATCTTCAGCATCCCGACCTTCGCGCGACTTGTGCGAGGCAATACGCTATCGCTCAAGCACCTCACGTATGTGGAGGCGGCGCGCAGCGTCGGTGCATCAGACTGGACGATCGTGCTGAGGCACATCTTTCCCGGAACGATCGCCGCGGTCGTGGTCTACTTCTCGCTGCGCATCGGCACATCGATCATCACCGCGGCGAGCCTGTCCTTCATCGGGCTCGGCGCGCAACCGCCCACGCCGGAGTGGGGCGCGATGCTCAACGAGGCGCGCTCCGACATGATGACCTCGCCGCACGTCGCGATCTTCCCCAGCCTGGCGATTTTTTTCACCGTGCTCGCCTTCAACCTGCTGGGCGACGGGTTGCGCGACGCGCTCGACCCGAAGATCGACCGAAGGTAATTCTCGGGAAGCGGGTGCCCCGCGCGCTAGATTTCGGTCGTCGCGCAGGCGACCGATGGCCCGAGCTTCTCCTTCGCGACCGCGACCTGCGCGATGTCGGGCAGCGCGACGCCGTTCTTCACGGCGGTGATCTCGGCTAGGATCGAGATCGCGATCTCCGGAGGAGTGCGGCTGCCGATGTACAGGCCGATTGGGCCGTGCAGGCGGCCGATCTGCTCCGGTGTCAAGTCGAATTCCTCGAGCCGCTTGCGGCGCTTGGCGTTGTTGGCGCGCGAACCCAGCGCGCCCACGTAGAACGCGGGCGATTTCAGCGCTTCCATCAGCGCCAGGTCGTCGAGCTTGGGATCGTGCGTGAGCGCGACCACCGCGCAGCGGTCGTCGAGCTTCATGTCCACCACCGTATCGTCGGGCATGGTGCGAACGAGCGTCACGCCGGGGACGTCCCAGGTGTCGGTGTATTCCTCCCGCGGGTCGCAGACCGTCACCTGGTAGTCGAGGCCGCCGGCGATCTGCGCCAGGTACTTGGAGAGCTGCCCCGCCCCGATCACGAGCATGCGATAGCGCGGGCCATGGACCGTGGTCAGCGTGAGCCCGTCGAACACCAACCCGTCGGCTGCACGAGCCGGCGAGAGCGTGACCTTCGCGGTCCCGAGCTCGAGCTTGCGCGCGACGAGCTTGTTCTGCTCGATCATGCCGAGCAACTCGCCGATGCGGCTCTGCGCGGTCAGCGGCTCGAGGACGAGCTGAATCGTGCCTCCGCAGGGCAAACCGAACTTGCGCGCGTCCTCTGCAGTGACGCCGTAGGTGACGGCCTGCGGCCGCGTCACATACGCGCCTTCGCGGCGCGAGCGCTCGACGATGTCGTCCTCGATGCAACCGCCCGACACCGACCCGACGACGTCGCCATCCTCCCGAACGGCGAGCAGAGCACCCGGCGGTCGCGGCGACGAGCCCCAGGTTCGGACGACAGTAACCAGGAGCACTCGCCGGCCCTCGTCGAGCCATTGAGCGCTCTTGCGCAGCACTTCGAGATCGACGCTATCCATAAGCTCAGCAGCAATCGGACATCAGTCCGACCGATCAGTTCTGACTCTATTCTACGCTGGCCGCGTCAGCCAGTAGATCGCCAGCGCAATGAGAATCGCTACGGCGAGCGCGAGCCGCAGCCACATCCTGCGCGTGGCCTTGGCCGCCACCGGTGGCAGAGCGGGTGCCACGGAGGCACCACCCAGGCGCTCGACCAGCCGCGCAAAGAAGTCGTCGGCGACCTTGGCCGCAGCGCCGTCGACCAATCGCGAGCCCACTTGCGCGAGCTTGCCGCCGACTTGTGCCTTGGCCTGGTATTCGATGAGCGTTCCCGAACCGTCGGGCTTGAGCGAGACGTACACTTCGCCGTTGGCAAAGCCGGCGGCGCCGCCCTGCCCCTCGAACTTCATGGCGTACGAGGTCGGCGGCACGACGTCGGAGAGAAGAATCCGTCCGTTGAACTTCGCCGATACTGGCCCCACGCGCGCCGTCATCACCACGCGATACTCCGAGTCGGAGACGCGCTCCACGGTTTCGCAGCCCGCGATGCACGCCTTCAGCGTCTCGGGATCGTTGAGCGCGCGCCATGTCGTCTCGACATCGGCGGGGACGCTCCGGCTGCTGCTCATCTCCATGATGCGGCCTTCCTTGGCAAGGGCAATGTGGGCCCGCGCATCGACGCGTGACGGGCGAAAGCCTGCGCGAGCTGCTTCAGGCTCTCCAGATTGTGCACGGGCAGGAATTCGTCGACGTAGGGCAGCATCGCCCGGATGCCCGCTGGACGCGCCTCGAAGCCGGCGTATCGCAACAGCGGGTTGAGCCAGATGAGTCTGCGGCACGACTTGGATAGGCGCTCCATTTCGTGCGCGAGGCCCTCGCCGACGTCGCTGTCGAGCCCATCGCTGATCAGCAGCACGATCGCGCCCTGCGCCAGCAACCGCCGCGACCAGCGCCGGTTGAATTCGGCGAGGCAGGCACCGATGCGCGTGCCTCCGGCCCAGTCCGACACGGCGGCGCTCACCCGGGCGATGGCGACATCGACGTCGCGCTGCTTCAAGTGCCGAGTGATGTTGGTCAGGCGCGTGCCGAACAGGAGCACGTGCACGCGATCGCGATCGTTGGTGATCGCGTGCAGAAACAGGAGCAGCATGCGCGAATAGCGGTCCATCGAGCCTGAGATGTCGCACAGCACCACCAAAGGCGGATGACGGCGGCGGCGCTCGCGCCAGGCGAGCGGCACGACGGCTCCGCGCCCCGAAGCCACCCCGCGCAGGCTCGCGCGCAGATCGACTTCGACGCCATGATCGGCCGCTCTGGTGCGCCTGGTCGGCAGCTCGGGCAGGGGCAAGCGAAGCCGAGCGATCATAGCCTTGACCTGCGCCAGCTCGTCCACGCTCATCGATTCGAAATCCTTGCTCTGCAGCACTTCGCGCGGCGAAAAGCTGAGCGCCGCGTCGAGCTCGACCTCCTGCTCCTCCACCCCTGCTTCGCTGCGGTGGCGGGCGCTCGCCAGCGCCTCCGCCAGCCGCGCCGGCAGCGGCGCCTCGGCTTCATCGCGCGGCACTCGGCCGTAGATCTTGGGCAACAGCAGCTGCATCATCCGCTCGAGCAACCGGGGATTACGCCAGAAGAGCTCGAAGGCCTGATCGAACAGCGCCTGCTGGTCGTGACGCTCGATGAGCACGGATTCGAGCGCGGCGCGAAAATCCTCGCGGTTCTCGATGCCGACTGCCTCGACCGCTTCGAGCGCGGCGATCACCTTCGCGGGGCCGACCGGCAAGCCCGCGCTGCGCAGCACGCGGGCGAAATGCATGATGTTTTCTGCGAGCCGCTCGCGAGCGAACGGTCGCGTTCCGGCGGTCATCCCACGCGAAGCTCAGCCGCTTCCTTCCTCGCCTCGGCGACCAGCTGCGTCGCCACCTCGGGGGTGATCGCGCCGATGTCGTCCTGGTACTTGAGCAGTGCCCCGAGGGTGTTGGCAACCGTCTCGGGATCGAGCGCGATGCGGTCGAGCGCGACCAGCGCCTCGGCCCAGTCGAGCGTCTCGGCCACACCCGGCGACTTGAACAGATCCATCGCGCGCAGGCGCTGGGTGAATGCGACGACCTCCCTCGACAGACGCGCGTCGGCGCCAGGCACCTTGCGCTGCACGATCGCCAGCTCGCGCCTGGCATCCGGGTAGTCTACCCAGTGGTAGAGGCAGCGCCGCTTGATTGCGTCGTGAATTTCGCGCGTGCGATTGGAAGTGATGACCACCACGGGAGGTTCGGCTGCCTTGATCGCGCCCAGCTCGGGAATGCTCACCTGATACTCAGCGAGCACCTCGAGCAGATACGCTTCGAACGGCTCGTCGCTGCGATCGAGCTCGTCGATCAGCAGCACCGGCGCGATGCCGTCATCGGGCTTGAGCGCCTGGAGCAGCGGCCGCCGGATCAGAAAGCGCTCGGCAAAGATGTTGGTGGCCAGCGCTTCGCGATCGACGTGGCCCTGCGCTTCGGCCAGCCTGATCTCGATCATCTGCCGCGGATAGTTCCATTCGTACACCGCCGAAGCGGTGTCGAGCCCTTCGTAGCACTGCAGGCGCACCAGCGAGCGCCCCAGCCCGGCCGCGAGCACCTTGGCGATCTCGGTCTTGCCCACGCCGGCCTCGCCTTCGAGAAAGAGCGGCCGCCGCATCCTGAGCGCGAGAAACACGCTGGTCGCGAGCCTGCGGTCGGAGAAGTAGTCGTGGCGCTCCAGCATGGCGACGACGGCATCGACGGTAGAGGGCAAAGGCGGGAGGGGCATCGTAGGTGCGGGTGAGGATCGACTGATTATACCGTGCACTGTTCGACGCCGAATCGAGAGCGCCTGACGCTTCGACGAGCGCCAAATCACAGTCGAGCTACTGCACGATCTTCACCTGCAGCACGTCGGGGAAACAGCCGGTGTCCCGCGCCGCAAGCTGGAACAGGAGATATTGGGACATCCCTTCACGCGTGGGCGCCTCTTCGGTCGTTATGCGGGCGTCGGTCACGACGACCCGCTTGTAGCCGAGAACGCGCCCCCCTTTGTCACGAGAGTTGAACAGCGCGCACATTCCGTTGCGTTTGGGGCTCAGCTCCGCGTAGCGAAGCTGGAGCGAATCCGGATCCGCGAGGGACGCTTTGAGCTTGTCGGTGTAGCGGCGCAGCGTGTCGGCGTCCGCCGCGCGCTTCTGCTCCTCGGCGGCTCGGAGTGCGTCGGCGGCTGCAGCCCGGGCCAGCCCCTGATCGCGCTCGCTCTCGGCGAGGGCAATGCGTTCGTTTGCCTCCACCGAAGCGGCCTCGCGCATGCGCCGGTCTTTTTCGTGCTCCTCTGCGAGCGATTCCGCGACCGCCTTCTTCATCGCCTCCTCGCGCGCGAGCCTTTGCTTTTCGCGCTCTTCGCTGGACGGGCCGCAGCCGTACACCGCAATGCAGAACAGGACCGTCAGGACGTGACATGCCCGGCGTTTCATGGTTGGCCATAAGTTTAATGAAAATCCCGTGATCGCGCCGTAAGCTTCCCCAGCAGCGGCGTCTGGTCGCGCAAGCGCGCGGCGATCAGATGCACCACTTCGCCTTCGCGCTCCAGCGTGCCGTAGACGGTCATCAAGCTCGAGCGCAGCAGCTCCTTGCGCTGGCGCTCGGCGAGGTCGCGCCAGACGATGACGTTGACCATGCCGGTCTCGTCCTCGAGCGTGACGAAGGTGACGCCGCTCGCCGTGCCCGGTCGCTGCCTGCCGGTGACTAAGCCCGTGACGCGGGCGATGCGCCCGTGCGGCAGCGCTTTGAGCTCGGCGGCGGTCAGCATGCGCTGGCGCTGCAGGCGCTCGCGCAACAAGGCGAGCGGATGGCGTCCCAGGGTGAGGCCCAGGCTCGCGTAATCGGCGACGATGTCTTCGCCTTCGGCGGGTGCCGCGAGAACAGGCGATGCTTCCTCGATCGGCGAATCCGCGAGCACCGGCGGCATGGTCTCGATGCCGCTCACGTCCCACACCGCGTTGCGGCGATGACCGCTCAGCGCGGCGAGCGCACCTGCAGCCGCAAGCGCCTGCATGTCGTGGGCGTTCAAGCTCGCGCGGCGAGCGAGGTCGGCGACGCTCGCGAAGGCTCGCTCGGCGCGGGCAGCGACGAGTTTTTTTCCCGCGGATTCCGAGAGGCCTTTGACCAGGCAGAAGCCGAGGCGAAGCGCGGGTTGCCCCTCATCCCGAACCTCTCCCCGCTGCGCGGGGCGAGGGGGATTGTTTCGCTCCTCCAGCGTGCACTCCCATTCGCTCACCGTGACGTCTGCCGGCAGGATGGCGACGTCGTGCCGGCGCAGGTCCTGGGTGAGCTGCGATGGCGAATAAAAACCCATCGGCTGCGAGTTCAACAGCGCGCAGGTGAACGCCGCAGGCTCGTAGTGCTTGAGCCACGCGGAGACGTATACCAGCAACGCAAAGCTCGCCGCGTGAGACTCGGGAAAACCGTATTCGCCGAAGCCCAGAATCTGCTGATAGATCTGCCTCGCGAAGCCCTCGTCGTAGCCGCGCTCGCGCATGCCTTCCACCAGCCGACGCTCGAAATGCTCGAGCCCCCCTTTTCGCTTCCATGCCGCCATCGATCGCCGAAGCTGATCGGCCTCGCCGGGCGTGAACCCTGCGGCGACGACGGCGAGCTGCATCACCTGCTCCTGGAAGATCGGCACGCCCAGCGTGCGTTCGAGCACGCCGCGCACCGCGTCGCTCGGATAGGTGACCGGCTCGATGCCCTGCCGCCGGCGGAGGTACGGATGCACCATGCCGCCCTGAATCGGCCCGGGGCGGACGATCGCGACTTCGATCACCAGATCGTAGTAACTCTTCGGCTTGAGCCGCGGCAGCATCGCCATCTGCGCCCGCGATTCGATCTGGAACACGCCGACGGTGTCGCCGTGGCCGACCATTTCGTAGACGCCCTCGTCCTCCGGTGGCACATCGGTCAGCTCGAACGGCTTTCCATGGCGCGCCGACGCCAAGGCGAGCGCGCGGCGGATCGCCGAGAGCATGCCCAGCGCCAGCACGTCGACCTTGAGCAGTCCCAGCGCGTCGAGATCGTCCTTGTCCCACTCGATCACCGTGCGCTGGGGCATTGCCGCGTTCTCGACCGGGACCAGATGCGAGAGCGGCCCGCACGAGATTACGAAGCCGCCGGTGTGCTGCGACAGGTGGCGCGGAAAGCCGAGAAGTGTGGTCACCAGCTCGAACAGCCGCCGCATCGACGCGCTCTCGGGATCGAAGCCCGCCTCGGCCAGCCGCTTGGGCATCGCCTGCCTCCCGTCCCACCACGCCATCGACTTCGCCAGCCGGTCGACATCGCTCAAGTCGAGCCCGAGCGCCTTGCCTACGTCACGCAGCGCGGAGCGGGCTCGATAGGTGATCACCGTCGCAGTGAGCGCAGCGCGCTCGCGGCCGTATTTGCCGTAGATGTACTGGATCACCTCCTCGCGCCGCTGATGCTCGAAATCGACGTCGATGTCGGGAGGCTCGTTGCGCTCGCGCGAAATGAATCGCTCGAACAGCATCTCCATGCGCGAAGGATCGACCGCGGTGATGCCCAGGCAATAGCACACCGCCGAGTTGGCGGCCGAGCCGCGCCCCTGGCAGAGAATGCCCTTGCTTCTGGCGAACTCGACGACGTCGTAAACGGTGAGGAAGAACGCCTCGTAGCGCGACTCGGCGATCAATGCGAGCTCGTGCTCGATCAGCTTGCGCACTCTCGCCCGCTGCGCTTCGGTCGCGCGCTCTGGCGGAAAGCGCCGAGCGAAGCCTTCCTCGGTCAGCCGGCGCAGATACGAAGTCGGCGTCTCGCCCCGAGGCACGATCTCCTCGGGGTATTCGTAGCGCAGCTCCTCCAGCGAAAACTTGCATCGCTGCGCAACCACCAGCGTCTCGGCGAGCCAGGCGACGGGATAGAGGCGCTCGAGCGTGGAGAGCGGCCGCAGGTGGCGCTCGCCGTTGGGATAGAGCGCGTATCCGGCCTGCGCGACTGAGGTCTTGAGCCGAATCGCGGTCAGCGTGTCCTGCAGCGTCCGCCGCTCGCGCACGTGCATGTGCACGTCGCCCGCCGCGACGATCGGCAGGCCGGTGGCTTCGGCGATGGCGCAGATCGCTTCGCAGCGTGCCGCATCGTCGGCGTCGAGCAGGCGCTCGGCGGCGATCCACAAAGCGCTTGGGAACCGCGTCGAGAGCCAGCGCACCTCGTCAGCGTCTGGCATGCGTCCGGGCAGCCACAGCGCCAGGCAGCCGGCCACCCCGTCGGCGACATCGGCGCGGGTGAGGCGATAGCTGCCCTTGGCCGCGTTGCGCCGGCCCCGGCTGATGAGCGCGGCGAGATTGCCGTAGCTCGCGCGGGTCGTGGCGAGCAGGACGAAGCGCAGGCCGTCGTCGAGCCTGAACTCGCTGCCGACGATGAGCGGCAGCTTGGCCCTCTTCGCTTCGACGTGCGCGCGGACGATGCCGGCGAGCGAACACTCGTCGGTGATCGCCAGCGCCGCGTAGCCCAGCTCCTGCGCTCGGGCGATGAGCTCCTCGGGATGTGACGCCCCGCGCAGGAAGGTGAAATTGGACAGGCAGTGCAGCTCGGCGTAGGGCATCAGATTCGACTCATGCGGTCCATCCTCCCTCACCGCGCTGCCGCGCACCCCTCTCCCAGCGGGAGAGGGGCTGGGGTGAGGGCAATGCTTAGGCAATCACGAAAACAATCCATGCACAAACCACTCCCCTCCTCGGTCGCGGTAGAGCCAGAGCTCTTCTCCGCGTGGGTTGCAGCCGATGAAATAATCGCGGCCGACTTCGCCGCCATCCCACCAGCCGGTTTCGATGCGCTCGGGGCCGGACAGAAGCTTCAACTGTGCGGCCGCGGGATCAGCCCCGAGGGGACGAGGCGCAGGAAGCAGCCACAGCGGGCGGGCTGGTACAGGAGATGAATCATGCGTTTCAGCTGTCATTCCGAGGAGCGCGTGGCGAGACGAGGAATCTGCAGGTCGACGTCGTACAGCAGATCCCTCGCTGCACTCGGGATGACAAGCTCTATCGGCATCCAACGCAGCTGTCTCGCCCCACGCACGCTCGGGCCGGTGATCGGCACGGAGTGCGAGCGCATGCACCGCATCCTCGCCCAGCCGCGCGCGCAGCCGCTCGATCAACTGCGCGCCGGGCTCGTCATCCTTGCCCGTCGCGGGAAAAAAATCGCCCTCCTTCGCCGCGAGCGGCGCGATCTCCTCCGACGCGAGACGGATCGCTTCGACCCGATCGGGCAGCCGTTCGCGCGCGAGCCGTTCACGCAGCACGTTCATGATGTGCTCGATCTGCCGCGTGCAGGTCAAACCCAGCATGATCGACGTGGGCTGCGCGTCCTCGTGGACGAGATCGCAGCGCAGGCGCGAGACGCCGGCGCCACGCCCGCGCAGGAAACCGGAGAGCTCGACGACCAGGCGCCTGGCAGCGAACAGCAGCGCTTGGGCCTCATCGACCGGCGAAGGCAACTCGATCTGGCCGTGATAGCGTTCCGGCACCGTGAACAGCGGCCGAGCGTCGGGCAGCCCTCCCCGCGCCCGGTCGATCTCGTCGAGCAGGCTCTGGCCGAAGCGTCGCGCGACGCCGTCGCGCGGCAGGGCAAGCACGTCGCCGAGCGTTCGCACGCCCACACCTGCGAGCGTGTCGAGCACACCTTGCGCGCTGGCGAGCAGCGCGACAGGCAATGCGAGGAGCCTGCGATCGCAGTCGGCTTCGCACTCGACGACGATCGCTTCGCCGGCGCGAGCGAAGAGGCTCGCTGCGCCTGGCGTCGGCGCGATGGCGATCGCGGCGATCAAGCCCATGGCGGCGAGACCGGAATCGATCCGTTCGAGCAGCTTGTCGAGGCCGCCGAAATAATTGAGCCCTCCGGAGACCTCCAGCAACACGCAGGCCGGAGGCTCGATGCTGATCGTGGGCGTCCATTGCACGGCCCACAGCGCGATGCTCTCGAGCACACGAGTTTCGGCGCGCTCGTCGCGCAGATGAATCAGGACCTGCGCATCGAGCGCGAGCGCGGCGGCGATCGAAAGCCCGGGGACGATGCCGCGCTTGCGCGCCGCGCCGTTGGCTGCGACGACATCCGGGCGATGGCTCGCGCTGCTGACGACCGCGGGCCGCTCCCGCGCATCACCGCGCTCGAAAATCGACAGCGGGAGATCGGGAAAATGCAGGCAGGTCCAGAGCATGGCATTAGCGATTCGTTCATTCGTAGCCTGGGTTGAGCCCCGGGCCTGAACCGGGGCGAAACCCGGGGACCGCCATTCCCGGGTTTCGATCCTTGATCTCAACCCGGGCTACACAAGGACGACGATCCTGCGCGCGGATCCGGCCCGGGAATGCGCCTCAGCTCGTCGGCGCGAGCGAGCGCGCGATTCCAGATCTGAGCGGAAGCGCCAATGGGGTAGTGACGATTGAAACTTGCGCAAATCCGAGACGGCCCGTGTTTACGGGATGTCATTCCGAGTGCAGCGCACGAGGAATCTGCTTGGGGTGTTGAACAGCAGATTTTTCGCTTTGCTCGGAATGACAAAGCGTGATCGTGATTTATCCCCGTCGTTCCTCTCGTTGCAACATCGAGCAGCAACGGCTTGGCCATGACGCCTCCCCGGCGCTTGAACACTTCGATGCGCAGACGCGCCTCCGCCGCCGAGAGCCGGATGCGCAACGGCGAGGGCGACGGCTGCGCGGCGCGCTCGGTGCCCGCGAATACAAATCCTGGAATTGCACCTTCCTGAGCGGCGAGCTGCAGCCGGCGCAGGCGTTGATCGTTGACGAGTTGTGGCCAGAACAGCAGCGCGCCCGCGCTGCCGGCGCGCAGCACCTGCTCGGCTGCCCACCAGCGGTGCTTTTCTTCCGCCGCTGCGACGACGATCACTCGCGCTGGGTCGATGCCTCCTGCCGCGAATGCCGGCGCATAGGGAACGTGCGGCGGCGCCACCAGCGCGATCCACTCGCCAGCCTGCGCCAGGCGTTCGAGCGCCGGCAGCAGCAGGCGTAATTCACCGATGCCTTCGCCATCGCGCAGGAGCTCGACCAGCGCGCCCCTGGGCCAGCCGCCTCCCGGCAGCTCCTGGTCCAGGGCGGCGAAGCCGCTGGAAACGGCCGTAGTGGACGAAGCCAGCTGGTCGCCGCGCCATACCAGCGGGTGGTGCAGCAGTTCAGCGAGCGCGGTTTTCATGGGACGCCGAATCGGGCCCACCCCGGCGATGCCGGGAGGGCTCGATCAGACAGGAAGGGGAAGTCTATCGAACGATCGTTCGATAGTCAATGCCCTTCCCGGAGGAAGGGCGGCACGTCCGACTGTTCAGCCCGCCGCTGCGACCGCGCGCGAGGCCATCACCGACACGAGGTGGGCGCGGTACGCGGCCGAGGCGTGGATGTCGTTGTTCAGGCGGTCGGCGGGAACCTTCACCGCCTTGGCCGCGTCGGGAGTGAAGCTCTTCGCCAGCGCAGCCTCGATCGCGCTCGCCCGATGCACATGCGACGCCGCGCCGGTGACGGCAACTCGCACCCCGCCGCCGGTCTGCGCGACGAAAACGCCGACCAGCGCGAAACGCGACGCCGGCTGCGGAAACTTGGCGTAGGCGGCCTTCTTCGGGATCGGAAAGCTGACCGCAGTGATGATCTCGTCGTCCGCGAGCGCGGTCTCGTACATGCCCCGGAAGAAATCGTCGGCGGCAATCTTGCGCTTGTTGGTTTGCACGCTCGCACCCAACCCCAGCACGGCCGCGGGATAGTCCGCGGCAGGGTCGTTGTTGGCGATCGATCCGCCAAGCGTGCCGCGGTTTCGCACCTGGCGGTCGCCGATGCCCTCGGCCACTGCCGCGAGCGCCGGGAGTCCCTGCTTCACCACGGACGACGAGGCGACCTCCGCGTGGGTCGTGAGCGCGCCGATGACGATGGCGTCGCCCTCCTTCTTGATTCCCTTGAGTTCCGCGATGCCGGACAGATCCACGATGGTCCCAGGATTGGCGAGCCGGAGCTTCATCGCTCCGACCAGGCTCTGTCCTCCGGCGAGTGCCTTGCCGCCGCTCTTGGCAAGCGCCGCCGCAGCGTCGGCAACCGATTTCGCGCGCTGGTATTCGAATGCGTACATGGTCTTCCTTTCGAGATTCGCTCAGTGCTTCGCCGCCTGTATCGCGCTCCACACGCGATGCGGCGTGGCCGGCATGTCGAGATACTTGACTCCGGCCTCGGACAGCGCGTCGTGCACCGCGTTCATCAGCGCCGCCGGAGCCCCGATCGCCCCCGCCTCGCCACAGCCCTTGGCACCGAGCGGGTTGTGAGTGCAGGGCGTGACCTTGGTCGCGACCTTGAACGAGGGTACGTCGTCCGCCCGGGGCAAGGCGTAGTCCATGTAGCTGCCGGTGAGGAGCTGGCCGCTCTTCCTGTCGTAGACGCACTGCTCGAGCAGCGCCTGGCCGATGCCTTGCACGAGGCCGCCATGGACCTGTCCCTCGACGATCATCGGGTTGATGATGTTTCCGAAATCGTCGCAGGCGGAGAAGCTGACGATCGCGACCCTGCCGGTGTCGGGGTCGACTTCCACTTCGCAGATGTGCGTTCCCGCCGGGAAAGTGAAGTTGGTCGGGTCGTAGAAGGCAGTTTCGTCCAAGCCAGGCTCGAGCTTATCCAGCGGATAGTTGTGCGGAACGTACGCAGCCAGCGCGATCTCGCCGAAGGCCTTGCTGCGGTCGGTCCCCGCTACCGTGAACTTGCCGTCCTTGAACTCGATGTCGGCTTCCGCCGCCTCGAGCAGGTGCGCGGCGATCTTCTTGCCCTTGGCGACGATCTTGTCCAGCGCCTTGATGATCGCGGTGCCCCCGACTGCGAGCGAGCGCGAGCCATAGGTGCCCATGCCGAAGGGGATGCGCCCGGTGTCGCCGTGCACGATCTCCACGTTCTCGATCGGGATGCCGAGCCGGCTGCAGACGACCTGCGCAAAGGTCGTCTCGTGGCCCTGGCCGTGGCTGTGCGAGCCGGTGAAGACGGTGACGCCTCCGGTCGGATTGACCCGTACCTCGCCCGCCTCGTAGAGCCCCGCCCGCGCGCCCAGCGCTCCGGCGATGTTCGACGGCGCGATGCCGCAAGCCTCGATGTACGACGCGTAACCGAGCCCGCGCAGCTTGCCACGCTTGGCAGCCTCCGCCCTGCGCGCGGGGAAACCCTTGGCGTCGGCCAGCCTCATCGCTTCGTCGAGGCACGCGTCGTAGCCGCCCGTGTCGTAGAGAAGAGCGACCGGGGTCTGATAGGGGAAGTTGCGGATGAAATTGCGCCGCCGGATCTCGTCCTGCGCGATGCCCATCTCCGCCCCGGCCGCATGCACCAGCCGCTCAACCACGTAGGTTGCTTCGGGCCGGCCGGCTCCCCGGTAGGCATCGACTGGCGTCGTATTGGTGAACGCCGCGGTGACTTCGCAGTAGATCACCGGTGTGGTGTACTGGCCGGCGAGCAGCGTCGCGTAGAGGATCGTTGGAATGCACGAGGCGAAGGTCGACAGGTACGCGCCCATCGCAGCGGTCGTATGCACGCGCATCGCCAGGAACTTTCCGTCCTTGTCCAGCGCCAGCTCGGCGCGAGTGACGTGGTCGCGTCCGTGCGCGTCCGAGAGAAAGGACTCGCTGCGCTCGGCTGTCCACTTGATCGGGCGGTTGACGCGCTTGCTCGCCCAGACCATCGCAGTCTCTTCCGCATACAGATAGATCTTCGAGCCGAATCCGCCGCCGACATCCGGGGCGATCACCCGCACCTTGGTCTCGGGCAGTCCGAGCACGAACGCCGTCATGAGCAGCCGCTCGACGTGCGGATTCTGGTTGGCGACGTAGAGCGTGTAGCTGTCGTCGGCCCGGCTATAGCTCGCCACCGCTGCGCGCGGTTCGATGGCGTTGGGAACGAGCCGGTTGTTGACGATGTCGAGCTTGGTGACGTGCGCCGCCTTGGCGAATGCGGCGTCCACCGCCGCTTTGTCGCCCAGCGACCAGGTGTAGCACTTGTTGCCCGGAGCACCGTCGTGAATCTGGGGTGCGCCTGCCTTGAGCGCATCGACCGGATCGACCACCGCCGGCAGCACGTCGTAGTCGACCTCGATCAGCTCGGCGCCGTCCTTGGCCTGGTCGGGCGTCTCCGCGATGACCAGCGCCACGGGGTCGCCGACATAGCGCACGTTGCCCAAAGCGAGCACGGGATGCGGAGGCTCCTTCATGGGCTGCCCGTCGGTGCCGGTGATCAGCCAGCCGCAGGGTAGCCCATTCACGCCGGTCAGATCCGCACCGATGTAAACAGCGACCACGCCCGGCGCCGCCTTGGCCTTGCCGGTGTCCATCTTGCGGATCTTGGCGTGCGCGTGCGGCGAGCGAAGGAAGTAACCGTGCGTGTGATGCGCGGGATTGACGTCGTCGGTGAACTGGCCCGCGCCGGTCAGGAAGCGATAGTCTTCCTTGCGTTTGACCGATTGACCGATGGTGTTCAGATCGCTCAAGCCCATGACTACCTCCGCATGGCGGCTGCGCCCTGGGCGACCGCCTTGACGATGTTGTGGTAGCCGGTGCAGCGGCACAGGTTGCCCTCCAGCTCGGCGCGGATCGTTGCTTCGTCGGGGTTGGGATGACGCTGCACCAGATCGATCGCCGACAGCACCATGCCGGGCGTGCAGAAGCCGCATTGCAGGCCGTGGCAATCCTTGAAGGCCGCCTGCATGGGGTGCAACTCGCCGTTCGCGGCCAGGCCTTCGATGGTGGTGATCTTGGAGCCGTTCGCCTGCGCTGCCAGGATCGTGCACGCCTTGACCGCGTTGCCGTCGACGAGAACGGTGCAGGCGCCGCACTGACCCGTGTCGCAACCCACATGCGTGCCGGTCAGCGCCAGGTTGTTGCGGATGAAATCGACGAGCAGCGTGCGTGGATCGACTTGAGCGGCCACGGCCTTGACGTTGACATTAAGCGACAATGAGACTGACACGGCCTTCCTCCTTTTTGAACGCGGTCGCAGGATGGGCGTCGGGCGCGACGCGGTGCGACGGCGAGACTACCGCTTTCTACGATACTCCGCGTCGCAGGTGACGGCAACGTGTCCAGGATCGGCAGGTTGAGGCGGCCAGCGCCGATTCCTATTACAGGTTCGCAATGTACTGCGAGAGGTTCTCGATGTCCTGCTCCGAGAGGGTGCTGGCGACGCTGGTCATGTTGCCGGCATCGTTGGTGCGGCGCTTCGCCTTGAAATCCAGCAGTTGCTTCTTGATGTACTGAGGATACTGGCCGGCAACACGGGGAATTTCGTTCTGACCGACGAAGCCTCCCAGATGGCACATCGGACAAAGCACGGCGTCCGACGTCTTTCGCCCTGCCTCCACCTTGGCTGAGTCTGCCTGGAACTTGATCGGTAGCGGCTTCTGCGCCGCAAAGAAATTGCCCAGCTCGATCATCTCTTCGTTCGAGAGATTCGCAACCATCGGCGACAAATGCGGATCGCTGCGTCGCCCCTCCTTGAAGTCCCTGAGCTCGATGTAGATGTATCGCCAGCTCTGGCCGGCGAGGATCGGGTAATCCGGGTTCTGCGAATTGCCATCCGGGCCGTGGCAGGCGAAGCAGACCTGGGCTTTTTCGCGGGCGGAGGCCATCTGCTTGGCGTCGAGCTGCGCATGCGCGGGCCACGCCAGCGCAGCGAGCGCTGCGATCGCCAGTCTCAGCATACGGGAGCCAAAAAAAGCGGCCACCCCGGAGCGGGGTGGCCGCATGTTGTCTCCGATCCCGCTATGGCAGCGCAAACACGAATACGCTGTTGCCTCGCTTGGCGTCGATCTGATTGTTGCCGCCGGCGGCAACCGCGATGTACTGCTTCCCGCCCACCATGTATGAAACGGCTGGCGCGTTCACCCCGGCGCCGCAGTTGTACTTCCACAGCTCCTTGCCGGTGGCGGCGTCGAAAGCCTTGAACCAGCCATTGGCCTCGCCGTTGAACACCAAATTGCCTGCTGTTGCGAGGACACCGCCGATGAGCGGTTGCGGCGTCTTGGCACCCCAGGCCACCTTGCCGGTGTCCATGTTCACCGCCACCAGACGCCCCCACTGCTCCTCGCTCGGGATCGTCTTGAATGCGCCGCCGAGCCAGAGCTTCCCACCCGGGTACGGAACTTCCTCGACGTGGTAGGTCATCGGCTGATGCAGGTTCGCCGCATAGGCAAGGTGCAGCTTCGGGTTGATGGCCATCGGTGACCACTCGACGCCACCGTTGGCCCCGGGAAGCATGCGCGCGCCGTCCTTGGTCGGCAGCACCCACATGTTCTCCTGCGGAATCATCGCCTCCGAGAAGCGGATGAGCTTGCCGGTCTCGCGCTCGTGCACGTAGATGTGGCCGGTCTTGCCGCCATGGATCACGACGTCGACCATCTTGCCGCTCTTGTCCTTGGCCTGCGTCAGGATCGGCGGGCTCACCGCATCGAGGTCCCAAACGTCGTGCGAGACGTACTGGAAGTGCCACTTGTAGGTGCCCTTGTCCAGGTCGATCGCCACGATCGAGTCGGTATAGAGGTTGTCACCCGGGCGGACCGCTCCATACAGGTCCGGGGACGGATTGCCGACGACGAAGAACACCGTACGCGTCTTCTTGTCGATGGCCGGCGTCATCCACACGCCGCCGCCGAGGCGCTGCCAGAACGAGCTGTCCTTGCCGAGGTCCGCCTTCTCCTTGGCGATGTCGCGGTGCATGTCCCGTCCGGTCGCATCGTTCACCGCCCACACGCCCTCTTGGCCCTTGTCGGGGATCGTGTAGAAGGTCCACAGCAGCTTGCCGTCGTTGGCGTCGTAGGCCTTCACGAAGCCGCGGATGCCGTACTCGCCGCCGTTGGTGCCGATGATGACCTTGCCGTCAACGTAGGCCGGCGCCATGGTCTCCGAGTAACCCAGGTTCGGATCCGCGATCTGCGCCTCCCAAAGCAGTTTCCCGGTCTTGGCGTCGAGCGCGACCAGCTTGGCGTCGATCGTGCCCATGAACAGCTTGCCTTCAGAAACCGCGACGCCGCGATTGTTGTTGCCGCAGCAAACGGTGACGATCGGCCCGAGCTTTTGCTTGTAGTGCCAGTACTCCTCGCCGGTCGCCGCGTTGATCGCGTAGACGTGGTTGAACGAAGTGGTGAGGAACATTACGCCGTTGACGACGATTGGCGCAGTCTCCATCGACTCGAGCACCGCGGTTTGGAACACGAACGCGGGCTTGAGCTTGGCAACGTTGGCCGTGTTGATCTGGTTGCCGGCGTGGAACCGAGCATTGTCATAACTACCGTTCGGATGGATCCAGTTCTTCGCGTCGGCCGCCGCTCCATCGAGCATTGCCTGAGACACTGGGATCAAGTCCGACGACATTGGAGCGGCCGTCGTCGTCGCGGTGCCAGTCTCCTGTGCAGTTACCGACGCAGCGAAACCGACGCCAAGCGCGAACGCGACGGCGAGCACCTTGCGGATATGGGATGCCATGGGAATCTCCTCTCTTGGGATTCTTATTGGTGTCACCAGTGCGGTGCGGACGAAGCCCCGCCCGCACTTCCGTATAGTTTATAGTCCAACCTGAGCCGAAATGCAATTTTGTCCCGGAGTCCGACCGGCCTCAGTGCGTAGCCGAATCACAGGCACAACTCATGCTTCGAACAGTCTGCTTGGCCCTGATCTGCCTGGCTACTCAACCAGCGTTGGGACAGGACCTCTCGCTCAACACGCGGCTCCTGGCGGCGGCTCGCGCCGGCGACGAAGCCGGCGTCAGGCAAGCGATCGCCGATGGCGCCAACGTCAACGCGCGCAACCGCCTGGGCGAGACCGTTCTCGTGATCGCACTCAAGAATAATCGACCTGCCATGGCGGTTCAGATGATCGACGCGGGAACCGACATTAACCTGGCCGCTGTCAACGGCGTGACGCCGCTCATAGCCGCCGCGCACGGCGGTTATCCGGACATCGTCCGGCGCCTGCTCGCGAAGGGGGCGGATCCAGGCGTAGTCGACCAGCTGAAAAAGAACGCGATGACTTACGCCGCAGGCCAGGGTAATACCGAAGTCGTCGTGCTGTTGCTCCAGGCGGGTGTGGATGCCAACGCTGTCTATGCCCACGACCTTACGGCACTCATGTGGGCGGCCGGCTACGGCAAGACCGACACCGTCAAGGCACTCCTCGCGGCAGGTGCCAAGCCTGGGTTGAGAGACGATCGGGGCAAGACTGCCCTCGACATCGCCCGCGAGGGCGACCACGCCGAAACGGTCAAGCTGCTGGAGGCCGCGACTCGGAGCTGATCGCTCTCGCCCGGCGGGTGGTTACGCTGCTCGCCATGGCCACATTCGCCGGAGCAGGTGGTCTTGGTCTACGAGTTGATGCTTGAGCGCCGCGGCGATGTGAATGGCGATCGCTGCAGCCAGGACGCAGCTGTCGACCAGGTGGACGAGGCTCAACAGATCCTTCAAGAAGATACTCTTGGGCGCCCACGCCGGGAGAGCCAGCCCGAAGTAAAGGACCGGATAACCGCTCACTGCCGAGCCGAGGTAGCCAGTCAGAGGCTGCACGAAAAGGCAGACGTACAGAACCCAGTGATTGACGCGCGCCGCCCTTGCCTGCCACGGTGGCATTTCGGGCAATGAAGGGGGGCGATGGCTGGCTCGCCAGGCAAGCCGCACGGCCATGATCATCAGGACCGTCATGCCGATCGACTTGTGCAGGTTAAAAGCGTTTGCTCGCGGGCCGAACGGCACTTTCGGGATCTCCTGCATCCACCAGCCCATGGCGACCTGTCCGATCACCGCCACGGCGATGATCCAATGCAGCACGATCGCCGTCGTTGTGTAGCGCGCCCGCGCGGCGACAGACCCGGCGACCGTCGCTTCGCGGATAGCTGCGGTCGCGTTCCTCATCCTGCGCCCGCCGGCCCCCTGGACGCAGCCAATGCGCGCGAGCTCGCGTCGCCGCGGAAGACGATCGGCTGGGCGCCGAGCCGGGGCGCACGGGCGGCCTCGACCGCCTCGGTGACGCGCGCGTGCTCGGGCGCGAGGCTGCACACCGGGTCGGTGTTGGCGGCGTCGCCGGTGAGAAGATATGCTTGGCAACGGCAACCGCCGAAGTCCTTCGTCCTTTCGGGGCAGGAGCGGCACGGCTCCTTCATCCACCCATAGCCGCGATAGCGGTTGAAGGCGTCGGAGCCGTGCCAGATCGCCTCGAGGCTCGCCTCGCGCACGTTGGGAAAAACCAGGCCCGGCAGCATCCTCGCCGCGTGACACGGCAGGGCCGTTCCGTCGGGGGCGATGCCGAGAAACGTCGAGCCCCAGCCGTTCATGCATGCCTTGGGCCGCTCCTCGAAATAGTCCGGAACGACGAAATACACGCGCATCTTATCGCCCACCTTCCGGCGAAAGCGCTGCGTGAGCTCCTCTGCCCGAGCGAGCTGCTCGCGGGTCGGCAGCAATCGCTCGCGGTTCAGATGCGCCCAGCCGTAATACTGGGTGTTGGCCAGCTCTACATACTCGGCGCCCATCGCCTCGGCCATCTCGAGAATCTGTCCGACGTGATCGATGTTGAGCCGATGGACAACCACATTGAGCACCATCGGATAGCCATGCGCCTTGATCATCCGCGCGACCTTCGACTTGAGCTCGAAGGTGCGCGCGCTCGACAGGAAATCGTTGAGCTCGCGCGTGGAATCCTGGAAGGAGAGTTGGATGTGATCGAGCCCCTCGGTCCTGAGCGATCCGAGGCGGGTGTCGGTCAGCCCGACTCCGGAGGTGATGAGGTTCGAGTAGTAGCCCAGACGGCGCGCCTC
>DASPTZ010000067.1:0-10211 GCA_035623155.1 Casimicrobiaceae bacterium | reverse complement strand
GCGCGGCTGTTCAACGAGACCAAGGAAGCGCTCGAGCGGCAGACCGCCACCGCCGAGATCCTCAAGGTGATCAGCGAATCGCCGACCGACGTGCAGCCCGTGTTCGACGCAATCGTGCAGAGTGCACAGCGGGTGTTCGGGGCGCTGACGGCCATTGCGACGCGGGTCGTGGGCGATAGCCTGCATCTCGCGGCTTTCAGCACAACCGACACCGGTGGCGACGAGGCGCTAAAGCGCGTCTTCCCGAGGCCTATCAGCGGTACATTCCCGGCGGCGCAAGCCATCCGAAATGGGGAGATTATCGCTATCAGCGACGTCCTGACCGATCCGCGAAATTCGCCGGCCGGACGGGAGCTTGCGCGTGCCCGAGGCTACCGGAGCCTTCTCATCGCGCCCATGGTGCGCGACGGCGTGGCGATCGGCACGATCAACGTCAGCCGGCCCGAGGCGGGTCAGTTTTCCGATCATGAACAGGCATTGATCAAGACCTTTGCCGACCAGGCCGTGATCGCGATCGAGAACGTGCGCCTGTTCAACGAGACCAAGGAGGCGCTGGAACAGCAGACCGCGACCGCCGACGTGCTGCGAGTGATCAGCAGCTCGGTCGCCGACACTGCGCCGGTGTTCGACAAGATCCTGGAGAGCGGCCAGCATCTGTTCGCAACTGAGCAGCTCGGGATCTTTCTCGCCGGCGATGATGGCCAGGTGCACGCCGTTGCGTGGCGCGGATCGGCGCTCGACGCCGTGGCCACCACGTTCCCGAAGCCGATCGGCGAGACCATGACGAAGCGCGTTATCGACGAGCGACGCGTTATCCACATCGCGAATACCTCGGACATGATCGACGCGCCACCGGCGGTGCGCGGGGTGATCGAGCTCGTCGGCCCTTGCTCAGTCATCTGGGCTCCGATGATGTGGGAAGGCCGCGGCGTCGGTTCGATTACCGCGCTGCGCCAGCCGCCCAAGCCGTTCACCGACAAGGAGGTCGCGCTGCTCAACACCTTCGGCGACCAGGCGGTCATTGCGATCCAGAACGCGCGGCTGTTCAAGCAGGCGCAGGAAGCGCGCGCCGCCGCCGAGGCCGCCAACGAGGCGAAGAGCTCGTTCCTCGCTACCATGAGCCACGAGATTCGCACGCCGATGAACGCGGTGATCGGCATGAGCGGGCTCTTACTCGACACCAAGCTCGACACCGAGCAGCACGACTACGTGAACACGATTCGCGAATCGGGCGACGCGCTGCTCACCATCATCAACGACGTGCTCGACTTCTCCAAGATCGAGGCCGGTCGAATGGACATCGAGGCGCAGCCCTTCGACCTGCGCGAGTGCGTCGAATCCGCTCTCGACCTGGTCGCGCCGCGTGCGATGGAAAAGGATCTCGACACCGCCTATCTGTTCGAAGGCGAGGTCCCACCGGCCATCGTCGGCGACGTGACGCGGTTGCGGCAGATCATGCTCAACCTGCTCTCCAACGCCGTGAAGTTCACCGACAAGGGCGAAGTCGTGCTCACGGTGACGCCAAAGCCGCTCGCCGACGGCAAGGTCGAGCTCACCTTCGCGGTGCGCGACACGGGGATCGGCCTGTCCGAGGAAGCCATGGGCCGGCTGTTCCAGTCGTTCTCGCAGGCCGACTCGTCGACCACCCGCAAGTACGGCGGCACGGGACTCGGGCTCGCCATCAGCAAGCGCTTGAGCGAATTGATGGGCGGGCACATGTGGGCGCAAAGCGACGGCCCGGGCAAGGGATCGACGTTTTACTTCGACATCGTCGCGCCGATCGGCGAGCTGCCACCCGCGCGGCAGCGCACGTTCGTCGGCGTGCAGCCGGCGCTCCAGGGCAAACGGCTGCTGATCGTCGACGACAACGCGACCAACCGGCGCGTGCTCGAGCTGCAATCATCCAAGTGGGGCATGATCTCGCGCGCCACCGAATCGCCGCAGGAAGCGCTGCGCTGGGTCGAGCAGGACGGAGCGTTCGATCTGGCGATTCTGGACATGCACATGCCCGAGATGGATGGCATCGAACTCGCCCGCCGGATGCGCCAGCGCAAGATGGCGGCGCCGCTGGTGCTGTTCAGTTCGCTGGGACGGCGCGAGGCGGACGACGAAAAGTTGTTCGCGGCGCATCTCACCAAGCCGCTTCGCCAGTCGCAGCTCTTCGACACCCTGGTGGGACTGCTCGCGCATGAGGAGGCGCCGCGTGCAGCGCCTGCGGCGCCAGCCGCAGCGCGCATCGATGCCGAGATGGCGAAGCGGCATCCGCTGCGCATCCTGCTGGCGGAGGACAACGTCGTCAACCAGAAGCTCGCGTTGCGCATCCTCCAGCAGATGGGCTACCGCGCCGACCTCGCGTCCAACGGCATCGAGGCGGTCGAGTCGCTGAAACGCCAGGTCTACGACGTGGTGCTGATGGACGTGCAGATGCCGGAGATGGACGGGCTCGATGCCTCGCGCGAGATCTGCGCGCGCTGGGGACCGCGCGAGCGGCCGCGGATCGTCGCGATGACCGCCAACGCGATGCAGGGCGACCGCGACATGTGCCTGGCCGCCGGCATGGACGACTACCTGACCAAGCCGATCCGCGTCGAGCGACTGGTCGAAGCGCTCGCGCATGTGCCGGCGCGGGGAAGCCGCTGACATGTCCGTTCCGACGCTCGATCGCGCGACGTTCGAAGATCTCAAGGCGACGACGGGCGCCGATTTCGTTCAGGAGCTGGTCGACACCTTTCTCGGTGATGCGCCGAGAATGCTCGCCGAGCTTCGAAGCGCGCTCGCCGTAAACGACGCGGAGCGTTTCCGACGCACCGCGCATTCGCTCAAGTCGAACAGCAACACCTTCGGAGCGCTCTCGCTCGGCGCGATGGCCAAGGCTCTCGAGCTGGGAGGCATCGCCTCCGTGCGGGAGGCGGCCGGTGCGCCGCTGGATGAGCTGGAACGCGAATACGCGCGCGCGGCGCAGGCGCTCTCGGAGCTCAAGCATGCGTGAGCGCAGCCACGGCAGCGCGCGGGTGCTCGTCGTCGACGACAACAAGGTCAACCGCCTCCTGCTCGCACGCAATCTCGAGCTGATGGGGCACAAGGTCGCCTCGGCCGAAAACGGCCGCGTGGCGCTGGAGATGCTGCGGCGCGAACCCTTCGACATCCTGCTCCTCGACATCGAGATGCCGGAGATGGACGGCTTCCAGGTGCTCGAGCAGCTGGTCAGCGATTTGCAGCTGCGCGACCTGCCGGTGATCGTCACCTCGTCGCTGGAAGGGCTCGACAACGTCGTGCGCTGCATCGAGCTGGGCGCCGAGGATTACCTGCCCAAGCCCGTCAATCCGATGCTGCTCAAGGCGCGGATCGGCGCGAGCCTCGAGAAGAAGCGGCTGCGCGACCAGCAGAAGGAGCTCGTGCGCCGCTTCGCGACGCCCGAGGTGGCGCAGGACCTGCAGCAATCGGGCTTCGCGCTCGGCGGCAAGCGCGTCAACGGCACGGTGATGTTCTCCGACATCCGGGACTTTACGCCGCTGGTGGAATCGCAGCCGCCCGAGGATTCGATCGAGCTGCTCAACACGTATTACACGCTGATGTTCAACGCCATCAGCGGTCACGGCGGCGTCGTCACCCAGATCGCCGCCGACGGTCTGATGGCGGTCTTCGGAGCGCCGCTGCCGCTGCCGGATCATTGCGACGCGGCGGTGCGGACCGCTCTCGAGATGATGGAGATGATCGACCTGTTCAACGCCGAGCAGACGGCCGCCGGCAGGAAGCCGATCCGGCTGGGTATCGGCATCGCCTCCGGCGAGATGGTGGCGGGATACACCGGGACCAACGAGCGCGCGACCTACACCTGCATCGGCGACACCGTGAATGTCGCGGCGCGGCTCGAGGAGCACACCAAGCTTACTGAGCACGCGATCCTGATCGATGGCGCCACGCGCAAAGGCTTGCGTGCGACTGTGGCGCTCGAAGCGCTTGGGACCCTGACCTTGCGCGGCAAGGCGCAGCCAGTGGAGACGTTCGGCGTCAAGGTGGGGCAAAAGGCCTGAGTTAGTGTCGTGTAGGCCGGGCTTGTAGCCTGGGTTGAGCCGCAGGCGAAACCCAGGACAGAGCAATGCATTGTCGGCGCCGACTTGCCCCCGGGTCTCGCAAGCGCGACCCAGGCTACGCGCTTCTTACGATCCGCAAACCGTGAGCTTGTAAGCTAATCGCAAGGTATACTGGTTGCGAGTCGGAACGACAAAGCGCCAGCGCTGAGGGGGCCTCGATCCGGGGCGGGCGAGATGGGGTTGATATTCCTTGCAAATGTCACGGCTGCACTGATTCTGTTAGGTGCATCCGGCGCCGCGGTTGCGCACCTGAAGACGTACCGCATTGGCTGGTTGGGAGATGGCAGTCCTCCCGCGGGTGCCTCACAGAGTAGCGGTGGCTTCCAGCAGGGCCTGCGCGACATCGGTTATGTGGATGGGCGCAACGTAGCGATCGAGTATCCTACGCTGCCGGCAACGTAGAGCGTCTCCCCCAGCTTGCCGCAGAACTCGTGCAGGTGCCCGTCGACGTCATCGTCACCTCGGGCGAGCCGGCGGCGATCGCCGCGACGCGGGCGACCAAGTCGACCCCCAATCGTCGTGACGCAGATCGGATGCCAAGCGGTGGTCCGAACTTGGCAGGGATGAACATGCCGTCGATTGATGGTGTGTGGAACATCGACGACAGCGGAAGGATCTGCGCGAGTATGGTGATCGGAAGAGCGATGCTTCCGCTTCGCTATCAGTACTGGTTCAAGCATAAGCACGACTACTTCGTTGCCGATTCCGATTCGGATCCTAAGGCGAAGCTACTCCGCCGCACGGTGAAGCAATAAGCGGCCATCGCTAACACCGTGATGCGAGCGCGCGAGTTCGCACCAGCGTATACTGTGCTCATGAGTAGCGTCGATATAGCCAAACTGACTCCGCAGCAGCGTCTCGAATTGCTGGAGCAAGTCTGGGACAGCCTTGCCGCCACACCTGACGCAGTGCCCGTTACGCCGGCTCAGCGTGAGGAGCTGTCGCGTCGCCTCGACGACCTTGATCGCGAAGGTCCGGCCGGTATTCCTTGGGACGACGTTCTTCGCAGAGTTCGTGACCAGTCCCGGCCGTAATGGACGTAATTCTTCGGCCGGCTGCCGCAGCGGACGTCGAAGAAGCTTACTCCTGGTACCAGCGGCAGAGGATTGGGCTCGGGGAAGAGTTTCTTGATACGGTCAACGAGGCGATTCGGGACATCGCGGCCCATCCGCTGCGCCAAGCAGTCATCTTTCGTGACACCCGTCGCCTCCTGCTCAGGCGCTTTCCCTATGCGGTATTCTATCGCGTCTACCCAGGCGTGATCGTCGTCGTCGCCTGCATGCACGGACGCCGCAACCCTTTGCGTTGGCTGCGACGTCGGTGAAGCGTGTGTTACCTAGTGATAGTTGAAAAGGGTGCCACGGCATTTGGCGCTTACGTCCCGGATCTCCCCGGCTGCATCGCGGTGGGCGAGACACGCGAAGGAGTGCTGGCAAAAATAGTCGTCCTTGTACTGTAGCCTAGTGGGTCGCGACCGTTATGGTTGCAGGTCTGCCATTTTTATGGCATGCTAAATGGTATGAAGGCCACCATGGATGCGGCAGGGCGAATCGTTGTGCCCAAACCCCTGCGTCAGACGCTCGGGCTCAAGCCGGGCCAACCCTTGGAAATCCGCGCGGGCGACGGCCGTCTAGAGATCGAGATCGCCGCAACCCCGATGCGGCTCAAGAAGCGGGGTAAGGGCGTGGTTGCGGTTCCGGACACCGAGCTGCCTATGCTCACCGCTGAGATAGTTCGCGAAACCCTGGAGCGCATTCGACGTTGAAAGCGGCAGACACCAGTCTGGTCGTCGCCGCTTTCGCTTCCTGGCACGTGCATCATGAAGGTGCGCGCCGAGCTCTCGACGGCGGGCTGCGGCTCATCGAGCACTGCGCGCTCGAGACCTACTCCGTCCTGACGCGCTTACCCGCTCCTCACCGGAGCGAGAGCCTGGTCGTTCGAGAGTTTCTGGAGACCCGATTTTCGCAACCTTTCCTCCGGCTGGACGCGCGAAGCTACAGAGATTTCGTTCTCGGATTGCCTGACCACGGCATAACCGGCGGTGCGGGATACGACGCGCTGGTTGCCGCGACCGTGGTCTTCTGCGGAGCCGAGCTTGTCACTTGCGATCGCCGCGCGCTGCCGGTCTACGAGCGCTATGGTGTCAGGAGTTATCTTGTTGGGTGACGCGGCAGGCGAGCGAATTGGCAAGGCGCGCGAACTCGGAAACCGACAAAGTCTCGCCTCGCGCCCCAGCAGCAATCCCCGCGGTATCGAGCTGATCCTCGCTCGCAAGTGTCTTGAGCGCATTGCGCAGCGTCTTGCGGCGCTGGCCGAATGCTGCCGCGACGACGCGCGCGAACAGCGCTTCGTCGGCGATGGGCGGGCGCTTCTCGCGCAACGGGATCAATCGCGCAACCGCTGACTCCACCTTCGGCGCTGGACGAAACGCGCCCGGCGGCAGGACGAACAATCGCTCGATGGAAAAACGAGCCTGCAGCATGACCGACAGCCGGCCGTACTCTGGCGTCGAAGGCGCAGCGACCATGCGCTGTACTACTTCTTTCTGCAGCATCACCGTCAGGTCGCGCAATATCGATTCGTACTGCGCGAGGTGGAACAGCAGCGGCGTGCTGATGTTGTAAGGCAGGTTGCCGATGACTCGAAGATCGCGACCCAGCGTCGAAAAGTCGAAGTCGAGCGCGTCGACGTTGTGAAGGACGAACCTCTGTGCATCGAATTCTGCTGTGAGACGTGAAGCGAGATCGCGGTCGATCTCGATTACCGTAAGACGCCCGGCGCGTTCGAGCAGTGGACGCGTCAGTGCGCCCAGGCCCGGGCCGATCTCGACCAGGTTGTCGCCTGGCTTCGGGTCGATCGCGGCGACAATGCGGTCGATGTAGTTTCGATCGACCAGGAAATTCTGGCCGAAGCGCTTGCGCGCGACGTGACGCGAACCGTTAGCGTGCATTTCGTGAACAACTGGAGCGCTTCGTAACCACACAGTCATTCCCGCCCCCCGCTTTCGCGGGGGCAGGGTCGCGGGAATCCATCTTGATGAAAAATGGGTCCCCGCTTTCGCGGGGATGACGAATATCCGAGGTTCTGTAACTGGTTACTGCGTCCAATCGAGAATGACCTTGCCACTCTTGCCCGAGAGCAACGTCGTGAACGCCGCCTCGAACTGCTCGGCCAGGAAGTGATGCGTGATCACTGGCGAGATGTCGAGGCCGCTCTGCAGCATCGCGACCATTTTGTACCAGGTCTCGAACATCTCGCGGCCGTAGATGCCCTTGATCTCGAGCCCCTTGAAGATGACCTGATTCCAGTCGATCACCATCTTCGCGGGCGGGATCCCCAGCAGCGCGATCTTGCCGCCGTGGTTCATGTGCTCGAGCATGTCGGCGAAGGCGCGCGGCACGCCGGACATCTCCATGCCGATATCGAAGCCCTCGGTCATGCGCAGATCGGACATCACGTCGCGAAGCTTTTCGCGCTCGACGTTCACCGCCCGCGTCGCCCCCATCCGCCGCGCGAGCTCCAGGCGGTATTCGTTGATGTCGGTGACGACCACATAGCGCGCGCCGACGTGGCGGGCGATCGCCGCGGCCATCACCCCGATCGGGCCGGCACCGGTGATGAGCACGTCCTCGCCGACCAGGTTGAACGACAGCGCAGTGTGCGTCGCGTTGCCGAACGGGTCGAAGATCGAGGCGAGATCGTCCGAAATGTCGTCGGGGATCTTGAAGGCGTTGAAAGCCGGAATCACCAGATACTCGGCGAAAGCACCTTCGCGATTGACACCCACGCCGACGGTGTTGCGGCACAGGTGCCTGCGGCCCGCGCGGCAGTTGCGACAGTAACCGCAGGTGATGTGACCTTCGCCTGAGACGCGGTCGCCGACCTTGAAGCCGCGCACCTCCTGCCCGATCTCGACGATCTCGCCCACGTATTCGTGGCCGACGTGCATCGGCACGGGGATCGTCTTCTGCGCCCATTCGTCCCAGTTCCAGATGTGCAGATCGGTGCCGCAGATCGCCGTCTTGCGGATGCGGATCATGACGTCGTTGTGACCGACCTCGGGCTTCTTGACGCGAGTGAGCGTCAATCCCGGAGCGCGTTCGAGTTTGGCGAGTGCCTTCATGGGGCGAGACTCGGTGGGTTCGTCGGACGCATCATTGCACGATCGCCCTCACCCCCAACCCCTCTCCCGGCGGGAGAGGGGTCCGCCTGTATCGCCTCTCCCTTTGGGAGAGAGCCTATCCCTGACCCGATCGGGGGCCGCCGCGCGAAAGCGCGGCGGGTGAGGGCTGGCGTCCCGATCATTGCACAGAATTTCACGAAATCACGCCCAGCGCCTTGCCGACCTTGGCGAACGCCGCCACGGCCCGGTCGATCTGCTCGGGCGTGTGCGCGGCGCTCATCTGGGTGCGGATGCGCGCCTTGCCCTTGGGCACGACCGGGTAGGAAAAGCCGATCACGTATACGCCTTCGGCGAGCAGCGCGTCGGCCATTCGCGTCGCCAGCGCCGCATCGCCCAGCATCACCGGGATGATCGGGTGCTGCCCCGGCACCAGCGCGAAGCCGAGCGCTGTCATCGCCCGGCGGAAGCGCTCGCCGTTCTCGCGCACGCGTTTGCGCAAGGCATCGCCTTCGGCTCCGCGCAGCAGCTCGAGCACCCTGAGCGACGCCTCGGCGATCGAGGGCGCGAGCGTGTTGGAGAACAGATACGGGCGCGAGCGCTGCCGGAGAAGGGCGACGATGTCTTTCCTGCCTGCGGTGTAGCCGCCGGATGCGCCTCCCAGCGCCTTGCCCAGCGTTCCGGTGACGATGTCCACTCTGCCTTCGACCCCGCACGCGTCGGGAGTTCCGCGGCCGCCCTGACCGACGAAGCCTACCGCGTGCGAATCGTCGACCATCACCAGCGCGCCGTGCCTGTCGGCCAGGTCGCAGATCGCTTTCAGGTCGGCGATGATGCCGTCCATCGAGAACACGCCATCGGTCGCGATCAGCTTGAAGCGCGCCTGCGCCGCGTCGGCCTCGCGGAGCTTGGCCTCGAGGTCCGCAATGTCGTTGTTGCGGTAGCGGTAGCGCTTGGCCTTGCACAGCCGTATGCCGTCGACGATGCTGGCGTGGTTGAGCTCGTCGCTGATCACCGCATCGGCTTCCTCGAGCAGCGTCTCGAACAAGCCCCCATTGGCGTCGAAGCAGCTCGAGTAGAGGATGGCGTCGTCGGTGCGCAGGAACGCCGAGAGCGCGCCCTCGAGATCCTTGTGCACGTCCTGCGTTCCGCAGATGAAGCGCACCGACGCCATGCCGAAGCCGTGCTCGCCGAGGCCCTTCTTCGCCGCCTCGATGAGACGCGCATCGTCGGCGAGCCCCAGGTAATTGTTGGCGCAGAAGTTGAGCACTTCGCGTCCGTCCGCCAGCCGAATGTGCGGCGACTGGGGACTCGCGATCACCCGCTCGGTCTTGTAGAAGCCGTCGGCGCGGATCTGATCGACGATGCCGCGCACGTGGGTCAGGAAGGCTTGCTGCATAGTTGAGATCGTGTATTGCCTACAGGGCTGCATGGAAGCGATCGTCGTCCCCGCGGAAGCGGGGACCCATTTTTCACAGGCAAGATGGATTCCCGCTTGCGCGGGAATGACGGCCTTACTGTCACACCGTATGCCTCATTACTGGAAGCTTCAGTTTGCTTCGCCGCATGATGCCGCCGATCGTCCACATCCTCAACGCGCTGCGCCTCGACCAGCCAGCTCGATCGCCAGCTCCATTGCGGAGAACATCGAGCCTGGGTCGGCGCTGCGTGCGGAGCGGCCATTGGCGGCCAGGTCGAGTGCGGTGCCGTGGTCGACCGAGGTGCGCACGATGGGCAAGCCGAGCGTGACGTTCACGCCGTGCCCGAAACTCGCAGCTTTGAGCACCGGCAGTCCCTGGTCGTGGTACATGGCGACGATGCAGTCGAAGCGCTGCGCGGTGGCGGGAACGAACGCGGTGTCCGCGGGCACCGGACCGACGACGTCGATCCCCTCGCCGCGCAACGCGGCAATGGCGGGCTCGATGATCTCGATGTCTTCGTGCCCGAGATAGCCGCCCTCGCCCGCGTGCGGATTGAGCCCGCACATGGCAATGCGC
>DASPTZ010000066.1:0-11722 GCA_035623155.1 Casimicrobiaceae bacterium | reverse complement strand
CCGGCGGGATTAAGCCGCCAGAGCGTATGTTTCGTCGTTCGCAGTTAAGTTTGCGATTGCAGAGGATTCACAAGGTTCTGCACCTTGGCATGCCCCGCGCTGCTTCGCAGTCCCCGTCGAAACCAGGTCGCCCCCGGTAACTGGTCCTGCGGCAAGTCGTCATTGGAGACTTGCGCGCTGGTGTACATATGATAGCACCACGACGTCCAGGTTCCCATGGACTCGCGGTGAACTACAACATGGGGACGGAACCGTCGAAACCAAGGGCCAAATACGGCCCACTCATCGGGTAAAATGCACGCGTTCAATCGCCAGGAGTTTGCAGCTGATGGCGCTCGTTCCGATCATCCTTTCCGGCGGTGCCGGAACGCGGCTGTGGCCGCTCTCCCGCGAGACCGCGCCCAAGCCGTTCATGCCGTTGCCCGACGGCGAGACGCTGCTTGGCAAGACGGCAGTGCGCGCGGCCTCGCTGCCCGGCGTTGCGGGATTGGTCACCGTCACCAACCGCGATTGCTATTTCCACACCAAGGACGTCTATTCGGAGGTCGGCATCGCGGTGCCGCGCGTGACTTACCTGCTCGAGCCGTTCGGCCGCAACACCGCGCCGGCGGTCGCACTCGGAGCGCTGTACGCCGAAGCGGTGTTCGGCGCAGATGTAACGCTGCTGATCCTGCCCGCCGACCACTTGATCCGCGACATCAAGGCGTTCACGACCGCAGTCGAGCGAGCAGCTTCGCTCGCACACAAGGGTTGGCTCGCGACCTTCGGCATCGGCCCGACGCATCCCGAAACGGGCTACGGCTACCTCGAGTGCGGCGAGGCTCTCGACGTACCGGACGCGTTCCGCGTGAGCCGCTTCATCGAGAAGCCCCCGCTGGCGGACGCCACCGCGTATGTGACCGGGGGCCGTCACGTCTGGAATTCGGGCATGTTCTGCTTCACTCCTGCCCTGATGCTCGCCGCACTGGCAAGACATGCCCCTGGCGTGCTCGGCGCAATGCGCGCCGTATGGCAGACGCTGCGCCCGCAGGCGAACGCGGCGATGCTCGAGATCGACGCGGCCTTGTTCGCAGCGGTTCCCGACATCTCGCTCGACTACGCGGTCATGGAAAAGGCCGCCAACGTCGCGGTGGTGCGCGGCGCTTTCGACTGGAGCGACGTGGGCTCGTGGCAGGCCGTGTCGGCACTGAGCGAGCCCGATGCCGCGGGCAACCGCGGCCAGGGCGAGCGCGTCGCCATTGACACCCGCGGCACCTTCGTCCACGCCCAGGATCGCATTGTCGCTACTGTCGGCGTCGACAACCTGGTCATCGTCGACACTCCGGATGCGGTTCTCGTTGCTCACCGCGACCAGCTCCAACGCGTGCGCGAAGTCGTCGGCGAGCTCAAGGCGCGCGGGCACGAGGCCTACAAGCTGCACAAGACCGTGTCCCGGCCGTGGGGCGCGTACACGGTGCTTCAGGAGGGGCCGGGTTTCAAGATCAAGCGCATCGAGGTGAGGCCCGGAGCAACGCTCTCGCTGCAGCTTCACCACCGGCGCAGCGAGCACTGGGTCGTGGTAAGCGGCGAGGCGCAGGTGACCAATGGCGATCGCGTCTACAGGATCCGCACCAACGAATCGACCTTCATTCCCCAGGAGACGAGGCACCGCCTCGAGAACCCGACTACCGAGCCGCTGGTCTTGATCGAGGTGCAGTGCGGCAGTTACGTCGGAGAAGACGACATCGTCCGCTTTGACGATCAGTACGGTCGCGTCAAGGTCTAAATTCTTCCCTCACCCCTGCCCCTCTCCCCAAGGGAGAGGGGTTCGCTTTTTTCCAGCCTCTCCCTCTGGGAGACGACGCGGCGCGAGCCTCCTGGCGAGGGACCCCGCGCGAAGCGCGGGGATCGACAGGGAATTGCGAGTCGCCGCAGGGCGGGCCAACACGCCACGCAATGTCTCTCGATGTGCGTGCAAGGAGGCCGCCGCCGCGCAGCAGCGCGGCGGGTGAGGGCCGCCCCTTATAATTTGCGCTTTGCCTGGGCTGTCTCCGGCAGTGTCCTCGCTGTCCTCATCGCCGTCGGCTCCAATCGTCGCCATGCCGCGGCTTCTGCCGCCATCGCCGCCGCCCGGGAAAACCGCGGCGGCCGCGCCGCTCGCCGGGTCGGCGGATGCGCTCGCGCTCGCGCAACTCGCAAGCGACTCTGCGTCTGCCGGCCAACTCGTCACCATAGTCTGCGCCGAAGCGCTCGCCGCCCAGCGGCTCGCCGCGGAGATCGCCTGGCTCGCGCCCTCGCTGCGCATTTCGGTGCTGCCGGATTGGGAGACGCTTCCCTACGATCACTTCTCGCCGCACCAGGACCTGGTGTCCGAGCGGCTGGCCACGCTCTATCACGCGTCGCGCGGGGAGTGCGATGTCCTGCTGGTTGCTGCGACCACCGCACTGTATCGACTCGCCCCGCCGTCGTATCTGGCCGCGTTCACGTTCTTTCTCGGCCAGGGTGAGAAGCTCGACCTCGATAGTCTTCGCTCGCAGCTCGCATTGGCCGGCTATCAACACGTAACGCAGGTCGTCTCGCCAGGCGAGTACGCCATCCGCGGTGGCTTGATCGATCTCTACCCGATGGGGAGCTCGCTACCCTACCGCATCGATCTGTTCGACGAAGAGATCGAATCGATCCGCACTTTCGACGTCGACACCCAACGGACAGTCTATCCCGTCTCCAAAGTCAGGCTGCTGCCGGCGCGCGAATTCCCGCTGGATGAGGGTGGACGCATGCGCTTTCGCGGCCGCTTCCGCGAAGTGTTCGAGGGCGACCCGTCGAAGTCGCCGCTGTACAAGGACATTTCGAGCGGCGTCACCCCCGGCGGCATCGAATACTATCTGCCGCTGTTTTTCGACCAGACGGCGGCTCTCGCGGAGTACCTTCCCGCGGGCGCGATTGTTTGCACGCACGGCGAGATTCGCGCGGCCGTCGGCCGGTTCTGGGAGGACACGGAAGCGCGATATCGCCTGCTGCGGGGAGACAAGACGCGGCCGTTGTTGCCTCCGCACGAGCTGTTCCTGCCGGAGGAGGAATTCAATCGGGTGTTGAAGCCGTTCGCGCGGGTCGAGTTGGCGACTGCACCGCCGTCGCAGCCCACTCCCATCGAGGGGGAGGGAGCACGGCACCGTGCAGTGGCTGCGCCGACCAGCTCGCTGCCGCCCATCGAGGTCGATCGTCGCGCCGACGATCCGCTGCGAGCGCTCAAGCGCTTCGTGACCGGCACGCGCGAGCGCGTGCTGATCGTCGCCGAGAGCCTGGGCCGCCGCGAAACCATGCAGCAATACTTCGCCGAATACGGTTTCAAGCCCGCGCTCGTCGCCGACTGGAACGAGTTCGTCACCGGCGACGCGAGCCCGGCGCTGACGGTTAGCCCGCTGCACGCAGGCTTCCTCTGGCACGATGCGAACCTCGCCGTCGTCACCGAGGCCGAGCTCTACGCCGGGACCGCGCGCCGAGCGGGCAAGCGCGACGGCCGGCGCACCACCGTCGATGCCATGCTGCGCGACCTCTCCGAGATGCGCATCGGCGATCCGGTGGTACACGAGCAGCACGGCATCGGACGCTACCTGGGCCTGACCACGCTCGACCTGGGCGACGGCTCGAACGAATTCCTGCACTTGCTCTATGCCAACGACGCCAAGCTCTACGTTCCGGTATCGAGCCTGCACCTGATCAGCCGTTACAGCGGCTCTGCGCCGGAGGCCGCACCGCTGCACGAGCTGGGTAGCGGCCAGTGGGACCGGGCGAAGAAGAAGGCGGCCCAGCGCGCCCACGACACCGCTGCCGAGTTGCTGAATCTGTACGCGCAGCGCGCGGCACGCGAAGGCCACGCATTCAAGTTCAACGTGCACGACTACGAGGCATTCGCCGCCGGCTTCGCCTTCGAGGAGACCGCTGATCAGGCTGCAGCGATCGAGGCCGTGATCAGGGATCTCGTCTCCGGCAAGCCAATGGACCGGCTGGTCTGCGGAGATGTCGGCTTCGGCAAGACCGAGGTGGCGCTGCGCGCCGCCTTCGTCGCGATCGCCGACGGCAAGCAGGTAGCGGTGCTGGTTCCGACCACGCTCTTGGCCGAGCAGCACTTGCAGGTGTTCTCCGATCGCTTCGCCGAGCTGCCGGTGAAGATCGTCGAGGTCTCGCGCTTCCGCTCCGCCAGGGAAGTCAAGGCTGCGGTCGAGGGCCTGGCAGCGGGAAAAATCGACCTCGTCATCGGCACCCACAAGCTGATCCAGCCCGACGTCAAGTTCAAGCGCCTGGGGCTGGTGATCATCGACGAAGAGCACCGCTTCGGCGTGCGCCAGAAGGAACAGCTCAAGCGCCTGCGCGCCGAGGTCGACGTGCTGACGCTCACCGCGACGCCGATCCCGCGCACGCTGGCGCTGTCGCTGGAGGGCCTGCGCGATTTTTCAGTCATCGCCACGGCGCCGGAGCGTCGGCTCGCGATCAAGACCTTCGTCTCCCGCTACTCGCCCGGCATCGTGCGCGAGGCGGCCCTGCGCGAGCTCAACCGCGGCGGGCAGATCTACTTCCTGCACAACGACATCGACACCATCTTGGGCATGGGAGAAAAGCTCTCCGCGCTGGTTCCCGAGGCGCGGCTTGCCATCGCGCATGGCCAGATGCCGGAGCGCGAGCTCGAACGCGTGATGCGCGACTTCTACCAGCAGCGCTGCAACCTCCTGCTGTGTTCGACCATCATCGAGACCGGCATCGACGTGCCGACGGCGAACACCATCATCATCGACCGCGCCGATAAGTTTGGTCTAGCGCAACTGCATCAGCTCAGGGGACGCGTCGGCCGCTCGCATCACCAGGCGTATGCCTACCTGCTCACGCCGCCGGAGGAAGCGCTTTCGGCGCAGGCGAAGAAGCGCCTCGAAGCGATCCAGCTCATGGAGGATCTGGGCTCGGGCTTCTATCTGGCGATGCACGACCTGGAGATCCGCGGCGCGGGCGAAGTGCTCGGCGAAGAGCAGTCGGGCGAAATGCAGCAGATCGGCTTCCAACTCTACGCCGACATGCTCAAGGCTGCCGTCGACGCGCTCAAGGCCGGGCGCGAGCCCGATCTGACCGAGCCGCTTGGTGTCGTCACGGAAATCAGTCTGCACGTGCCCGCGCTTCTGCCCGAGACCTATTGCAGCGACGTGCACGAGCGCCTGGTGCTCTACAAGCGGCTCGCCAACTGCAACAGCTCGGACGAGCTGTCCTCGATGCAGGAAGAGCTGATCGATCGCTTCGGTTTGCCGCCCGAGCAGGCGCAGGCGCTCATCGCCTGCCATCGCCTGCGCCTCGTCGCCAAGCCGCTCGGCGTCACCAAGATCGACGCCGGCCCCGAGCGGACTCAGATCCACTTCTCGCGCCACCCGTCGTTCGATCCCGGAAAGCTCATCGATCTGGTTCAGCGCGACGGCCGCTACCGCTTCGCGGGACAGGATCGGGTGCGCATCGAGCGCGCGGCGCCGGAGCTTCCTGATCGCGTGGCGCTGGTGGAGGAGTTTCTGGGCAAGCTACAGTAGCTTCCCAGCTGTCATTCCGAGCGAAGCGAGGAATCTGTTGTACAGCAACAGCTCGGCCATTCGGTCGATGGTGGGCGGGCGCGACACGAACTAAGGTTGGCTTGTGCGCGCCTATTACGTCTATATCCTGGCCAGCCGCTCCCGAACGCTGTATGTCGGTGTCACAAGCGATCTCGTACGACGCGTTTTCGAGCACAAGATGCATCTCGTTGCGGGCTTTACGGAGCGGTACCGCATTGATCGGTTGGTCCATTTCGAGGAGACATCAGGTATCAACGTGGCCATTGGTCGCGAGAAGCAGATCAAGTCCTGGCGACGCGAAAAGAAGTTGCGCTTAATCGAGACCGACAATCCGACGTGGGAGGACCTGAGTGGAGATTGGTATGACAGCCAAGAGGCAGATTCCTCGCTGCGCTCGGAATGACATTGATGTGATGCGGGGTGTAACAAGTGACTCGATCCAACCCCGTACCGGTGATGCGTGTTGCTAGAATGATGCATGCCTTCGCTACCGCCCCAGCTCCACGTCTTCGTCCGCGACTGGCTCTCGTGCAACAACGTCCTGCTCAACAGCCGCGACGGCCACGTGCTGATCGATTCCGGATACGTGCGCCACGCGCCACTGACGCTGGCGCTGCTCGCTTCGCCCCAGGGCATCGGCGAGGCACCGCTGGCGAAGCTGATCAACACGCATTGCCACAGCGATCACATGGGCGGCAACGGGACGATCCAGGCGCGCTATCGCTGCCCCGTCGCCTTGCCGGAGGGCGAGGCGCCCCTGATCGCGGCGTGGGATGAGAAAAAGTTGCTGCTGGGCTATTGCGATCAGCATGCGGATCGATTCTCGGTCGACGAGATCATCAAGCCGGGAGAAGCGCATGTCTGGGGCGACCTCGAATGGCGGGCCATCGCGGCGCCGGGACACGACATGGGTGCGCTCGTCTTCTACAACCCGGAGCATCGGATTCTCATCTCCGGTGACGCACTGTGGGAGAACGGCTTCGGCATCGTGATGCCGCCGGAGATCGACCCGGCAGCGTTGCCCGCGACACGCGCGACGCTGGAGATGCTCGCGAAGCTCGACGCGCGCGTCGTTATTCCCGGTCACGGCGAACCCTTCACCGAAGTGGCCGCCGCGCTCGATCGCGCGTTCCGGCGGCTCGAGGCGCTCGAAGCGGACAGCCTGCGCAGCGCGCGACACATCCTCAAGTCCCTGCTGATGTTCTCGCTTCTCGACAAGCAACGCATGCTGATCGCCGACCTGCCCGGATATTTGGAAAGGCTCGAGGTGTGTCGCGATTTCAACGCGCTTTTCTTCAGGATTCAGCCTGCCGAGCTGGCAGAGCGGCTCATAGGCGAACTGGAACGCGCGGGTGCAGTGCGGCGCGAGGACGGCTGGCTGCGACCGGCCTGAGCACGGATCAACGATCAGCGATCGTCGCTGTCCCTCACCCCTGCCCCTCTCCCACAGGGAGAAAGGGTTCTCGTTGCAGCTCCAGCTGGAATGCCTTACCCGCGAAACTGGGACGCGACCTCCTTCAACCCCCCGAGCAGCATCTCCACCGCAACCGCGGTCAACACCAGCCCCATCAGCCTCTCGAAGGCGCGGATCACGCGATCGCCGAGCAGCCGCTGCAGCCACCCCGCCGCCATGAGCGTCACGGTCGTCACCGCCATCGCTCCGGTCAGCGCGAAAGCCCATACGCCGCTGTGCGCCGGGTCCCTCGAGGCCATCAACATCACCGTTGCCAGCGCCGACGGCCCGGCAATCGCCGGGATCGCCAGCGGAACGATAAGCGGCTCGGGGCCCAAGGCCGCGCCGAAGACACCCTCGGGATGCGAAAACACCATGCGCAGAGCGATCAGGAAGAGGATGACGCCCCCGGCGATGGTCAGCGACGTCTCGGAAAGATGCATGAGCGCGAGGAACGCGTGTCCACCGAACAGGAACACCAGCAGCAGCCCGTAGGCGATCAGGCATTCGCGCAGGACGATGCGTACATGCCGCTCCGCCGGCGTCGAGGCGAGAGCGCTCACCACCAGCGGCACGTTGCCGAAGGGATCGATGACGAGAATGAGCAGGATCGTTGCCGAAAGAAGCTCGGAGCTCGCCACGATCGCTTCAGTGCAGCTTGACCCGCGGCTCGAGCCGCCGGCGCAGCAGACGCCCGAGGGTGTCGAAGGCGACGCGGATGAAACCGTGAATCGATATCTGGTGCAGCTTATAGAGCGATGCGTACATCCAGCGGGCGATCAGGCCCTGGATCATCATGCTGCCGCCGATGAGTCTCCCCATCAGGTTGCCGACTGCGGACAGCTCGCCCAGCGACACCAGCGAGCCGAAGTCGTGGAAGTGAAAGGCGGGCAAGGGGCGGCCGGCGAGACGCGCCTTCACCGTCCTGACCAGCAGCAACGCCTGCTGGCGCGCGGCCTGTGCGCGCGGCGGGATCAACGCGCCAGGCTCTCCGACCTCCGGCCACGGGCACGCGGCGCAGTCGCCGAATGCGAACACGTCCGGGTCGCGTGTCGTTTGCAAGGTCGTCGTGACTACGAGCTGGTTGACGCGATTGACCTCGAGCCCGTCCAGGTCGGCGAGAAACGCTGGCGCCTGGATCCCCGCCGCCCACACCACGAGGTCGCCCGGGAAGAATGCGCCGCTGGCGGTGTGCACTCCCGCGGCGTCGACCGCGGTCACGCGCTCCGACGCATGGACCGCGACGTCGAGCTTGCGCAGCAGCTCCGTGGCCGCGATCGAGATGCGTTCCTTGAGCTGCGGCAGGATGCGGGGCGCTGCTTCGATCAGCGTCAAGCGCACGTCCTTGGCGGCGTGCAGATGCTCCAGGCCATAGCCCGCGTGCGCGCGGGTGGTGTGGCGAATCTCCGCGGCGAGCTCGACGCCCGTCGCGCCGGCGCCGATGATCACGATGTCCACCCCCGTGGGTCGACCCGCGGCTGCTTGGCCGTCGGCGCGCACGCATGCGGCAAGCAGCCTGCGATGGAAGCGATCGGCGTCGAGTGCGGTGTCCAGCGAGATCGCGTGCGTCGCGACGCCGGGCACGCCGAAGTCGTTGGTCGTGCTGCCCACGCAGAAGATCAGCATGTCGTAGGGGATCCTGCGCTCCGGCAGCATCTCGTGCCCCTCGTCGTCGAGCACCGCGTGCAGCTTGAGCTCACGCCGCCTGCGGTCGAGACCGGCCACCGCTCCCTGGCGGAAACGGAAATGATGCCAGTGGGCGACGGCGAGATAGTTCACGTCATGGGCGGCCGCGTCCATGCGCCCGGCTGCAACCTCGTGCAGCAGCGGCTTCCACACGTGGGTCTCGTGTCGGTCGACCAGCATGACCTCCACGCGCCCGCGGCGCGCGAGCTTGTCGCCAAGTGCCGTCGCCAGCGGCAGTCCGCCAGCGCCCCCGCCGACGATGACGATGCGACGCGGCAAGGAACCGGTCTCGCTCATCGGTCGCTGCCCGCGTCTTTATCCGCTTCGGCGCCAAGCGCCGTGGCGATGCGTTTGAGCACTGCCACCTCTGCCTTTAGCGCGTAATCGAAAAGGGCGATGCGCTGTTCGGCGAATTCTCCCGCGATCGACGCAGCATCTCCCTTGGGGACGTCGACGAAGGCGTCCGCTTCGCCCTGGTCCACACAGATGGTCATGCCTGCGCTTTGCGCGATGTGCATCATCGCTGCATTCTCGGCGAGGCAATGCATGTACACGCGCGTGACGAAGCGGTTGCGGACGTGCTCGACGGCGCGGGCGAACAACGCGCTGCCGATCCCCTTGCCGCGATGATCGGGCAGCACGGATACGCCCAGCTCGGCCGCGTTCGCGCCGAATGCGACGTGCGCAACCCCGACGATCTCGAGCTCCTCGCCGTGCACTCCGAACACCGCGTCGGCTGCGAAGTCGATGCCCTCGACATAGGCGGTGATCGTCTCCGGCGCGAGCGGGGAGCCGAAGCGCAACCTGGTATCCTCCGGGCCGAACTTGAGGAAATGCTCGACGAGCTTGGGGCGCGCGGTCTCGGTCAGGCGCTGCACGGCAATGCTCATGGTGATCTATCTTCGGTCATGGAGCGGTGGCCGATCAATGGCCGATGATACCAATCCCCCTGCGCGACCCCTCGCGTCGCGAATCCGCGTCTCCTATCGATCCGTCGCCGGTGCGCATGCCCGACATTGTAGGGGATTGCCAAGGTTGCGTTCGCCCTGCATCCTTAGCGGATGCGACGCTCGCTGCTCCCCGAGGATGTGGAACGCTATGTCCGCGAGACGATCACGGCGCAGACGCCGCTGCAGCGACGGCTGCGCGCGGAGACGGCGAAGCTGCCCAACGGAAGCATGCAGATCAGCGCCGATCAGGGCGCGCTGCTCGCGCTGCTAGCGCGTGCCATTGGCGCCCGCCGGGCGATCGAGATAGGGACGTTCACCGGCTACAGCGCGCTGGCCATCGCCTCGGCGCTGCCGGAGGATGGCAAACTCGTCTGCTGCGACTTGAGCAAGGAATGGACGGATGTCGCGCACCGCTATTGGGCCGAGGCCGGCGTGGCGCAGAAGATCGAGCTGCGGCTTGCTCCGGCGCCCGATACGCTGCGCGACCTGCTGCGCGAGCCGGGCGCCGGCGCCTTCGATCTTGCGTTCATCGACGCCGACAAGACCAACTACGACGCGTACTACGAGGCGTGCCTGAAGCTCGTTCGTTCCGGCGGAATGGTCGCGCTCGACAACATGCTGTGGGGCGGCCAGGTCTCGGATCCGACCGCCCACGATGCCGACACCGACGCGCTGCGAGCGCTCAACCTCAAGATCCGCGACGATGCGCGCGTGGACGCCTGCCTGCTCACCGTGGGCGACGGCGTGATGGTCGCGCGCAAGCGCTGAAGCAGAGGATCCTTACCGTAGCTAGCGATCGAGCATGGGTAGCCCGGGTAGAGCCGCGAGCGGCGAAACCCGGGAAACCGACGTGGCCGCGCCGCGCCGCCCCGTCCCGGGTTTCACTTCGTTCAACCCGGGCTACTTCGCCGGTGCAGGCTGTGCGCTTCCAGGCGCGCTCGTTGCGGGCGCAGGGGCTGCCGCCGGTGCGTTCGAACCCGTGGCCGCGGGCGCTGCAACCGGCGCGACAGGGTTCATCATCGCCGGTGTCGGCGCGGGCTTGCTGCCGCCGTGAACCGCCAGCAGGGGCACGATCATCAGCGCGACGATGTTGATGATCTTGATCAGCGGGTTGACTGCGGGACCTGCCGTGTCCTTGTAGGGGTCGCCAACGGTGTCTCCGGTCACCGCGGCCTTGTGCGCATCGGAGCCCTTGCCGCCGTAATGGCCGTCCTCGATGTACTTCTTGGCGTTGTCCCACGCGCCGCCACCGGTTGTCATCGAGATCGCCACGAAAAGCCCGGTGATGATGGTGCCCATCAGCAGGCCTCCCAGCGCGACCGGACCGAGCACCAGCCCGACGATCACCGGTACGAGCACGGGCAGGAGAGAGGGAACGATCATCTCGCGTATCGCCGCCTTGGTCAGCATGTCCACCGCCACGCCGTACTCGGGCTTGGCCTTGCCTTCCATGATGCCCTTGATCTCCTTGAACTGCCGGCGCACTTCGATCACGACCGAGCCGGCGGCGCGGCCGACCGCCTCCATGGCCATGGCGCCAAACAAGTAGGGAATCAGCCCGCCGAGGAACAGTCCGATGATCACCATGCGATCCGAGAGATCGAAGCTCACGCTGATGTTGTGACCCTCCAGCGCATGGGTGTAATCGGCGAACAGCACCAGCGCGGCGAGTCCCGCCGAGCCGATGGCGTAACCCTTGGTCACCGCCTTGGTGGTGTTGCCCACGGCGTCGAGCGGATCGGTGATCGCCCGCACCGACTGCGGCAGCTTGGCCATCTCGGCGATGCCGCCGGCGTTGTCGGTGATCGGGCCGTAGGCGTCGAGCGCGACGATGATGCCGGTCATCGACAGCATGCCGGTGGCGGCGATGGCGATGCCGTACAGCCCGGCGAGCCAGTACGAAAAGTAGATCGCGGCGCACACCGCGATCACCGGCCACGCCGTGGCCTTCATCGACACGCCGAGCCCGGCGATGATGTTGGTTGCGTGTCCCGTGGTGGAAGCCTGCGCGACATGGCGAACAGGCTTGAACTCGGTGGCGGTGTAATACTCGGTGATGACGACCATCG
>DASPTZ010000065.1:0-5281 GCA_035623155.1 Casimicrobiaceae bacterium | reverse complement strand
GCGCCGGCGTGCAGCCGCCCATGACCGCATTAATTGCAAGCTTCTCGATCGTGATTCGGCCGCCTTTGGGCGGCATGACCCCCAGCGTCTCGTCGCGGTCGCGACGGACTCCAGCGAGCAGCGCGTCGACGAGTTTTCTGGTTGGCAAGACGACCGGGAGACCGTCGGTCCAACCCTCGCTGTAGAAGCGCTCAACTGCCGACTCGTAATCGTCGGTGAAGAACGATATTTCGCTCACTTGCGTATCCACAAGAAAACCCCAGGGAAGACAGGGTCATTCCTCAAGTGGCCACCTTTCCCCAGCAATATCTGCGATTTCGATAGGCGACGACTTTGGGCTGTCGCCTGCTCGCCGTCCAGACAATTTTTCTTTTCAGGCCTTAATTTCCGCTGAAGCGTCAGAGGAGCTTACCGCGGCGCCCACAAAAAACGACCAGCGCCAACCCGCCGCGCAGCGAGAATCGACATCTCGGATATTGCCGAGCAGGCCTTGATGGAGGAAGTGACATGGAAATCATGATCCCGGTTTGGCCGGAAAGCGTCACGGACGAGCTCGCACGCAGCGATCTCGAGGCGCTTCGCGGTGTGGAAGTAGCGCTGGTCGACGACAACCTTGATCCGGACTACACCAACGAGGTCGAGAAGGAGCTGGTTGAAACGTACGGGGCGATCGTGAAGAAATTCATTAAGCCGCTCGGGACGGCCCCGTCACCCAAGTCGCTGATCGAGGAAGCCGCGAATTGCCACGTCGCCGTAATCGGCATGGCGATGTGAGGTTCCTGTACGTCAGGCAGTGTGCTTGACGCCGCGGCACTCGAAAGGAAGGGCATCCATACGGTCACTATCGTGTGGGACAGCTTCGAGAAAGCCGCAAGAATCGCGGCACGCGTTCAGGGCGTTCCGAATATCGCGCTCGTCATCACCCCACACCGCAAAGGGAACGACACGGCTGACGACCAGCGCGCGAAGGCCAGAACCGCAATGCCGGAGATCGCGAAGAAACTGTTGCGCTGACCGTAAGAATCTGGCGCGGAATCGACGACGTTCGAACTTTCATCTGAAATGCATCATCTATGTTGTCCATCCCTGCTTATGTCTGGAGGGTGAAATGCTACTGAAACTAAGGTGGGCGCTCGTTGCCATTCTAAGCATCGCATGCATCAACGCGTCGGCGCAAACGCAGTCTTGGCCGACCCGATCCGTCCGGTGGATCGTGCCCTTCGCGGCCGGCGGCACTTCCGACGGTATTTCGCGTTTACTCGCCGACCGCCTTTCGGAGAAATGGGGTCAGGCCGTCGTCGTCGACAACCGACCAGGTGGCTTTACGGTCGTCAGCGCCGTAGAAGCGAAAAATGCGCCACCGGACGGGTACACGTTGTACCTTACGTTCAACGGCACGATGACGATGAACCCATTTGCCATGTCGAGCTTGCCCTACGATCCTCAGCGCGACTTCACGCCGATCGCGGTGTTCGTTGACATACCCGTCATGTTCATCACCAACAACACGATTCCGGTCAAGACGATGCGCGACTTCGTGGATTATGTAAAAAAGAATCCCGACAAAGTATCGATTGGCTACGCTGGACCTGCGAATCAGATCGTCATCGGTCAAATCGCTAACGAGTTGGGATTGAAGTTCGTCGTGGTGCCGTACAAGAGCGGCGTCGACGTGACGAGAGCCTTGCTCTCGGGCGAAATCAATGCGGCAGTCGACGCAGCCACAACGTATCCGCAGCATTTCAAGGACGGCAAATTGCGCGGTCTGGCTATCACGGGCAAGAAGCGGTTGGCCTCTGTTCCCGATGTCCCTACGCTGACCGAAGTGGGCGTCACCAAGTTTGCTGAAATCCCGCAGTGGACCGGCCTCTCGGCTCCTGCGGGCTTGCCCACGCCGATCCGCAACAAGATCGTGGCCGATCTCAAGGAAGTCACGGCACGTCAGGACGTGCAGCAAAGAATGACTGAGCTGGGATTGGTCCCGACATGGGTGGGCCCGGAGGATATGGCCAAGTTGATCCCCGTGGAAATGAAGCTCATGGGCCCCATCGTGAAAGAGATGGGCATCAACCTAAACTGAGCTCGCGCGTTGAAGCGCATCGTCGTCACGGGCGCGGCCGGCGATGCTGCGAGCCAGCTGCGACCGCACCTGTTGGTCCGCGGCTACCGCCTGCACTGCATCGACATCGGGCCGACCACGACGTCGCGAGGCGAGACGGCGGTCGTCGCCGACGTCACCGATCGCGCCGCCATGACGCGCGAGTTCGCCGGGATGGACGCGGTCGTGCACTTGGCGGCATGCACGACCGACGCGGACTGGCCCGACCAGGTAAAGCTAAGCGTCGAAGGAACCATCGAAGTTTTCGAGGCCGCTCGCGCATGCGGCATCGAGCGTGTCGTCTATGCCAGCACGAATCACGTCGTGGGTCTGTACCCGCGCCCGCCGCACGGACCGGCGCGCGGATCGCGGGAAGTGCTGCTTCCGGACAGCCGTTATGGTGTGGCGAAGGCGTTCGGCGAATCGGTGAGCGCGCTCTTCGCCTACAAGTACGCGATGCGCGTGCTCGTCATCCGGATCGGCAACGTCAACAGCCATCCGGTCGACCGTCGCAGGCTCGGCATCTGGCTGAGCCCGCGCGACTTCGCGCAGCTTGTGGCGCTCGGCATCGAGCATCCCTCCGTCCGCTTCGAGATCGTGTACGGCATCTCGGACCGCACGGGCCGCCACTACGACAACGCGACGGCGTACGCGCTCGGCTTTCGACCACAGGACGGCGTCGTTGAACCGGAAATCGAAGCAAAGGTACTGCGCGAAGACCCGCCGCCCGCTGCGGGTTCCGCAGCCGCAGCGAGCGTTACGGAATTGAGCCTCGGCGGATCTTTCGCGGCGGAGGAATTTGTCGGCAGCGCCGCGCGCTTGATGGAGGCAATGCGCAAGCCGGCGCCGGCCAGCTGCGAAGGCGGCGCCGAGCCCGGCTGATCCAAAGCCTTCAAGAGCCGGCCGACCGGATCGGTCAGCGCAACTTACGCTGTAGCCAAAAAAGACGACGCACTGCGCGGCACGAATTCGGAACAATCGCTGCCATGACCACGTTCCGCTCCCTGGCCCGTACGATGCTTGCTGCGGCCGCCCTTGCTTTGACCGGCACCGCCTTCGCGGCGCCCGTATGCGCCGATCGCGTCATCAAGCTCGTGATCCCACAGCCCGCAGGCGGCGTCGGCGATGTGGTGGGCCGCATCCTCGCCGAAAAGGCGAGCTCCTTCCTGGAGCAGCCGATCATCGTCGAGAACAAGGGGGGCGCATCGACCACCATCGGTACGGGTGCCGTGGCGGCGGCCAAGCCCAATGGCTGCACGATCCTGCACATGACGAACACGGCGGTCGTGGCGTCTGCGATCAACGACAAGCTCCCATACGACCTGGAGCGCGATCTCCAGCCGGTGATCGGCGTGGGCTCATTCCCCATGGCGCTCACGGTGCTCGAGAGCTCGAAGTTCAAGACCTTCGCCGATTTCGTCGCCGCTGCGAAAAGCGGCGATGGATTGCTCTACTCGACCGGAGGTGCCGGCACGATGGCGCACCTTGCTTCGCTGCGGCTGCTGAAGGATATCGGCGGGAAAGGTATCCAAGTGCCCTACCGCGGCAACGCGCCCGCACTGCAGGGCCTCCTCGCCGGCGACGTGAACTTCATGTTTCCCACGACGTTCGAAGCCTTGCCCATGGTGCAGGCCAACAAGGTCCGCTTGCTCGGCATCACATCGGATGCGCGCCTGCCGACGTTCTCGAACGTTCCGACCATGAAGGAACTCGGCCTCGGCGACTTCAACCCGCGCATCTGGTATGCCTTCCTGCTTCCGGCGGGCGCCAAGCCCGACGTCGTGGCGCGTTTTCACGATGCCTTTGCCCAGGCCGTGATGGATCCCGGCATCCAGGCGCAATTGACGGCTCGCGGCTACATCCCGGAGGCCAAGAGCACCGCCGAGACGGCGGCCTTCATCAAGTCGGAGTACATGCGCTGGAAGAAGGTGGTGCAGGAGAACGGCGTCACCGCGCTCGACTGAGCGAGCGTGCCGGCATCAGAGGAAGATCTGCATCGACTTCTCTTCGGTATACGAGTACAGCTCCTCGATGCCCCGCTCACGACCGATGCCGCTGTTCTTGTACCCGCCGAAGGGCAGGCCTCGCGCACCGGTCGCCACACCGTTGATCCAGATGTAGCCGGACTGCAGGCGCCGCGCCGTGCGCAGCGCCAGCGAGATGTCGCGCGTCCACACGGCGCCGGTCAGGCCTACGTCGAGCGAGTTCGCGGCTTGCACGGCTTCGTCGATGTCCTTCCAGCGCAGGATCGACAGCACCGGGCCGAAAATCTCCTCGCGGGCGATCTTCATGTCCTGCGTCACGTCGGCGAATACCGTAGGCGTGTACCAGAAGCCTTTGCCGAACCGGGCGCCGTCCGGTCGGCGGCCACCGGTGAGCAGGCGGGCGCCTTGCGCCTTCGCGGAAGCCACGTAGTCCTCGACCCGCAGCAGGTGGTCCGCGGAGATGATCGCGCCCATCTGCGTCGAGTCGTCGAAGGGGTCTCCGACGCGCAGCGATTCAGCCTTGCGCGCGACCCGCTCGCAAACCGCGTCGTACACGCTGTCGTGCACGAGCAACCGGCTGGTCGAGCTGCACGACTGGCCCTGCCAGATGAAGTTCATGCCCAGGATCGCGGCGTCCGCGAGCTTGTCCAGGTCGGCGTCGGGGAACACGATGAAAGGGTTCTTGCCGCCGAGCTCGAGCGAGAGTGACTTGACCGAGACCTCCGCCGCGGAACGCTGGATGGCCATGCCCGTGCGCACCGAGCCCACGAACGACAGACGCTTGACCCTCGGGTGGCGCACGATGGCCCCCCCCACGGCCGCGCCACCAGTGACGATGTTCACCACGCCTGGGGGAAGTACCTTGTTCGCGATCTCGCCCAGCAAGGTTGCGGACAGCGGACACTGCTCGGAAGGCTTGACCACGGCGGTGTTGCCCGCCATCAGCGCAGCGGCCAGCCCGTTCACGACCATCGCAAGCGGGTGGTTGAACGCAGCGATGCGGCCCACCACGCCATACGGCTCGCGCACGGTGAGGTTCAGCCGGTCGTTTTCTCCAGGGATCGTGGAGCCCTGCAGTTCGTAGCCGAGGCCCGCGAAGTAGCGGATGCGTTCGACGCACGCGTTGATATCGCCGCGCATGCCGGTGATCGAGTTGCCCGAGTCGGCGACCTCCAGCAGCAGCAGTTCTTCCGCGTGC
>DASPTZ010000064.1:0-11112 GCA_035623155.1 Casimicrobiaceae bacterium | reverse complement strand
CAGCGCGCGAATACCCCATCATGGCCGTGCATCGATTGTTCGATGCTGCGTTACGAGGCCGGATATACGTGAGCAGTCGCACCTGGCCGCCAAAAATCGGTTTGCTTGCAACCGGGGAGGGGTCCATATACGGGCACATGGGTAACGGATTATTCCGGAGACATGGGTAACACTTTCGCCTCGAACGGGTTGACAGCCGGTTCGAGGCGAGAGGTCTCGTCGTCAAAGAAGCCCAAGTCGTATTTCATAAAGCTCGCCAGCCAGATTCTATCGCCCACTTGCTTGGCGCCGACGTTCTGACCGGCGAAGACGGTGCTCAAGTTGAACTTGCGGCGGCGGGCCAGGCAGATGCGACCGCACTGCGTGACGGTGATGGTCCGGTCATGAAACGGGTAGCGCAGCTCATCGAAGCCGTGATAAGGGCGCGCTTATGGCCGGTAGAGCTCGGCGGGGTACTTCATGCCGAGCGCCTGGTGCGGGCGCTCGTGGTTTGTAGCAGTCGACGAAGTCATCGAACCGGGCCTGCTGCTGGAGGAAGTTCAACCGCTTCCGGGCCGGTCAGGTCGCCGGTCCCTTGCACTCGCTTGCCCGCGGTGACCGAACGAATCGCATCAGCGCAACGATGATCGCAATGGTCACGAGATAAATGAGGAGTTGTGCGCCGCTCGGTTGAGCGGTGTAGCCGACCAGCGTGTGGACCAGTCGCCCGATCAGGCTATCGTCGGAGAGCAGCCAGGACGTATCCCACACGGTGCCGGTCAGCACCTCGAGATATCCGGCCTGCTGAACAAATGCGACCGCCTGGGAGGCGAGCCCGGCAGCGAGCAGGGTGATTAGGCCGGTGGTGACCGCAAACAGATACCGCGCTGGAATGCTCAGCAGGCCGAAATACATGAGCGCCGAGACGGCGGTCCCGGCAAGCACGCCGAGGGCGCCGCCGGCCAGCATGCCGGCCGCGGAAGTGCCGCCGGACGCCGCGATGCCATAAAGGAAGAGGACCGCCTCCGAGCCTTCCCGCAGCATTGCGACCCCACAGACAATCGACAACGCGCCAAGCGGCCTTTCGCCGGCTGCCACAGCGACGCCAACCTGTCGCATCTCGCGCGCCATGACGCGGCCGTGACTCGCCATCCAGACGTTGTGCCAAGTGAGCATGCCGACGGCGAGCAGGAGGATGGAGGCGTTGAAAAGCTCTTGGCCCGAGCCTTCGAACAAGGACGCGATCTGGCCGGCGAAGGCTGCGACGAGACAGGCGCCGGCGGTGCCGCCGACCACGCCATAGGCGACCCACACGCTACGCCGCGGAACGCCTTTGGTCGCCGCGAGCACGATGCCGACGATGAGGCCGGCCTCGATCATTTCCCGAAAAACGATCACGAGCGCTGCAAGCATGACGGCACGCTTCCTATTCGGCGATCACGACGCCCTGGGCGGTGTCCGAGTGGTATTCGCCTGTGAAGGGATAGCGACCAGGGCCGAGTGGCCGCAGCCGCACGGTCGCCGATCGGCCGCCAGCGATCACCTTCTCGACCTTGAGCGCCGAAGAGTCGAACTCCTCGGCCGTGGGATCCTCGTTCTTGACGGTAAGCAAGATGGGCTTTCCTGCGGGCACACGGATTTCGGAGGGCGAGAAGCGGTGATCCTTGATCGTCACCTCGATCTTCGTGAGGTCTTCGGCGATGGCGGGTCCGCTCAAGAAGAGCAGGGCGACAAAGATCAGCACTACGTCTCGCATGTGACAAAGTCTCCGTATACAGAATCGTTGCTTGGTGTTCGCGGTTATCGCTGAAGCAACAAGTACCCTCTCCGCGCCGCGTTCACTGCAATCGCCAAGATGATATCGGTTCGCAGGCTTCATGCGCTCTCGACCAGGCGCTGTCCGATGAACTCGCCTTTTGCGGGGCCGCGCGGACAGGCGAATAGCCCGCCGCCGACGTGAGTGACGAACTGGTTCATCATGTCGAGCTTCGACATCGGCTCGTAGATCTTGATGAACCCAGTCCGCGGGTCGCGCTGGTAGGCGACGAAGAAAAGCCCCGCGTCGTACTCCATGCCCTGCCGCCAAGGCGGCCAGCGCTCGGCGATGAAATTAACCCCGTCGTTGTACGAGTAGGGCCGCCGGAGGATTTGAGCCCCGTCATTGCTCGCGGCGGCGGCGAGACGCACGTGCGCGGTTTCGGCAATGATCGGATTGCCGTCCTTGTCGGCGGCTTCCAGGTCCAGCGGGTCGAACTCGTTCTTCTTGCCAAGCGGTGCTCCGGAATATTTTTGGCGGCCGACCGTTTGCTCCTGGAACGCGACCTTCATGCGGTCCCAATGCTCGAGCGCGATACGGATGCGGCGAGCGACTACATAGCTCCCGCCGCGCATCCAGTCCGGACCCTCGCTGCCGACCCACACGAACTTGTCCATTGCCTTCGCGTCGTCGACCGGCGGGTTGTTCGTGCCGTCGCGGAAGCCCATCAAATTGCGCGGTGTCTCGCCGGGCTTGAACCCGGGGATGAATCCCGTCTGCGCCCAGCGGATCTGAGCCACGTTCTGGGCGAGGCGCGCGAGTTGCCGCACGGCGTGGAAGGCGACTTGCGGATCGTCGGCGCAGGCCTGCACAGAAAGATCGCCGCCCGTCTGTGCCTCGACGAGCTGATCGCCGGTGAACTTCGGCAGATCGACCAGCGCCGCCGGCCGGCGGGAGGCGAGGCCGTAGCGATCCTTGCCATCCTTGATAAACAATCCGGCTCCGAATCCGAACGTCACGGTGAGCCGCGCCGGCGCAAGACCGAGCGCCTCGCCGGAATCCGCGGCCATCGTGCGCGGATCGCGCTTCTCCTCATCGTCATAGCCTTTGGTCTTCGCCGCCGAATCGCCGCCGACCGGGTTTAGCCCATCCTCGAGCGGCTGGGCCGTTCCACCCACGGCCATGCGTGATGCGGCGGAAGTCCAGCTCCGCAGCAAGGAAATCACATCCTCTCGCTTGCCGGTGGTCAGGTCGAAGGCTGCGAAATAGCTGTGCTGCTGAGCAGGCGTCGCGATGCCGCCCTGATGCAGACCCCAGAACGGTTCGGTTTTCTTCGTGCCGGACGCCGCGCGGTCGGGCTCAACTTTCGCCTGAGCCATTGCCACCGGAATACCGGCGCCGAGACTTGTGCCGGCAGCGGCCACGACACTGGCAGTCATCGCGAGGAAATCGCGGCGCGAGGCACGCTGCGTGCGGTTGTCGTCGTGGCTCATCGCGTCGCCTCCATCAACGTGTTGACATCGTCCTCCACGTAGTAGAAGCCGCTACCATCTGGTTTCATGGCAATACCGAACAAATCGCCGTTGCCGGGTGGGGACTGCGCCTGGTTGGTGTCGATCCACTGTGCGTAAAGCTGCTTGCCGGTGCGCGGATCGACCTCGACCACTTGTCCATTCTTGGCGTTGGTGACGAGAAGATTTCCATTCGGCGCCATCACCATGGCGAGCGGACGTTTGAGAAGACCGTCCTTGGTGACGATGCGGCCAGTGCCCGCGCTCGTGGTGCGCGTGGTCGCGTCCGTGATCGCCACGATCTGGTTGCCGAGCGCATCGGAGACATAAAGCGTACCGTCCTGGGCAAGGGCCAACCCGGTCGGCCCGATGAGGAAAACGTCTCTGTCGGCGCGCTGGCCGAAACCGCTGGCGACCACGGTCTCGCTCGTGATCGCGGGCGGCTTGCCCTCAGGGATCACCAATTCGATTCGCAGGACCGTTGCCTTGTTCACCGTCACGGCATAGCCCGTCTCGGAGTCACGCACTTCCGGGCCCGGGACATCGAAGCCGGCCATGCTGACGAACAACGTAGCGGTCGTGCCGTTGTCGATCGTCGCCATGTTGCCCCAGGGATCGTTGATGTTCGGGCCTGCCCAAACGGTCACCAGCTGCCCGCTCGAATCGAGCACCAGGAGGCAACCGTCACCTTTGGTTCGAGTCGTGCCGTCGGTGCTCGGCGTGCTGCCGACGATCACCCAGCCGCTCTTGAGCATGGTCATGGCCGTGCCGAGCCCCACGCCGCCCGGACACTGCGGCAGGCGTTGCGGCAGGCTCGCGAACACCGTCATCTTCTTGCTCGTCGGGTTGTAATCGATGATCGTGCCCCCGGTTCCCTGCAGGTTCGACACGTTGTTGAAATTGGTGACCAGCACATCGTCCTTTTGGATCTTCCCGGCCGAGACAGGCGCGACAACGACGGCATAGGGGTTCAGATCGCCGTTGTCGGGCACCGTCGACGTGCGCGTGATGTGGCGGTGGATCGTCTCCAGATAGCCTCCCTCGGCTGCCTGGGCACCAGGCACTGGTATGCCGACCAGCGCAGCGGACGCAAGGTAGATTAACCATCGGATCCGTCGCGTGAGACGAGAGCGCCGTTCCCATTGTCGACGAAGGATCAAACCTGATCGCGTACGGAAGCAAACGGGTTGTACTGGCATTGTCGATCGCTCATCGTGAGGAGAGCCAAGGTTGGGGATGAACATGATTGATGCCATTGCCGAGTTTCCGGGCTCCCCGTCAGAAGAGGATGTTGGTCCGCAGGCCGAGCACGGCTTCGTTCCTGACCCGCTCCGTCGGCGCGTTCGGATTGGCGATGCCGGCGCCCGGATTGAACACGTACTGGAAATCCGCCTGGAGCTGCCACCACGGTGTGACTTGATACTGGTAGGTTGCCTCGATGAAAGTCTCACCGGTTCGGACTGGGGTGGACGTTCCGGTGAAGAACGCCGTGTCCCTGTCCAGAGCGGCAGCGCGCCGGCTGACATGCGCATAGCCCACGCCGATGCCGAAGGTGTCGTCGTCGCGATGGAGGAAGGGTTCATGCAGGGTGATGCCTGCATTCACGCTGAAGTCGATGAGATTGCGATTGACGAGAGGCGTCCATATTGGCCGCACAAAGACGTTCAATGTCCTGTCGGCCTCTTTCGGGTCCTGCCAGATCATCTGATCGAGGACCGCATACACGGCGTAATTGCCGCGATGCATCCGCGGAATGCCCGTGCTTGCCGGGTTGGCGAGAGACAGGCCGTTCGTGTCGATCTGCTGGTCGGCAAAGTCAAGCGTGTCATACCAGATACCGAGTTTGTAGACGCGCGGTAGCGGTTCCGCTTCATCGGCATAGAGCATGGTGCCCAACGAGGGATAGGCATATTGCAACTCGGCGATCAAGAGGCTGCCGATCCAGGGGAAGCTGGTCCCCGAGGGATTCTGCTTCTGCGGATCGCCACCGGTCCCGGGGACCGGGGTGCCGCTGAATACGCCCCCCAGAAAAGTCCACGAGTCGCGCGGGCGGGCGCGCACCCTCACGCCAAGCGCGGATAGCGGATACGCAGGGCCGCCAGCAGGAAGATCGGCTGACGGCAGCATCGGCCATCCGAACATCGTGTTGATGAACAGCAACCCGTTCTGGCTGACCATGAACTCCTGATCGAGACTCTGCTGGCCCACTTTCACATCGAGCCTGTCTTCCTCAAGAAACTTCTGCTGATACCAGAGCTCCCACAGGCGAGTGGCCGGATCCGCCTCGATCCCGCTCGCGGTCTGCAGGGTGAGCAAGTTCTGAGCGCTGAGGTTGTTACCGTGGATTTGCAGCATGCTCGCGTTGAACATCCCGCCGTACCAGCCGAAGGCGCGCTGCGTGTCGAGCTGCAAGACCGCCTGCGTGAGACCGTCGTAGACGAAGCCCTGCTTGGCGCCCCCACTCACGTTTCCCAGTATCTCGCTCGTCTCCTGCACGGCGAGCGACATGCCATAGCGGCTGAGCAGGGTGCGCAGACCCCACATGTCGCCGAGCAAGTAATTGCTGCGCTCGATGCCAGAGAGGAAATCGAAAGGACCTGCGGCAGGCTGGGCCGATTGGAAACTCTCCGGCTCGACCGGGATCGATACCGGCGGTGGAGCCGCAGTTGTCTCACTGCTCCGCAGGCAGACGGACATCAAGATTGCAGCAAGAGCGAAGCGGAACGCTCGATGGAGCGCAGTGATCGAGGCCGCGTGCCGAACTGGCTGCGCTCGAGACGACTCGTCGCCTGCGTCCGGAGCAAGCTTTGGCGCGGGGCGCTCATTCATCGACGTGCATCTGCGACTGCTGATAGTTCGCGATGCCGACCTTGTCGATCAGCTCGAGCTGGGTTTCGAGCCAGTCGATGTGGTCCTCCTCGGAATCGAGGATGCGGCGAAACAGATCGCGGCTCACGTAATCGCCGCAGGCTTCGCAGTCGGCAATGGCGGCCTTCAGCAGCGGATGCGCGGCCAGCTCGAGCTTGAGGTCGCAGGCGAGCGCCTCCTTGATGTCCTCTCCCACCAGGAGCTTGTGCAGATCCTGCAGGTTGGGTACACCTTCGAGAAAAAGGATGCGCTCGATCAGGCTCTCCGCGTGCTTCATTTCGTCGATCGAAGCTTTGCGCTCGTGCTCGCCGAGTCGACCGAATCCCCAGTTATCGAACATCTTCGCGTGCACGAAGTACTGGTCGATTGCCGTGAGCTCGTTGGTCAAGACCTCGTTCAGGCGCTTGACCACTTTGGCATTCCCCCTCATCTAGTCGGCTCCCTGAGTCGACGGCATGACATCGCATGCCGCAGTAATCTTGTTAACGGCTTCGTGCAGCAGCGCCTTCGCGCAGGACGTGCAGCGGCCGCAGCTGAGCCCGACCCCCAGCTCCCGGGCAAGATCGGCGGACGAGCGTGCGCCTAGCTCCGCCGCCTGGACGATCTGGCGCTCGGTAATCGCGTTGCAGAGGCAGACGTACATGGCTAGACCCGCCGCTGTCTTGGCGCACGCGCCGCCACGTCCGCTCGTTGATCGGCGACCCGAGCCCGCGACGCGATCCCCGCGTCAGAGGGGCAGGTTTCGGAAACCGTCTTGTGGCGGGCAGCTGCGAAAGGCATAGCTCGATGCAATCCCCTCCGGTTATCAGGGGGATGATACCTGAACACGAATGAGAACGCAAATCATTCTCATTACGCGGTGATTTCCCGGCACGCGACACTCGACGTGTGGGGGCCCATCTTCGGCTTCTGACGCATCCTCGCACTTGAGACGCTCTCAGGAGGTTGCGGCGCTTCCGCCGCGACCTCCTTACTCTTGTCAGCCGCACAGATCGCGCTCGTGACCCGGCAGTGGACGCAGCTGCCGGAGAATCCGCCTTTGTATCCGCTTAGACGGTTTCCAGCAGTGCCAAAAGCCCTCCAAGCAGCGCCGTTGGCGAAGGCGGGCAGCCGCCGATGTGCAGATCAACGGGAAGAACAGCAGAGACGCCGCCCGCCGTGGCATAGCTTCCGGCAAATACGCCCCCATCTCGGGCACAATCGCCGACCGCGACGACCCATTTCGGCGCCGGTGTCGCGTGGTACGTCCGCTCGAGCGCCTCTCGCATGTTCGTGGTGACTGGACCGGTGACGAGGAGCACGTCGGCGTGGCGCGGCGAAGCGACAAAGCGCAGACCGAATCGCTCGAGATCGTAGATGATGTTGTTGAGAGCGTGGATTTCGAGCTCGCACCCGTTGCAGGAGCCCGCGTCCACTTCGCGAATCGACAGCGTTCGGCCAAGACGTTGCCGCGCAGCGCGGTCAACTTGTGCCGCGAGCTCCTCGAGCGCAGCGTGATCGGCAGCCGGGGCCGCCTCGGTCAGCGGCCCGTGGACCAGGCTCTTGAAGAGCAGCCTACGCATGTGCAGCCCTAGAGGTCATGGCCCGAGTAGGAGCAATTGAACGACTTGTTGCACAGGGGGAAGTCGGCAACGATGTTGCCCTCGATGGCGGCTTCGAGCACGGGCCATTGGAACCACGACGGGTCACGCAAGTGGCAGCGCTCGATGTTGCCATCCGCGCCCGTCCGGAGCCACACCAGTACGTCACCACGAAAGCCCTCCACCAGCGCCATGCCCTCATGTGCCTCCGAGGCCTGCAAGGTCATCGGTGCGCGGATCGGGCCGCCGGGAAGCTGTTCAAGGATCTGCTCGATCAATGCCAAGCTCTGCTCGACCTCGCGAATCCGGATCCAGAGGCGGGCGTTGACATCGCCGTCTTCCAGCCCCGGGACCTCGAATTGCAGTGCGTCGTAGGGCGGATAACCCGGCGTTCGCCGCGCGTCGAAGCCGCGGCCGGATGCCCGACCGACATAGCCCCCGCAGCCGTACTGCCGCGCGAGTTCAGGCGACAAGACACCAGTACCGACGGTGCGGTCCTGCAACGAGGCGGTGTTGTCGTAGAGCTCGACGAGCTCCGGGAAGCGCCTGCGAATGTGGGCCAGCAACGAATGCAGCTGATTCTCCCCGCCCCTCTGTAGATCCTGTTGCAGTCCGCCAGGCACGACGCGATCCATCATCAGCCGGTGGCCGAAACAGTGCTCGGCCACGCGCAGCACCTGCTCGCGGAGGTGACCGCATTGCGCGTGCATCATCGCGAAAGCCGCGTCGTTGCACACGGCACCGATGTCGCCGCAGTGGTTGGCGAGCCTCTCCAGCTCGGCCATGAGCGCGCGCAGCCATACGGCGCGTACGGGCACTTCTATCCGGTGCGCCACTTCGATTGCGTGCGCGAAGGCCAGCGCGTAGGCGACTGTACTATCGCCCGACACGCGCCCCGCAAGCACCGCAGCACGATCGACCGGTGCGCCGGCCATAAGCGACTCGGTGCCCTTATGCACGTATCCGAGTCGCGCCTCGAGCCGGACGACGGTTTCACCGTTGGCGGTGAACCGAAAGTGGCCGGGCTCGATGATGCCCGCATGCACGGGGCCGACCGGAATCTGATGCAGGCTTTCGCCCTCGGTGGGCAGGAATGCGTAAGCCCGGCCGGCGCGCTGCGCATTGGCTGCAGCAGCAGACGCCGCCGCGCGCCGCCACGTGCCGTGATCCAGCCAAGGGCGAATGTCGTCAAGCCCTTCCGGCTCTAGCGACCAGAGATCGCGCAGCGCGCGCTCAAGGCGAATCGCGGGGGCGTGCATCCGTCCGATCGACGGAAAGCGCGCGTTGTCGCACGCGCACGTCACCACGCCGATCTCGTGGTGGCGCTCGTCGTTTAGCGCCATGTGGACCTGGTCCGGCTCGCCCCATAGACCGAGCAGCGTCCATTCGCCTGCGGCGAGCGAGCCTCCCGCCTGCCGCCAGTCATCGGCGCTTATGACCGCCCGCGGCCAGGGATGGTGCGCCTCGACGAGGCGGCCCGTGCGGATGAGGTCGTACAACGCCGGCGATGAAGGCATCGGCTCGCTCATTTACCGCAGCAGCTCGGCGACGTGCTGGAACCAGGCGACCAGCGCCGACGGCAGGAAGATCCCTGCCGCCAGGACAAGTCCCAGATGCGTGAACATCGGCACGAACGAGGCTTCAGCGCGCGCGTTGCTGCCGTACGCTTCGCCGAAGGCGAGGCCATTCAGCCGATAGAGCAGCGCTCCCAGCGCGACCAAGAGCCCTAGCCCGAGCGCGATCGCCAGCGCCGGCGCGCGTGCAAAGGTCGAGGTGAGGAGCAGGAACTCGCTCATGAAGATCCCCATCGGCGGCAGGCCGACGATGGCGATCACGCCCAGAACCAATCCCCAGCCGAGCACGGGATGAGACACGGTGAGTCCGCGGATGTCAGCCATCGTCTGCGTGCCCTTGACCTGGGCGATATGGCCCACCGAAAAGAAAATCGCGGACTTGGTGAGGCTGTGCATCACCATGTGCAGGAGCCCCGCGAAGTTGGCGAGCGGTCCGCCCATCCCGAAGGCGAAGCTGATGATGCCCATGTGCTCGATGGACGAGTAGGCGAACATGCGCTTGATATCGTCGCGCCGGTAGAGCATGAAAGCGGCGAAGATGACCGACGCCAGGCCCAGGGTGACCATCAGGGGCCCCGGCGCCAGCGCGAGCGCGTTGGCCGACATCACCATCTTGAAGCGCAGCAGCGCGAAGAGCGCGACGTTGAGCAGCAGTCCCGAGAGCACGGCAGAGATCGGCGTCGGGCCTTCCGCGTGCGCGTCGGGAAGCCACGCGTGCAGCGGCGCGAGACCGACCTTGGTGCCGTAGCCCAGGAGCAGAAAGACGAACGCCAGGTTCAAGAGCGCCGGGTCGAACTCCGCTGCGCGCTGGACCAGAACGCTCCACGCCATCGCGTCGAGGCCTTCGCCCAGCACCGAGCTGGCGGCGAGATAAACGAGGATGGTGCCGAAGAGTGCGAGCGCGATACCCACACTCCCCAGGATGAAGTACTTCCACGCCGCTTCCAGCGCCTCGTGCGTGCGGTAGATGCCAACCATGAGGACGGTGGTGAGGGTTGCCAGCTCGACCGCCACCCACATGAGGCCCACGTTGTTCGCGAGCAGCGCCAGATTCATCGCGAACATGAGGGTCTGGTACATCGCGTGATAGAAGCGCAAGTACGCGTGCGTCAACCGGCCGATCTCGAGCTCGTGGGCGATGTAGCTCGCGCTGAAGACGCTGGTGGTGAACCCGACAAACGTCGTCAGCGTCACCAGATAAATGTTGAAATCGTCGACGATCAGCAGATCGCCGCGCGGGCGCTCGGCGAACAACAGGGAGATCCCGGCGATGAGCGTCAGCCCGGATGCAATCACGTTGACAACAGCCCCGATACGGTAATTCGCGATCAACGCCAACGCAGGCACCGCGAGTGCCGGGATCAGCAGAACGACAATGTGCGGCGCGATCACAGGCTTTCCCCCTGCTCGCCGCGAAATCGATCGAGCGCGCTCACGTCCACCGTGTCGAAACGTTCGCGGATGCGGAAAACGAAGACGCCGAAGACGATGAATGCGATCAGGATCGAAAACGCGACCGAGAACTCGACCACCAGCGGCATGCCCTTGGCGCCGGTCGCTGCGAGCACGAGCCCATTCTCTAGCGACATGAAGCCAACGACCTGGGTGACCGCGTTGCGCCGCGTGATCATCATGAGCAGACCCAACAGGATGATTGCCAGCGCGAACGCCAAGTCCTCGCGCGTCAGCACGCTCACGCCCTCCGGCGCCACCAGCAGGATCGACAGCGCGACCAGCGCGAGTCCGGTGAGCATCGTCGGACCACCACCGATCACCTCTTCGATTTCGCGGTGGATGGCGAGACGACGCACGATGCGGTGCAGCGCGGTTGGAATGATGAAGCC
>DASPTZ010000063.1:0-122990 GCA_035623155.1 Casimicrobiaceae bacterium | reverse complement strand
TCGGTGCGCAACGGCATCAGCTCGTAGTTGATCCGCGCGGCAGTGCAGTGGTGGCCGATGTCGGTGTGCACGGCGTACGCGAAGTCCACAGCGGTTGCCCCGCGAGGCAGCGCCATGATCTTGCCCTTCGGCGTGAACACGTAGATGGCATCGGGAAAGAGGTCGCCCTTGACGTGCTCGAGGAACTCCTTCGAGTCGCGCGACTCGGAGCCGATCTCGAGCAGGCTTTGCAGCCAGCGGTGCGTCTGCTGCTGCGCTTCGCTCAAGTCAAGCTCGCCTCCCGTCTTGTACAGCCAGTGCGCGGCGACACCGGCCTCGGCGACCCGGTGCATGTCCTGGGTGCGGATCTGAGCCTCGAGAGGCGTGCCGAACGGGCCGAACAGCGTCGTGTGCAGAGACTGATAGCCGTTCGCCTTGGGGATGGCGATGTAGTCCTTGAACTTGCCGGGAATGGGCTTGTACTGGCTGTGAAGCACGCCGAGCGCCGCGTAGCACGCCGTGGCGTCCTTCACCAGCACCCGCACGCCGTAGATGTCGAACACCTGCGAGAAGGTGTAGTGCTTCTCGCGCATCTTCTTGTACACGCTGTAGACGCTTTTTTCGCGCCCGGTGACCTGCGCGGCGATGTCGGCGCGCTTGAGCCCCTCCCGGATGCTCTGCAGAATGCGGTTCATCACTTCCCGCCGGTTGCCGCGCGCCGCCTTGATCGCCTTGGCCAGGATCCGGTAGCGCATCGGGTAGAGATGCTTGAACGAGAGCTCCTGCAGCTCGAGAAACAGCGCGTTGAGCCCCAACCGGTTGGCGATGGGAGCGTAGATGTCGAGCGTCTCGCGGGCGATGCGCTCCCGATGCGGCATCGCCATCGCGTCGAGCGTGCGCATATTGTGCAATCGGTCGGCAAGCTTGATCAGGATGACGCGCACGTCCTGCGCCATCGCCAGCAGCATCTTGCGAAAGCTCTCGGCCTGCTGATCCTCGCGCGACTGGAACTCGATCTGGTCGAGCTTGGATACGCCGTCGACCATGTCGGCGACTGGCTTGCCGAACGAGCTTTCGATCTGGGTCTTGGTGACGCTGGTGTCCTCCATCACGTCATGGAGGAGGGCGGCGGCGAGGCCCTGCGCGTCTAGCCGCCACTGCGACAGAATGCTGGCTACCGCCAGCGGATGCGTGATGTAGGGCTCCCCCGACTTGCGAAACTGTCCCTGGTGCGCCTCCTCGGAGAAAGCGAAGGCGCGCTCGACCAGCGCGACGTCAGGAGGCGGCAGGTAGTGACCAAGATGTCGGGTGAATTCGGCGATTTCCGACATACATGATCACGTTGGGGGCCGAAGAGCCAGGTCAACTCTGCGACTTGAGCAGCATCTCGATGCCGACCTTGCCGGCGGCGACTTCGCGTAGTGCGATCACCGTCGGCTTGTCGCGATCGCCATCGACCAGAGGCGGCGAGCCGGCGCTGATCTGCCGTGCGCGGTTAGTCGCCGCGAGCGTGAGCTCGAAGCGGTTCGGAATCTTGGTCAGGGCATCTTCAATGGTGATTCGGGCCATACGCCTTCCTTAAGTCAGTTGGGCGACCAGTTCCCTGTAGCGTACGCACTGCTGCGCGCCCCGCAGCCGCGCGCTGCGCACGATCGCCGCTAGATCGTCGATCGCCTTAGCAAAGTCCTGATTAATAATAACATAATCAAATTGCCCACAGTGCCGCATCTCTTCGCGCGCGGCATCCAGGCGGCGAGCAATGGTTGCCCGATCGTCTTGCCCGCGGTGGGTAAGCCGCCGCTCGAGCGAAGCGAGCGAAGGCGGAAGAATGAATACCTGCACCGACTCGGGGATGAGCCGGCGCACCTGCGCCGCGCCTTGCCAGTCGATCTCGAGAAGAACATCGTGGCCGGCCGCGACCTCCGCCTTGAGCCAACTTGCAGATGTGGCGTACCAGTTGCCGTGCACGTGTGCGTGCTCGAGAAACTCTCCGGCAGCCTTTAACGCCATGAATCGTTCGGTGGTCACGAACCGGTAGTCGTCGCCCTCGCGCTCCCCCGGACGCGGCGGTCGGGTGGTGTAGGAAACCGAAAGGCGCAGCGCGGGCTCACGCTCCAGCAGGGCGCGAATGAGGCTCGTCTTCCCGCCGCCTGAGGGCGCGGCGATGACGAAGAGGTTGCCAGTCGCGGCGCTCATGGAAACTATTCTATGTTCTGCACCTGCTCGCGCATCTGCTCGATCAGCACCTTGATCTCGAGTGCTGCTTGCGACAGCTCCGCATCGACCGATTTCGAGCCGAGCGTATTCGCTTCGCGGTTGAGCTCCTGCATCAGAAAATCGAGACGCTTGCCACTCGATCCGCCCGCCGACAGCACGCGGCGCACCTCGGCGACGTGCGCCTTGAGCCGCGACACTTCCTCGGCGACGTCGACCTTGGTCGCGAACAGCGCAAGCTCCTGCCTCAAGCGCTCCGTGTCCGGGTCTAGGCCGGCCTCGCGCAATCTGGCACCGAGCTTCTCCACGTAGGCATCGTGGATCGCCGTGACGCGAGGCGCGATGCGCTCGAGCTGAACGTCGATGCCCTGACAGCGCTCCTCGAGCATGGTCTGGAGCTTCTTGCCTTCCCTCGCGCGAGACGCGGCAAGCTCGGAGAGCGCCTCCCGAACCAGATCGAGCGTCTTGTCCGCGAGCACCGACGGTTCGAGCGAGGGTTCGGTCAGCACCCCTGGCCAGCGCAGGACTTCCGCGACCGATAGCGGCGTGCTTTCGGGCGCGTGGCGTAGCACTTCGGCCGCCGCGTCACGGAGCTGGGCGACACGCTCGGCGTTGACCGCGAGCGAAGCTGTCCCCGGCAGGGCGCGATTTACTGCAATCCGGCAGTCGACCTTGCCGCGCTTGAGTTCGGTGGTAAGCGCTTCGCGCACGGCCGACTCGAGCGTGCGTAGCTCGTCGGGAAGCCGCAGCTGCACGTCGAGGTAGCGATGGTTGACGGAACGCAGCTCTACGGCTAGGGCGCAGCCGGGGAGATCGGCTCCGACCGCCGCGAAACCGGTCATGCTCAGGATCATCGGGCGCCGCCGTCGTCGGGTCGCGAGCGCGGGAGATTGAGCGGGAAAGCCAATGAAATCTTTACATTATGCGCAGGGTTGCCGAGAATGTAGAGGTTATCAATTCCGCGCGCAAGTACACAGAAGGTCGGCATCGCGCCACAGTCAGCCCCCATGGGCGTCACCAATCAGGCCCTTCCCTCCAGCTACCAGCTCCTGAATTACAGGATCGACCGCCAGATCAGCCGGGGCGGCTTCTCGATCGTTTACCGGGCTTTCGACGACAGCGGCGCCCCAGTCGCGATCAAGGAATATCTGCCTTCGTCGCTGGTGCTGCGGACCGACGGCGACATCGTCCGCGCCAGCTCCGCGGAGAACCTCACGTCGTTCCGCTACGGCATGAAGTGCTTTTTCGAGGAGGGCCGGGCGCTCGCCAAGATCAATCATCCGAACGTCGTCCGCGTGTTGAATTTTTTCCGCGCCAACGAGACCGTCTACATGGTCATGCGCTACGAGCGCGGGCGCACGCTCCAGCAGCAGATCCAGTTGCGGCAGGATCAGATGTCGGAGCGCCTGGTGCGCCATGTCTTCATGCATCTCCTCAACGGCCTGCGCGAGGTGCATACCCACAAGCTGCTGCACCTCGACATCAAGCCGGCGAATGTCTACCTTCGCACCGACGGCTCGCCGGTGCTGCTCGACTTCGGCGCCGCGAGGCAGACGCTGACTTCGGCCCGCCCGAAGCTCGCCCCGATGTACACGCCCGGATTCGCCGCGCCGGAGCAGTATCGCGAGCCGGATCGCCTCGGTCCCTGGACCGACGTCTACGGCATCGGCGCCAGCATCTTCGCCTGCCTCGCCGCATTTGCGCCGCAGGCCGCGGACGCTCGCCAGACAGAGGACCACCTGGTGTCCGCCAAGAAGATCTGGGCCGGGGCGTATTCCGACAACCTGCTGGAGGTCATCGACTGGTGCCTGAGGCTCGATCCGCTCGAGCGTCCGCAGAGCGTGTTTGCGCTCCAGAAGGCGATCCGGGACATCCCGCCCAAGAAACGCAAGCTCACCTTCCTCGGTAAGTTCAAGAAGCGCCTGTTTACCGAAGTGATGTAAATACCTCGTGCGCTTCACCATCTTCCAGGAAAGCCGCAAGAGCCAGCGCAAGGTCAATCAGGATCGACTCGCCTATACCTACAGCCGCGACACGCTCCTGCTGGTAATGGCCGATGGCATGGGCGGGCACGCCGGAGGCGAAATCGCTGCGCAGATCGCCGTGCGGCTGTTCATCGAGCGCTTCCAGCAGGAGGCGAAACCCACGCTCAAGAACCCGCTCAAGTTCCTGCAGGACACCATGCTGCGCGCGCATTCGGCGCTTGCATCCTACGCGAACCAGTTCTCGATGCTGGAAACGCCGCGGACGACCTGCGTGGCCTGCATCGTGCAGTCGAACCACGCCTACTGGGCGCACGCTGGCGACTCGCGCCTGTATTTGTTCCGCCAGGGCGGGCTGATCGGCCAGACCAAAGACCATTCCAAAGTCCAGTACCTGCTCGACCAGGGGATCATCGGCTCGCACGAGGTGCCCGATCACCCGGACCGCAACAAGATCTTCAGCTGTCTCGGCGGACTCGTGGACCCCGTGATCGATCTGTCGCGGAGAACGCCGCTCCGGAACGGCGACATCATCGCGCTATGCACCGACGGGCTGTGGGCGGTTTACCCGCAGGAGGAGATCGCCCGCGCGCTGACCGGCACGCCGATACTCAAGGCCTGTCCGGCGCTGATGCGGGAAGCCGAGGTGCGGGGCGGACCCGACGGCGACAACTTGTCTCTCATCGTGGTGCGCTGGGGCCCGGAGACGCTGACCGACGAGCCGACGACGACGATCACCGAAACGCTGGGCCTCGGCGAGTTCCAGACCGAAATCGACCGTACGCTCACGCTGACCGACCGCAAGGGCGTGCAGCGCGACCTGACCGACGACGAGATCGAACGGGCGATCGAAGAGATCCAGGCGACGATCAAGCGCTACCGGAAATAGCCGCGCCTGCGCATGCGTCAACTCATCCTAGACACCGAGACCACGGGGCTGGAGCCCGAGCTGGGTCACCGTATCATCGAGCTTGCGGCGGTCGAGCTGGTCAACCGGCGTCCCACGGGGCGCAGCGTGCATTTCTACGTCAACCCGGAGCGCGACATCGACCCGGGTGCAACGGACGTGCACGGACTCACGTGGGAGATGCTGCGCGACAAGCCGCGATTCGGGGACATCGCGCCCGAATTCGTCGAATTCGCTCGCGGCGCGCAGTGGATCATCCACAACGCTCCGTTCGACCTCGCCTTCCTCGACCAGGAGTTGAAGCGCCTCGACCTGCCATCCACCGCCGCGCTCGCCGACGAGGTGATCGACACGCTCGCGCTGGCCCGCGACCAATTCCCCGGCAAGAAAAACGGCCTTGACGCGCTGTGCGAGCGCTTCGGGATCGCCAACGCCCACCGCACCCTGCATGGCGCGCTGCTCGACGCTCAGCTATTATCCGAAATCTACCTGGCGATGACGCGCGGTCAGGAGTCGCTGACCATCGACATCGCCGCGCCAACACTGCCCGCCGGCGCAGCGCTTGTCGCGGGGGAGAGCCTCGCCGTCGCGATTCGGGTCTTGGAAGCGTCGCCGGTCGAGCTCGCCGCGCACCGCGCCTATTTGCGCGAGCTCGATCGCGCCTGCAAGGGCGCCTGCCTGTGGCTCGCGCTCGTGCCCGAACTGGAGTCGACTTGATGGACCAGACCGGTAGCACAACGGTAACCAAGATCGGCGATGCGCTACCGGCTGCTCCCGAGCGCCCACGCGTCGGCGCGACCACGCCGCCGATCACGCCGGAGGACTCCCCGAAGACGCGCGATGCGCCGTTGATCAATCGCGAGCTTTCGCAACTCGCGTTCAACCGGCGCGTGCTCGCGCTCGCTCAGGATCCTTCCGTGCCGCTGCTCGAGCGGCTGCGATTCCTGTGCATCGTCAGCAGCAACCTCGACGAGTTCTTCGAGATCCGCATCGCGGGCCTGCACGAGCAGCTGCGGCTGAAGACGCCGCCCTCCGGCATGACGCTGCATGATTTCAAGGCGGCGTTCGCCTTGATCAGCGACGAGACGCATGTCCTGGTGGCCGAGAAGTACCGGACCTTGAATGAACAGGTGCTGCCGCAACTCGCAACTGCCGGGATCCGATTGCTCCGAGGATCCGAGCGCAACGCCGAGCAGCGCGCCTGGGTCGCCGATTACTTCCGGCGGGAGGTCAAGCCGCTCCTGACCCCGATCGGCCTCGACCCCGCGCACCCTTTCCCGCAGGTCGTCAACAAGAGCCTCAACTTCATCGTCGAGCTCACCGGTCGCGACGCCTTCGGCCGCGACACCTCCATCGCCATCGTCAAGGCGCCGCGCCTGCTGCCACGCGTGATCGCGCTGCCGAAAGAGGTGGCGCAGGAAAACAGCTTCGTTCTTCTCTCATCGGTCATGCATGCCCACGTGGGCGAGATGTTCGCCGGGAGAGACGTCGTCGGCTATTCGCAGTTCCGTGTCACTCGAGACGCCGACCTGTGGTTCGACGAAGAGGAAGTGAAGAACCTGCGCCAGGCGCTCGAGGGTGAGTTGCCGCAGCGTCAGTTCGGCCTGGCGGTGCGGCTCGAGGTCGCCGCCGGCTGCCCGCCGCACCTCGCGCAGCTGCTCCTCTCCCAGTTCGAGTTGCAGGAGTTCGACCTCTATCGCTGCGATGGACCGGTGAATCTCGCTCGCATGGCGGTGCTCATCGACGAAATCGATCTGGACGAGCACAAGTATCCCGCGTTCGTGCCGGGACTGCCCGATCGCCTGAAGGAGCAGACCGACATCCTCGCGGCGATCCGCTCGCGCGACATTCTGCTTCACCATCCCTATCAGACGTTCGAGCCGGTCGTCGAGTTCATCCGCAAGGCGGTCGACGATCCCGATGTCGTGGCGATCAAGCAGACGGTGTACCGCACCGGCGTCAACTCGGTGCTGATGGAGGCGCTTGTCGAAGCGGCACAGCGCGGCAAGGAGGTCACCGTCGTGGTCGAGTTGCTGGCACGCTTCGACGAGGAGGCCAACATCAACTGGGCCGAACGCCTGGAGCAGGTCGGCGCGCAGGTGGTCTACGGCGTCTTCGGCCTGAAGACGCACGCGAAGCTCGCTTTGCTCTTACGACGCGAGAAGGATGCTGCGGGCGTCAGTCGCCTGCAGCCCTATGCGCATTTGGGCACCGGCAATTACCACCCGCGCACCGCGAGGCTGTACACCGACTTCGGCCTTCTGACCGCGAACCCCGAGATCTGCGCCGACGTCAACGAGGTGTTCCTGCACGTCACCAGCCTCGCCAAGGCCAACCGGCTCAAGCACCTTTGGCTCGCGCCGTTCACCATGCACCGGCACTTGCTCGACGCGATTCGGCGGGAAGCGCGCCACGCGAGGGAGGGGAAACCTGCGCGCATCATCGCCAAGATGAACGCACTGATCGAGGACGCGGTGATCCGTGCACTCTATGCGGCGTCGCAGTCAGGCGTGCAGATCGACTTGATTGTGCGCGGCGCCTGCAGCCTGCGCCCGCAGGTCGAGGGCATCTCGGAGAACATCCGCGTAAGGTCGGTCGTCGGGCGCTTCCTCGAGCATCATCGAATCTGGTACTTCGAGAACGACGGAGCGCAGGAGGTGTACCTCGCCAGCGCCGATTGGATGGGCCGCAATCTTTTCCGTCGAATCGAGATCGCTTTCCCGGTGCTCGACCGGGAGCTCAAAGGCCGTGTGATCGACGAAGGTCTCAAGCCATATCTCGCCGACGAGTCCGACGCCTGGGAGCTCGGCTCCGACGGCAGTTACCGCCGCCTCAAGCCCAAGTCCCGTGGGCAAGGGCAGGCCGCGCAGCAGCAGCTTTTGCACCGGCTGGCCCTGTCCAAGCCCGGTTCTCAGGATCGCAAATGGACCTGATCCTGTGGCGTCACGCCGATGCCGAAGCCGGCGCGCCGGATCTGGCCCGCCGGCTCACCGGCAAGGGAGTCAAGCAGGCCGAGCGAATGGCGGCCTGGCTCGACAAACATTTGCCCGACCATTGCCGCATTCTGGTGAGCCCGGCGGAGCGCGCGAAGCAGACGGCGGCGGCTCTTAAGCGCAAGTTCAAGGTCGTGGCCGAGTTGGCGCCCGGGGTTGGGGTCGACTCCATTCTCGACGCCGCGGGCTGGCCCGATGCCGCTGCGCCGGTCCTCGTCGTCGGCCACCAGCCGACCCTAGGAGAGGTGGCGGCGTTCCTGGTGTCCGGGAAGGCGACGCCATGGAGCATCCGCAAGGGCGGAGTCTGGTGGCTGAGCCAGCGCGAACGCGATGGCAGCTCCTCGGTTATCGTGAAGCTGGTCATCGGGCCGGATTTCGTTTGATCGAGCGAGCAACGGGCAGTAGGGTTTCGCGCTGCCTTTCGCTGCTGGCCAGCCGCGGCCTCCTTGAGCTCGCTCGACGAAAAACGCGGCGCCGCGCGTCGGCCGCCGCGGTGTCGACCTCCCTGTGCGGTCATCGAGATGGCGCACGAATAGTGTCGGTCTCCCTGCCCCGACTCGCCGCGCGCGATCCCGCTCTTCGCGCGGGGGACTGGCGACGCTGCGGGCTCGCGGGGCCACTCGCGGTCGCTCGCATCCTGCGCTTAAGCGGGGCGACCGGCGAGGCGGAGCAGGATTCCGCGAGCAAAGCGAGCGGATGCGACCTGAGCCGGGCGCAAGGGTCGACGACGAGTCGCCGTATTTGCGCGCGACAGTGGTGGAGGCCCCTGCTTCGCTGCTCGAGCCGCTACCCGCCTTTCCACGCGTAACCGAGTTCGGCCCATTGCGCGCGCTCCTTCCCCAGCAGGTGCGCGGTCAACGGGTGCCCTCGGAGCCACCGCTTGGAGATCTCGAAGCGGATCCGGCTGCGGAGCTTCAGCCGCAGGCGAGGCACTGTGATCGTCGTGCGCGCATGATGGAAGATGACGGCGAGCCGCAGCGACAGCAACTGAACGCGGACTTGCGGATCGGCCAGCGCGGTTTCGACCTTGGCCAGGCCGCCGCGGCTGCCGTAGACAAGCAGTGCGAGTCGCGCCTGTTCGCCTGCCGAGAACCCCGGCATGTCGGCATTTTGCAGGATGTAAGCGCCGTGCTTGTGAAAGCCGATATGCGACACCGACATCCCGGTCTCGTGCAGCAGCGCCGCCCACTCGAGCAGCTGTGTCTGGTCGCGACTCGGTTCTTGGGCGGCGCGGCGATACAGTGAGGTTGCAAGCGTCGCGACGCGAGAGGCATGCGTGCGCTCGATGCGGTAGCGCTCCACGAAGCGATCCACCGTGACCTTGCGCACGTCCTCGTCGATGGTCCGGCCCAGCAGGTCGTAGAGCACGCCCAGGCGGAGCGCCCCGCCGACAGGATCGATGCGTTCGACGCCGAGCCCGGCGACCGCTGCGGTCATGATGGCCAGCCCGCCGGCCAGGACCGGCGCGCGCTCGGGCTTGAGCGCATTGAGCTTGAGCCTCCGCGGATCCTTGGCGAGAACCATGCGCCTCCTAAGGCGGGCGAGGCCCTCGAGAGTGATGCCGCCGCTGGAGAACCCGTTGTTCTCGAGAATCTCCGCCAGCGCCGCTGCAGTGCCGGAGGACGCGTAAGCGTCGCGCCAGTGCTCGGGTCCGAATTCGCGGGCGATCGCCTCGATCTCGACGCGGGCCGCGGTCTCAGCGGCATCGAGCGCGGCCTCGGTTACCTCGCCCTTGGGAAAGAACCGCTGCGTGATGCCGACGCACCCGATCTTCAGCGATTCGAGCCGCTCCGGCTCGAGGCCGCGCCCGATGATGAACTCGGTCGAGCCGCCGCCGATGTCGATGACCAGGCGCGATGCCGACGACGGCGGCAGCGAGTGGGCCACCCCCAGATAGATGAGCCGCGCCTCTTCGTGGCCGCTGATGACGTCGATGGGAAAGCCCAGCGCGCGCTCGGCCTGGCGCAGGAACTCGCGGGCATTCTTGGCGATGCGAAAAGTGTTCGTTCCCACCGCACGCACGGCCGAGGGGTGCAACCCCGAGAGCCGCTCGCGAAAGCGCGCCAGGCACTGCAGCGCCACCTTCATCGCCGGCGCGGTGATATAGCCATCGCTGTCGAGGCCCGCACCGAAGCGCAAGGTCTCTCGCCAGGTGTCCTGGCGGTAGATTTGATCGCCCTCGACTCGGCCGATCTCCAGCCTGAAGCTGTTCGATCCGAGGTCGACGACGGCGAGCGTAGCAGGGGCCACGGGGTCTATCGCGACGCGAATTGGGGCGAAGGCTAGCAGAAAACGCGCGAGGCGAGGCGTCCGCACCGCCTCGTTTCGCTTTTCTGCTACGCTCGAAGCCTCCACGCCGAAGCCGCCGCACCATGCCGATCGATTACCTGCAGAAGATTCTCACCGCCAAGGTCTACGACGTCGCCGTCGAGTCTTCGCTCGACGCTGCGCCCACGCTGTCGCAGCGGATCGGCAACCGGATCCTGCTCAAGCGCGAGGACCAGCAGCCGGTGTTCTCCTTCAAGCTGCGCGGCGCCTACAACAAGATGGCACACCTCTCCGCGGCGGAGCGCGCACGCGGCGTGGTCGCGGCATCGGCGGGCAACCACGCCCAGGGTGTGGCGCTGGCCGCGCAGCGACTGTCATGCCGCGCGACCATCGTCATGCCGGTGACCACGCCGTCGATCAAGATCGCCGCGGTTCAGGCGCGGGGAGCGACGGTGGTATTGCACGGCGATTCCTACAGCGATGCCTACGCGCGGGCGCTTAAGCTGCAGCACAGCGAGGGGACTATCTTCGTCCATCCTTACGACGATCCCGACGTCATCGCCGGCCAGGGCACCATCGCCGTGGAGATCCTCCGCCAGCAACAAGGCCCGATCGACGCCATCTTCGTCGCCATCGGCGGAGGTGGTCTCATCGCCGGCGTCGCTTCCTACGTCAAGCGCGTCCGGCCCGAGATCAAGGTGATCGGGGTTCAGCCGGTCGACTCCGATGCGATGGCCCGATCGCTCGCCGCAGGGCGTCGCATCAGGCTCGAACACGTCGGCCTGTTCGCGGACGGAGTGGCGGTCAAGCAGGTCGGCAAGGAAACCTTCCGCATCTGCCGCGAGCTCGTCGACGACATCCTGTTGGTCGACACGGACGCGACCTGCGCCGCGCTCAAAGACGTGTTTGAAGACACCCGCTCGGTGCTCGAGCCCGCCGGCGCGCTGTCCGTCGCCGGAGTCAAGGCCTGGTGCGAGCGTCACCGCACACGGGACCGGACTTACGTGGCGATCGCCGGCGGCGCCAACATGAACTTCGACCGCTTGCGCTTCGTCGCCGAGCGCGCGGAACTGGGAGAGGAGCGCGAGGCGATCCTTGCGGTGACGATCCCCGAGCGTCCAGGGAGTTTCCGGGAGTTCTGCGCGCTGCTGGGCAAGCGCAGCATCACGGAATTCAACTACCGCTACGGCGACCCGCGCATCGCGCATATTTTCGTCGGAATCGAGGTGACCAACCGCCACGAGACCGCCGAACTACTGCGCGAGATGCACAAGCGGCGCATCGAGGCCTATGACCTCAGCGACAACGAAATGGCGAAGCTTCACGTGCGGCACCTGGTCGGCGGACACGCGCCCGAGGCGGAGAATGAGATTCTGTACCGGTTCGAGTTTCCGGAGCGACCGGGCGCCCTCATGCGCTTCCTCGACAGCATGAGCCGCGGCTGGAACATCAGCCTGTTCCACTACCGCAACCACGGGGCCGATTACGGGCGGGTGCTGGTGGGCATGCAGGTTCCGCCCTCTGACAAGCGCGAGTTCGCAGCGTTCCTGGACCGCCTGGGCTACCACTGCATTGAGGAGAGCGCTAACCCGGCCTACCGGATGTTTTTGGGGAGGTAGGGTCGGCAGTGCCCTTGGGCGGCAGCTTTATGCCCGTCGATTCCGCCGCGCAACTGTTGCAAATCGCTCAAAAAACGCGGCTTTCAGGGTTCTGGCAAGGATTATGCTCTAGTCATTTGCTTGCATCCGTGGCAAACTCTGGAGAGGCGGATATGGAATTGAGCGCAGGAAACACGGTTCTAGTCGGCGACGCTCGGAGCAACCAAGTGCCGGATTCGACCACCTTGTCTGGCGTGAAGGTCATGGTGATCGACGATAGCAACACTATTCGTCGAAGCGCCGAGATTTTCCTGCTCCAGGCCGGATGCACGGTCATCCTTGCGGAGGACGGCTTTGACGCGCTTGCGAAGATCGCCGACCACCAGCCGGACCTGATCTTTGTCGATATCATGATGCCGCGCCTCGACGGCTACCAAACGTGTGCGCTGATCAAGAAAAATGCCAGGTTCCATCAGACTCCGGTGGTGATGTTGTCGTCCAAGGACGGACTGTTCGATCGCGCGCGGGGCCGCATGGTGGGCTCGGATCAGTATCTGACGAAGCCGTTCACCAAGGAGAGTCTGCTCAAGGCCGTCGGCACGCACGTCAAGGTGCCGGCGCATTAAGGGCGCGGTCACCGACAGGCCGGGGGGCGCAGGGAAGGGTGGGAGGCAGATGGCAATCAAGCGAGTGCTGATCGTCGACGACTCTCCGACCGAGCGGCATGTGCTCAACGACATGCTGACCAAGGCCGGCTACGAGGTGGTCGCCAGCGACAGCGGCGAGGACGCCATTCTCAAGGCGAAGACCGCCAAGCCGGACGTGATCCTCATGGACATCGTGATGCCGGGACTGAACGGCTTTCAAGCGACGCGCGCCATCAGCCGCGATCCGCAGACCCGTTCGGTGCCGATCATCATTTGCACCTCGAAGAGCCAAGAGACGGACAAGATCTGGGGCATGCGGCAGGGGGCCCGCGATTACATTGTCAAGCCGATCCGGCGCGACGAACTCATCGCCAAGATCGCCGCCCTCGGTTGACCTCCCGCCGATGCCCCGCGCCGCCAGGCTCGATCTCCGCGCTTTCCAGCAAGAGCTGGCGAGCCGGCTCGCCGCCAAGACCGCTGCCCAGGTCGAGCAGTCGCGGCTCGGCGTAGCGTGCGCGGGCGCTCAGTGGCTGATCCGTTTGGCCGATGCCGGCGAAGTGATCGCCATTCCGGCGGTAGCGACGGTGCCGCTGACCAAGCCTTGGTACCTCGGCATCGCCAACATCCGCGGCAATCTCTACGGGGTCGTCGACTTCGGGGCTTTTCTGGGAGATTCGAGCGGGAGCCCGCCTCCGAGCGGGGCGGCGCCAAGACTGGTTCTGTTCGGGCCGCGGGTGGGCGAGTTGCGAGCCGGGCTGGTGGTCCATCGCGTTCTCGGTCTTCGCAACCTCGCCGAGCTCGGGAAGGCCGATGCGCCGGCCGGCGCTCCGGCCTGGTACGGACCGCGATGGACCGATCGCGAAGGTGGCAGCTGGCAGGAGATCGATCTCGCCATGCTGGCGCAGGACCCCGCCTTTGTCCAGGTGGGGCTGTAGAGGCGATGCGCGGGGTGAAGTCTGGGAGGACACATGGCGCTTAGCTTGAGAAGCTTCTTTGGTGGTGGGGCTGCCGCGCAGGCCCTGAACGAGGCCGATCTTGACGAGCCGACGACCCAGGTGAAGATGAGCGCTGCGCCGAAAGGCTACGACCCTCTGGCCGGTGTGTCGATCATGGAACAGCTGCGGAGCGGACCCGCCGAGGCTCGGCAACCCACACGGCTGCCCTTCATCGGCCATCTGCCCATCGTCAGACAGTTCCAGATCCTCGGCGCGTTGCTGGTCGCGTTCATCGTTCTCGCGCTGCTGATGTTGTTCTTGAATGCGCGTGTCTCGTCGCAGGCGACGGCCAGCGCGACGACCGCGACCGAGATGCAGATGCTCTCGCAGCGCCTCGCCCGAGGCACGGCGCTCGCGGTCCAGGGGAGCGTGCCGGCATTTGAAGGCGTCAGGGATTCGCGCGACCGCTTCCGTGCGGACCTCGACGCACTGATGAAGGGCGGCAGTGTCAAGGGCGCCACCGTTGACGTCGCCAGCAGCGACGCCGCGCAAGCGGCGCTCAACGAGGTCGCGGCGCGCTGGGAGCGCGTCGAAAAGAACGCCAATGCGGTCGCCGACAACCAGGCGTCGCTGGTGGCTCTGGCCAAGGGCGTGGAGGGAATCAACCAGAGTAACGCAGCGCTGCTGGAGTTGGCTCAACAGGCCGCCGCGCAGGTGGCGCAGGGGGGAGGCAGCCTGCGCGAGGTCGACTTCACCAATCAGCTGGCGGTGCTGTCGCAGCGGATCGCCAAGAACGCAAACTCGCTGGTGTCCGCCGAAGAGATCGATCCGGAGATCGCCTTCCTGCTCGGGAAGGACACCGGCACCTTCCGCGACATCCTGAACGGTTTGCTCAAGGGTAGCGACGCCCTGCGACTGCCCGCCGTACATGCCGAAGACGCCCGCGCCACGCTCACCGAGCTGCAGAAGCGCTTTATCGCCTACGAGGGCGGAGTCAACGCCATTCTGCAAAACATGCAGCGGCTGGTCGTCGCCAAGCAGGGCGCGCGTGGCATCGCCCAGGAGTCCGAGCCGCTGCTGGCCGATACCACGCGGCTCACCGGCGAATATGACAACCAGACCGGCGCGCGGACTTTTACCGCGGGAGCCGGGCTGGTGTTCGCGGCCCTAGCGCTGCTGTGCCTGATCGCACTCGGCAAGGTGTTCCTCGACGATGCTCGAGTGCGCGCCAACGAAAGCGAGCGGGAGAACAAGCGCAACCAGGAGGCTATTCTTCGGCTGCTCAACGAAATGGGCAACCTCGCCGACGGCGACCTCACCGTTCAGGCGTCGGTGACCGAGGACGTGACCGGCGCCATCGCCGACTCGATCAACTTCACCATCGAAGAGCTGCGCACGCTGGTCAAGGGGATCAACAGCGCGACCGACCAGGTGGCTAGAGCGACGACCGATGCGCAGGCCATCTCCAATCGTTTGTACGAAGCGTCGCAGCGCCAGAACAAGGAGATCCAGCAGGCCTCCGCGTCCGTCCTGCAGATGGCCCAGTCGATCAATGAGGTGTCGCAGACCGCGGCGCAGTCGGCGCGCGTGGCGCAGCAATCGTTGGCGGCCGCGGAGAAAGGCGGCCAGGCGGTGCACAACCAAATCGCTGGCATGAACGAAATCCGCACTCAGATCCAGGACACGGCGAAGCGCATCAAGCGCCTCGGAGAGTCGTCGCTGGAAATCGGCGAGATCGTCGAGCTGATCTCCGACATAACCGAGCAAACCAACGTGTTGGCGCTCAACGCGGCGATCCAGGCCGCATCGGCCGGCGAGGCGGGCCGAGGCTTCACCGTGGTTGCCGAGGAAGTGCAGAGGCTGGCCGAGCGATCGGCGGAGGCGACCAAGCAGATCGAGGCGATCGTCAAGACCATTCAGGCCGACACCCAGGATGCGGTGGCGGCCATGGAGAAGAGCACGGTCGGCGTGGTCGAGGGAACCAAACTGTCTGACGCCGCCGGGCAGGCTCTGGATGAAATACGGAAAGTCTCGCGTGAGCTGGCCGAGTTGATCGGCGGGATCTCGGCGCAAACCCAGAAACAGTCGGCCTCGGTCTCGGATGTGACCCGCGGGATGCAGGGCATTCTCAGGATCACCGAGGAGACAACCGAGGGAACCAAGCAGACCAACGTGTCGATCGGCCAACTCACCAGGCTTGCCGCGGAGCTCCGCAGTTCGGTTGCGGGCTTCAAGGTGTAAGGCACAGCAACCCACGGACAATCCGAAGGGCGATCGAGATGCTTCGCGACCTCGAGCCCTCGACAGCGACGAATACGGGCGCGGTTCTTGCATACGCCCCGCGGGCAGTGATCTCGTCTTAGCCGCCAAACCACAACCGTGGCCATCGAAACCGCGCCGGACTTCGACCTTGGCCCCCTGACCTGGGTGCAGGGCGAGATCGATCAGGCGCTCGTTCGCGCGCTGGAAGCGCTCGCCGCATTCAAGGCGGCACCGAAGGACGCGACGACGCTCAAGCACGCTCGCGCGCATGTACACCAGGCGGCGGGGGCGATCCAGATGGTCGGGCTGGACGCGGTCAGCGCCTACACCGACGAACTGGAGCGCCACCTCAACCGGCTCGAAGAGCTGCCCGAGGCCGAGGTCCCGGACGCCTGCGACCTGGTCGACCGGGCCTGCCGCAAGCTGCGCATCTTCCTGGACGAGCTCGTGGTCGGCAGCAGCCCCGTTCCGCTCAAGCTGTTTCCCGAATACGAAGCGATGCAGAAGGCGCGGGGCGTGAAGGCGAGCTCGCCGACCGACCTGTTCTTCCCCGACCTTTCACCGCGCGCACCGAAGATCGCAACGGTGACGACGGTGACCAAGCTTCCGTCATTCCTGGTCAAGCAGCGACGCCTGTTCCAGCGCGGCTTGCTCGCCTGGCTGCGCGGCGACCAGCAGGCCGCCACGCCCATGCGCGAGGCGATCCAGGGAATCGAGGACGTACAGACTCGCTCCGCACAGCGAGCTTTCTGGTGGACCGTGGGCGCACTGTTGGAGAGCATCGTCGAGAACGGAGTCGAGGCGAGCCCGGGCGTGAAGCAGCTCTGCGCACGCGTCGACCTGCAGATCCGGCGCTTTGTCGAGGGTTCGACCAAGGTTGCCGATCGGATGCGCCGGGAGGTCCTGTACTACGTCGCGATCAGCGCGCCCGTGGGGCCGCAGGTGCAGGCGGTCCAGCGAGCGTTCAGGCTGCACGGACTGATCCCGACGGCCGACGTGCTGTCTGCCGACGTCGTGCGCGTGCAGCCGCTGCTGCGCGACGCGCATGAGCTGTTGGCGAACGCCAAGGACCTCTGGCTCAAGCTCACGTCCGGCCGCAGCGAGAACCTCCCCAAGCTCCGGCAGACCCTGTCACAGCTGCGCGACAAGGCCGCGGGCATCGGCGAAGCATCGCTGCAGAGGCTTATTTCGGCACTTGCGGGACGCCTCGATCGGCTTGGCAGCGGGTCGATCCCCGAGCCGCTGGCCATGGAATACGCGACGGGGCTGCTCCTGGCCGAGTCTGCCGTCGACAACTTTGCCGCGCTCTCCCCCGAATTTCCCAAGCAAGTCGACGCCATGCTTGCTCGGCTCGATGCGGCGGCTCAGAACAAGCCCGTTGCCGCAGCCGCGGCCGCGCCGCTGCTCGACGAAATGGCGCGGCGCGCCCAGGAACGGCTGGTGCTGGCGCAAGTCGCGCGGGAGATCCAGGCCAATCTGCGCCACATGGAGCAGGCGCTCGATGCCTTTTTCCGCGATCACTCCAAGCGCGGCGACCTTGCCGGCCTTTCGCGCGACAGTGTGCAGATCGCTGGCGCCTTGAAGATGCTGGGCCTCGAGCGGGCTGAGCGGCTGCTTGCTCTGTGTCAGCAGCAGATCGACGAATACGCCAAGCCCGAAACGGAAGTCGTCGACGAAGATCTGGAACTGCTTGCCGAATCACTCTCTGCCTTGGGGTTCTACATCGAGGCGGTCGAGCAGCGCCGGCCGGATCGGGAGCGGCTGATCGAGCCGATGCTCTCACGCCGGCTCGGCGCCGCCCTTCCGGAACGGCAGCCGGAAAGCGATACCGTCGAAGACGCGGTGGCAGACCTCAAGGCGGCGCTGCCGGAAACGCTCGCCGCGTTCCAGCGCGCCCCGGGTGACGCCGCGGCGCGCGATCGGCTCGCCGCCGATCTTACAGCCCTGAAGGACGATGCCGCGCTGATCGCGGATGAGCGGTTGCAGGCGGACGCGGATGCGGCGCTCGAAGAGTTGCAGCGGTCCCGCGCGGGCGATACGGCAGCTCTGCAGGAAGCGATAGGCGCCATCGCGGAGGAGAGCGAAGCCGCGCCGGCACCCGCGCCCTCCGAAGAGACGATGCGGCTGCTCGGAACGGCGGCGTCCGAACTCGACGCGGAGCTGCTTGACATCTACCTCGCCGAAGCAGGCGAGGTCCTGGATACCGTCGCCACCAGTGCCGCGCAACTGCATGCGCATCCGCATGACCACGCCGCACTGGTGACCGTGCGTCGCGGATTCCACACGCTCAAGGGCAGCGGGCGCATGGTCGGGTTGACCGACCTGGGCGAGCTTGCATACGACGTCGAAAAAATACACAACCGCCTGCTCGAGGAGGAGCGCCAGGTGACGCCGGCGGTGCTCGCAATGATCGACGTCGCCGAATCGAGCTTCCGCGGCTGGGTCGAAACGCTTAAGCAAAGCGGCCGCGTGACCCCCGACGCCACTGCCTTGCATGCGGCGATCGCCAAGGTCAAAGCGGAACTGCCGGAGCTGGACGCGGCGCCGCCGACCTCCGCCATTCCTTCTCTGGCCGCGACGCAGATTTCCGGGGCAGCGACGGCACTCGATATCGAGATCCTCGAGCTCGACGAGACGGCGCAAGAGGAGAGCGCTGCCGATAACGAAGGCCAGGCGGGGGTGGCGGAAGTGCTGGAATTCACTCCAGCGAGCGAAGCACCGCGGCCAGCGGTACGGCCGGTCGCCGAAGTCGTCGTCGAGGCTCCGCCGGCCGAGCCCGAAGAGGTGACCGTCGGCGACGTGACGCTTTCGACTGCTCTGTTCCGCATTCTGTGCGACGAAGCGCAACAACATCTTGCGACGCTCGAGGGCGAGTTCCAGTCGCTGCAGCTCGAGCCCGCGGCAATACCTTCGCAGACGATGGTGCGTGCCAGTCACACTCTCTGCGGTATCCACCGCACCGGCGGGTTTCCGCTGGTCGCGACGACGGCCAAGGCACTTGAGCAATGTCTGGTCGGGCTGCAAGAGCGCGGTGCCCCGCTTCCGAGCACGGCGCTGCCCGTCCTCGCTCGCACGATCGCCGGGCTGCGATCGCTGGCAGGGCGCGTTCAGGCTCGCGAGGCATTCACGGGAAACGATGAGCGCGAAGCGGCTGAGATCGGCGGAGAACTGGAGACGCTGCGACAGGAGGTGACGCCGGAAACCGCCCTCGGAGACAGCGAAACGGTTGCCGTCCGAATCGCGCAGGCCGACGAGGCGGCCCAACCTACTTTGGCCTCGGCGCCTGCGGCAAAGCAAAAGCGCCTGGAGGCGGTCGCTGCGCCGCAGGAACCCGTCACCCTCGCTGCCGTGGAGCCAGCGCCGGCTGCTGCTGTGATGGCGGTCGCCCCAGCGGCGCCGCGCGAGCCCGCCGCCGCGCCGGTCGAGTCATCGCTGGTCGGTGTTCGCGACGACGTCGACGGCCAGGTGCTGCCGATTTTCCTCGAGGAGGCGGCGGAGCTCTTTCCCCGGGCGGGAGAACAGTTGCGTTCATGGCGCAAGAAGCCGTCCGATTCCGAAGTGGCAAGCGCGCTCAAGCGCACGCTGCACACCTTCAAGGGCAGCGCTCGCATGGCGGGTGCGATGCGCCTCGGAGAGCTCGCCCACTTGATGGAGAGTCGCCTGTCCGACGGCGAGGCGCTGATCAGGCCATCGCCGGCTCTTTTCGAGGCGCTTGACAACGACCTCGACCATATCGCTTTCGTGCTCGATCGGCTCCACAAGGGAGAAGTCAATACGCCGCTGCCGTGGCTCGAAGGCCAAGTCGTCGAGGAGGCGCCGGAAAAGGCGCCGGAGAAAGCACCGGTGGTCGCCGTCGCGGAACCTCGCGGAGTGGTCACGCCGCTGCCTCTCGCTGCCCAGCCCGCACCCGTCGCCGCGGCGGCGGCGCCAGCCGCAGAAGGCGAAGCTGCCCGCGCCATGCTGCGCGTCAGGGCGCAGTTGATCGACCGTCTGGTCAACGAGGCCGGCGAAGTCGCCATCGCTCGGGCCCGCGTCGAAGGCGAGTTGCGCGCGCTCAAATCCAACCTGCTGGAGTTGACGAGCAGCGTGATTCGCCTGCGGTCGCAGGTGCGCGAGATCGAGATTCAAGCCGAGTCGCAGATCCAGTCGCGCATGTCGATGGTCAACGAGGAGGCGGAAGGGTTCGACCCGCTCGAATTCGATCGCTTTACGCGCTTCCAGGAATTGACCCGCGGCATCGCCGAGGGCGTGAACGACGTCGCGACCGTGCAGCAGTCGCTGTTGAAGAATCTCGACGAAGCCGATGCGGCCCTGCTGGCTCAGGCGCGGCTGTCGCGGGACGTCCAGCAACAGCTGTTCTCGATCCGCACGGTGCCTTTCGGCAGCGTCTCGGAACGGCTCTATCGCATTCTGCGGCAGACCGCGAAGGAGCTCGACAAGCGCGCCAACCTGGAGATTCGTGGCGCCCAGGTCGAGCTCGATCGCTCGGTGCTGGAAAAGCTGGTGGGCCCGCTGGAGCATCTGCTGCGCAATGCCCTCGGTCATGGGATCGAGAGCCGGGAAGCGCGGCGCGCTGCCGGAAAGCCTGAGACCGGCGAAATTACCCTCAATGTCCGGCAGCAGGGCAACGAAATTGCCATCGAACTCGCCGACGATGGCAGCGGGCTCGACTTCGTACGGATCGCCGAGAGGGCGCGCGCGTCTGGGCTGGTTGGGCCCGATGTCGAACCGACCGAAGCGCGGTTGATCCAGTGCATTTTCGCTCCGGGCTTTTCGACGGCGACGAAGGTGACCACGCTTTCCGGCCGCGGTGTCGGGATGGATGTGGTGCGTTCGGAAATCGCTGCGCTGGGCGGCCGCGTCGACGTCGCAACCAGCACTGGCAAGGGGACTACGTTCGCGCTGTATCTGCCGCTGACTCTGGCTGTGGCGCAGACGGTTCTGGTGAAGGCCAGCGGAAGGCTGTGGGCCCTGCCGGCACCAATGGTGGAACAAGTCCAGGAGCTCAAGGACAAGGAGCTGATCAACCTCTATCTCACCCGCGAAGTCGTCTGGCAGGATCGCAAGTACCCGTTCTTCTACTTGCCGCGGCTGCTAGGCGAAGCCGGACAAAATCCGGAGACCACGCGATACAACCCCGTGCTGCTGCTCAGGAGCGGGCAGAATCACGCCGCCGTTCACGTCGATGAGATGATCGGCAGCCAGGAAGTGGTGGTGAAAAATATCGGGCCGCAGCTCGCTCGCGTTTCCGGCATCGCCGGCGCGACCGTGCTCGGCACCGGCGAGGTGGTCCTGATCATCAACCCGGTGCAACTGGCTGCCCGCGCCGATCTGGCTGCCGAGACGCCGATGGTGGTCAAGACGGCGAAGTCAGCCGCCGCGGATGCCGCAACTGCGGCTGCCACCGCCCCGGTCGTGATGATCGTCGACGACTCGCTCACGGTGCGCAAGATCACGGGCCGACTGCTCGCGCGGGAGGGTTTCGACGTCGTTACCGCCAAGGACGGCCTCGACGCTTTGCAACTCATGGGGCAGCACACGCCCGACGCGATCCTGCTCGACATCGAGATGCCGCGCATGGACGGCTTCGAATTCGCCAAGACCGTCAAGGCGGACGCCACCCTGGCGCACATTCCGATCATCATGATCACCTCCCGCACGGCCGAGAAGCACCGCGCTCGCGCCCGTGAGCTCGGGGTCGAGGTCTACCTGGGCAAGCCCTATCAGGAAGAAGAACTGCTGCGCAGCTTGCGCGAGCTGCTGGCGTTGCAGACGCACTGACCCCTAGCTTCCGCGGGGCGACGGCGAGGACTCTCTCGCCGCCGGATCGACCTCAAGCGCGCCGGCGCGACAAGCCAGATGGGCCGCCTGCGCCTCGACGAAACCGGGGGCTAGCGTCGCCGGGCTTCGTCAGGTAGCCGTCGCAAGGTAAAATTCAAGCATTCCCCGGAGGAGACCAAGGCATGGCGCATTTCGCCACCGCAAACATTCGCACGCTGGCGCTGGTCGGGCATGGAGCGTCGGGCAAGACGACGCTCGCCGAGGCGCTGCTCGCCAAGGCCGGCGCCATCCAGGTCGCAGGCAGTGTCGAGCGCGGCAGCAGCGTCAGCGACTTCGACCCGCTTGAGAAGACCTGGAAGCATTCGCTGCGCGCGTCCGTGCTGCACCTGGAGACGCAGGGCATGCGCGTGCACATCATCGACACGCCGGGCTTCCCCGACTTCATCGGTCAGGCGATCGGGGCGCTCGACGCCGTCGAGACCGCCGCCGTCGTCGTGAGCGCTGCGGCGGGAATCGAAATGATTACTTCGCGAATGATGGAGTGGGCAGCGCACCGCAAGCTGTGCCGCCTGATCATCGTCAACAAGATCGACGCCGAGAACGTAGACGTGCCCGGAGTGCTGGACGCGATCAGGGCGACCTTCGGCAAGGAGTGCCTGCCGATCAATCTCCCCGCCGACGGCGGCAAGCGGGTCGTCGACTGTTTTTTCAATCCTGCCGGGGAATCCGATTTTTCCTCCGTCGCCGAAGCCCATGCCGCCCTGGTCGATCAGGTGGTCGAAGTCGACGAGGAGCTGATGGCGCTCTATCTCGAGAAGGGCGAGGTCGCGCCGGAGCAGCTTCACGCGCCTTTCGAAAGGGCGCTTCGGGAAGGGCATCTCATTCCGGTGTGCTTCGTCTCGGCGAGAACGGGCGCCGGCGTGGCCGAGCTGCTCGACGTGCTCATCAAGCTTGCGCCGAACCCGGCGGAAGGGAACCCGCCGCTGTTCGTCAAGGGCGCGGGAGCGCAAGCGGTGGAGTTTCGCTCGACCGCCGATCCGGCGAAGCACGTGCTCGCGCACGTGTTCAAGGTCGTCATCGATCCCTTCGTGGGGCGGCTGGGCGTCTTTCGAGTCCATCAGGGAACCGTGACGCGGGACACCCAGCTGTTCATCGGCGATGGGCGCAAGCCGTTCAAGGTTGCACACCTGCTGCTGCTGCAGGGCGGCAAGCAGGTCGAGACAGACCGCGCGGTTCCGGGCGACATCGCCGCGGTGGCGAAAGTCGACGAGATCGAGTTCGATTGCGTTCTGCACGACTCGCACGACGAGGACCAGATCCGCATGCGGCCGCTGGAGTTCCCGAAGCCGATGCACGGGTTCGCGATCGCGCCGAAGAAGCGCGGCGACGAGCAGCGCATCTCGGACGTGCTGCACAAGATGATCGCCGAGGACCCCACGCTCTCGCTGGAGCACGACACCAACCTCAACGAAACGGTGCTGCGGGGCCTAGGCGAGCTGCATCTGCGATCGGTGTTCGAGCGCATGTCGAGCCAGTTCAAGCTGGAGATCGATACGCGGCCGCCGCGGGTTCCCTACCGCGAAACGGTGATGGCCAAGGCCGAGGGCCACCACCGGCACAAGAAGCAGACGGGCGGCGCCGGGCAGTTCGGCGAAGTCTACTTGCGCATCGAGCCGCTTTCGCGAGGCTCGGGCTTCGAATTCAAGGATGAAGTCAAGGGAGGGACGATCCCCAACCAGTTCATCCCCGCGGTGCAAAAGGGCGTCGAACAGGTCCTTGCGGCGGGACCGGTCGCGGGATTCCCTCTGCAGGATGTGCGTGTCATCGTCTACGACGGCAAGCATCATCCGGTCGACTCCAAGGAAATCGCTTTCGTCACCGCCGGCCGCAAGGCGTTCCTCGACGCCATCGAAAAAGCGAGGCCGATCGTTCTCGAGCCGATCGTGAGCCTCGAAGTGTTGTGTCCCGAATCCAACATGGGAGACATCGCCGGTGACTTGTCGGGCCGTCGCGGCCAGGTCACCGGCACCAAGTCGCTGCAGCCAGGAACGCTCACGGTCACCGGGCTGGCGCCGCTCTCCGAGCTCGACGGGTACGCGGCGCGTCTGAAAGCGATGACCGCCGGCCACGCCGCATGGACGATGCAGCTTTCGCACTACGAGCCGGCGCCGACGACGCTTCAACAGCACCTCGCGACCGAGTACGCCAAGCAGCGCAGGCACGAGGAGGAGTAGCGACCCGAGCAGCGAAGCAGGGGCCTCCACTACCGTCGCGCGCAAATACGGCGACTCGTCGTCGACCCTTGCGCCCGGCTCAGGTCGCATCCGCTCGCTTTGCTCGCGGAATCCTGCTCCGCCTCGCCGGTCGCCCCGCTTAAGCGTCGGGATGCGAGCGACCGCGAGTGGTCGCTTGCGGCCGACACTCGGCGCAGCTATTCACGTTCCGGGTGGTAGGAGGCCGCGGCGAGAGCCGGGTAGAGCGCGCATCGCGAAACCCGGGAACAAGGCGGTTCCGCGTCCCGGGTTTCGTTCCTCAACCCGGGCTACTCCCGGCGGGCTTGATCGCCGGCCGCCATTCGAATCCTTGGGCGGGGAACCAACGGTCGAGCAGCGGCACCAGCGGCGTCGCCAGAAACAGCGCCCAGATCAGCGCGTTGGGACGGAACACCAGGTATTGCCACGCTGCCGCGCCGCAAGCCACCACGATCGCGTAGGCGATGCGCGGAGCACGCCCGTTGGGGATGGTCATCGGGTCCGAGATCATGAAGAACGCGAACAGCAGCAGCGCGCCGTTGCCGAACTGGTGCCACCAGATCGTCCACGGCTGACCCAGCAGCAGCACGCGCAGCCCGACGAGCCCGAGGAAGGCGCCGAGGAACACCCAGCTCACGTCCAGTCGTCGGGCACGCTCAGTGACGAGCGTTCCTAACGTCAGGAACCACACCGCGAGCGCGAGATCGCTTCCCCATTGTCCCGGCGAGACCCATGTGCCGGGCAGGAGCGTGATCGCCGCGATCACTCCGAGGTTCGCCGGATTGTAGAGATGCTTGCCGTTCAAACGAAGCACGAACTTCGACGACATCGCGACTGCTGCCGCGAGCGGATGCACCCACAACGAGTCGGCGCGCAGCAGCAGCGACAGTCCACAGCAGGTGACGATCGCCGAAAGAAAGCCTCGCTGCCGGAGGCCGAGCCGCTTGAGCCAAAACGCCTGTGCCGCGAATCCGGCGGCGAAGGCGAGCGCAACCTGCAACGGATGGATGGAGAAATCGCGTAGCAACACGCCCGTCATGAGCAGTGCTACGAGGAAGGCGATTTGCAACACGCGCGCATCTCGCGGGAGCCACGCGCGTGCCGCAGCGGCGGACGTGCGCAACCCTGCAGTCAGCGCCACAGCCGCTCCCACCACACGGCGGCACGCGGTAGAGGCTCCAGGTTCATGCGTGCGCGGATGTTGGCGATGTCCCAGCCGGTGAGGCTCGCGAGCGTCTGCGCCTCGCGCTCCTGCCGCTTGGCGACCTCGTCGAAGTAGAGCTTCGCCTCGGCGCAAGCCTGGACGTTGCCCTTCCACGGGTGACGCAGCACGTAGCGGGTTTGGAAGTTCTGGCGGTCCTGCGTTTCCTGAAACATGAGGTCCTCGGGCAGCGTTTCCGGCGTGTAGCGCAGGTGAAGGCGGGTGAGCATCACCGGCTGCGCGCCGCCGGCGATGCGCGGCCGCGAGATCAGTGGCGACGAGCCGGGAGCGATGATCGAGAGTTCATCGGAGTCGAGCCAGAACACCCCGGCCGCGCGCAACTCGTCGCGAGACAGTGGCTCCGCCGCGCACGGGTCGCACCAAGCCATGTCCCAGAAGTACTCGGTCCACACGACGCGATAGTCCTCGCGACGCGCCTGCGTCTCGAACAGCGCCTTGTAGACCTGCGCGAACTCGCTGCGCGTATAAGTCGGCAGATCCACATTGGCCGGCAGCTTGACGGTGCGGTAGTTGGTCGTCTCGACCCGGCCGTTGCGCGTGAGCGCGTAGATCACGAGGTCCTGCGGGCCGCGGGCGTTGAGCATGCCCAGGCGAACCGGCAGCATGAAGCGTTCCGACTCGAAGGCGAATTGCAACGGACGCAGGTAGGAGAAGCCGGTCTTGGCCTGCTCGGCCAGATTCACCTTGGCGACGAAGAACTTGAGGCCCTGCCGGATGTACGGCTGCAACGCCTTGCTCGCCCGCGGCGGGATGTTGTAACCGTTCTGGCGCAGCCACTGCTCGAGTCCGTTGGACTGCGTTGCCGACAGGATCACGATGTCGTACTCGCCGATGGTGTAAGTGGCCTCGACGGTGACACCGAGCGCTTTGTCACGCCTGTCCTTTTCCTCTTTGGCCAGCGATGCGGGCAGGGCCGCGTCCATTTGGGCCATTCGCATCGCTTTGAGGACCTCGCATGGATTGGGATCGAAGTATTCGGCGAGCCGGGGTGCGCTATAGGCGTCGATGCGCTCGAAGATCTTCGGGTCGCCGACATGGATCTGGCTCTTCTGCAGGACGACTGGAACGGGAACGACCAGCGCGAACTCGGCGAGATCGCCCTGGAAGTCGTTGCGCATGCTGATCACGGTGCGATCGCCGTCGCGCGCGAGGATCACCTGCGAGGCCTCGTTGAACAGCTTCGCATCGGCCTTGCCGACGTAGAAGCCGCAGAACGCCGCCGCCGGCGAAGCGAACGCAATCGACAGGACCGCACTTGCAAGAACGGATGGAAGGAACGGATCACGGGCAAGGAAAGGCATGGCGAGCTCCGAGCGGTGGATGATCCCGCTTTCAACGTGCCTGCTTCGCCGACGGGGTTAAGCGTATGCACGATGCTGCCGAGCGGATTTGTGCCCCGGGGCCACCGGGACTACAATTGCCTGTCATGGGCGACGCTCGGGTCAACCTGACCCATCACTTCCTGATCGCCATGCCGAGCATGGCCGATCCGCACTTTGCCCATACGTTGATCTACGTCTGCGAGCACAACGAAAAGGGTGCGCTCGGCATTGTCATCAACAAGCCGATCGACATGACGCTCTCGGCGCTGTTCGAGCAGATCAACATCCCGCTGGGCGATTCGGGGCTGCGCGAGGCGCGCGTGCACTACGGCGGTCCGGTTCAGATCGATCGCGGTTTCGTGCTGCATCGTCCGCTGGGCAGTTGGCAATCGACGCTGGCGATCAACGACGACCTGGGGCTGACAACGTCCAAGGACATCCTGGAGGCCGTCGGCAGCGGCGAGGGCCCTCACGACGTCCTGGTGTCGCTGGGCTACGCAGGCTGGTCCGCAGATCAGCTCGAGCAGGAGATCGCCCAGAACGCGTGGCTGACGGTCGCCGCCGACGCCGACGTGCTCTTTGCCCAACCGGCCGAGACCCGCCTACCAGCGGCGATGAAGCTGCTCGGCATCGACTTTTCGCGATTGTCCGGCTCCGTCGGACACGCGTGAGGCGTGGCGACAGCGGCCATGCCCTCCGCGCCCGAGCGCGGCACCATTCTCGCTTTCGACTTCGGCACCCGGCGCATCGGCGTTGCGGTAGGCGAGCAGGCAACGCGCATCGCGCATCCGCTGACAACCATCGCCTCGGAGAAAAGTGCGGAACGCTTCGCTACAATCGCCGCATTGATCGACGAGTGGCGGCCCGCACTGCTGCTTGTCGGATTGCCAACCCACGCCGATCTCTCGGAACACCAGATGACGACGCGGGCACGCCGGTTTGCGCGACAGCTCGCGGGCCGTTTCGGCATCCAAGTGGCGCTCGTTGACGAGCGATACAGCACCCGAACCGCGGCCGAGGCATTGTCGACCACAGGAGTGAAGACGCGAGAGCATCGCCGCGTGCGCGATCGCGTCGCGGCACAGTTGATACTGCAGACCTACCTTGACCAGCACGGATCGCCGCAACGGGTTGCCTGACGCGGAGGGCGCTCTCGCCGCGCTTGCCGAGCGCATGCGCGGCGCGGTCGCCATCAACGCCGCGCTGGTGGGCATCTATTCGGGCGGCGCATGGCTGGCCGAGCGCTTGGCGCAGATGCTTCCGGGCGAGCATCCCGTCGGCTACATCGACGTGTCGTTCTACCGCGACGATTACAGCACGAAAGGGTTGCGCGCCAACGTGGCGACGACGACATTGCCTTTCGAGGTCGGCGGCAGCCGGATCGTGCTCGTCGACGACGTCCTGTACACCGGGCGCTCGGTGCGCGCCGCGATCAACGAGCTGTTCGACTACGGCCGGCCGGATTCGATCGAGCTCGCGGTCCTCGTCGATCGCGGCGGACGCGAGCTGCCGATCGAGCCCACCTACGTCGGCGCCCGCGTCTCCGTCGCGCGCAATCTGTCGATTGTTCTGCAGCGCGACCTCGACGGGCGCCTCGAGCTGACAGTCGAGCCTTCGGGAGTGCAGGGTGGCTAATCCGCAGCTCAACGACAAAGGGGAGCTTAACCACCTGCTCACGCTGGAGGGTTTGCCCGGCGAGGTTATCGGCCGCATTCTCGACACCGCAGTCCCCTTCGTTTCCATAGCCGAGCGCGACGTCAAGAAGGTGCCCTTGCTGCGCGGCAAGACCGTGTTCAACCTGTTCTTCGAGAACAGCACGCGCACGCGCACGACCTTCGAGATCGCCGCCAAGCGGCTTTCCGCCGACGTGATCAATCTGAACATCGGCGTCTCGTCCACCTCCAAAGGCGAGACGCTGCTCGACACCATCGACAACCTGGTCGCGATGAACGCCGACATGTTCGTGGTGCGCCACGGCGAGAGCGGCGCGCCGCACCTGATCGCGCGTCACCTTTCGACATCCGGACGCCCCGGCATCCACGTCATCAACGCTGGCGACGGCCGCCACCAGCATCCCACACAGGGACTGCTCGACCTGTTCACCATCCGCCACTACAAGCAGGACTTCCATCGCCTCACGGTGGCCATCGTCGGCGACCTGCTGCATTCGCGTGTCGCACGCTCGCTCATCCACGGCCTCACCACGCTGGGCACGCCGGAAGTGCGGGCGATCGGCCCGCAGACGCTGCTGCCGGCGGCGGTGGAGAGTCTGGGAGTTCACGTGTTCCACGACATGGCCAAGGGCTTGAGCGGCGCCGACGTCATCGTCATGCTGCGACTGCAGAGCGAGCGCATGAAAGGCGCGCTGCTGCCCTCGCCCGGGGAATTCTTCAAGCACTACGGGCTTACTGTAGACAAGCTCGCGCTCGCCAAGCCCGATGCGATCGTCATGCATCCGGGGCCGATGAACCGCGGAGTGGAGATCGACTCCGCGGTCGCCGACGGCAAGCATTCGGTGATCCTGCCGCAAGTGACCTTCGGCATCGCCGTGCGCATGGCGGTGATGAGCATGCTCGGGGCGAGCTGAGCTTGCGATGAAAGTCGAAATCAGGAACGCACGCGTGATCGACCCCAGACACGGCGTCGATCGCAAAGCTTCGCTGTTCATCGCCGACGGCAGGATCGTTGCGATTGGTGACGCGCCCGACGGCTGGCGCCCCAAGCGCGTGCTGGAAGCAGCCGGCTTGATCGCCTGTCCGGGGTTGATCGACGTCTCGGCGCGATTGCGCGAGCCGGGGTTCGAGTACAAGGCGACGCTCGAATCGGAAATGCTCGCGGCGGTCGCCGGCGGCGTGACAAGCCTCGCCTGTCCGCCCGATACCGACCCTCCGCTCGACGAGCCAGGCTTGGTCGAGATGCTCAAGCATCGCGCCCGCTCGCTCGATCGCGCGCATGTCTATCCGATAGGAGCGTTGACCGTTGGCTTGAAGGGCGGGACCATCACCGAGATGGGCGAGCTCTCGGAGGCGGGCTGCATCGCTTTTTCGCACGCCGATTCGCCGCTCGAGGACACGCAGATCCTGCTGCGCGCGATGCAATACGCGGCAACCTTCGGCTACCCGGTTTGGTTGCGCCCGCAGGATGCGCATCTTGCGCGCGGCGGAGTCGCCCACGACGGCGAAGTGGCTACGCGGCTGGGACTTGCAGCGGTGCCGCCCTTCGCCGAAACCATCGCCCTCGACACGATCTTCGCGCTGGCGCGGGCCACGGGCTCGCGGGTGCATCTCGCGCGGCTCTCAACGCACGAGGGCGTTGCGCGCGTGCGCGACGCCAAGCGCAGCGGCCTCGCGGTCACTTGCGACGTCGCGGCCAACCACGTGCACCTTTGCGACACCGACATCGGCTGGTTCGACGCCAACTGCCATCTGGTGCCGCCGCTCCGGAGCGTGCGCGACCGCGACGCGCTGCGTACGGGTCTCGCGGACGGCACGATCGATCTGATATGCTCGGATCACACCCCCGTCGACGACGACGCCAAGCAGCTGCCGTTTGCGGAGAGCGAAGCTGGAGCCACTGGGCTGGAGCTATTGCTGCCGCTGACGCTCAAGTGGGCGCGCGAGACGAAGCTTCCGCTGGCGACCGCGCTGTCGCGGATCACCGCCGACCCAGCGCGAGTACTCGCCATCGACGCAGGCCATCTCGGGGTCGGCGCGCCCGCAGACGTCTGCATCTTCGACCCCGAGGCATGGTGGACAGTGGAACGGGCTTCGCTCAAGAGTCAGGGCAAGAACACCCCGTTCCTTGGCATCGAACTCGCCGGGAAGGTGCGGTACACGCTGGTCGGCGGTCAGGTCGTTTACGAGGCCTGAGTCGCGAGGGCGCGGCGGCCTTACCCGGCGTCGGCCAGGTTTGAGCTCAGGTCTTTGGCAGTCGGCCGAGAAGGTAGAACTCGTCGTTAGGCCGCATCGCGATTAGGTTGGCCATGCGGTTCGACAACGCGAAAAACGCCGTGATGGCACCGATGTCCCAGATATCCTCGTCCGAAAATCCATATGCGCGCAGCTTATCGAAGTCGGCCTCAACCAATTCAGCCGAATGTAGTGCCACCTTCAATGCGAACTCGAGCATCGCTTTCTGGCGATCACTGATATCCGCCTTGCGATAGTTGACGGCGACTTGGTCTGCAACGAGCGGGTTCTTGGCGTACACCCGCAGGATCGCCCCGTGAGCGACGATGCAGTACAGACAGTCGTTCGCCCCCGAGGTCGCGACGACGATCATCTCCTTCTCGGCTTTCGTCAGGCCGGACTCCCGCAACATTAGCGCATCGTGGTAGGCGAAGAAGGCGCGGAACTCGTCCGGCCGATGGGCGAGCGTGAGAAATACATTCGGGATGAACCCGGCCTTCTCCTGCACTTCGAGCATCCTCGTACGGATGTCGTGAGGCAGGTCTTCGAGCTTCGGGACGGGGTAGCGGCTGGTCGAGGGTGCGTTCGCGTTCGCCATAGGCGTCGCTCAAAAGATTCTCGAAAAGTCGCCGTGGCGGCCGAGGCCGTTCTTGAATCGCTCGGCGCCGGCGACGCCGTCCTTGATCAGCGCTTCGCGGCCGTTGTACCACTCCTGGATCAAGGCGTCGCGAATCGGAAGGCCTTGGCTCTTGATTGCCGAGCGCCGGTCCGCCCGGACGCATACCGGAGGGAAAGCCGCGATGTCGTGCGCCAGTTCCTCCGCCTTCGCGCGCACTTGACCATTCGGCACTACATATTCGCAGAGCCCAATCCCTAGACATTCCTCCGCGGGAACCTTGCGGCCGGTCAGGATGATTTCGAGCGCCCGGCCCTGGCCGACGATACGGGGCAGGCGTACGGTGCCACCGTCGATCAAGGGCACTCCCCAGCGTCGGCAGTAGACGCCGAAATACGCGTCTTGCTGCATCACCCTGAAATCACACCACAGCGCAAGCTCCATCCCGCCGGCGACAGCGGGTCCAGCCACGGCTGCGATGACAGGCTTGTCGAGCTCGAGCCGGGACGGTCCCAGCGGACCACGCGGGATCTCGCTGCCGTTGCCGCGCGGTCCGGCGGGAGGAATGTCGAGCTCGCCCAGCGGATAGCTCCGATCGAGCGTGCTGACGTATTTCAAGTCCCAGCCGGCGCAGAAGGCGCCGCCCTCGCCATAGAACACGGCGACGCGCGCCGTGTCATCCGCGTCGAACTCGAGAAAGGCCCGGGTCAGCGCGTCGGCGCTCGACGGATCCATGGCGTTGCGCGATTCGGGACGGTCGTGAACGACGGTCCAGACGAATCCGCTCTTTTCGACTTTGATGGTCATGCTGGTTTTCTCCTCTATCGTAGAGGCTCACAACGAAAAAGGCGCCCCGCGCGTGCTTGCCTGCGCCCCGGCTTGCCACAGGATGAACGCGTATGTGTCTGCGGCTTCCCTGTCCTGCTGAGCGCGAGTCGAACCCATGCCGTGACCGGCGTCGAAATCCACGCGCAACAAGATCGGCTTGCCGCTGGCGCTGGCGGCTTGCAATCGTGCCGCCATCTTGGCGGGATGAAAGGGCGCCACGCGCGGGTCCGTGACGCCCATCGTCAGCAGCACCGCCGGGTACTTGGTGCCGTCCACGACGGCCTGGTAACTATCGATCGTCTTGAGCGCCTGGTAGCCGGCCGGGTCGCTAATCGCCCCCCATTCCGGTTCCTCGCCGTAGCCGTTTTGCTCGGCGACGTAGCGCAGCGGATCGTGCCAGCCGACCCCTGAGACGACGGCAGCGAACAACTCCGGCCGCTCGGTCATTGCGCGGCCGACGGTGATGCCGCCTGCTGATCGACCGCCGATCGCAAGGTGAGCCGGCGTCGTGTAACCGTTGGCGATCATGTCTTCGCACACGGCGATCAAGTCGCGCCAGGTGTTGGGCTTGTTTTCGAGTTTTCCAGCGCGATGCCAATCGCGGCCGTATTCGCCTCCGCCGCGCACGTGGGCATAGCCAACGATCGCTCCCTGATCGATCAGCGCCAGGGTGCGCCCAGCGAACGACGGGGTGTAGGCAGGCGTCCCGTAGCTTCCGTAGGCGGAAATGAAAGCAGCGTTGCTCCCGTCGCGCTTCAGTCCCTTCTTGTAGATCAGGCTGTATGGAATCCGGGTTCCATCCTTTGCCGCTGCGAATCGACGTTCCGTGGCATAGCTGCTGACATCGATAGCGGGCTTCGGCGTCAAGCCCGTGTCAGCGACTCGTCCAGCCGCATCGACCGTCCAGATCGCGGTAGGGCTGAGCCAGCCCGACAGCAGCAGCAGAGCGCCAGCTGCATCCGAGTCGGCTGCGACCTGCGATACCGTGCCGTCGAAGGGCAACCTGATGTCTGAAAGTTTCCCATCGCGCCGCAGCCGTTGCAGCCTCCCAATGCCGCCATCCATCGTGCGCACGTACAGCCCGTCCTTGCCGCGCGCAAGGCTCTGCAGCACCAACTCCGACTCGGGAATGATCTCGATGGCTTCGGCCAGGTTCGGTTTTTTCACGGACGTCTTGAGCAGGCGGCCGCGCGGATGACCGCGATTGGCGATGACGTAGAGGTCGTCGCCATCGAGATCGAAGCCGGTCACCTCGTCGGCGAACCCGGCGACCGGTTGCCACTTGGCGCTGCCCGCGAGCACGTCGGCGACGGGTGCGATGAACAGCCTCACCTCGCGCCGCACATCGGCAAGCACCAGCACGACGCGGTCTGCATGACGAGCGGTGGAAATAACCGGAACCTGGATCCTTTCGAACACCACTCCCGGATCGAGACCGCGCGCCATGACGATGGGATCGCTCGCCGGGTCGCTGCCGAGGCGATGGAAGCGAGCGCGCGAATCGAGAAAGCGCTCCGGCGTGCCGACCTTGCCGGTGAGTTGGTTGTAGAAGAAGCCAGAGCTGTCGGAGAGCCAGTTCGGTTCGCCGAGCTCGGTATCGGGAATGCGCTCGGGAAGGACCGACCCGCTGGGCACGTCCATGATCTGAAGGATCGAATCCTCGCTTCCGTCCTTCGATAGGCCGTAGGCGACTTTGGTGCCGTCGGGAGAGGCTTCCCACCAGTCGAGTGCGAAATGCGCCTCCGCCGCGTCGAGCGTAGTCGGATCGACGAGCAGCCGGACCCGGCCCTCTTCGAGGACGAACAGCTTGAAGTTGTTGGCCCCGGCAGGGCGCTGCTGGAAAAACACCCGGCCTCCGGCTCGCTGGACCTTGGAGGGCAAAGTTACGTCGCCGGAGAGCTGCTGAATGCGATTGAGCAGCGCGCCCCGCCCCGGCAGCGCGTCGAGTACCGTGCGCGCGTGGTCGTTCTGGCCTTCGAGGAAGGGTAGCCAGTCAGGATCCTTGTCGTCTTCCATCCAGCGGTAGCGATCCGTCACCGCTTCGCCGAAGTGGGTGTCGGTCACGGGGACGACGCGAGCGACCGGCGCGGCAGGCTGAATCGATTGCTGGGCAAGCGCTGAAGAGACTGGGACCATAAGCACTAGATGAAGCGGCGGCTGAAAAACGAAGCACCAACGGGCTGCTCGAGGCGCGCTACGCGGCCTCCTTCACCGAAGGCAGGCCGGCGAGCGCCATCGCGAGCTCGCCCTCGTCGTAGTCGACGTCCTTGAGCTTGCCGCCGAAGTAGTCGATGTACGCCTGCATGTCGAAGTGGCCGTGCCCGCAAAGATTGAACAGGATCGCGCGAGAAACACCCTCCTCGCGGCAGCGGATCGCCTCGTCGATCGCGCCCTGCACCGCATGGTTCGCCTCGGGCGCGGGCAGGATCCCCTCGGCGCGGGCGAACTGCACGCCCGCCTCGAACACCTTGGTCTGATGGTAGGCGACCGCGCCGATGAGGTCGAGCTCCTTCAGGTGCGACACCAGCGGCGCCATGCCGTGATAGCGCAGGCCCCCGGCGTGGAAACCCGGCGGCGTGAAGGTCGAGCCCAGCGTGTGCATCTTGGCGAGCGGCGTGAGGTGAGCCGTGTCACCGAAGTCGTAGGCGTAGGCGCCGCGGGTGAGGCTTGGACACGCCGCAGGCTCGACGGCGACGACGCGCACTTTCTTGCCGCCGCGAAGTTGCGCACCGATGAAAGGAAACGCGATGCCGGAGAAGTTCGAGCCCCCGCCCGTGCAGCCCACGATGACGTCGGGATAGTCGTTCGCCATCTCCATCTGCGCGATGGCTTCCTGCCCGATCACCGTCTGGTGCAGGAGCACGTGGTTGAGCACGCTCCCGAGCGCGTACTTGGCGTCGTCGCGCTGCGCGGCGACCTCGACCGCCTCGGAGATCGCGATGCCGAGACTTCCCGGGTGATCGGCTCGCTTGGCGAGGATCGCCCGTCCCGACTGCGTCTCGTTCGACGGAGAGGGGATGCAGCGCGCGCCGTAGGTTTCCATCAATGCGCGGCGGTACGGCTTCTGGTCGTAGGAAACGCGCACCATGAACACGTGCACGTCGAGCCCGAACAGCGCGCCGGCGAACGCAAGCGCGCTGCCCCATTGCCCGGCGCCCGTCTCGGTGATGAGCTTCTTCACGCCGGCTTCCTTGTTATAGAACGCCTGCGCGACCGCGGTGTTGGGCTTATGGCTGCCGGCGGGCGAGACGCCTTCGTACTTGTAGTAGATGCGCGCTGGGGTCTGCAGCGCGTTCTCGAGGCGGCGCGCGCGGAAGAGGGGTGTGGGCCGCCACTGGCGGTAGACGTCACGGACCGCCCCGGGAATCTCGATTTCGCGCTCGGTCGCGACCTCCTGCAGGATCAGCGCCATGGGAAAAAGCGGCGCGAGGTCGTCGGGGCCGACCGGTTTGAGCGTCCCCGGATGCAGCACCGGCGGCAGCGGCTTCGGCAGGTCGGCCTGCAGGTTGTACCAGAACTTGGGAATTCTCGATTCGTCGAGGACGTACTTGACCGTGTCGTTCATCGTGTTCCTCGTGTGGATTAGCCTGCGATCAGCGCGCAGCTGGCGATCACTGGATAACGTCGCTCGCGCTCAATCGCACCGCCTGGGGTATGGTGACGCCGATGTCTCGCGCCGTATTGAGGTTCACCGCCAGCCCCACCCTGCTGACCGACTCGATTGGCAGGTCCTTTGGACTTGCTCCACCGAGAAGCTTATGCACGTATCTTGCGGACACTAGACCGGCCTCACGGAAACTTACGCCATAGCCAACCAAGGCCCCTTGGGCAACGACATCCGGCGTTGCGAACATGGTCGGCACCTTCTTGGCCTTCATCGTGTCGATGATGAACTGGCTCTGACTCCTGACCATCGCGTCATTGACGTAGAAGAAGGCGTCCGCGTCCTGGGGCTTGAACGCAGCCACGCTCGCTCGAAGCTCCTGGACGGACGCGATCTGTCTTTCGACGAGCTCGATCTGCAACTGCCGCGCCGCATCTCGCGCCGATTTGATAGCGAGCATCGTGGTCCGAGTCGTCGGGGAGTAAAAGATCGCGACCTTGCGCAGCTTCGGCAGTATCGCCTTGAGAATCTCGAGGCGTTTCGCGGTGAGATCGGCCGCTGAATAGTAAACCCCCGTCAGCCGGCCGCCGGGTCTCGCAAAGCTCTCCACCAGCCCAGCGACAACCGGATCGGTCCCGACGGCAAACACAACCGGGACCTTGGTCGTCGCGCCTTTCACTACAGTAGTAACGGATGTCGAGACCGAGTAGATGACGTCGACTTTCTCCTGCTCCAGGCTCTTTGCCGCTGGCTCCACCGCATCGAGGTCACCTTTCAGATCGCGAACGTGCAGGACATAGTCCTTGCCTTCGGCCGACCCCAGATGCTTGAGCCCTTCCTTGAGCCCGTCAACGGCAGCGTATTCATCCCCTCGGAAGACGACGCCTATGCGTTGGACGTTCCCCTGCTGTGCTTCGACACCCCGACCGCTGATCAGGGCAAGCGCGGCCAGCAACGTGACGATGATCCTGCTGCTCAAGGGTTTCCTTCTCGACGCGCTAGCTCTTTCCACTCGGCCCCTAGCTGCGCTTTAGTTGCTCCGCTGAGCATCGACGATGCGCTGAACCAACTTCGGGTCATCGGGTATCACGCCGGCCTTCGCGAGCCTCGGAGTCAACTCCACCCAGTTCCTGTCCATCGCGAACACGCGGCGAAAAAGGGGCAGGGCGTCATCTAGCCGGCCCATGTTCACCAGGGCCACCGCGTGCCAGTAAATCATCTCGGCGTTGTCTGGAACCAGCAATGCGGCTGCACGGTATTCCGTCAGCGCGCGTTCGTTGTTTTTCTGCTCGACCGCAAGATCGCCGGCGTTCATGTGATTGTAGGCGCGTTGCAGGGTGACCAGCCGCCGCAGCTCCTTGAGCGGTTCGGCGCTGTCGTCGACCCTCAAATCGAAAACCCGGTCGACCCAGGCCTTGCCGCTCGGCTTGCCCGTGACCACGATCAACGCGGCTGATTGCTTGCCTCTGATGTCGCCGCCCACTTCCTGCGCGGCGTCGAGGGCGGCCAGCATCCGCTCGGCAAGATCACCCTTCGTGGTCTCGAAGGCACGCGACATTGCCGGCCAGACTTTGTCGTTCGACATCATGTTGGCTTGCACCGAATAGTCCTTGCCGACGATGTGCCCGGCGAGAGAGATGTTCTTGGCGCCCGTATGGGCGGCGACCCGGCCCTGCGCATCAATCATCGCGACCTGCCGGACATCGCGCTCGTCGTCTCCCGCGAGCAAGGACTTGAGTGCGTCGGGCGCGCTCTTGCCCGAGCGCATCAGATCGAGCCCCAGCTTCCCGTAGCTGGGATCGACGAACGACTGCGTGGCGACAGCGCCGATGCCGGCTTCTGCCCACGGGCAGATCGTGCCGACCGAGAACCAGTGCGATTGAACGGCAACACCCAGCTCGCCTGTTGCGGGGTCTCGTGCGACGATCGAGAAAGTGTGCACGGGACGAAGCGGGGATGGCTGCTGCACGGTTTGGGCGCTTGAGCTCACCGCTGTCAGCATTGCAAGTACCGTGTTCAAGAGCAGCACCTCGACGCGTTTCATGGTTGCAGTCTCGTGTCGAGTCGCATCGTCCTCGCCGGAGCCGCGACGATCGCGCCGACGCAGTGGGTCAGGTCTTCGGCGGAACGTAGCCAGAAGCAACGTCGGCACCGCCGCCGAAGAAGTGCCGCTCCATCTGCTCGGCGAGGTACTTGCGCGCGCGCGGATCGGCGAGGCTCAGCCTGTTTTCGTTGACGAGCATCGTCTGGTGGCGCAGCCACTGCTGCCACGCCTCCTTCGACACGTTCTCGAAGATGCGCTTGCCGAGCTCGCCCGGATAAGGCGGGAAATCCAGACCTTCGGCCTCGCGACCGAGCTTGATGCATTGAACCATGCGAGCCATTGCGCTTTCCCCGCTGCGAAAAAGGAAGGACGAAATTATCGCACGCCGCCGTCAGGCGAGCGCCTTCTCGTAGACGAGCGAGCGCCGCTGCCAGTTGTAGAGGTCGCGTTTTTGCTGGGGAAGGCGCGCTGGAGCGCTTTCGACAAAGCCGCGCTCGACGAACCAGCCCGATGTGCGCGTGGTGAGCACGAACAGGCGGGCGAGTCGGAGCTTGCGCGCGCGCTGCTCGATCTCGTGCATCAGCGCTTCGCCGTAACCCTCGCGGCGGAAGTCGGGGTGAACGGCAAGGGCCGCCAGCTCACCGGACCTGTCGGTGGGAAACGCGTACAGCGCGGCGCAGCCGATGATCGCGTCGTCGTGCTCGGCCACCACGAATCGCTCGATCTCCATCTCCAGCCGCTCGCGGGGGCGCCGCACGAGAATACCTTCCTCCTCCAGCGGCTCGATGATCTGCAGAATCCCGCCGACGTCGTCGATGGTCGCGCTGCGCAGATGCGCGAGCGGCCCCGCCGACACCATCGTCCCCACGCCGTCGCGGGTGAACAGTTCGAGCAGCAGCGCGCCGTCGTGGTGGCGCGAGATGAGATGGGTCCGCTTCACCCCGTTGTCGCAGGCGCGCACCGCGCACGGCAGATACAGCTGCACGTCCGGCGGCAACTTGCCTCGTCGAGCGAGCAACGATTCGGCGTCGCGAGTCGACAGCTCGGAGAGGAGCTGTCGGCGGCCGCTGCGCACTCCTTCGGTTTCCATCAGGAACATGAGCTTGTGCGCCGAGAGCCGCACCGCGACCTGCGTGGCGACTTCCTCCAGCGCGAGGTTGAAGATCTCTCCTGTGGGGGAGTAGCCCACAGGCGAGACCAGCACGATGTCGCCGTCGTCGAGCCGCTGGCGCATGGCTTCGACGTCGACGCGCCGGACTTCTCCGGTCCACTGCATGTCGACCCCGTCGAGCACGCCGATCGGCTTGGCGGTGATGAAATTTCCGCCGACAACTCTGATCCGCGCGCCCGCCATCGGCGAGTTGGCCACGCCCAGGGACAGCAACGCTTCGATGCGGCTTCGCGCGTGACCGGTGCCTTCGAGCACGCAATCGAGCGTCTCCGCGTCGGTGACGCGCAGTCCCCGGTGGTAGCGGCTCGGAATGCTCTGCTGCTTGAGGATGGCTTCGATCTGCGGCCGCGAACCGTGCACGACCACAAGCCGGGTGCCCAGGCTGTGCAGCAGGTTCAGATCGTGGATGATGCCCAGAAAGGTCTCGTCGGCGACGACCTCTCCCCCGAAGGCAATGACCAGCGTCTTACCGCGCAGCCCGTAGATGTAGGGCGCGGCCGAACGGATCCATTGCACGAACGCGCGAGTGGTCGCGGAATTCGCGGCGATGCTGATTCGCGGGATGTACGGCATCAGGGCGGGGTCGTGAGCGGGAGCGATTATACCGTCCGGCGGAACGCCGGAGTCGGCGCCGCCGCCTGAAACACGGAGCGCACGCCCATGGGCGGGGCACAGCGTACTTTATAATTGCGACTGGCTTCTTCCTCGCGCATGAGCTCGTCGCTTCTCGAAAACCTCAACCCCGAGCAGCTCGCGGCGGTAACGCTGCCGCACGCCTCGGCGTTGATACTCGCCGGCGCGGGCAGCGGCAAGACCCGCGTGCTCACTACGCGCATCGCTTGGCTTCTCGCGACGGGCCAGGCCGGTCCCTCGTCGGTGCTCGCAGTGACCTTCACCAACAAGGCCGCGAGAGAGATGCTCACCAGGCTTTCCGCGCTGACGCCGCTGAGCACCCGCGGCATGTGGGTCGGCACCTTTCACGGGCTGTGCAACCGCATGCTGCGCGCACACCATCGCGACGCCGGGCTGCCTCGCCTGTTCCAGATCATGGACATGCAGGATCAGCTGGCGCTGATCAAGCGGCTGTACAAGGCGCACGGCGTCGACGACGATCGCTTTCCCGCGAGACAGCTGCAAGCGCTGATCAACGCTTCGAAGGAGGAGGGGCTCCGACCCAACGCGGTCGAGGCTCACGACCAGTTCACGCGCCGGCAGGTCGAGCACTATGCCCTGTACGAAGCGGCGTGCCAGCGCGAAGGCGTCGTGGACTTCCCTGAGTTGCTGCTCCGCAGCTTTGAGCTTCTCTCGAGCAGCGACATGCTGCGCGAGCATTACCGGCGTCGCTTCTCTCACATCCTGGTCGACGAATTCCAGGACACCAACGCGCTGCAGTACCGGTGGCTGAAACTGCTCGCCGGGCCCGACACCGCAGTGTTCGCCGTCGGCGACGACGATCAGTCGATCTACGCCTTCCGCGGGGCAAACATCGCCAACATGCAGCACTTCGAGCGCGACTTTGGGACGCCTGCGGTGCCGGTCAAGCTGATCAAGCTCGAGCAGAACTATCGCTCGCACCGCTACATCCTGGACGCGGCGAACGCGCTGATCAAGCACAATCAGCAGCGCTTGGGAAAGAACCTGTGGACTTCCGACGCGCAAGGCGAGCCGGTGCGCGCATTCTTCGCCCAGTCCGACGTCGAGGAGGCGGGGTTCGTGGTCGATGTGGTCAAGAGCCTGATCGACGACGACGTGTCTCCGGGGGCGATCGCCGTGCTGTATCGCTCAAACGCCCAGTCGCGGGTCATCGAGCACGCGCTGTTCAACGCCGGCATGCCATATCGGGTCTACGGCGGCATGCGCTTTTTCGAGCGCGCCGAAGTGAAGCACGCGCTCGCGTATCTGCGCCTGGTCGCCACACCGGACGACGACGGTGCGTTCCTGCGCGTGGTCAACTTTCCTCCGCGCGGCGTCGGCGCGCGGTCGCTGGAAACGCTGCAGGACCGCTCCCGGGAGACCGGCGCAAGCCTGTGGCAGACCGCCTGCAGCTCACCGGTCACGGGCAAGGCGGGCGCCTGCATGGGCGCCTTCGTCAAGCTGGTCGAGGACCTGCGCCAGGCGACCTCGGGACTGGGGCTGGCGGAGACCGTCGAGCACATCGTTCAAGCGTCGGGCCTGCTCGACCATTACGCGGCTGAGAAGGGCGGGCAGGAGCGCGTTGACAATTTGCAGGAACTCGTGAGCGCTGCCGAGAGCTTCGTGCGCGAAGCCGAGCGCGAGATCGGCGAGGAGGCGCCCGACGCGCTGACGGCATTTCTCGCGCACGCCGCGCTGGAAGCGGGCGAGACCCAGGCCGCGGAAGGCACGGCGGCGCTGCAATTGATGACGGTGCACGCCGCCAAGGGCCTCGAGTTTCACACCGTTTTTGTCACCGGGCTCGAGGAGGGGCTGTTCCCCCACGAGAACAGCCTGTCCGAGTTCGACGGGGTCGAGGAGGAGCGGCGGCTCGCTTATGTCGCGGTGACGCGCGCGAGGCGTCGTCTTTATCTGACGCTCGCGCAAAGCCGCATGCTGCACGGACAGCTTCGTTACAACGTCGCGTCGCGCTTTTTGAGCGAGATGCCGCAGGGAGTCGTCCAATGGCTGTCCGAGACGCGCCGCACCGGGACACACGATATCCGCGTGCAATCGTCAGGCGCGGAGCTGCGCGCGCTGAAGGATGGAAGCGGCTGGCGCATCGGGCAAAGCGTCAAGCACGCCAAGTTCGGGCTGGGCATCATCGTCGACGCCGAGGGGCGTGGCACCGACGCCCGCGTGCAGGTCAACTTCCGCGACGCCGGGGTGAAGTGGCTCGCGCTGGAGTACGCCAAGCTCCAGCCAGCGTAGTTGGATCGTCACCCCGAGCGGAGCGAGGGATCTGCTGGTCGGATCGAATGAGAACAGCGGATTCGTTGGTCGCCGAAGCTCCTCGGAATGACAGGCTCCTGCGCCGAAGGGGCCTCAACCCGGACTACCCGCCACGCACTAGGCAGGTGGCGTCGCGCTTTCGGCAACCGCGATGTTGGGCTCGCCTGCGTGGAACACGTCGCGGAAGCTCACGTAGTCAGAGATATGCAGCGTGGCGATGAAGGCGAACAGGTAAGGCACGATCAGGAACACGGCCAGCAAGCCGGCGAATGCCTCGCCGAAAAGCTGAGCAATGGACAGCACCAACCCGGGCAGCACGCCACCCAGGGCGAACACCGCGATGCCGTACACCGCGACCGGCCGCCAGTTGGCCACCGCCGCTGCTAAGCTGGTCGCCAGCGCCGCCGCGGCGCCGGCGTCGTGAAACACGACCAGCGCGGGCGCAAACCAGATGGCGAGCAAAGTCGGCAGCGCGCACAAGGCACCGAGCAGGAGCGCAAGCTGCGGCTTGCCCCCGGCCAGCATCTCCTCGGTTGGCTTCTCGGCCCCCGAAAAAACGGCGACGAGCATTCCGCCGTCGACCAGCATCGTCGACAGCACGGCCAGCGTCATGCCGCAGAGGAAAACGGTTCCCAGGGCGATCAGCGCGTACAGATTGCTCCGGAATCCACGGAACAGGTGCTCGAGCTTAGGTCTGCCGCCGCGCTCCTGAGTCCACGCGGCGGCGAGGAAGCCCACAGCGAACACCGGCTTCAGCAGCCCCGCGACGATCTGGCCGACGGACGCCCACGGCCCGAGCCCGGCGATGGCAACCATCACATAGTAGGTGAACAGCAGCGCGAGCCACGCGAGCGGCGCCTGGCGGAACATCCCGTACGCGCTCTTGAGCCACGCGAGCCCGTGCCGCGCATCGTGCCTCGTGAACGGAATCGGCGGACGCTTCACGGTGCGACGGCCTCTGAAAGAGGCGGAATTGCGGCGGCCCGGTTCTGCAGAATGCGCTCGAAAGGAGCGGGATCGTGAGCATGCGTGAGCTCACCGGGGCGCGGCAGATGAAGATCGTACAGCCGCGACAGCCAGAAGCGCAGTGCCGCCGCGCGCAGCAGAACCGGCCACGCCTCGCGCTCGCCCTCCTTGAGCGGCCGCACCTGCGCGTAGGCGCGGATCATTGCGTCGGCGCGCGCGGAGTCGAGCGCGCCGGCGCGTTCGCCATCGACGATGGTGCACCAGTCATTGACCGCGATCGCAAGGTCGTACGCGAATGCATCCGTCGCCGCAAAGCCGAAGTCGATGACCCCGGTGACTCTCCCGTCGACAAACAGGACGTTGTCGCAGAAGAGGTCGCCATGAATCGCGCCCCGCGGCAGCTTCAATTTGGCGAGGCGCGATTGAAACTTGATCTCAGCTGCGATGAGCGAGTTCTGCTCGGGCGACAGAAACGGCCGCACGGCGCGCGCAGCCTGCCGCCACCAGCCCGGTCCCCGCCGGTTGGCGAGCCGGCCGCGGTAGGTGGCCACCGCCAGGTGCATGCGGGCGAGCAGCGCGCCGGCGGCTGCGCAGTGAGCGGAAGCTGGACGCTCGACCGCTTCACCCTCGAGCCGCGCGACCAGGCCCGCCGGCTTCCCGTTGAGAAAGCTCCACAGCGCGCCGGTGCGGTCGGGCTCCGGAGCGGGAGCGCATACGCCGGCACGTGCCAGATGCGCCATCAGGTTCAGGTAGAACGGCAGTTCCTCCGCGGGCAGCCGCTCGTAGAGCGTGAGGACGTAGCGCCCCTTGTCGGCCGTAACGAAGTAATTCGTGTTTTCGATTCCGGCAGCGATCGGTTCGAAGGCGCGCACCGAACCGATGGCGTAGCGCGTCAGCCAGGCAGCAAGCTCATCGGCGGTGACGGTCGTGTAGACAGACATCGGGCAGCGCGGTGCGTCCTCAACGGGGCGCGGCCGCGTTCTCGTTACCGGTTGATTGTCTCTTGCGGGCTCAGAAGGAGAACAAGAGCCACATCGGGACCCTCAGGCCCGTGTCGAGGCTGTCACGCCGCACGAACGCGCCGTTCGGGCCTTCGACGAGGTAGTAGGGCCGGCCGTTCCTGGGCGTTACCTTGACCATGATCAGACGGCCGCTGACACGATATTCCTCGATGGTCTCACGCTCGCGGCGAACGATCGTGACCTGGGGCTCGAGGTCCGACTCATTTGCGACTTCCGGCGGGGGAGGCGGCGCTTGGGGCACAGGCTGGGGCGCCGGCGGGGAAGGGACTTGTTGTGCGAAGGCATTCGTGGCCACGGCGAGCGCCAACGCAAACACAACACCGAACACGGAGGCGCGCATCGTCGAAGTCCTGCGATCGCCAAATTCTAGCAGGATTTGCGACGCTTGATCGACGCGCGGTCGGTGAGTGTACTCGCTAGAGGTTGAGCATCTTGTCGCGCTCTTCCCGCGTCGGCTGAAAGCCGCGGGTTTCGTAGTAGTCGAAAATCGCCTCGACAATGGCCTCGGGTTCCTCGATGACGCGGACCAATTCGAGATCGCTCGCGTCGATCATGCCGTGCCCGACGAGTTGCTCGCGCATCCAGTCGATGAGCCCCTGCCAGAATTCGCCGCCGACCAGGATGATCGGAATTCTGCGACTCTTGCCCGTTTGCACCAGTGTGAGGCACTCGGTCAGTTCGTCGATCGTGCCGAAACCCCCGGGAAGCACGACGTACGCCGACGCGAAACGAACGAACATCATCTTGCGCGCGAAGAAGTAGCGGAAATTGATACCGACGTCCTGGTAGGCGTTGCCAGCCTGCTCGTGCGGCAGCAGGATGTTGAGGCCGATCGCCGGCGAGCGGCCCGCGTGCGCCCCGCGATTGGCCGCCTCCATCAGCCCGGGGCCGCCGCCGGAAATGACGGAAAAGCCGGCGTCGGAAAGTAGCCGCGCGATGCGCTCTGCCTTGCGGTAGTACGGATGATCCGATCCGATCCGCGCGCTGCCGAACATGCTTACCGCGGGGCGCACGCCGCGCAGTCGCTCGGTGGCGACCGCGAATTCTGCCATAATGCCGAGCACCCGCCACGCTTCCTGCCCGTTGGTCGAGTACATCGCCTGAGGGTCGATCAACTCGGGAATCTTGCCTGTTTTAATCATGCCTAAGCTCGTTCTGGTCGATGGGTCGTCGTACTTATATCGCGCCTTCCACGCGCTGCCGGATTTGCGCACGTCGCGCGGAGAGCCGACCGGCGCCATCCGCGGCGTCGTGTCCATGTTGCGCCGATTGGTCGAGGACGGCAAGCCGGATTATTTCGCGGTCGTGTTCGACGCGCCGGGAAAAACGTTCCGCGACGAATGGTATCCGGAGTACAAGGCTCATCGGCCGCCGATGCCTGACGATCTGTCACGGCAGATCGGGCCCCTGCACGACGTGATCCGCGCACACGGCTGGCCGCTGCTCATGATCCAAGGTGTCGAGGCCGACGATGTGATCGGAACGCTCGTGAAGCAGGCGAATGCACGCGGCATCGAAAGCATAGTTTCCACCGGAGACAAGGACCTCGCTCAGTTGATCGCTCCCGGGGTGACGCTCGTGAACACGATGAGCAACGAGAAACTCGATGAGCAGAGCGTGGTCGCCAAGTTCGGTGTTGGTCCGGAGAAAGTGCTCGATCTGCTGACGCTCACCGGCGACTCGATCGACAACGTCCCCGGGGTTGCCAAGGTCGGACCGAAGACAGCCGCGAAGTGGCTGGGCGAATACGGGTCGCTCGACGACGTCATGGCTCATGCGGGCGAAATCGGCGGCGTAGTTGGAGAGAACCTGCGTGCGGCGCTTGCGTGGCTGCCGCAGGCCAAGCGACTGCTCACCGTGAAGACCGATTGCGCGTTGCCTTTCGCGCCTGACGACCTTCGTCTGCAGCCGCCCGACGCCGCCAGGCTCAGGGAAATGTATGAGCGGCTGGAGTTCAAGGGCTGGCTCAAGGATCTCGCCGCTGCTCCTCGAGATTCGCCGGCGGCTCCGACGCGCGAAGCGAGAGCCATCGCCACACGCCAGTACGAAACCGTGCTCGACGAGCAGGCGCTGCAACGATGGTGCTCGAAGCTCGAACGAGCGGGGCTCGCCGCCCTCGACATCGAAGCTGCCGGGAGCGATCCGCTCGAAACGCGCATTGTCGGCCTCGCGTTTGCGATCGACCCCGGGCACGCCGCTTATCTGCCGCTAGCGCACAGCTATACCGGTGCACCGGCGCAGCTTCGGCTCCCGAGCGTGCTCGCCAAGCTCAGGCCGTGGCTTGAGAACCCAGCGGCCAAGAAGCTCGGGCACGACCTCAAGCACGCCGAGCATCTTCTGGCCAATCACGACATCGCACTGCGCGGGATCGCGCACGACACCATGCTGCAGTCTTACGTGCTGGAGTCGCACCGGTCGCACGACCTCGGCGGCCTCGCGTCCAGGCATCTCGACGTCAACACCATCGCCTATGCCGAAGTCGTCGGCAAAGGCGCGAGCCAGATCGGCTTCGATCAGGTGGCCGTCGAACGAGCGACGGAATACGCCGCGGAGCAGGCCGACGTTACCCTGCAGCTGCACGATGCGATGCATCCGCGCATCGCCGCCGACGAGCAGCTCGACTTCGTCTACTCCGTCATCGAAATCCCCACCAGCGAGGTGCTGTTTCGCATGGAGCGGGCGGGCGTGCTCATCGACGCCGGACTGCTCGGCACACAGGGCCGCAATCTCGGCGAACGCATCGGCGCGCTGGAGCAACAGGCCTTTCAAGCCGCAGGGCAGCCCTTCAATCTTTCCTCGCCCAAGCAGCTTGGCGAGATCCTGTTCGAACGCATGAAGTTGCCGGTGGTGAGAAAGACCGCGACCGGCCAACCATCCACCGACGAAGACGTGCTCCAGCAGCTCGCCTCCGATTACCCGCTACCGAAGCTTCTGCTCGAGCATCGTGCGCTGTCCAAGCTCAAGTCGACCTATACCGACAAGCTGCCGCAGATGGTGAATCAGCGTACCGGCCGCGTGCACACGAGCTTCGGTCAGGCCACCGCGGTAACCGGGCGACTCGCGAGCACCGATCCGAATCTTCAGAACATTCCCGTGCGCACCGCCGAAGGGCGAAGGATACGCGAGGCATTCATCGCCCCGTCCGGACACCTCCTCGTCTCGGCGGACTATTCGCAGATCGAGCTGCGGATCATGGCGCACCTCTCCGGCGATGCATCGCTGCTGCACGCCTTTGCCGAAGGGGCCGACATCCACCGCGCCACGGCGGCCGACATCTTCGGCGTGGCGATCGATCAGGTCACCCCTGAGCAGCGCCGCTATATCAAGGCGGTCAACTTCGGGCTGATCTACGGCATGAGCGCGTTCGGGCTCGCGGCTCAGCTCGGCATCGAGCGCGCCGCGGCTCAGCAGTTCATCGACAAGTACTTCGCGCGCTACCCGGGCGTGGCGGAATACATGCAGCGCACTCGCGCGCTGGCCCGCGCCCAGGGTTACGTCGAGACGGTGTTCGGACGCCGCCTGTGGCTTCCCGACATTAATGCAGGCGGCGGTCCGCGCCGCCAAGCAGCCGAGCGCGCGGCGATCAATGCGCCGATGCAAGGCACCGCCGCCGACCTGATCAAGCTGGCGATGATCGCGGTGCAGCGCTGGCTCGACGATACCGAGCTCAAGACCCGGCTCGTGCTGCAGGTTCACGACGAGCTCGTGCTCGAAGCCCCCTCCCAGGAGGTCGAGCGCGTTGTTGCGGAGCTTCCGGAACTCATGAGCGGGGTCGCCCGGCTGCAGGTTCCGCTGGCGGTCGACGTAGGCAGCGGCGCGAACTGGGACAAGGCGCACTGATCCGGTCCTTGAGGTCGCCTGTAACAAATTGTCGTCTTCAGAGAAATGCCCGGAGTTTGGCCTTTGGTTTTGGTCTCCGCGCCAAGCGCGCAGCAGAACGCTTCCGTGGTGCACAACCGTTCGTGGCGCGCGGGAAGCCGTCCGTAAGTCGATGCAGCAGGAGACAGACCCGCGCGGTAACTTAATCCGTTAATTGGACAGAGCCCGTTATCGTCATGCTGGCCCCTGCTCACGTCGGTCATTTGGTCATGCTGCGCACGCTGATACGTCAGGCAGCGGCAGAGGGCAGTTTCGAGTCGAGCCTCGCGCTCGACACTCCGCAGTCGGCCGAGTTCTTCACGAAGCTCAAGCGCGCGCTCACGCATGGCTATTTCGCGGAGGCCGATCCAAAGACGGGGCGCATCGAATCGGTCGCCGTCCCGGGTTATGTCTTCTGGCCAGACGATCGGCACAGCGGCAATCCTCCTGCCGGGTTCGGGCTGTTCCGCGCCCTCGAAGGCGGCTACGAGCTCTGGCTGGCGGGCCTCGAATTCGGCCGCCGCGGCAGCGGTCACGGTCGCGCGCTCATCGACGCGCTCTTCGCAACCCCTCAGGGAAAAGTGACGTGGGTGGTACGCATCCCTCGCGGTTCACGCTACCGCGCGACCGTGCAACATGTACTGCGGCCGCACGGTTTCGAGCCCGCCGGTGATACGCCGAATCAGCGGTGGTTCCTGCGCGCGAGCGCGCCGCCGCAGGTGATCGCCAAGGTGCGCAACATCGTTGCCGCACACCCGCCGCTCAACTGACGGGTTGTTCCTCGAAGATGTCGCAGTAGCCCGTGTAGATCGTAGCGATCGTAACGGGCCCGAGGACGAGCCACCCCAGCAGCAGCGGTATCGACGCGACAACGGCAAGCAGGATGCCGATCACGCCGTAGACCAGAAAGGGCCCGATGTTCTTCAGACAGCCGCTGAAGGACAGCTTCATCGCAGCCCACGGCTCCACCCCGCGCAGGACGACCAGCGCCGGGGCAAACCACATGGCCATGATCAGCGGCAGGTACAGCGCCAGGAACAGCAGCGCACCGACCAGCAGCGCCAGGAGCACGTGGCCGAGAGCACGGCTCGCCGCGGTCGGGTTCTGCAGCTCGAACAGCTGCGCGAGCACCGCGGTCCCGAAAGACGCTAACAGGATCCCCGCAACGACCAATACGATCGCGAGCGTGATGGCGGTATAGAGCAAGCCGGCGATGAGCAATGGGCCCGTGCGGGTGCTGAATCCAGCGAACAGGTGGCTCACGCTCAGCGGCTCGCCCTGGTCGACGGCTCTGCAGCCGAGCATCAATCCTCCCGCCAGCACCGGGAACAGCACCGAGTTGGCGAGGTGTCCAACGATTGGAATGAGCTGCAGGCAGACTTGCAGCACAATCAGGATCACGACGATGAGCAGCCACGGTCCGACGCTGGGCACGAAAAGCCGCCACCCCTCGCCCCACCACGACGCGCCTCGGCCGGCCTCGACGCCGCGGGAGGCCACCGATGGGGCTTCAGCGTTCGCGCCAGCGGTCGAGGGTTCGTTGGTCATGGCTCTCTGACGGCTGAGGGTGCGTTAGCCTACCCCATTCCTCGCAAGCGCAGTCCGCCGGCGTTCGCCTTCCCGGTCCGCGCTTGATTTTGGCCTAGTTGCGCCCTATCATTAGCACTCGTCAAGATTGAGTGCTAACAGGGTCTCCCGGAAAAAGGTAGCGGAACTTGGCCCACTTTGGCCTGCCGCGGTAACGCTGGCTGGCGATATCGTAGCATATTGATTCAACATACTTATTGTGAGGAGTAAGCGCTAACATGAAGATCCGTCCTTTGCATGATCGCGTGATCGTGAAGCGGCTGGAGGAAGAAAGGAAGTCGGCCGGCGGAATCGTGATCCCCGACACTGCGGCCGAAAAGCCGTCCCAAGGCGAGGTCGTGTTCGCCGGGCCGGGAAAGACCGACGACAGCGGCAAGCTCGTGCCGATGGGCGTCAAGGTAGGCGACAAGATTCTCTTCGGCAAGTATTCCGGCCAGGAATTCAAGATGGATGGTGCCGACTACCTGCACATGCGCGAAGACGACATCATCGGCATCATCGGCTGATCGCGCTTCGAATTCACATCACAGATCTCAGGAGAAACAGTCATGGCAGCTAAAGACGTACGCTTCGGCGAAGGCGTCCGCAACCGAATGTTGACGGGCGTGAACATCCTCGCCAACGCCGTCAAGATAACCCTCGGCCCCAAGGGCCGTAATGTTGTGCTCGAGCGCAGCTTCGGCGCGCCGACCGTGACCAAGGACGGCGTGTCGGTGGCGAAGGAAATCGAGCTCAAGGACAAGTTCGAGAACATGGGTGCGCAGATGGTGAAGGAAGTCGCGTCCAAGACTTCCGATGTCGCCGGTGACGGCACGACCACCGCGACCGTGCTGGCGCAATCGATCGTAACCGAAGGGATGAAGTACGTCGCCGCGGGCATGAACCCGATGGATCTCAAGCGCGGCATAGATAAGGCCGTGATCGCGGTCGTCGAGGAGCTCAAGAAGATCAGCAAGCCCTGCACGACGAGCAAGGAGATCGCCCAGGTCGGCGCGATCTCGGCCAACGCCGACGAATCGATCGGCAAGACCATCGCCGACGCCATGGACAAGGTGGGCAAGGAAGGCGTGATCACCGTCGAGGACGGCAAGGGCCTCGAGAACGAGCTCGAGCTCGTCGAAGGCATGCAGTTCGATCGCGGCTACATCTCGCCGTACTTCATCAACAACGCCGACAAGCAAGTGGCGATCCTCGAGGAGCCGTACATCCTGCTGCACGACAAGAAGATCAGCAACATCCGCGATCTTCTGCCGGTGCTCGAACAGGTCGCGAAATCGGGCAAGCCGCTGCTGATCGTCGCCGAAGACTGCGACGGCGAAGCGCTGGCCACTCTGGTCGTCAACAACATCCGCGGCATCCTCAAGACCTGCGCGGTCAAAGCACCGGGCTTCGGCGATCGGCGCAAGGCGATGCTCGAGGACATCGCGATCCTGACCGGCGGAACGGTGATCGCCGAGGAGCTGGGACTGAAGCTCGAGAACGCGGCGCTCAAGGACCTGGGGCGTGCCAAGCGCATCGAGATCGCCAAGGAAGACACGACCATCATCGATGGCGCTGGCGACAAGAAGTCGATCGAGGCGCGGGTGAAGCAGATCCGCGTCCAGATCGACGAGGCCACTTCCGACTACGACAAGGAAAAGCTGCAGGAGCGCGTGGCGAAGCTCGCCGGCGGCGTGGCCGTGATCAAGGTCGGCGCCGCAACGGAAGTCGAGATGAAGGAGAAGAAGGCGCGCGTGGAAGATGCATTGCACGCGACTCGTGCCGCGGTCGAGGAAGGCATCGTCGCCGGTGGCGGCGTTGCGTACCTGCGCGCTCGCGCGAACCTCAGCAACCGCGTGAAGGGCGAAAATCCTGATCAGGAAGCGGGCATCAAGATCGTGCTGCGCGCGCTCGAGGAACCGATGCGCCAGATCGTCGCCAACACCGGTGACGAGCCCTCGGTGGTCGTCAACAAGGTTGCGGAGGGCAAGGGCAACTTCGGCTTCAACGCCCAGACCAGCCAGTATGGCGACCTGGTCGAGATGGGCGTCGTCGATCCCACCAAGGTCGCGCGCTTCGCGCTGCAGAACGCCTCGTCGGTCGCGAGCCTGATGTTGACCACCGAAGCGATGATCGCCGAAGCGCCGAAGGAGGAGAAGCCGATGGGCGGTGGCGGCGGAATGGGTGGCATGGGCGGCATGGGCGACATGGATATGTGACGATTTCGTCCGAGAGCGGCCCGCCAAAGTGCGGGTCGCGATCGGAAACGAAATCGTCATCCCCGCGAAGGCGGGGATCCAATTTTCGTTTCGACAGCCGCGTCATCCCGGACAAGCGCCCGAAGGGCGCGCGATCCGGGATCCAGCTCACAGTCACAAAGAAGCCCCGCATTCGCGGGGCTTCTTCTTCGTGAATGGGTCGCTGGCTCGATTCGTGATCAAGGTGTCGTGATAGGAGTCCGATGCGCGCGGAAAAGTCGGTCTCCCCAGCGGCGGTAAGCGAAATGGATTAGACTACGCGCGATTGTGCTAGCGGCGGCGCAGAGGCTGGCACCTTACCCGGGAGTGACGCAGGCGATGATGCACTGCATTCGAAGCCTCTTAGGGGAACCCGCTCGATGACCTCCGGAATGCTCTTCGCGCTCGCGATCAGCGCGCTGGTCGTCGCCGTGCTGGTGGGATTGATGCGACGGCAGCGCAGCACCTCGTCGACCAAGGTCACGGCCGAGGGACCGACCACCGCAGCGCAATGGACCGAAGGCGAAACGACGCGTCTTCTGTCGAGCGCGGAGCTTCCGGGGCTGTATCTCCTGCGGCCACGGTTCCTGTCCAAGGCCGAGAACGTCGTCTACCTGCTTCTAAAGGCGGCGTTTCCTCGGCACGAGATCTTCGCCCGCGTCAGGCTCGCAGACGTGCTGCAGGTGAAGATCGGGCCGCAAGGCATGGAGCGGCTGCGGGCGTTTCGCAAGATCGCCAACCAGCACGTCGGTTTCGTGGTGTGCGACCGCGACATGACCATCGTCGCCATCGTCGATTCGCGGGAGCCGGAGCAGGTGCAGAACCCGCGCGACCAGAAGCTGGAAATCATCAAGCAGCGCTGCCTGCAGGCGGCGCAGGTCAAATACCTCTGCGTCTATCCGCCGACGCTGCCGCGCTATCGCGAGTTGCGCGAGCAGATCCTCGGCCCGGCAGCCGAGCTGGTCTGATCGCGCTGCGCTTGGCCGGGCGCGCGCGTCGGTCGCGCGCCGCGCGCAACGTTAGCCAGGTCCCGACGAGAATGAGCGCTCCACCGCCCAGCGTGCTGGCTCCGATCGCTTCCCCCAGAAAAAGGAAGCCCCATAGCACGCCGAACAACGGGATCAGAAAGGTGACCGTCAACGCGCGTGTCGCTCCGACGTTCGCGATCAGCCGGAAGTACAGCAGGTAGGCGAATGCCGTCGACGCCAGCGCCAGCGCGAGAACGTTGGCCGCGACCAGCGGCGTCACCGCTCCGTGCGCCGGAGCCAGAGGCAGCGCCGGTGCAAGCACGATCGCCGCGGTGAACTGGCTGTAGAGTGCGATCGCAAAACTGGGCGTCCCCGTCATCCTTACCTTGACGTAGACGCTCGCGATGGCGTAGCACAACGCGGCGAGGAGGCAGGCGAGCACCGCGGTCAGCGTAAGGCCGGTCTGCGGCTCGCTGTGCCATCCCACGAGCAACCCGACACCGGCGATCCCCAGTGACATGCCGACCAGTTTGGTGGCAGTCAGCCGGTCACGCACCCATGCGGCCGCCACGATGGCGCTGAAAAACGGGCTGGTGGCGTTTAGGATCGCGGCAGTCGACGCGGTGACGTATTGCGCGGCGAAGCTGAACAGAGCGAAGGGGAGCGCCGAGTTGACCGCGCCGACGAACAGGTAGTCGCGCCAGCGCTCCCGCAGCGAAGGGACGCCGTTGCGCGCGATGGCGAGGACGAGCAGGGCGGCGAAGGCCAGCACCACGCGGCTCTCCGCGAGCCATAGGGGTCCAAGCACCGGAGCCGCGACCCGCATGAAGGCGAACGAGCCTCCCCACAGCGCGGCCAGCAGTGCGAGCCGCGCTAGATCGGCTGCGGACATGATTCAGGCTGGCGCGAGAGCCGCCGTCGGCGTCACCGCCAGGTCGAGCTGCCCGCGCACGGACGTATGCCTGCGTTCGTGCTCGAGCAGCCACGCCTTGCGCCACAGCCCGCCGCCGTAGCCGGTGAGGGTGCCGTCGGCGCCGATCACGCGGTGACAGGGCACGATGATGACGAGCTTGTTGTCGCCATTGGCCCGGCCGACGGCGCGCACTGCGCTAGGCTTGCCTACACGGGAGGCGATTTCCGCATAGCTGCGCGTCGCGCCCGGTGGGATCTCGCGCAGTGCCTCCCACACCGTTCGCTGGAACGGCGAACCGTCGAGCTTGATCGGCGTCGCGAACTCAAGCGAATCGCCGTTGAAGTATTCGGCGAGCTCTTTGCCGATGCTCTCCAGATGCGCATGATCCCCGGGCACGATGTGCTGCGGCACGCGCCGCCGCAGCGTCTGCAATTCGCGCTCGAGGCCCCGGCGATCGACGAATTCGAGCAGGTGCACGCCTTCGTCGTTGGCGAGCGCGAGCAGCGGCCCCAGGGGCGACTCGAACGAGCGCGCATACAGGCAATCGAGATCGCGTGCCTGGCTGGGCGGCGTACCGAAGACGCGGCCAAAAGCCTCACGGAAGCCGCTGCCCGATTCGAAGCCGTGGTCGAGCTGCAGTTCGATCACGCTCTTCCCCTCCCGGATGCCGGAGAGCGCCATGCCCATCCGTCGGGCACGGTGGTACGCGTGGAAGCTCATGCCGCAGTAGCGGCGGAAGGCACGCCGTGCGCTCGACGGATCGATACCCATGTGCTCGAGATCGGCATCGCGAAGCCGTCCCGACGGGTCGGCTTCCACTGCGGCGAGCAGCTCTTCCACCACCTGTGGCGACGCACGACTGCGGTCGAGCGGGCGGCAGCGAAGGCACGGCCGGTAGCCGGCGTGAAGGGCTTCGTGAGGAGTTCCGAAGAACTCGACGTTTTCGCGTTTGGGAGTGCGCGCGTGACAGACCGGCCGGCAAAAGACCCGGGTCGTCCTCACGGCGACATAGAAAATTCCGTCGAAAGCGGGATCGCGCTCGGTGAGCGCACGGTACATCACTTCGGATGAGGGCAGGGTCGTCATGGGTAAAATCCGTGGATCGAGCCCCGATTATAGGAGGCGCACAAACGGCTCGCAGTCGAAATTCGGGCAGTGAATTCCACCCGCGGGGCGCTACCTGCTCTCGCCGGTCGACGCTGGGAGCGAAACGCCGCAACGTCCCGTGAGGGCTCGCGCGAACGCGAGCGCCCGCGATCAAGCCGACCGCTGTCTACGGATTGTCAGCGAACGAAGTTGTTGTATGCCCACAGCAGGATCACGGCCCCGATGATCGAAAGAATCCATCCGGCCGGGTGAAACTTGCCGTCGGGCGACCTCCAGATGAGGCTGCTGATGAATCCGCCGACTATCGAACCTCCGATTCCCAGCGCGGTGGTAAGCCAGAAGCCAAGCTTATCGACACCCGGCATGATCTTGGTTGCGATCCATCCGACAACGAAACCCACGATAATCGTACCGATGAGTCCGAAAATACCCATGGCAGGTCTCCTCTGTGGCGGTTTCTTGATGGCCTGCGGCGTTGCAGCGACCCGATGCCGATTTCGCCGCAGTCGGCGCATGCTAGCATAGAAGATGGCGCCACCGCGGTGTAAGCCGTCGCCCATGCTCCGCGACTACAGGGACTCGCCGCACACCGGAGGCATGGCTGGTGATTTCGCTCCCCAAGACGCTCATTGCGCTCGCTGCCCTGACGCTGCTCCCGCCTCAGGTCCTCGCCGATTGCCGATCGCAGAGCCCGGCACACGCAGTCGCTCTGGTCGAGCTCTACACGTCCGAGGGCTGCGACAGCTGCCCACCTGCGGATCGGTGGCTCTCGCAGCTCGACGCGCGCGGCGATTCAATCGTGCCGATCGGGCTGCACGTGGATTACTGGGACCGGCTCGGGTGGAAGGATCGCTTCGCCAGTTCGGCCTTCACCGAACGCCAGCACGAGCAGATGCGACGCCACCACACGGCGTTCGTCTATACCCCGCAGGTCCTCGTGCAGGGACGCGATTTCTCGCGGTGGCGTACCGGCAGCACCGCCGAGGCGATCGCCGCCATTACCAGCCAGCCTGCCCGTGCGACGATCGAGCTCGCCGCGCAGAGGCGGGAGGGCGAAGCACGCGTCGAGATTAGCGTCAAGGTTCCGGACAAGCGCGACCGTCCGCGTGCACGCGTCACGGCTGGGCTGCTTCAGGATGGGCTGGTCAGCGAGGTGAAGGCGGGCGAGAACGCTGGCAAGCGCCTGACCCACGATCATGTGGTCCGGCAATGGAAGCCGGGAATACCGGTTGGGGAGGACGGCGAATCGCGGGAACGCCTGGTGTTCCCGCTTCCACGGGAGACCGGCCCGCTGACGGTTGTGGCCTTCGTCGAAGACACGGGCAGCGGCGACGTGCTGCAAGCATTCGCTCTGCCGCTCTGCGAGCGGCCCTGAACCGGCGTCGGAGACGGCCCCCGGCGCTGTTTTTTGCTGTGGCCTGTAACGTCCGATTCGGTACTGAACGCAGTGGTATGGCGCCGGGATCTGTGCCGAGCGCAAGGCGCCAACGCGAAGCAAGGGTAGGCCCCCTTGCGAGCGGTGGCAACGCCGCGATCGGCGCGGAGGCCAAGCCAGACAGTATTGAATTGGGCGTTACAGGCCACTACACTGCCTCTGCAGGCTCCGCGCGTGGAGGCAGGCGGATGCGCATTCTGATCGCCGAAGACGACCCCGTGCTGGCGGATGGGTTGCGGCGCACGCTGCGCCGATCCGGCTACGCCGCCGATTGGGCGAAGAACGGCAGCGAAGCCGATGCGGCACTGGGCGCCACCGATTTCGATCTCGTGATCCTCGATATAGGTCTTCCCGGGCTTTCCGGTCTGGAAGTGCTCAAGCGCCTGCGCGCGCGCAACTCCCGCGTGCCGGTGCTGATGCTCACCGCCCTGGACAGCGTCAACGACCGCGTGCGTGGGCTCGACGCAGGCGCCGACGACTATCTCGCCAAACCGTTTCAGCTCGCCGAGCTCGAGGCTCGTGCACGGGCGCTCACGCGCCGCGGCACATCGTCATCGTGCACGCTGATCAGGCACGGGCAGCTTAGCTTCGATCAGGTCGGACGCGTCGCGGAGCTCTGTGGAGAGCGGCTCGAGCTATCGGCGCGGGAGCTCTCGCTGCTCGAGCTGTTCCTGCAACGGCCTGGGCGGCTTGTGCACAAGGATCAGCTCGTCGACCACCTCTGCGAGTGGGGCGAGGAAGTGAGCGCCAATGCGATCGAGGTCTACGTGCATCGCCTGCGCAAGAAGCTCTCGCCGGGCGGGATCAGGATCTCGACGGTCCGCGGCGCCGGCTATTGTCTCGAAGCGGCCGCACAGTAATCTTCGCAACATCCCCCTGGCCGCGGCGATCAGCTTGCCGCAGCCGGGACTCGCACGACGTGCACGCTGCAATGCGCGTTGGCGGTTACCCCCGAAGCGACCGAGCGCCACCAAGCGAGGCCGAGCTGCGCGGGATGAGGCGCGCCCAGGATGATGAGGTCGACATTGTTTCGCCTTGCAAACTCGAGCAGCGCACTCTCGGGATTCGCGGATTCGAGCACGTGCAGCGAAAGGCGCCGCGGCGGCAGCTTCAGCGGTTCGACCCAGTGGCGCAAGCGCACGAGGTGATCGAGATAGGCGCCCGACGCGCTCTCGGCGTCCGCACTTTCTGCCACCACCGCCCGTTGGATCACCGACACGCAAATCAACCGGAATTCGGCGGAGAGCGACAGTACCTGCGCCGTCGTCCGCTGCAGGGACGGCTGTCGTTGATCGTCCGGATGCATGGTGTCGACCGCCACCATGACCACGGGAGTCGCGCTCACCTGGGACTTCGGCAGTCGCTGCGGACCCGGACGCTTGCCGCGGGCGCGCCACCAGCGCCGCATCTGCTCCAGGAAGCTCGACGGGTTGGATTTGACGGCGCGCGCGGTGATCGCGACCTGGTCCGGGTTGCGGAGATCGAACGCTACGTGTGCCGCCGACTGGTAGCGGTCCTCGGCGTTGGGCTCGAGGCAGCGCAGGATGATTTCCTGCAGCCACGGGGGCACTGCGGAAGAGCGCACGCGCGGCGGAACCGGGTCGAGCCACAGGCGATCGCGTAGCCCGGCCACGGTCTCCGGGACGCCGAAGGGCAGCTCGGCGGTCGCCATCTCGTAGAGGATCGCCCCCAGCGCGAAGATGTCGCTGCGCGGATCGGAACGCGTGCCCGACACCTGCTCGGGCGATATGTAAGGGGCGGATCCCGCGGCGAAGCGATGCTCCTCCGCCAGCAGATCGGGGAAATGCGCGTGGTACGCGAGGCCGTAATCGATGAGGACTACGTCCCCCTTCGCCTTGATGATCACATTGTCCGGCTTGAGATCGAAGTGGATCACGTCCTGCATGTGGAGGCTGTGCACGGCATCGGCGATTGCCGCGCCCTTGGAGGCGACCTCGTCTGGAGGAAGCGGCCCGCGCCTGAGCCTTTGCTCGAGGCTCTCGCCTTCGACCCACTCCGTAACGAGGTAGGGTGTCCGGGATAGGTTGCCGAGCGCGACAAAGCGCGGGACGTGCGGCCCCGACAGTGCGGGCAGCACCATCGCCTCGGTTTCGTAGCTGATGACGCCCTCGCCGGATTCACCGGGACCGATGCGTGGCACCTTCATGATCATCGGGAAGCCAGTCTCGCGTCCCTCGACGCGATAGATGTAGCCCATCGCGCCCGAATGGATGCGCTCCCCGATTCGAAAGCCGTCGAGCTCGGTGCCCGCGTATCTGTCGGAGCTCATATTCCTGGCCTCCTTGAAACGGCATGCGCCAAGCATCGCGCTTGCGCGTCGGCCAGCTGGGCGTTTCGCGGGTCGCATCCCCGCGCCGCGCGCGGGGCAATCGCCGAGGCGGAGCAGGTCTCCACGAGCCACGGCGAGTGGAGGCGACCCGAGGCGAGTGCAAGGTGCGGACGACAAGCCCTCGCGTTCTTGCGCAACGCTTCAGGAGCGGCCCCTGCTCTGCCGCTCATACGCCTGGCCTCCTTGGACGCCGTGCCAACCATCGCGTCTGCGCGTCGGCCAGCCGGGCGTTTCGCGGGTCGCATCCCCGCGCTGCGCGCGGGGCCCCTGCTCCGGCGCTCATACGCCCCTCTCAACACGGAAGGCGATGGAAAGGGGCAAGCCCGCCGCGCGGATCTTGCGAGCGGCGGCAATGTGGTCGTAGGGGACGCGTCTGAACGTTATTCTTTCGCGATCGGAGTCGAACTGAGCATAGGCTGCGGCGGGATTGTTGTCTCGCGGCTGCCCCACCGACCCGACCATCGCCAGCCAGCGGCGGTGGCACCCGATTGGCACCGGCGTACCCGGCACCGGCCTGAAAGTCGCCGTTTTTCCGCCCGCTCCCTCGAAGTAGAGCTCCTGGTCGTGGACGTGGCCGCAGAACGTATAGGCAGTGTGCGCCGCATCGATGCAGCGCCGCGCCGCGGCGGCGCTGTCGATGTAGTCCCACCGCTCCGGCGACGCCGCCGACGCGTGCACGAAACAGAAGTCCGGCTCGCGCACACACAGCGGCAGCGAAGCGAGGAACACCTTGCCCTCGTCGCTGAGCACCTCGCGCGTCCAGTCGGCGACGGCGCGCACCGAGTCGTTCATGTAGCGCGGCGTCCTTTCGATCGCCTCGTCGTGGTTGCCCTTGACGACAACCGCCCCTTGAGCGGCGTAGCGAGCCACGGTATCGACGACCGCCTGCGGGTCGGCGCCGTACCCCACGAGGTCGCCAAGGAAGGCATAGCGGTCTGCGCCGGCCTCGCTCGCGTGCTTGAGGCACGCGCTGAGCGCCTCGAGATTGCCGTGAACGTCGGAGAGCAGTGCGATGATCAACGTGCTGGAACTTGCGTCGCGCCGTGTCGGTGAGACACTGTATCGCATAGGCGAGCGGGCTCCAATGCGGCGCCCCGCGGGCATTTGGGTGCGCTTAGCGCTGGTGGTACATTTTGGGCTCGACGCGTGAGGTGTCGAGCCCGTTCCGCCAGGGTGAACCGCGCGCACATTCGCGATGAAGCTGGCCCTGTTCGCCGACATCCACAGCAACCTGGAGGCGATCACCGCCTGCCTTTCCCACGCCAAGGCTCTGGGAGCCGATCGCTTCGCATTTCTCGGCGATCTGGTCGGCTACGGAGCCGATCCCGTTGCAGTGCTCGATCTGATTGAGGAGCACGCAGCAGGCGGTGCGGTAGTCGTGCTGGGCAATCACGATGCCGCAGCGCTCGGCCGCCCGGACGATACGCTGAGCTCCCACGCCAAGGCCACGATCAACTGGACGCAGGAGCAACTCCGCGAGAAACAGCGCGGCTTCCTTGCCGGTCTCCCGCTGTGCGTGAAGCATGACGACATGCTCTTCGTGCACGCCAGCGCCGCAGCGCCCGAGCAATGGATCTACGTGACGAGCTTGAGGGAGGCCGAAGACAGCATCCGGGCGGGAAGCGTGAGCTACATCTTCTGCGGTCACGTCCACGAGCAGAAACTCTTCTACATGGGAGCCGACGGACGCCCCGCGCCCTTCCGGCCGGTACCCGGCACGCCGATCCCCACCGGCAGACACCGCCGATGGCTCGCCATCGTGGGATCCGCCGGGCAGCCACGGGATCGAAGCAACAAGGCCTGCTATGCGCTGGCCGACCTCGAGCGCTCCAGGCTTACCTTCTTTCGCGTTCCTTACGACTTTGCTCTCGCCGCGCATAAGGTTCGATCGGCCGGACTCCCTGAGCGCGTTGCTCTGCGGCTCGAGCGCGGTGCTTAGGGCCTGTTAGTGCTATGGACACAAACGCGTTGCGTAGCCGAAAACGCCTTGCGCAAGGCGCAAAGGCGAAGGCGGGCAGGGCGCCCGGCGAGACTTTGCAACACAGCGATCGGCGTTTTCGGCAGCAACCCGAAGGGAACGGACGTCCTGGGGCGCCACTCGGTGTTGCCGTCCTCGCCAAGACCGCTAGTCTTGGCTTCGTCCTGCGCCTTGATTGGCGCCCCAGGGCACCCGTTCGCGTATGCGCCCATAGCGCTCACAGGCCCTGAATGCATACGATCGAGCCTGGCAGCGAGATCGACGGCTTTCGCTTGGGCGAGGTGATCCACGCCGGCAGCATGGCGACGATCTATCGCCTTATGGGTCGCGACGGGCCGCTCCCGCTGGTCATCAAGATTCCACGCCTCGGTCCGGGGGAACGCGCGGTGAACGTGGTCGCTTTCGAGGTCTGCCGTATGGTGCTGGGCGCCCTTCCGCAAAGTCCTCATCATCCGACGCTGGTCGCGTTTGGCGACGTCGAGACCATTCCGTACCTGGTCTTGGAGTACGTCGACGGCGTCCGGCTCGACGATTGGGTGCGGCGCGCTCCGGTCGCCGCGCAAGAGATCGCTCGCCTTGGCTCGGCGCTCGCCCTGGCGCTGCACGATGTGCATCGCCACGACGTTGCGCACCTCGACCTCAAGCCTACCAATGTGCTGTACCGGGCGAGCGGCGAAGCCGTGCTGATCGATTTCGGCCTGGCTCACCACAGCCACTATCCGGACCTGCTGGCCGAGGAGCTTCGCTTCCCGGTCGGCAACTGGGTCTACATGGCGCCCGAGCAGGTCGTCGGCGTTCGCGGCGACTCCCGCAGCGACATATTCGCCCTGGGCGCCATCCTCTATGAGCTTGTCACGGGACGTTTCCCCTTCGGCAATCCGAGCACCCGCGCGCAGCTGCGCCGGCGGCTCTATCGCGACCCCGTGCCGCCACGCGCGTTGGTTCCAGAAACACCGGATTGGCTGCAGGAGATCATCCTGCGTTGCCTGGAGATCGATGCGCGCGACCGCTACGCCTCCGCGGCTCAAGTCGCCTTCGATCTGGCTAACCCCGGCCATGTGGCGTTGACCGAGCGCGCGTCGCGCAAGCGTCGAGCCGGTTGGGTAACCTCGGCACGTCGTTGGCTGCGGACGCGAAGCTTCAGGCCGGCGCCGCGTCTCCCGCCCTCGAGGCCGAGCGGTCCGGTGCCGATTGTGCTCGTGGCGATCGCTCCCGAGCAGCCGGAGGACGCCCTGTTCGAAGCGCTGCAGGATGCGGCGCGGCGCCTGGTCGCGGCCGACGATCTCTGCCGCATCGCCTGCGTCACCGCGGTGCAGCCGGCGGCAACATTGCGCGGCGAACGGGAGGAGAACACCGCCACCGGTCGTCACATCAAGCATCTGGTCAAGCTGCGCCGCTGGGCCAGGCCGCTCGAGCTCGCCGAAGAACGCGTTACCTACCACGTGCTAGAGTCGGATAAACCGGTGGCGGCGTTGGTCGACTACGCGACGATGAACGACGTCGACCATGTGCTGATGGGTGCGCCTCGGGACGGAGCGCCGGGGCGACTGTTTCCAAGTGTATCCGCCCAGGTCGCGGCTCAGGCGCCGTGCACCGTCACCATGGTGCGCGCGCGCGCTGTAAGCTGACAGATTCGCAAAGGAAGCGCGATGAACGAACTCGAGAGCAGGGGCCAGCGTTTCATGGCGCTGTTCATGCTGGGGATGGTGCTGTTCAACTACCCGATCCTCGCGCTGTTCAATGTGTCGGGCTCGCTGTTCGGCGTGCCGGCTCTCTACGCGTACCTGTTCATCGCGTGGGCGGCGCTGGTCGCGCTGATGGCGTACGTCGCCGAATCGGTCGAATAGCAAGCTACAGTGCCCTGTTCCGCAAATTCGCTTGATGGTTCGCGGCGAACTCGGCCATCATGCTTTGTTGCTCGGCCTCACCGTAGCACATACTACCGTTGCGGCCTCGCGCCTCGCCTGACGGCCGATTTCATCTGCTCCTTTATCGTCGGAACTCACGGAACAGGACACTAACGAGCGTCGTCATGCTGCACGAGACTGCGATCGTCCTCACTTCCTTCCTTTATCTAGGGGTGCTTTTCGCGATCGCCTACTACGCCGACGAGCGCGCCGACGCCGGCCGGTCGATCATCGCCAGTCCCTACGTTTACAGCCTTTCACTTGCCGTCTATGCGACGGCGTGGACCTTCTACGGCAGCGTCGGCCGCGCGGCCAGCGACGGGGTGGGCTTCCTCCCCATCTACATCGGTCCGACGCTGATGATCGCGGTCTGGTGGGTGGTGCTGCGCAAGATCCTGCGCATCTCCAAGCAGAACCGCATCACCTCGCTGGCCGACTTCATCGCGTCGCGCTACGGCAAGAGCGCGCTGCTCGGCGGCCTGGTCACGGTCATCGCGGTGATCGGCATCCTTCCCTACATCTCGCTGCAGCTCAAGGCGGTATCGAGCAGCTTCACAATCCTCGTGCACTATCCTGAAGTCACCATGCCGACCGTGGTCGGCGCGCTGTCGATCCGGCAAGACACGGCGCTCTGGGTGGCGCTGATCCTGGCCGCGTTCACCATCGCCTTCGGCACGCGTCACCTCGACGCGGCGGAGCATCACCAGGGGATGGTCGCCGCCATCGCCTTCGAATCGCTGGTGAAGCTGCTGGCCTTTCTCGCCGTCGGCGCGTTCGTCACCTTCGGCATCTACAACGGCTTCGGCGATGTGTTCGGTCGCGCGGCGGCGGAGCCAAAGATGAGCGCAATGCTCGCACCGCTGGGAGGCGTTGCCGGAGGCTACGCGAACTGGGTGTGGCTCACGATCCTGTCGATGATGGCGATCATGTTCCTGCCGCGGCAGTTCCAGGTCGCGGTCATCGAAAACGTCGACGAGAAGCACCTCAACAAGGCGATCTGGCTGTTCCCGTTGTACATGATCGCGATCAACGTCTTCGTGCTGCCCATCGCCTTCGGCGGCCTGCTGCGGTTTCCGGAAGGCAGCGTCGACGCCGATACCTTCGTGCTCACTCTGCCGATGGCGGAGAAGCAGGAATTGCTCGCCCTCCTCGTCTTCATCGGTGGACTGTCGGCCGCCACGGGCATGGTGATCGTCGAGACCATCGCGCTGTCCACCATGGTTTGCAACGACCTCGTGATGCCGGTCCTGCTCAGGCTGCGCCCGCTGCGACTCATCGAGCGCCGCGACTTGACCGGGCTGCTTCTGGGCATCAGGCGCGGCGCGATCGTGCTGATCCTCCTGCTGGGCTACATCTACTTCAGGGTGGCCGGCGAGGCCTACGCGCTGGTCTCGATCGGGCTGATCTCATTCGCCGCCGTCGCCCAGTTCGCTCCGGCGATCCTCGGCGGCATATTCTGGAAGGGCGGCACTCGCACGGGAGCGCTTTGCGGCTTGCTGGCAGGCTTCGCGGTCTGGCTCTACACGCTGCTGCTGCCGGCGCTGGCGCGTTCGGGATGGTTGCCCATCGGCTTGCTCGAGCAGGGACCCTTTGGCATTGCGCTGCTCAAGCCGTTGCAGCTCTTCGGACTGTCCGGACTCGATCAGATAAGCCACGCGATGATCTGGAGCATGATCGCTAACGTAGGCGCCTATGTCGCCGGGTCGCTGTTCGCGTCGCCAAGCGCCGTAGAACATCGTCAGGCAAGCCTGTTCGTCGATGTCTTCAGCCACACCGGCGGAGCCGGTGGGGCGCGCTTCTGGCGCGGCACGGCTTCGGTGCCCGACCTCTACAGCCTGCTTGCGCGGTTCCTGGGCACCGCGACCGCGGACTCCGCCTTCCGCGACTACGCGGCGGCAAGAGGGTTGCGCTGGCCCGATGAGCAGCTCATCGCCGATGCCGAGCTGGTGCACTACGTCGAAGTTCAGCTCGCCGGGGCGATCGGTGCCGCGTCGGCGCGGGTCATGGTGGCATCGGTAGTCAAGGAGGAGGCTCTGACCATCGAGGAGGTCCGCGAAATCCTCGACGAAGCGTCGGAGGTGGTCGTGTACAGCCATCGGCTCCAACAGAAGTCGCGCGAGCTCGAGGCCGCAACGGCCGAGCTGCGCCAGGCCAACGAGCGGCTCACGGAACTCGACCGGCTCAAGGATGATTTCGTGTCGACCGTCACCCACGAGCTGCGCACCCCGCTCACCTCGATCCGCGCGTTCACCGAAATCCTGCTCGAGGACCCCGACATCGGCGCCGAGCAGCGCAAGAAGTTCCTGGGCATCATCACCAAGGAGGCGGAGCGCCTCACCCGGCTCATCAACCAGGTCCTGGACCTTTCCAAGATCGAGTCGGGCAAGGCCGACTGGGTCGAATCGAGGGTCGACATGAAGGAGGTGATTTCCGACACGCTGGCCGCGATGGAGCAGCTGTTCAAGGAAAGGAACATTCAGATCGAGGCACGGCTGCCGGACAAGGTCTCGAGCGTGAAGGTCGATCTCGACCGCATGATCCAGGTCATGCTCAACCTGCTGTCGAATGCGGCCAAGTTCTGCGACGCGGCCAACGGCAGGGTCGAGGTGGCGCTCTCGGAGCGCGACGGAAGCCTGCGCGTCGACGTGTGCGACAATGGGCGCGGCATCGGCGAGGAGAATCACGAAGCCGTATTCAGCAAGTTCCATCAGGTGGGAGACACGCTCACGAACAAGCCGCACGGCAGCGGCCTGGGATTGCACATCAGTCGCCAGATCGTCGAGCATTTCGGCGGCAGGATGTGGGTCGAGAGCAGCCTGGGCCGAGGCGCGCGCTTTTCCTTCACCCTGCCAACCGCCACCGCGGCATGAGCAAGAAGATCCTCATCGCAGACGACGAGCCGAGCATCGTCGCGGCGGTTGAGTTTCTCCTGCAGCGCGGCGGATACGAGGTCTGCGTCGCGCGCAATGGCGAGGAAGCGCTGCAGGCCGTCGAGCGGGAGCGTCCGGATCTGGTGCTCCTCGACGTGATGATGCCTGTGAAGAGCGGCTACGAAGTGTGCGCGCGCATCCGCGAGCATCCGGACTGGCGGCACACCAAGGTGATCATGCTTTCCGCCAAAGGACGCGATGCCGAAGTCACCCGAGGGATGTCGCTCGGAGCCGATGTGTACATCACCAAGCCCTTCTCGACCCGCGACCTGATGGCCAGGATCGAGGGCTTGCTGGAGCAGCGTTCCAAACCGGCGGGTTAAGCGGCCCCGATGCTGCGACGCAACATCGTCAGGAGTCCGCGAAGGATCGTGTAAGTTTCACGTAAGCATCGACTGGGATACTATTCGCGGCGCAGGTTCGCTTACGAGCGTTGGCGGCGCAGCCGGCGGGGGAAAGTTGCGGCGATTGCGAAGGTCCGGCGCGTCCATTGAAGATCGAACTTCAAGGAGGCAGAGATGGCGGACGTCAAAGCAAGAAAGGGCTATCTGGAAGAGGAGTCAATCAAGAGCATAGGCACCGAGGAAAGGAAGGTCATCTTTGCCTCCTCGCTCGGCACCGTGTTCGAGTGGTACGACTTCTATCTGTACGCGACTCTGGCGCCGTTTTTCGCGGCGCTATTCTTCCCGGCGGGGAACGACACCGCGGCACTGCTCTCGGCGTTTGCGACCTATGCCGCGGGCTTCCTGGTACGGCCCTTCGGCGCCATCGTCTTCGGCCGGATCGGCGATCTGGTCGGACGCAAGTACACCTTTCTGGTGACCATCGTGTTCATGGGCGGCGCGACCTTCCTGGTCGGCTTGCTGCCCACCTACCAGAGCATCGGTTGGGCGGCGCCGGTCCTGCTGGTGACGCTGCGGCTGGTGCAGGGACTCGCGCTCGGCGGTGAATACGGAGGGGCTGCGACCTACGTGGCCGAGCACGCGCCGCACAACAAGCGCGGCTACGACACGAGCTGGATCCAGACCACCGCGACCCTCGGATTCTTCCTGGCGCTGGCAGTGATCGGTGTCTGCCGCGTGTACATGGATGCGAAGGTCTTTGCCGACTGGGGCTGGCGGATACCGTTCTGGGTATCGTTGATCCTGCTGGTGTTCTCCGTCTACATCCGCCTCAAGCTGCACGAGTCGCCGATCTTCCAGAAGATGAAGTCGGAGGGCAAGGGATCGAAGTCTCCGCTGACCGACAGCTTCTTCAAGTATCCCAACAACAAGTACGTGCTGCTGGCGCTGCTCGGCGCGACCGCAGGACAGGGCGTGGTGTGGTACACGGGACAGTTCTACGCGCTGTTCTTCCTCACCATTACGCTGAAGCTCGATTACGTGTCGGCCTACACGCTGATCGCGGTGTCGCTGCTGATCGGAACGCCGTTCTTCATCGTCTTCGGCTGGCTCTCGGACAAGATCGGGCGGCTCAAGATCATCCTGGCAGGGTGCCTGATCGCCGCGGTGACCTACTTCCCGCTGTTCGGGGCGCTGACGCACTACATCAATCCCGCGCTCGAAGAATTCTCGGCCAAGACGCCAATCACCGTCGCGGCGACCGATTGCCAGTTCCATCTGTTCGTCGGGCCGTGGAGCAAGTTCTCCGACTGCGACCGGACCAAGGACTTCCTGACCAAGCAGGGACTGTCGTTCACATCGGTGCCGGCTGAGGCAGGCAAGGCCGTGGTGACCACGATCGGCACGACGCGGATCGAAGGCTGGGACGACAAGAAGCTCGCGGCGACGCTGAAGGAAGCCGGCTACAAAGGGGGCGCCGACAAGGGTCAGGTCAACTGGTTCATGGCCGAGCTGATCCTCGTCGTGATGGTGATCTACGTGACGATGGTCTACGGGCCGATCGCGGCGTTCCTGGTCGAGCTCTTCCCGACCAAGATCCGCTACACATCGATGTCGCTGCCCTACCACATCGGCAACGGCTGGTTCGGAGGCATGCTGCCGCTGACTGCGACCGCCATGGTCGCGGCGACGGGAGACATCTACTACGGCCTGTGGTACCCGATCGTGGTGTCGATCATGACGCTGATCATCGGCGCTGTTTTCCTGACCGAGACCAAGCACCGGGACATCCGCACCTACGACCACAGCATGCTGCCTTGAGGCGGACGCGGGAGCGATCCCGCGGATCCAGGAATCAAGAGGCCCGCCTTCGCGCGGGCCTTTTCTTGCCGTTTCTTGCGGGCCCCGGGCAACCAGCGGTTTGATTTTCATCTTTGCGCGACCGGCTCCGGGTTATACTCGCCGCGCCACCGGCGGAGAACGAGCGGATGAGAACCACTGTGCGCGACTGGGCACGTCAGCTCGGTCCCGGGTTGATCACCGGGGCCGCCGACGACGATCCCTCCGGCATCGCAACCTATTCCCAGGCCGGCGCGCAATTCGGGCTGTTGACGCTGTGGACCATCGTGTTCACCTATCCGCTGATGGTTGGAATCCAGCTCGTCAGCGCGCGCATCGGGCGCGTCACCGGTCATGGCCTCGCATCGAACATCGGACGCAACTTTCCCCGAGGGGTCCTCTACGGTATCGTGGTCCTGCTGGTCGTCGCCAACACCATCAATATTGCCGCCGACATCGCGGCCATGGGCGACGCCCTGCAGCTCGTGGTGGGTGGTCCTTCACAAGTCTACGTCGTGGTTTTTGGCACCGTGTGCCTGCTGCTGCAGGTATTCCTGACCTATCAGCGCTACGTGCGCTATCTCAAGTGGCTGACGCTGGCGCTGCTCTCGTACGTCGCACTGGTGCTGACGATCGAGATTCCCTGGCGCGAGGTGGTGGCGCGCTCCCTGACTCCGCACTTCGCGTTTACGACCGAATATCTGACCGTCGTCGTCGCTGTCTTCGGAACGACGATCAGTCCGTATCTTTTCTTCTGGCAGGCGTCCCAGGAAGTCGAGGAGCTCAATGCGGACCCCGCAGCCGGGGCGCTCGCTCATGCTCCAGCGGGGGCCGACGAGCATCTTCGGCGCATCAAGATCGACACCTACATCGGCATGGCGTTTTCCAACATCATCGCGTTCTGCATAATCCTGGGCACTGCAGCGACGCTTCACGCCGCCGGGGTCACCGACATCCAGACATCGGCGCAGGCCGCCGAGGCGCTGCGGCCGCTGGCGGGGCACTTCGCATTTCTGTTGTTTTCGCTCGGCATCATCGGCACCGGACTGCTCGCCGTTCCCGTGCTCGCCGGCTCGGCCGCGTACGCGGTTGCCGAGACCTTCGAATGGAAGCGCGGCCTGGACCTGAAGCTCCTGGAAGCGCGCGAGTTCTACACCATCATCGCGCTGGCCACACTGGGAGGTGTCGCGCTCGACTTCTCGCCGATCGACCCGATCAAGGCGTTGTTCTGGAGCGCGGTGATCAACGGCGTGATCGCGGTGCCGATCATGGTGGTGATGATGCTGCTCGCCGACGACCCGAAAGTGATGGGACGCTTCATCGTCACGCGACGCCTCAAGGCCTTGGGCTGGCTCGCCACAGGAACCATGGCTGCGGCGGTCGCTGGGATGCTGGCGACGTGGTGAGCTGCGCACGGCGCATCGTCGACCGGCCCTCACAGGCGGTGATCAACCCTGAGATTACTCTCCGGCCGTGACAGCTGGCGCCCTGTCGTCCTCCGACCAGGAGCTGCTGGCCGAGTGCTGCGCCCGCGCGCGACAGCTGCTTCACCGTAACCTCTCGCCCGCAGGGATCCTTGCGGCTACCCCGGGACCTTTGGCAACCGCTCGCGGCTATGCGGCGATCTTCGGGCGCGACGCGGCGATCTGCGCACTCGGCATGGCGGTATCTGGCGACCCGCACTTGCAGCGCGAGGCAGCCAGCGGCCTGTTGACGCTCGCCCGATACCAGGCAAGCAACGGTCAACTGCCGAAGTTCGTGGATCCGCGCCAGGATGAGGCGGACTTCTGGTACCTCGGCTGTATCGACGCGACCCTGTGGTGGCTGATTGCCATCGCGTGGCTCGATACCAACCAACCGGAAACGCGGCTGGCTACGTCACTCGGGCCGAAGATCGAGCGCGCGATCGGGTGGCTTTCCTGCCAGGAGCATCAGCGTTTCTTTCTGCTGCAGCAGAACGAAGCAAGCGATTGGGCCGACATCATGCCCCGCTCCGGCTTCGTGCTGTACGCCAATGCGCTCTGGTATCTGGTGAAGCGCATCTATGCGATTCCCGGCGCGGCGGAAACGAAGCACAACTTCAATCAGCTTTTCTACCCTTTCGCACGTGCAATCGCTGACTATCGCCGCGCCAGACTCCTCATGCACTATGCCCGCAAGAGCGCGCGTAATCGAGACCTCTACCTAAGCTTCGTCAACTTCTCATTTTGCGGCGACGAAGGCGATGTCTTCGGCAACGTGCTCGCGATCCTCGCGGGCCTCGCTGACGAGGCAGGCACGCACCGGATCATCCGGGCAATTGTGCGTGCGCGAGCGAACGAACCGTACCCGGTGCGGGTGATCTGCGATCCCATAACGCGACAAAGCGTCTTCTGGCGCCCCTACATGTCGCGCCACCAGCAGAACTTTGCGTGGCAGTACCACAATGGCGGAGTATGGCCTTTCGTCGGGGCCTTCTGGGTAATCGCGCTCGTCGAAGCCGGCCTGCACGCGAAAGCCCGCGCGGAGCTGGTTCGACTTGCGCAAGCGAATGCGCTCTCCGGCTGGGCGTTCGCTGAGTGGCTACACGGTCGCACGCTGCGGCCGGAGGGCATGAGCGGGCAGTCATGGAATGCTGCCGCATTCCTGCTCGCTCATGAGTGGGTACGGTGCGGCGCGGCGCTGTTCAGAAAGGCAATGGGTGCCATGGATCACAGTGGACGGTGATCGTTGCGCTCGAGCGCGTTCGCGCTCGCGTGATCGGCAGAAGACGCCGATCACGTTGTCGACGAGCTCACTGATGCTCGCCGACGCGCACTATTTTCATCGCATTCGTCCCGCCCGATTTGCCCATTGGCTCGCCGATGGTGAGCACGATCAGGTCACCGCATTCGACCTGGCCTTTGCTGAGCAGAAGGGTTTCCGCGGCGCGCAGCACCGCCTCGCGTTCGTCGGACTGCTCGAGGTAGAGCGGATGCACGTTTCGGTAGAGCGCCATCCGGCGCTGCGACGAAACCTCCGGAGTCAGGGCGTAGATCGGGCAGCCGCAATTATGCCTGGACATCCACAGCGCAGTGGAGCCGGATTGCGTCAGCGACGCGATCGCCTTGACGTGCAGGTGAAACGCCGCGAAAAGGGTGGCCATCGCCACCGACTGGTCGATCCGCGTGAAGGTGCGATCGAGAAAATCGCGGTCGAGCGCGACGCGGTCCGACTTTTCGGCTTCCGCGCAGATCTGTCCCATGGCCTCGATGGTTTCGACGGGGTAGCGGCCGGCGGCGGTCTCGGCCGACAGCATGACGGCGTCGGTGCCATCGAGAACCGCGTTGGCCACGTCGGAAACCTCGGCGCGGGTCGGCACGGGATTGTGGATCATCGACTCCATCATCTGGGTCGCGGTGATGGTCAGCTTGTTGCGCTCTCGTGCCTGCCGGATCATCTGCTTCTGAAGCCCGGGCACCGCTGCGTTGCCGACCTCCACCGCCAGGTCGCCGCGCGCGACCATGATCGCATCTGACGCGTCGATGATCTCCTCCAGCGCCGCGATCGCCTCGGCACGCTCGATCTTGGCGACGAGCAGCGCCCTGCCGCCTGCCGCACGCAAGAGCTGCCGCGCCATGTACATGTCTTCCTTGTTCTTGGGAAAGGACACGGCAACGTAGTCGGCATCGATGGCGACCGCCGTCTTCATGTCGTCCATGTCCTTGGCGGTTAGCGCTGGAGCGGTGAGTCCGCCTCCCTGGCGGTTGATGCCCTTGTTGTTCGACAGCACTCCGCCGACCTCGACGCGCGTCACGATGGAGCTGCCCTGCACCGACTCGACGCGCAGCCTTATGAGCCCGTCGTCGAGGAGCAGCACCGCGCCCGGCGCGACGTCCTGCGGCAGCTCCTTGTAGTCGAGGCCGACGCGCCGCTCGTCGCCGAGCTCGCAATCGGCGTCGAGCACGAAGCTCTGGCCGGTGTTGAGCGTCACGCTGCCGGCTGCGAACGTGCCGATGCGTATCTTGGGCCCCTGCAGATCGGCCATGATCGCGACCTCGCGACCGAGCGCACGAGCGGCGTCGCGCACCATGCGCGCGCGCTCCTGATGATCCTTCAAGATGCCATGCGAAAAATTCAGCCGCACGACATCGACGCCGGCGGCAAGCATGCGCGTCAGCACCTCGGGAGTGTTGCTCGAGGGCCCAAGCGTGGCGACGATCTTGGTGGCTCGCTGCATCAGTTATCCGGCTCGGCAGCGCGTGGACGCGCTACGCTTCGAAGTCAGCCTGCACGCGCTGCGGAGCGCTCCTCCAGGATCGCGACAGCGGGCAGCTTCTTTCCCTCGAGGAATTCCAGGAAAGCGCCGCCGCCGGTGGAAATATAGCCGATGCGCTCGGCTACGCCGTACTTGGCGATCGCCGCCAGCGTGTCGCCGCCGCCGGCGATTGAAAACGCTTTCGACTCGGCGATGGCGTGAGCAAGAGCCCTTGTCCCCTCGCCGAAGGCGTCGAGCTCGAACACTCCGACTGGCCCGTTCCAGACGATGGTGCCCGCGCGGGCGATGACGGTCTTCAGCGCCATCACGGTTTCCGGGCCGAGATCGAGGATCATATCGTCGGGCGAGATGTTCTCCACAGCCTTAAGCGTGGGTGTGGCGTTCACTCCGATCTCCTTGGCCACCACCGCGTCGATCGGCACGGGGACCTTGCCGGGATACTTGTCGAGAATCGCCTTGGCCTCGTCGACCAGCTCCGGCTCGGCGAGCGACTTGCCGATGTGGCCGTTGGCGGCAAGGATGAAGGTGTTGGCGATGCCGCCGCCGACGATGAGCGCGTCGACCTTTTGCGCAAGATGGGTCAGGACAGAGAGCTTGGTCGACACCTTGGAGCCTGCGACGATCGCCACCAGGGTGCGCGCCGGATTCGCCAGCGCCTTCGCGAGCGCATCGAGCTCGGCAGCCAGCAGCGGACCGGCGCAAGCCACCGGAGCGTAGCGCGCGATGGCGTGGGTCGTCGCCTCCGCGCGATGCGCGGTGCCGAAGGCATCGTTGACATAGACGTCGGCGAGCTTCGCCATGCGTTGCGCCAGCGGCTCGCTGTCGGCTTTCTCGCCCTTGTTGAAGCGGCAGTTCTCGAGCAGTACCAGGTCGCCAGGCTTGAGCGCCGTGTGCCACGCGCCGCCATCCGCCCAGTTGCCGATCAGCGGCACCGCGCGCCCGAGAAGCTCGCCCAGGCGTCTGGCGACGGGGGCGAGCGAATCCGCCTCGCTGTACTGGCCTTCCTTGGGCCGGCCCAGGTGTGAAGTGACCATGACGGCCGCTCCGCGAGCGAGTGCATCACGCATGGCAGGCAGCGATGCGCGGATACGCGTGTCGTCGGTGATCTTCCCGGCGTCGTCCTGGGGAACGTTGAGATCGGCGCGGATGAACACGCGCTTGCCGCGCACGTCGATTCCGGAGAGGCGGAGGAGGCTCATCGTTGAGCGGGTCACACGTCCCGATCAGGCCGTGGAGATGCCCGGCCGGCGGGCTATCGAGCAGCCATCAGCGCGACCGCAACGTCGAGCATCCGGTTGCTGAAGCCCCATTCGTTGTCGTACCAGGCGGAGGCCTTCACCAGCCTGCCCGCTACCTTGGTCAACGTCGCATCGAAGGTGGAGGAGGCAGCGTCGTGGTTGAAGTCCATCGATACGAGCGGTCCCTTGCTGTAGTTGAGGATCCCCGCCAACGGACCGCGCTCGGAGGCCTCCTTCATGATCGCGTTCACCTCGTCCACCGTGGTGTCGCGGGCGGCGATGAACGACAGATCGACGATGGAGACATTGATCGTCGGCACCCGGATCGCGTAGCCGTCGAGCTTGCCGTTGAGCTCCGGCAGCACCAACCCCACCGCCGCCGCTGCCCCGGTCTTGGTCGGAATCATGTTCATGGTCGCCGAGCGCGCGCGACGCAGGTCTTCGTGGTAGACGTCGGTGAGCACCTGGTCGTTGGTGTACGCGTGCACGGTCGTCATCAGCCCTGAGACGACGCCGATCCGCTCGTGCAGCGGCTTGACCAGCGGGGCGAGGCAATTCGTCGTGCACGACGCGCAGGAGACGACGGTGTGCGCGGCCTTGAGCGTCTGGTGATTGACGCCGAAGACAACGGTAGCGTCGACGTCCTTGCCTCCGGGCGCCGAGATGATGACCTTCTTCGCTCCGCCCTTGAGGTGCGCCGAAGCCTTCTCCTTGCTCGTGAACAGGCCGGTGCACTCCATGACCACGTCCACGCCCAGCGAGGCCCAAGGCAACTCGGCGGGGTTTCGCTTGGCGAGCACCTTGATGCGGTCGCCGTTGACGATCATCGCGTCGCCGTCGACCTCGACCTTGCCGGGAAACTTGCCGTGAACCGTGTCGTAGCGCGTGAGGTGGGCATTGGTCTCCGGACTGCCCAGATCGTTGACGGCAACGAAGGCGAGGTCGTGCTTCTTTCCGCCCTCGTAATGGCTGCGCAGGATGTTGCGGCCGATGCGCCCGTAGCCGTTGATGGCGACTTTGATGGTCATTGCGGTTTCCTAGAGTAAGTGATGCAACTGGCTTGGTCGACGGAACATCCGCCGTCAGCTCCCTATCGGAGCACCTTGCGGACCGCGGCGACGACGTTCTCGGGGGTGAATCCGAAATGCTTGAACAAGGCACTCGCCGGCGCCGATGCGCCATAGACGTCTATGCCGATCACCCCCGCGCGCGGATCATCGATAGCGCCCACGTACTTTCGCCAGAAATCGGTCACCCCGGCTTCGACGGCGACTCGCGGCAACGCCGATGGCAGGACCCGCTCGCGCCAGGCGCCATCCTGGCGGTCGAAGTGGCTGGTGCAAGGCATCGACACGATCCGAACGGGAACGCCGGCTTCAGCGAGCGCCTTCTGCGCCGCCAGCGCGAGGCCGACCTCCGAGCCGGTGGCGATGATGACCGCCTTCGCCCCGGCAGCGTCGGCCAGCACGTAGCCGCCGCGCCCGATCGCCTCGACTTGTTCGGCGCTTCGAGCGACAAACGGCACGTTCTGCCGCGTCAGCAGGAGCGCTGTCGGCCCGTCGCGCCGCTCGATACCGGCAATCCAAGCCACGGCGCACTCGACGGTGTCGCAGGGTCGCCACACGTCGAGGTTGGGAATCAGGCGCAGGCTCGCCGCGTGCTCGATCGCCTGGTGAGTCGGACCATCCTCGCCCAGACCGATGGAGTCGTGGGTGTACACCAGGATGGAGCGCACCTGCATCAGAGCCGTCATGCGCACGGCGTTGCGGGCGTAGTCCGAGAAGGTCAGGAACGTCCCCATGTAGGGAATGAACCCTCCGTGCAATGAGAGCCCGCTGGCGATCGCCGTCATGGCGAACTCGCGCACGCCGAAGTGGATGTAGTTGCCGGGCTGCCCGGACGTGACCGTCCTGCTCCCCGACCAGCGCGTCAGGACCGAGCCTGTCAGGTCGGCCGAGCCGCCGATCAACTCCGGCAGGCCCGGCGCAAGCGCCTCGATCGCTTGCTGCGAGGCCTTGCGCGTCGCGACCGTCTCACCCTTTTCGCGCTGCTGGGCGACGAGCGCGGCCGAACGCTGGCGAAAGGCCTCAGGCAAGTCGCCGGCGAGGCGTCGCTGGAGCTCAGCCGCCAGCTCGGGATACGCAGCCTTGTAGGCGGCAAACCTGGCATTCCAGTCGCCCTCCAGCAGCGCGCCGCGCTCGCGGGCGTCCCAGGCATCGTAGATTGCCTTAGGAATTTCGAAAGGCGGGTACGGCCAGCCCAGCGCTTCACGGGTGAGCGCCACTTCCTTCTCGCCCAGCGCTTGTCCATGGGCGAGATCGGTGCCTGCCCGATTTGGCGAGCCCTTGCCGATGATCGTACGGCAGCAGATCAGAGTCGGCCGGTCGGTGCTCGAGTGCGCCTTGCGGATCGCTTGATCGACGGCGTCGACATCGTGCCCGTCGACGTGCGGGATGACCTGCCACCCGTAGGCCTCGAAGCGTCGCGGCGTGTCGTCGGTGAACCACTCCCTGACCTCTCCGTCGATGGAGATGCCGTTGTCGTCGTAGAAGCACACGAGCTTGGCCAGGCGCTGAGTCCCGGCCAGCGAGCACGCCTCGTGGGAGATGCCTTCCATCATGCAGCCGTCGCCCGCGAACACGTAGGTGCGGTGATCGACGATCGTATGCCCCGGACGATTGAACTCCGCCGCGAGCAGCCGCTCGGCGAGCGCCATGCCGATGGCGTTCGCCAATCCTTGTCCCAGCGGGCCCGTGGTCGTCTCGATGCCCGGCGTGACGCCGCGCTCCGGATGTCCGGGCGTCATCGAATGCAGCTGCCGGAAGCGGCGAATCTCCTCGAGAGGCAGCGCGTAGCCCGTCAAGTGCAGCAGTGCGTACTGGAGCATCGAGCCGTGCCCGTTGGACAGCAGAAAGCGGTCGCGATCGGCCCAGTGGGGATTGGCTGGGTTGTGCCGCAGGTGACGTGTCCACAGGGCCACTGCGATCTCGGCCATCCCCATCGGCATGCCGGGATGCCCCGAATTCGCCGCTTGCACCGCGTCCATGGCGAGCGCGCGGATCGCATTGGCGAGCAGCGTCGTGTCCGCCGCACTCTCTTTGGCGAGAGCGCTCTGTCGGCTCGGCACGGTCAACGGTGCGGTCATGGGTCTCGGGAGAGAATGCTGGGAGGAGCAGCCACGGGGAGGCGCCTTTACCTCCCGAAAAGCTGCCGCGAAGCGTTAAAATTATCGCGCATGGCCGCGATTTGGGCAATAATTGGCCGTTTATGCAAACGACAATCCTGTCACGCGGGATCAGCGTGGGGAGGACACAAATGGACGGCATTCATCTGCTCGGAGAATGGTACGGCTGCGTCGGCGACATGCCGGAGATGACGCACGCCGACGCGCTTCGCGCGTTGTGTCTGCGCCTTTCAGGCGACTCGGGAATGACGATCGTCGGCGACAGTTTCCATCAGTTCGCGCCCGCCGGGGTAACCGGCACGGTGCTGCTCGCGGAATCGCATCTCGCTATCCATACGTGGCCCGAGCACGGGTTCGTCACCATCGACGTCTACGTCTGCAACTACACCACGGACAACTCGGCGAAGGCGGACAGGCTTTTCGAGGCGATGCGTGACGTATTTGGGCCGCAGCGAGTCAAGTTCCAGGCGATTCATCGCGGGGGGATGGATGCCTGAAGACAGCCACGACCTCGCGCCGGGAGTTCTCACCGAGTACCTGGACGAAAACAGCGGCATTTTCGTGCGGTCTGCGCGCGAGTTCGAGCGCTTCCGCTCCCCGTATCAGTCGGTAGAAGTCCACGACACGCGCCCGTTCGGGAAGCTGTTCCGCCTCGACGGGCATTTCATGACGTCTGAGAAGGACGAATTCTTCTATCATGAGAACCTCGTTCACGTGGCTGCTATCGCGCATCCGGCGCCGGAGAGGGCGCTGATCATCGGCGGCGGCGACGGCGGGTCGGCCGAGGAACTCCTCAAGTACCCGACGATGAAATCGGTGACGCTGGTGGAGATCGACCTGGCCGTGATCGACATCGCGCGCAAGTACTTCACGGACATCCATCGCGGGGCGCTCTCCGATCCGCGCCTTAAGTTGAGCGTCGAGGACGGCCTCCGTTTCATACGGGCGACCACCGACACCTTCGACCTGATCGTCCTCGATCTTACCGATCCGGGCGGACCGTCGGAACCGCTGTACGGCGCCGATTTCTATCGCGCCTGCGCTGCGCGGCTCAATCCTGCGGGGGCGATGACGCTTCACGTCGCCTCGCCGGTCGCGCACCCCGACCGCATTCGCACGGGCATCGCCAACCTTCGCGCAGCGTTCGCGGTTGTCGTGCCCTATCTCACCACGATTCCCCTCTACGGCGGGCTGTGGATGATGGCTTGTGCATCTTCCACGCTGAACCCCGCCTATCTCACCGCGCTGGAGGCCGATCGCCGGATCGCCATCCGGCGCATCCGCGATTTGCAGTATTACAACGGCGACGTCCACCGCGCCTCGTTCGCGCTGCCCAACTTCGTGCGGGAACTGGTCGCCTGAGGGCGACGAGCGACGCCGTAGGCCAGTCACCTAGGACGCAGTTCGAAGCGGCTGATACAACGCTCATCACGCGTCCGGCGCCGGTGCCGTGAACGCCGGCACGTGGAGGACGTGGTGATGGAGCTCATGCTCGGCGATACCGAGCTCGCATTCACACTCGATGAGCTCGACGACGCGGAATATCTCGACGACGGACTGTTTCGGCTCAAGTCGGGTGCGCTGGTGCGCTTCCTGACGGTCGAGACGCTGCATTGACCCCGTTCGGGTCAGGTCAGGCCTCGATAACCAGCACGATGTCGAAGCGGGCGCGGAGCGCTCCCGCTTCCTTGTCCGGCGCCGGCTCGAGCGCGACGCTAAGGCGTTCGCGCGCCTCCTTGCCGAAAGAGCGCAGAAAGGCGCCGTCGGCGGCGAGCGAATCGCCGGCCACGTAGACTTGAGTCGTCAGCGGCCTGGCACCGGGGTACTTCGCCTTCATGTGGATGTGCGGAGAACGGCCGGTGTAAGCGACGGGACGGATGGTGCGGAATTGGTAGCGACCCTGCCCGTCGGTGAGCGTCTCGCCGTAGCCCTGGAAGTTCTCGTCGAGAGGAGCAGCTCCGCCGTCGTCGACGTGGTGGTAACGTCCGCGCGCGTCGCATTGCCAGATCTCGACCCGGGTTCCGGCGAGGGGCGTTCCCGCGGTGCTGCGCACGGTGCCGTGGAGATACAGAGGCGTACCTTCCGCGCGCCCTGGGCGGCCGGTGACGACGATGAGGTCGGCGTCCCGATCCGCCGGCAGAGTGCGCGGATAGAATGGTCCTTCTGGCTGGCTTGGCGTCGGCGCGAGTGCCTCGGCGAATACCTGGCGCACGGCGAGCAAAGGCATCGTCGCGAACAAGGCTGCCATGCCGAGGACTTGGCGGCGCGGGCGGCAGCGGGTGGTTCCCGGCATCGAGGCTCCTTTGTGCAGATGGTGCGTTGCGATAGACTCCAGCGCAAGGGCGGCGTTCCGTGCCGCTCCATGCTGCCCGGGGGAGAGTCTTGCCGCGGCAGGTAGTCCGGCGATACTTGGGTCAGGAAAGGCGAGTGAGGATGAATCGAGGACGCAGAGAAGCCTTGCAGTCGGGCGGCGGCATGACGCTGCTCGCGCTCGTTGCCGCGGCCGGGTGGCTGCCGCCGCGTGCGGCGCATGCGCAGGGCTGGAACAAGGCGGCGTTCGACGCGCCAAGCCTCAAAGAAGCGATGCAGGCACTCGGCGGTGCCAATCCCGCACAGAACTCCGACATCGCCTTTTTCCAGACGCCCGAGATAGCCGAGAACGGCGCCGTCGTCCCCGTCGGCGTCAGCAGCAGCGTGCCCAAGACCGACGCGATCGCCATCCTGATCGAGAAGAACCCGAACATGCTCGCTGCTCTATTCGACATTCCGCCGGGAACCGAGCCCGTGATTACGACGCGAGTGAAGATGGCGCAGACGTCGAACGTTTACGCGCTGGTCAGGGCCGACGGGAAATACTACGTCGCTTCGAAGGAGGTCAAGGTGACACTGGGCGGGTGCGGGGGCTGAGATGAGCGACCCGATGAAAATCCGCGCCACCGTCGCCGGTGACACCACCGAGGTGAAGGTGCTCATGAGTCACGAAATGGAGACCGGCCAGCGCAAGGACGCGTTAGGGAAGACGATCCCGGCGTGGTTCATCCAGAACGTCACCGTGACGTGGAACGCGAAGACCGTGCTGTCCGCGCAGTGGGGAACCGCGGTGGCGAAGAATCCGTTCCTCGCTTTCAAGTTCAAGGGCGGAGCCAAGGGCGACAAGATCTCCGTCACCTGGACCGACAACCGGGCGGACAACCGCACCGATGAGGCGACGATCGCCTGACCTCATTCGAGCGTAGGCAAGGTCGATGACCGCGAAGGCGGCAGCTTCGTTGTGGAGCATAGCGGCGCTGTCGCTGCTCCTCGCTGCAAGCGCGTCGGGGCAAAGCTCCACCGCCGACGAGATTGCCAAGTACCGCGCCGCACTGCAGGAAGGCAATCCGGCCGACCTGTGGGAATTGCGCGGCGAGGCGCTGTGGAAGCAGAAGCGCGGCCCGAAGCAGGCGTCTTTAGAGCAATGCGACCTCGGGCTTGGCCCTGGAGTGGTCAAAGGTGCGTATGCGCGCCTGCCAGCGTACTTCGCTGACGCCGACCGAGTGATGGATCTCGAGACGCGACTGGTCTGGTGCATGGTGACGCTGCAGGGATACAGCGAGGCCGAAGCGAAAAAGCAGCCATTCGGTGCCGGTAACGATCGCAAGTCGGACATCGAAGCGCTGGTCGCGTTCGTGACCGCCAATTCGCGGGGCGTCCCCATGGATGTGGGCCTGAACCACCCGAAGGAAGTCGAGATGTACCGCATCGGCGAGAAGATCTTCTACTTCCGCGGCGGGCCGCACGACTTCGGCTGCGTGACCTGCCACGCCGACGAGGGCAAGCGCATACGCCTGCAAGACCTGCCCAAACTGACCACGCGCGAGGGCGCGCAGAAGGCGTACACCACCTGGCCGGCGTACCGCGTGTCGCAGGGCGAGCTCCGCAGCTTCCAGTGGCGGCTGTACGACTGCTTTCGCCAGCAGCGGTTTCCGGAGCTCATGTTCGGCTCCGATGCGTCCATCGCTCTGACGCTCTACCTCGCCCGCAACGCCAACGGCGGGATCTTCGATGCCCCGGCGATCAAGCGCTAAAGCAATGGTGCTGGGCGGCAGGGCGGGCGCCGCGATGCTCGCCGTCGCGATCGGAGCCTGCGTCACGGCGCCCTCCGATGAGGAAATCGCGAACAAGGCGACGGCAATGCTCAAGTCCTCTTTCAAGGCCAGCGGACAGGCGGGACTGGACCGGCTCGACCAGGACGCGACCCAGCGCGTGTGCAGCGAGTTCGGCGGCAAGCCCCCGCCCAAGGACGTCGCGGAGAAGATCGAAAAGCTCAACTTGGCGATGATCAGGTATCCCGCCGACGGAAAGCTTCTGGGCGACTGGAAGAGCGGCGAGAGGATCGCGCAGGAAGGCCGGGGCAAGCAGTTCTCCGACGATCCCTCAGGTCCGGTCGGCGCCAACTGCTATGCCTGCCACCAGCTCTCGCCTGAGGAGCTCGCGTATGGGACGATCGGCCCTAGCCTGTACCAGTTCGGCAAGCTGCGAGGCTACGGAGCGGAGACCCAGCGCTACGCCTACGGCAAGATCTACAACCCCGATGCCTATTCCGCGTGCTCGAACATGCCCCGCTTCGGGCACAACGGCATCTTGACCGAGCAGCAGATCAAAGACGTTGCCGCGCTGCTGATGGACCCGGAATCGCCGGTCAATCGCTGACCGCATTTCGTGGGCGCAGCGTCGCGCCAGTCACCGTCGCCAAGTGAACCGTCGCGAGTTCCTGCATGCGTTGTCCGCAGCGGCCGCGGCGGGGCTTTCGCTTGCGCACGAGCATGCGCAAGCGCAGCAAGGTGCAGACGCACTCTACGCGTTGCCTGCCTTCGGCGACGTGCACCTGCTTCATCTCACCGACTGCCACGCGCAGTTGCTGCCCACGCATTACCGCGAGCCGAGCGTGAACCTTGGCGTGGGCGGCGCCGCAGGCCGGCCGCCGCATCTCGTCGGCGATGCGTTGCTTAGGTATTTCGGCATCTCGGCGGGTTCGCGCGAGGCGCACGCCTTGACCTACCTCGACTTCGTGCATGCCGCAAAGATCTACGGAAAGCTCGGCGGCTTCGCCCATCTGGCGGCGCTGGTGAAGCGCTTGAAGTCGAGCCGGCCGAACGCGCTGCTGCTCGACGGCGGCGATACGTGGCAGGGCTCGGCCACCGCGCTCTGGACCCAAGGCCAGGAGATGGTCGACGCCGCCAAGCTGCTCGGCGTGGACATCATGACCGCTCACTGGGAATTCACGCTGGGCGCGGATCGAGTGCGTGAGCTCGTCGACAACGATCTCAAGGGCGCGATCGCCTTCGTTGCCCAGAACGTGCGCACCGCCGACTTCGGCGACCCGGTTTTCCCCGGCTACGTCATTCGCGAGACCAACGGAGTGCCGGTGGCAATCATCGGGCAGGCGTTTCCGTATACGCCGATCGCTCACCCGCGCTACTTCGTGCCCGACTGGAGCTTCGGCATCCGCGAAGAAGATCTGCAGAGCACGGTCGACGAAGCACGCGCCAAGGGTGCGCGCGTCGTCGCGCTTCTCTCGCACAACGGCATGGACGTGGACTTGAAGCTCGCTTCGCGCGTGGGCGGTATCGACGCGATCCTGGGCGGGCACACTCACGACGGCGTGCCGAGACCGTCGATCATCGCCAACCCCCGCGGCAAGACGCTGGTCACCAACGCCGGCTGCAACGGCAAGTTCCTCTCGGTGCTCGACCTGGAAGTGAAAGGCGGCGCCGTCTCCGACTATCGCTATCGGTTGCTGCCGGTGTTCTCCAACCTCCTTCCGGAAGATGCGGAAATGGCCGGGTTGATCCGCAAGGTGCGCGCTCCGTTCGCCGACAAGCTCGCGGAGAAGCTTGCCGTGACGGAAGGGCTTCTCTATCGGCGCGGGAATTTCAACGGCAGCTTCGACCAGCTGATCCTCGATGGCCTCATGGCCGAGAAGAACGCCGAGATCGCCTTCTCTCCCGGCTTCCGCTTCGGAACGTCGCTGCTTCCGGGCGATGCGATCACCACCGAGCGGCTGCTCGACCAGACGGCGATCACCTATCCATATGTGACGGTGAGCGAGCTCTCGGGCGGGACGATCAAGAGCGTGCTCGAGGACGTCGCCGACAATCTGTTCAATCCCGACCCGTATTATCAGCAGGGAGGCGACATGGTGCGGGTCGGCGGCCTCAACTACACCTGCGATCCTTCCGAAAAAATGGGCCGGCGCATCTCGGCGATGAGCCTGCGTGGCAAGCCGGTGGAGCCGGGACGCAAATACCGCGTCGCGGGGTGGGCGCCGGTGTCCGACGAGTCGAGAGCGGCCGGGGGCGAGCCGATCTGGGAAGTGATGGCGCGCTATCTGCGCGCGCAACGAACCATCGCGCCGCGGGCACTGAACGTGCCGAAACTGATCGGTGTAGCGGGCAATCCGGGGATCGCCTGATCGTGAGCCTCGCGTCCTAGGTCACGCTCACGCGGGCAAATCGTCGCTTGCCGGCCTGCACGACGACCGTCCTGCCTGCGGCGATGATCAGCGACTTGTCGGCTACCACGTCGCCGTCGACCTTGAGGCCGCGCTGCTCGATCAGCCGCAGCGCTTCCGAGGTGCTGGCGGTGAGGCCCGCCTGCTTGCACAGCTGGGGCAGCGCGAGGCCCTGGCCGTTGCTGTGAAGCGTCACGGCCGGCATGATCTCCGGCGCCGCGTGATCGCGAAAGCGCGCCTCGAATTCGGCGAGCGCAGCCTCGGCAGCTTTCGCCGAGTGGAAGCGCGCTACGATCTCCTGCGCGAGCAGGACTTTGGCTTCGCGGGGGTTGCGTCCTTCGCTGCATTCTCGCTTGAGCCGGGCGATCTCGTCCTGGGAGCGGAAGGAGAGCAGCTCGTAGTAGCGCCACATCAGATCGTCGGAGATCGACATGAGCTTGCCGAACATCTCGCCCGGCGGCTCGGTGATGCCGACATAGTTGTCCAGCGACTTCGACATCTTGTTGACGCCGTCGAGCCCCTCGAGCAGCGGCAGCGTCAGGATGCATTGCGGTTCCTGGCCGTAGTGGCGCTGCAGCTCGCGCCCCACCAGCAGATTGAACTTCTGATCGGTTCCTCCGAGCTCGACGTCCGCCTTGAGCGCGACCGAGTCGTAGCCCTGCGCCAGCGGATAGAGGAATTCGTGAACGGCGATGGGCTGCCCCTCGCGGTAGCGCGTGGCGAAATCCTCGCGTTCGAGCATCCGCGCGACGGTGTACTTGGCGGCGAGGCGGATCACGCCGTCGGCTCCGAGCGCCGAGAGCCATTTCGAATTGAAGGCGACCTCGGTCTTGGCGCGATCGAGTATCAAAAAGACCTGGTCGCTGTAGGTCTTGGCGTTGGCGTCGATCTCCTCTCGCGTGAGCGGCGGGCGCGTGACGTTGCGTCCCGTCGGATCGCCGATCATTCCCGTGAAGTCGCCGATCAAAAAGATGATGTGATGGCCGAGGTCCTGCAGTTGCTTGAGCTTGTTGAACTGCACGGTGTGGCCGAGGTGCAGATCGGGGCGGGTCGGATCGAAGCCTTCCTTGATCTTGAGCGGCCTGCCGCGCCGGAGCTTATCAGCGAGCTCGGCCTCGACGATCAATTCGTCGGCGCCGCGCTTGAAGACGGCGAGCTGATGGGCGATGTCGGGAAGCATTGGGGAACCTCTGCTACAATCCGCCGGACCGGCGCGGGGAGCGCGGCATGAGCCAATCCATTTCGAGCAAATTGCGGATTCTAGCGCAAAGCGCATCGACGCCCGCCGGACGCGCGTGGGCGCACAGACTCGCAGCGGCTGCATTGCTCATGGGCCTCGGCATGGTCGCGGCGTTCGGACTCGCTCCCGACACGATGCTGCCCGACGTTCCGACTCAGACCATCGAGCGCGAGCTCAAGCTTCCCGCCCTGACGCCCTTGCCGCCGGTCGACGGCTACTGGCGCGAAGAGCGCATCCAGCGCGGCGACACGCTTGGCGGCATCCTCGCCCGCCTATCGGTCACCGATCCCGCGGCGCTCGGCTTCCTCCGGAGCGACACGCACGCAAAGCCGCTGTACCAGCTCAAGCCGGGAAAGTCGTTGCGGGTGCGCACCGACGATGACGGCCGCTTGATCGCGTTGTCCTATCTCGCCGCGGACGGGTCTCTGCTCGCGATCGATCGGATCGGCGAGGGCCTCGTGGCGCGGAGCGTTGCGCCGCAGGCAGCCGTTCGCATCGAGTTGCGCGCGGGCGAGATCGCCTCGTCGCTGTTCGCGGCAGCCGATGCGATAGGTCTGCCCGACGCGGTAACCGTGCAGATCGCCGAAGTCTTTTCCGGAGAGATCGATTTTCATCACGATCTCCGCCGTGGCGATCGCTTCACCGTGGTTTACGAGACCCGCGAAGTCGACGGGTATTCGTTGGGCGCAGGCAGGGTCCTCGCGGCCGAATTCGTCAACAAGGGGCTCGCCCACCGCGCCTTCCTGTGGCACTCGGGCGACGGGAGCGAAGGCTACTACGCCGAAGACGGCAAGAGCTTGAGGCGCGCCTTCCTTCGCTCGCCCTTGGCGTTCAGCCGCGTCACCTCGGGCTTTTCTCTGGCGCGGTTTCATCCGTTCGCACAAGCGTGGCGGGCGCACAAGGGCGTGGATTTCGCGGCTCCAGCGGGCACGCCCGTGCACGCCGCGGGTGACGGGCAGGTCGCGTTGGCCGGGACGCAGAACGGCTACGGCAACGTCGTGATCCTGCGTCACGCCGGCGCATACTCCACGGTGTACGCGCACCTGTCGCGCTTCGCCGCGGGGGTGAGGACCGGCGCGAGCGTCGCGCAGGGCGATGTGATCGGGTACGTTGGTCAGACCGGATGGGCGACGGGTCCGCATTTGCACTACGAGTTTCGGGTGAACGGCGTCGAGCGCGATCCGCTGACCATCGCCATGCCGAACGCGCAGCCGATCCCCGCCTCAGAGAGAGTTGCGTACCTCGAGCGCTCGGCTCCGCTCGCCGCTCAACTCGCGCTCGGGCGCGACGCCATGCTCGCCGGAGCGGAATAGCGCGCGACCTGCAGTGACCGCCGAGCTCTACATCGGCGTCATGTCGGGCACCAGCGTCGACGGGGTCGATGCGGTCGTAGCCGATTTCGCCGTGCCGCCGTGCCGCACGCTCGCTCACGTGCACGTCGGGTTCGACGGCGATCTGCGCGCCGAGCTCACCCAGCTTCAGCGCAAGGGCGCCGATGAGCTGCACCGCGCAGCGCTCGCGGCCAATGCCCTGATGGATTGCTGCCACGCCGCCGTTTCCGCGCTTCTGCTCTCCGCCGGCGTCGATGCTGAACAGATCGCCGCCGTCGGACTCCACGGCCAGACGGTGCGCCACCGCCCTGATCTGGGCTACACCACACAGCTCGCCAATCCGGCCCGGCTCGCTGAAGCGACCGGGATGACCGTCGTTGCCGATTTCCGCAGCCGCGATGTCGCCGCAGGCGGACAGGGGGCGCCCCTGGTTCCGGCATTCCACGCCGCGCTTTTCGCGCTGCCAGACCGGCATCGAGTGGTGGTCAACATCGGCGGCATCGCCAACGTCACCGACCTGCCGGCTACAGGACTGGTGCGCGGCTTCGACACCGGACCGGGCAACACGCTGCTCGACGCATGGTGCGAGCGCCACACGAAGCAGCGCTTCGATCGCGATGGCGCGTGGGCCGCTCATGGCAAGGTCATCGACACGCTCTTGTCGGCTTTGCAAAGGGAACCCTATTTCGCGCTCGCGCCGCCCAAGAGCACCGGGCGCGACCGTTTCCATCTGCGCTGGCTCGAGCGGCATCTGAGGCCGTCATTCGCTCCGGTGGACGTGCAGCGCACGCTGGTGGCACTCACTGCGCAAACGGTCGCCGCCGCAATCGCGGAGCATTGTGCCGCTGCCACCGAAGTGCTGGTCTGCGGCGGAGGCGCGCACAACGCAACGTTGATGCGAGACCTCGCGGGCGCGGTGCATCCGCGAGCCGTCTCCACGACGGCGAGCGTGGGCGTGGCGGTCGACCAGGTCGAAGCACTGGCGTTCGCGTGGCTCGCGCGGGAGACGCTGGCTACCCGTCCCGGCAACCTGCCGGCGGTCACCGGTGCACGGGGCTCGCGGGTGCTCGGAGCGATCTATCGCGCCTAGCAACACGAGCAGCCTGGGTTGAGCGCTGGGAAACCCAGGAGCATCGGTATGAGTTGCAATATCGCCGGGTTTCGGCCTTCGGCCTCTACCCGCCAAAAAGAAACGGGGGCTCGAGGCCCCCGTCGCACTTGGAAATCGTCGGTAGCTCAGGGCGAGAACGACGAGCCACATCCGCAGGTGGACGTGGCATTCGGGTTCTTGATCACGAATTGCGCGCCTTCGAGGCCTTCCGTGTAATCGATCTCGGCGCCGACCAGGTACTGGTAGCTCATCGGGTCGATCAGCAGCGTCACGCCGTTCTTTTCCATCGACGTGTCGTCCTCGTTGACGGTCTCATCGAAGGTGAAACCGTACTGGAAGCCGGAGCAGCCGCCCCCGGTGACGAATACCCGCAGCTTCAGTTCCGGGTTCCCCTCTTCGTCGATCAGCATGCGCACCTTCGCCGCCGCGGCGTCGGTGAATACCAGCGGGGCGGGCATTTCAGTCATTGCGTTCATAGGGTACTCCTGTGTCGCTCAGGGTCCATTATCTGGCGAGACGGTGTCGCGGTCAATGCGCGGTCACTCGCCGGAAGCTCGCTTGAGCTCGACAACTGCAGCACTTTCCACCTCGGCATGCGCGAGCTTGCCTTCGACAATCGCGCCGACGTGCATTTCCAGCGATCGATAGAGCACATCTCCATGGACCCGTGCCTTGGCCTGTAGTTCCAGGTAATCGTTGGCGGTCACCGGCCCGTTGATCGCGCCGTTCACGACCACGTGCGAGACGCGCACTTCGCCGTCTATCCGCGCCTGCTCGCTGATGACCAGCGTCCCCGGCTGACCATCGACCGTCGATACGCGCCCGTTCACCACGCCGTCGATGCGCAGTCCGCCGGTGAATACCACATCGCCCTGAACGGTCGTGCCGGCGCCGATCAGGCTGTCGATGCGCTTCTGCGGCTGTGGCGCCTTCTTGCGTTCGAACATGGGTCCTCCCTACGAGAGATTCAAGCTCCGCGTCGCCTTGGGCGCCGCCTGGCCGGATTCGAGAACCTTGGCCTGCAGCGTCCGCAGCTGACCGCCCGGCGGTACGCGCAGCGTGCCTTCGACGCGCTGATAATACTTGAAGTTGAGCCTGAGCGCTGCCGCTGCCTCAGGCTGATCCTCGGGCAGAGCGATGGTGGTCGTCCTGCCGCTCGAGACTACCCCCGCCTGCAGAGTGAGCTCGCCTTGGAAGTCGTTGGTCGGGTTTCCTCCGCGCACGACCAGCACGCTGAAATGATAAGCGTCGTCGTGCTCACGCTCGGCGCTGAAGCGCTGGATCGAGATGGTTCCCTGCTTGCTGGCATCGCTGAACAGCTTCTGCAGAAAGGCGAGTTCCTCCTTGATCTGGGTGTTCTCGTTCTGCGCCTCCAGCGCCTGCTTGGACGCCGTAGCCTGTGCGCCTCGGGCGACGTTTAGATCCATCTCCAGCTCGGAGACCCGGACTCGCAGCTTGGCGTTTTCGGCCTTGGTTTGCGCGACCTCCGCTTCCATGCGCACCTGCTGCTCGGCCACAGCGCTTCGGTTGAAGCCCCCCAAGATCTGACCGAAGTCGAATCCCCACCACCACATGCCCGCGATGAGTCCGAGCAGCACGAGCAGCGCCGGAACCTTCCACCGCCACGACAAGTGCGTGCGTACCGCCATGCGCGGGGCGCTGATGCCAAAGGTCTGGCGCAGCCGGCGCCCGAGCATGCGCAGGTTCATGGTGCATTAAGGCAATACAGGCGGCGCGGTGAGCCCGGTCGTCTCAGGCAGGCCAAACATCAGATTCATGTTCTGGATCGCCTGGCCGGCGGCGCCCTTGACTAGGTTGTCCTCGACGGCGAGCACGACCACGGTGTCGCCTCCTTGCGGTCGATGCACCGCGATCCTGCACACATTGCTGGCCCGCACCGAGCGCGTGTCCGGATGGCTGCCTGGCGGCATGACGTCGACGAAGGGCTCGCCTGAGAAACGACGCTCGAACAACGTCTGCACGTCGACGCTCTTATGCGTTAGCCGTGCGTAGAGCGTGGCGTGGATGCCCCGGATCATCGGCGTCAAGTGGGGTGTGAACACGACGGTGACCGGCGTTTTCGAACGCGCGCCCAGTCCCTCGACGATCTCCGGATGGTGACGGTGGCCGCTGACGCCGTACGCCTTGAAGTTGTCCGAAGCCTCGGCGAGCATGAGCCCTAGCTCGTTCTTTCGTCCCGCGCCGGACACGCCGGACTTGGCGTCGGCGATGAGCTGCGTGGTATCGACGACGCCGGATTCGACAAGCGGCAGAAAGCCGAGCTGTATCGCCGTCGGGTAGCAACCCGGGTTGCCGACGATGCGCGCTTTGGCGATCGCCGCGCGGTGCATCTCCGGTAGACCGTAGGCGGCTTCGGCGAGCAGATCCGGGCAGGCGTGCGGCATCTTGTACCAGCGCTCGAATTCCTTGGGATCCTTGAGCCGGAAATCGGCGGCGAGGTCGACGATCTTCACGCCGGCGTCGACCAGCCCGCGCGCCTCGGCCATCGCGACTCCGTGCGGAGTGGCGAAGAACACGACGTGACAGGCGCGCAGATCGGCGTAGGCCGGATCGCTGTAGCGCAGCTCTCCGATCGCTCCCTGACCGCGGAGGCTGGGGAACATTTCGCTCACTGCCATGCCGGCTTCCTTGCGCGAAGTGATGACGCGCACGCTCGCCTGCGGGTGCACGGCGAGCAGGCGCAACAATTCCACCCCGGTATACCCGGTGCCGCCGACGATTCCGACGTTGATTCTGGGGTGCATCGCGCTCGATTCTAGCACCGCCCGCGGCGTCTATGACAATGGCATAGCGCCTGAACGCCTGTGCCGAAGCATCAAGGCCGCCTCGCGGCGGCCTCGTGTGCAGTCTCTCGCGCTTAGCGCTTGGAGAATTGCTTGCGGCGCCGGGCCTTGTGCAAGCCGACCTTCTTGCGCTCGACTTCGCGCGCGTCGCGAGTCACGAGTCCCGCCTTGGACAGCGCCGGTTTGAGCTGGGCATCGTAGTCGATGAGCGCGCGGGTGATGCCATGGCGCACCGCTCCGGCTTGACCAGACTCTCCGCCACCGTGAACGTTGACCATGATGTCAAAGGTCGCTTCGTGGTTCGTGAGCTTCAGCGGCTGACGCACGACCATGCGCCCGGTCTCCCGGGTGAAGAACTCGTCGACAGGCTTTTCGTTGACGACGAACTTGCCCGAGCCCTGCTTGATGAAGACACGCGCCACCGCGCTCTTGCGGCGTCCCGTGCCGTAATAGTAGGTTCCGATCATGAATGAACTCTGGTTGCGAGCCTAGATTTCGAGGTTCTTGGGTTGCTGTGCCGCGTGCGGGTGCGCCGGACCCGAATAGCACTTGAGCTTCTTCAGCATGGCGTAACCGAGCGGACCCTTGGGCAGCATGCCCTTCACGGCTCTCTCCAGTGCCCGGCCGGGAAAGCGCTGCTGCAGTTGGGCGAACGAAACCGTGCGCACCCCTCCCGGATAGCCGCTATGACGGTGATAGAGCTTGTCCTCGCCCTTGTTGCCGGTAACCTTGATCTTGTCGACGTTGGTGACGACGATGAAATCGCCGGTATCGATGTGCGGTGTATAGGTCGACTTGTGCTTGCCGCGCAGACGGTAGGCGATGGCGCTGGCAAGCCTGCCCAGCACCTTGTCGCTGGCGTCGATGACGTACCACTCCCGGGTGACGTCACGGGGCCTGGCGGAGTAGGTTTTCATCGGGAAATCGGAGGTCTTGGTGAATTTTGCAAAGTCTTACATGATATTACGTCGTCGGACCCCTGTCAAAACAAAACCCGCGGCGGGCCAAAGACCACGCTGGCTGCCATGGGCGGGGGACTAGGAGCGGACGCCAAAAAAGCGCGGCCCGAAGGCCGCGCGAGGATTCCACCATAGGAGGAGAATGGAGGAATAGAGTCCCCGGCGGGAAAGGAGGAGGTTCCCGGGCCGATGGACGCGATGATCATGGCATACTGCGCTGCACAACGCAAGCATTTCGTGCAGTGCAATATCCATTGTTGTCCTGGACAAATTTGCTAGTCATCACTTTCATGATCGTTCGCGAGGACCGAATTGAAAGCAAGAATCAAGTGGAATGAAGGAGTCAGCTTCGTTGCCGAGACCAGCAGCGGGCATGCAATCGTCTTGGACGGTTCACCGGATGCGGGCGGACGCAACCTTGGTCCTCGCCCCATGGAGCTCGTGCTCGCGGGTACGGCCGCGTGTACCGCATTCGATGTGGTCTGGATTCTGAAAAGAGCTCGCCAGCCGATCGTGGACTGCGTGGTCGAAGCCGAGGCCGACCGCGCACCCACAGACCCCAAGGTGTTCACTCGGATTCACCTCGTGTACCGAGTCACCGGGCCTAACCTCAATCGCGCGCAAGTCGAGCGCGCGGTCAAGCTCTCCAAGGAAAAATACTGCTCGGCAACGCTGATGCTGGCGAAGACGGCCAAGATAACCTTCGAGATCGTCATGGACGCTAACGCATCGGCGAAGCAGGCCTCGACCGCCGCCTAACGGAGCAGGTCGTGCACGGCGCAGGCGACGACCTGCGTGGCGCGGCGAAGATCCTCGAGCAAGAGGTTCTCGTCCGGACGCTTGGCATTGGACTCGGCGATGGTTCTGGGGCCGGCGCCATACATCACGATGGGTATTCCGCGCTCGCCGTAGAGACGCGCATCGGCGTAAAGCGGCGTCCCGACCGCAGCAATTTCCTCGCCGAAAACGCGCTTGGCGTGGCGCTGGATGACCCCCACGAGCTTTTCGTGCCCGGGCAAGGGCTTCAAGGCATTGGCGAGCAGCAGCCGGCGGATCTCAACGCGGATACCGTCGCGGCTGGCGACTGCGCCCTCGATGAGGGAGCGCAGGCGGGATTCGACCACGGCGGGATCTTCTTCCGGTGTCATTCGCCGGTCCATCCTGAAGGTGAGTCTGTCGGGAACTACGTTCGTGTTGATGCCGCCGTGCATCAATCCGACGATCATGGTCGGATGATCGATTCCCTTTACTTCCGACTTCTTTGCCTTGAGCGCGTCGGCTTCGGTGTACAGGGCGTTCAAGACTGCATTGCCTGCGCGGAAAGCGTCGCGTCCGGTCTCGGGCATCGCGCCATGCCCTGATTTCCCGTGAATGGTGACCTCAAGCTGCAGGCAGCCGTTGTGCGCGGTGACCACCGAGTAGCTAAAGCTCGCTGCGAGGGCGAGATCGGGCTTGGTCAGCTTGTGCGAAAGAAGAAACCCCGGGCCGGCGAAGCCGCCGAACTCCTCGTCGTACGTGAAATGAAGCTCGACCGTGCCGCGAAGCTGCGCGCCGGCGGCCTGAAGCGCGCGTAGCGCGGCCAGCGCATAGGTGTAGCTCGCGATGTCGGACTTCGAGACGGCGACGCCACGCCCGTACATGCGGCCGTTCTCGATGACGGCCTCGTAGGGAGGCTTGGTCCATCCTTCGCCGGGCGGGACGACGTCGCCGTGCGCGTTGAGGGCGACGGTCGGCCCGCCATCGCCGAAGCGGTGTCGGACGATGAGGTTGGTGACGCTCTGCATGCCGTAGTCGCGAAGAAACGCCTGCGGCACCGGGTGCCGCTCGACCGCGAAGCCGAGCCTGGTGATGAGTGTGGCCGCCTTCTCCGCGGCGGGAGCATTGTCGCCGGGCGGCGTGTCGGAAGGCACGCGCACCAGCTCGCGCAGGAAATCGATCTGTCCGGTGCGGTGCGCGTCGATCCAGCGCTCGAGCTCCTCGTACGGATTGACGCTGGTCATCGCCTGACTGCAAACGCAGCCGCGTCGAAATGCTCGAAGAAGTGCAGCAACACCGAAGTTGCGATCTCGGCGTCCTCGGCGGTCATCGTCTCGTCGGGATGATGGCTGATGCCCTTGTTGCCGCAGCGCACGAACAGCATCGCGATCGGACAGATCGCCGGGAACACCATGGCGTCGTGGCCGGCGCCGCTCGGGAGAAGGCGCACCGGGATCCCGTGCGCGGTGATCGCATCGGCGAATTCCTGTTGCAAGGCCGAATCGCACGGAGCAGCGTCGGCTGCGTAGAAGGGGGACACGGTGACGGCGACGCGGCGCCGCTTGGCGATCTCCTCGAATGCCGACTGCATTGCCGCCACTGCTTTGCGACGAAGCGCGTCGTCGCCCGAGCGCACGTCGATGGTGAACTCGACTTGCTGCGGGATCACGTTGATGGCGCCCGGCAGCACCGCGAGCTTGCCGACGGTGCCGACGAGGCCTTTGTGCGTCTCACAGTGCTTCTCGACGAACAGTACCAGCTCGCTCGCCGCGGTAAGCGCGTCCTGGCGGCTTCCCATGGGAACGGTTCCGGCGTGGCCGGCGAGCCCTGTCACGGTGACACGAATCCGCGATCCTCCTGCGATCGCGGTGACGACCCCGACCGGAAGGCCTTCGTTCAACAGCACCGGCCCCTGCTCGATGTGCGATTCGACGTAAGCCGCGACGCGCCCGCGGCGGCTCAGACCGGGCCACGCGTCGGGATCGCCCCCGAAGTCGGCGAGCGCGCGGCGCAGCGTGACGCCCGACTCGTCGGCCTTGTCCAGCCACGAAGCCTCGAAGCTGCCCGCCATCGCCTTGCTGCCCATCAGGGCCACGCCGAAGCGAACGCCTTCCTCGTCGCCGAAGCCAACGATCTCGAGCGTATACGGCAGCCGCTTGCCGCGATGGTGCAGGTCTTTCACGCAGGCGATCGCGGTGAGGATCCCGAACAGGCCGTCGTACTTGCCCGCGTTGCGAACGCTGTCCTGGTGCGACCCGGTCATGACGACCGGCGCCTTGAGATCGGCCGCCTCATAACGTCCAACGATGTTGCCCATGGCATCGAAGCTCGCGGTCATTCCCGCACGCCGCATCAAGCCGATCAGGTATTCGCCCGCCTGCTTGTGCTGCGGGCTCAAGTAAGTGCGCGTCACGCGCGGCGGGTCCTCGGTAAATTGCCCGAGAGCGTCTGCCTGACGCATGAGCTCGGTTCCGAATTTCATCGCTTGCCCCTCCGAGGGCTCTGGGCTTCCGGTGCAGTCCCGGTGACGAGCACTGCCCGGAAGTCGTTCACGTTGGTGAGCGTCGGACCGGTGACCACCGAATCGCCGAGCGACTGGAAGAAGCCGTGCCCGTCGTTGTCGGCGAGGCTGTCCTTCGGCCGGATGCCCCTGGCCCAGGCGCGGGCGAGCGTATCGGGCGAGACAACCGCGCCGGCGATTTCTTCCTGCCCATCCACTCCGTCGGTGTCGCCGGCGATCGCGTAGACTTCCGGCCGACCTTCCAGAGCGATCGCGAGCGATAGCAGGAACTCGACATTGCGCCCGCCGCGTCCCCGGCCGTGCACCGTCACTGTCGTCTCGCCGCCGGAGAGCAGGACGCAGGGTGCGGCAAAAGGCTGGCCTCGCGTCGCGACCTGCAATGCGATGCCCGCCATGACCTTGCCCACATCGCGCGCTTCGCCCTCGATGGCGTCGCCAAGGATTGCCGCCGTCACACCGTCTTCTCGCGCAACGCGCGCAGCGGCCTCGAGGGCCATCTGCGGTGTGGCGATCATACGCACCTCGGCGCGCTTGAGCCGCGGGTCGCCGGGCTTCACCGTCTCACCCCTGCCTGACTCGAGGACCTTCAAGACAGGCGCTGGCACTTCGACTGCGTAGCGCCGGATCACGTCGAGCGCGTCGGCGCAGGTCGTCGGGTCGGCGACGGTTGGGCCCGAGGCGATGTCCATCGGGTTGTCGCCGGGCACATCCGAGATCAACAGCGTGACCACGCGCGCCGGATGACACGCCGCCGCGAGCCGCCCGCCCTTGATCGCCGAGAGGTGGCGGCGCACGCGGTTCATCTCGCTGATCGTCGCTCCCGACTTGAGCAACGCGCGATTCACGGCCTGCTTGTCGTCGAGGGTCAACCCTTCCGCCGGCAAAGCGAGGAGCGCCGAGCCGCCGCCGGAGATCAGCGCAATGACGAGATCGTCGGCCGAGAGTCCGGCGACGAGATCGCGGATGCGCGTCGCAGCGATGAGGCCCGCCGCGTCCGGAACCGGGTGCGCCGCCTCGACGATTTCGATGCGACGGCAGGGAACGGCATAGCCGTAACGGGTCACGACCAGCCCGCTCACTTCGCCGGGCCAGTGATCCTCGAGCGCTTTAGCCATCGCCGCCGATGCCTTGCCGGCGCCGATGACGATGGTGCGGCCCGCGGGAGCCTCGGGCAAGTGCGGCCGAACACACAGCGAAGGCTGCGCCGCGCCGACGGCGGCGTCGAACATGCTGCGCAACAGCTCGCGCGGAGCGCGCATCGGCACAACCCGTCAGCGCGCGACCGGTTTCTGGCCGATCTCGAAGTTGGCGAGCTTCTCCAGCGCGCGGACCATCGCCGAATGATCCCAGGCAGCGCCGCCGTGCGCCGCGCACGCCGTGAACAGCTCCTGCGCCGTCGCGGTGTTCGGCAGCGCGACGCCGAGTGCTCGGCCGGTGGATAGCGCGAGATTCAGGTCCTTCTGGTGCAATTCGATGCGAAAGCCCGGGTCGAAGGTGCGCTTGATCATCCGCTCGCCGTGCACTTCGAGGATGCGCGACGAAGCGAACCCGCCCATCAGCGCCTGGCGGACCTTGGCCGGGTCGGCGCCCGCCTTGGCGGCGTAGAGCAACGCCTCGCCGATCGCTTCGATAGTCAGTGCGACGATGATCTGGTTGGCGACCTTGGTCGTCTGCCCGTCGCCGGTGCCGCCCACCAGCGTGATGTTCTTGCCCATCAACTCGAACAGCGGCTTCACTTTGGCAAATGTCGCTTCGCTGCCGCCGACCATGATGGTGAGCGATGCGGCTTTGGCGCCCACTTCGCCACCCGACACCGGCGCGTCGAGATACTCGCAGCCCAGCGCGGCGATCTTCTTGGCGAACTCCTTGGTCGCGAGGGGCGAGATCGAACTCATGTCGACGACGATCTTGCCCTTGGAAAGCCCAGCGGCCACGCCGTTGGCGGAGAACAGCGCGTCCTCGACGTGCGGTGTGTCGGGCACCATGGTGATGACGATGTCCGAGCGCTGCGCCACCTCCTTACCGCTCGCGCAAGCGACCCCGCCTGCGTCGACGAGCGCCTGCGGCACCTTGCGGCGCGAATGCAGGTGCACTCGGTGGCCGCCCTTGATCAGGTGGCCCGCCATCGGCGATCCCATGATGCCGAGTCCGATGAAACCGACGTTTGCCATGTCTTCTCCTCCGGTAGCGAACGGGTGGCGCCTCGTGCCCGCCCGAGAATTCAACGCGCGACCTCAGACGCCGTGGGCGGCGCGCCAGGCGAGCCCCTCGACGGTATTGCCCTTGGGCTTGTACTCGCAACCGATCCATCCGGCGTAGCCGATCGAATCGAGAAATCCGAACAGGAAGCGATAGTTGATCTCGCCGGTGCCGGGCTCGTTGCGCCCCGGGTTATCGGCGAGCTGCAGGTGCGCGATCTGCGCGAGGTGCGCTTTCATGGTCGCCGCCAGCTCGCCTTCCATGCGCTGCATGTGATAGATGTCGTATTGCAAGAACAGATTGCTCGATCCGGTGTCGCGGATGATGTCGAGCGCCTGTCGCGTGTGCGAAAGGTAGAAGCCAGGAATGTCGAAGGTGTTGATCGGCTCGATCAGCAGCTTGATGCCTGCGGCGCTCAGGCTCTTGGCGGCAAACCGCAGATTGTCCACGAAAGTCGAGCGGATCTTGTCGGGCGCCACGTCCTTGGGCGCAATGCCCGCGAGGCAGTTGACCTGCTTGCAGCCGAGTGCCCGGGCGTATTCGATCGCCTTGCTCACGCCGTCCTGGAATTCACCCAGGCGCGTCGGGTGGCAGGCGATGCCGCGCTCGCCGGCAGCCCAGTCGCCCGCAGGCAGGTTGTGCAGCACCTGGGTGAGGTTGTGCTTCGCGAGCCGCTCGGCGAGCTGCTCCTTCGGGTACGCATAGGGAAAGAGATACTCGACTGCGGTAAACCCGGACTTCGAGGCGGCTTCGAAGCGGTCGAGGAAATCGACCTCGTTGTAGAGCATGGTCAGGTTGGCGGCGAACTTTGGCATGTGTTTCCTTCCGTAGTGTGTCATCCCGAGTGCAGCGAGGGATCTGCCGTTCGAGACAATTACAGCAGATTCCTCGTCGCCTTCGCTCCTCGGAATGACACCGTCGCTAGTCGAGCAGCGCCACCGCGGTGGGCGCGTCTTCCTTGCCCTTCGCGAGCTCCTCGAACTCGATCACGTTGTCGATCTCGGTGCCCATGGCGATGTTGGTCACGCGCTCGAGGATGATCTCGACGACGACGGGAACGTTGTACTGCGCCATCCATCGGTTCGCCTGCTGGATCGCCGGATCGATTTCCTCCTGCCGGTGCACGCGGATCGCCTTGCAGCCCAGGCCTTCCGCGACCTTGACGTGATCGACGCCGTAGCCGCCGGTTTCCGGTGCATTGATGTTGTCGAAGGCGAGCGAGACGCAGTAATCCATGTTGAATCCGCGCTGCGCCTGGCGGATGAGACCCAAGTAGGAGTTGTTGACGACGATATGGATGTACGGCAGCTTGAACTGCGCGCCCACCGCCAGCTCCTCGATCATGAACTGGAAGTCGTAGTCGCCCGACAGCGCGACGATGCGGCGCGACGGATCGGCGGCGCGCACGCCCAGCGCCGCTGGGATCGTCCACCCCAAGGGCCCAGCCTGGCCGCAGTTGATCCAGTTGCGCGGCTTGTAGACGTGCAGGAACTGTGCCGCGGCGATCTGCGACAGCCCGATGGTCGTGACGTAGCAGGTGTCGTTGTCGTCGAAGGCGCGATTCAAGCACTGGTAGACGCGCTGCGGCTTCATCGGCACGTTGTCGAAATTGGTCTTGCGCAGCATGGTCCGCTTGCGCTCGCGGCATTGCGCGACCCATTCGCTGCGGTCCCTGAGCCTGCCGGCACCCTTCCATTCCCGCGCGACTTCGACGAAGAGCTCCAGCGCCGCCTTGGCATCCGAGACGATGCCGTAGTCGGGCGCGAACACGCGGCCGATCTGCGTGGGCTCGATGTCGACGTGCACGAACCTGCGTCCCTTAGTGTAGACGTCGATGGAGCCGGTGTGGCGGTTGGCCCAGCGATTGCCGATCCCCAGCACGAAGTCGGAGGCGAGCATGGTCGCGTTGCCGTAGCGGTGCGAGGTCTGCAGGCCGCACATGCCGACCATCAGCGGATGATCATCGGGGATCGTGCCCCAGCCCATCAGCGTAGGGATCACCGGAACGCTGGTGATCTCGGCGAACTGCACCAGCAGCTCGGACGCGTCGGCGTTGATGATGCCGCCGCCAGCGACGATCAGCGGGCGCTCGGCGTCGTTGAGCAGCGCCATCGCTTTCTCGATCTGCCGGCGCGTCGCCTTCGGCTTGTAGACTGGCAGCGGCTCGTAGGTCTCCGGGTCGAAGTCGATCTCGGCGACCTGGACGTCGAAGGGCAGGTCGATGAGCACGGGGCCAGGCCTTCCCGAGCGCATGACATGGAACGCCTGCTGGAACGCGCGGGGAACTTGCGCCGGCTCGAGCACCGTGGTTGCCCATTTTGCCACCGGCTTGGCAATGGCCTGGATGTCGACCGCCTGGAAATCCTCCTTGTGCAGCCGCGCCCGCGGCGCCTGGCCGGTGATGCACAGGATTGGGATCGAATCAGCCGACGCCGAATACAGGCCGGTGATCATGTCGGTGCCGGCGGGGCCCGAAGTCCCGATGCACACGCCGATGTTGCCGGCGACCGCGCGGGTGTAGCCCTCGGCCATGTGCGACGCGCCTTCCACGTGACGGGCGAGGATGTGGGCGATGCTGCCGCGCGCCTTGAGCGCGGAATACAGCGGATTGATCGCGGCGCCGGGGACGCCGAAGGCGGTGGTGACGCCCTCGCGCTCCACGACATGCACGGCTGCATCGATGGCTCTCATCTTGGGCATGATGGTCCTCTTCAGGGTGCTGATCTTGTCAGGAGCTCTCGAGAAGCGCGGCAAGGCGCAGGCGCGCGATCTTGACGACCTCTTCGAGGCAGCGGGCGAATTCGACTTGACGGGCGTTTTCGACGCGCGCCGCCAGCGAAGCGAGGATTTCGCTGCGAGAGCGGCCCTTCACCGCCATGACGAACGGGAAACCGAACTTCTCCCGATAGGCGCGATTACCGCTGCGAAGCGCGCGCAGCTCGTCGGGGCTGCAGCGGTCGAGCCCGGCGGACGCCTGCTCGCCGACCGATTCGGCGGTCATCGTCCCGGCCGCGGCCTCCTTGCCGGCGAGCTCGGGATGAGCCCGGATCAGGGCGAGTTTCTGTTCTTCCGCAGCGCGTTCGAGCACCGCGGCCATGGCCCTGTGCAGCGCGTCGACGGAGGCAAAAGGGCGCGCTGTCCATGCGCCTTCCGCGATCCATGCTGAATGCTCGAACACCCCGCCCAGCGCGGCGACGAACGCGCTGCGATCGGCCGCCGAGAGCGAGGCGAGCGTGGGCTTGCCGGAACGGGGTATGGTCACTGGGAACTGCCGGTCGATCGTTCGTGCGTGCTGCCCGGTGAAGGATAACGCTCCATCCAGTGCCTTGCGATGTCGACGCGACGGCACACCCACACCCGATCGTGCGCCTCGACGTGGTCGAGGAAGCGCTGCAGCGCGCGGAAGCGACCCGGCCGGCCCAGCAGTCGGCAGTGCATGCCTACCGACATCATCTTCGGTGCATCGGCGCCCTCGGCGTAGAGCACGTCGAAGGCGTCGCGCAGATAGACGAAGAATTGCTCGGCAGTGAAAACGCCTTGCGCGGTGGCGAAGCGCATGTCGTTGTTGTCGAGGGTGTAGGGCACGACCAAGTGCCGTACGTCGCGTCGCTTCGAGGTGCGCACGACGGTCCAGAACGGCAGGTCGTCGCCGTAGTAGTCGGAATCGTAGAGAAAGCCGCCGTGCTCGACGACGAGCCGGCGCGTGTTGGGGCTGTCGCGGCCCGTGTACCAGCCGAGCGGCGCTGCGCCGGTCAGGCGGGTGATGGTCTCGACCGCGCGGCGAAGGTGCTCCGCTTCCGTCGCCTCGTCGACGTTCTGATAGTGAATCCACCGCCAGCCGTGGCAGGCGATCTCGTGCCCAAGCGAGGCGAAGGCCGCGGTCAGCTCGGGATGCCGTTCCAACGCCATCGCGACACCGAACACGGTGAGCGGCAGGCCGCGCCGCTCGAACTCGCGCAGGAGCCGCCAGACGCCGACCCGCGAGCCGTACTCGTAGATCGACTCCATGCTCATGTGCCGCGCCGGATAGGCCTCGGCACCGCTGATCTCCGAGAGGAAGCGCTCCGATTCGCGATCGCCATGCAGCACGCAGCTCTCCGCGCCTTCCTCGTAGTTGAGCACGAACTGCAAGGCGACTCGCGCACCGTGCGGCCAGCCCGCGAGCGGCGGAGTGCGCCCGTATCCGATCAGGTCGCGCGGGTAGTCGTCGGAATCGATGCTCATCGGACAGGGCTTGCCTGAATCGGCGCCAGCGCGCGCTTTAGGCGCGTCTCACGCCCAGTATCTCTGCGAGGTCGGCGTCGCGCTTCTCGCCAGGCTGCAGGTTGAGGCGCGCGAGCAAGGCATCGAGATGGGAGCGCATGATGGTCACGGCGCGCCGCCCATCGCCAGCCGCCAGCGCATCGACGAGCTGCGAATGTTCATCGCTGCGGCAGCTGTTGTCGCCGGTGGAACCTTGATAGGCGAGCACGACCAGCGGCGTGCGCGAGACGAGCTGGTCGAGAAACTCGGCCAGCACCGCGTTGCCGGCCATGCGCGCGAGCATGCGGTGGAATTCGACAGAGAGCTTGAGCCCGAGGCGGGTGTCCCCCTGCTCGTAGGCTTCGATCTCGGCGCGAGTGACCGCACGCAACTCGCGCAGTTGCTCGCGCGTGACGGAGCGCACGAGCGACTCGACGATCGCGCCTTCGATGGCGGAGCGCGCGGCGAACAGGTCGCGGCTCTCCTCGACGCTGGGGCTCGCCACGACGGCGCCTCGGTTCGGCCGCAGATCGACCAGCCGCTTGTGGGCGAGCCGCGCGAGCACCTTGCGAATCACCGCGCGCGTCACGCCGAACATGTCGGCCAACGCCACTTCCTTGAGCTTGGTGCCGGGCGGCAGGCGGTGATCGAGCACCGCCTCGTGAATGGTCGCATAGATCCTGTCGTCGGCGGTGGCACCTGGGGCCCCGAACAGCGCCGCGGCGGGGATGCGCGGGGCCGCCCGCATCCGATCCTGCGTCGGACGCGAGCGGCGAATCTTTCGCGAGGGCGCCATGTTATGTCGACATATTGTCATTAAACTGTATACACTTTTTAGCCGCGACGCAACCCGGGCCGACCCCGACGCAGCTTCGTGGGTTTGCGCGCGCAGCATGACGAGTGGATGAAACGGCCGGGCGTCCGAGTCGATGATCGATTACTGGCGAAGCTGCGGCGAAGCATGGGATCGCCCGGCGGCATCGCTGATCGGCCTGCGCCGAATAAGCATGCGCAGCAGCCAGAACACCGCCGCCGCAGCCAGCAGATGCTTGAGCGTGTGGCCGCTCAACAATCCGCCGCTTGCAGAGAAGATCGCGCCATCGAAATGCTCGGCAACTTTCGCCAGCGCGTACAAAATCGCCGCCCCGAGAAGATCCGCGCTCCGGGTGTATGGTGCCTGGAAGAGCGTGACCAGGAGCACAATGACCAGAGTCGATCCGAACTGGACGGCACCATAGGGGTTCAGGTTCTCGGCGCCCGCGGCGGCACTCCAGCGCCAGTACCAGACGCTCGCCGCCCCAAGCGCGACGAGAGGCACCAGCAGGCGCAGACCCGCCTTGGGATTGACGCGCTCGCTCGTGATCGCCGCGACCATGCTCATGAATCCGACCGCCATGGGTAGCCGGTCCCAGACGAGGCGCGGACTGTCGGGCGCCCAATGGTAGTACCCGGAGCCGACGCAGGTCAGGGCGACGGCGGCGAACGCGACACCCCATCCCCAGCGCTCCGATGAATCCAGAAAGGCCGGGCTGCCGTCCGCTCGCGTCCCCCGGGCCACCCACAGCAAACCAGACCCGCCTGCGATGAGGAACGCCAGGCTTGAGACCACGTCGAGGAAATTGGGAATACCGAGCATCGATCGCTGGTCTGCGAACGCGTGGTAGCCCTCGGGCTGTGCGATCGGCGGCACCAGCCACGCTGCCAGCGCAACGGCGATGGCCGCCAGGCACACGGCGGCGACGCGCGCCTCGCGGCCGAAACGGTCCCCTTTCGACGCTTGCTGGACGATGTCAGTCGGCATCCTGGCGAGGGCGCCCGGGCATAGGTCGGGAATGGGCGCTGCTCCCAAGCTTTCTCCTCCGAGCTTCCGCCGTCAAGGCGGTTCCTTTGAAGCAATTGCTGGGCGCTGTGCGCCGCATTATGTAAACACTATCACGGGGTATTGTAACCACATTAACGCGCATATTGTTGACATTGATCTAGGCGCGTGCCATAGTCGCCTTGAGGAGAAGGCGATGGGCCGGCTGACCACGCACGTGCTCGACACCGCCAACGGCCGTCCGGCGGCCGGGGTGCGGGTGCGGGTGTACGCGCTCGACGCATCGGACGGCACGCGGCTGCTGCTGCGCGACGTCACCACCAACACCGATGGCCGCTGCGATGCGCCGTTGCTGGAAGGCGCGGACTTCGGCGTCGGCCGCTACGAGATCGTGTTCGGAGCCGGCGCGTACTTCGCGGCGCTTGGAGTTGTGCAGTCACAGCCGCCTTTTGTGGAGGATGTGGTGCTACGATTTGGCATCGCCGATCCCAAGCAGCACTACCACGTCCCGCTTCTGGTTTCGCCCTGGAGCTATTCGACGTACCGGGGCAGCTGAGCAAGGCCCGAGATCGACGCGGGCGGGATCCGATTGAACTGAAGGCGACAGTCGCCGGAGAAAGTCATGGCAGCCAGGCAGAGAACACCTGTGAATGGCGACGCGATCCGTTTCGTGCTCGATGGCGAGATCCGCACGGTTGAAGGCGTGTCACCGACCCGCACCGTGCTCAACTTCCTGCGTGAGGACCTCGGGCGCACGGGGACCAAGGAGGGCTGCGCCGAGGGCGACTGCGGCGCCTGCACCGTCGTGCTCGCCGAGCTAGCCGGCAGCGACGTGCGCTTTCGCGCCGTCAACTCCTGCATCCAGTTCGTGCCGACGCTGGACGGCAAGGAACTCATCACCGTCGAGAGCCTGAGAGGGCCCGACGGTGCGTTGCATCCCGTGCAGCGCGCGCTGGTCGACTGCCACGGCTCGCAGTGCGGCTTCTGCACCCCTGGCTTCGTGATGTCGCTGTTCGCGCTGTACAAGACGAAGCAGAATCCGACCCGCGCCGAAATCGGCGATGCGCTGGCAGGCAACCTCTGCCGCTGCACGGGCTACAGGCCGATCGTCGACGCCGGCAGGAAGATGTACGAATATGCCGCCGAGGGACAGGACCGCCACCAGCATTGGATGAACTGCTCGTTTTCCATGGCGAGCGACCGCGAGATCACCCAGAGCGAGCGGGAAATGATTGAGCGGCTGCGCGCCATCCGTCGCGGCAAGATGCTGGTCGTGCGCCATGGCGCGGCGACGTTCTATGCTCCGACGACGCTGAAGGAGCTCGCCGAAGCTCGCGCCGAGAATCCCGATGCGCGCATGCTGGCCGGTGCCACCGACGTCGGGCTCTGGGTCACCAAGCAGCACAAGGATCTGCCGACGATCATCTACGTGGGCGACGTGGCCGAGCTCAAGACCATCCGTACGACGGAAGCCGGCATCGACATCGGCGCCGGGGCGAGCCTGACCGACGCCTACGACGCGCTGGTGGGCGCGTACCCCGAGCTTGGCGAGCTCTATCGGCGCTTCGCGTCGCCGCCGATCCGCAACGCTGGAACGCTCGGCGGCAACATCGCCAACGGCTCGCCGATCGGCGACTCGATGCCGGTGCTCATGGTCCTGGGCACAACGCTGGTGCTGGGCAAGGGCCGGCACAGCCGGGAGATTGCGCTCGACGAGTTCTATCTGGGGTACCAGAAGACGGCGCTGGAGCCAGGCGAGTTCGTCGAGCGCGTGCGCGTGCCTCGGCGGGAGACGTCTTGGCAGCTGCGCACCTACAAGATCTCCAAGCGCTTCGATCAGGACATCTCGGCGGTGTGCGGGGCGTTCCGCCTGACGCTCGAGCGCGGCAAGATCGCCGAGGCGCGCGTCGCGTTCGGCGGCATGGCGGCAACGCCGAAGCGGGCGGCGGCCGCCGAGCGCGCACTCGCCGGCCGCGAATGGAGCGAAGCGACCGCGAGGGCCGCGATGGCCGCGCTCGACCGCGACTTCTCGCCCATCACCGACATGCGCGCGAGCGCTGCGTACAGGCGCAGCGTCGCGCGCAACCTGCTGTACAAGTTCTATCTCGAGACCTCGGGCCAGAAGGCGCCCACGCAGGTCGTCGAGTTCGCGATCTAGAGGCGACGCATGGACACTCATCCAGCCGGCGGCGCGGGTGCGGCAATTCCCCACGACAGCGCGCATCTGCACGTGAGCGGCGAGGCGCTCTATATCGACGACATCCCCGAGGTGCGCGGCACGCTGCACGCGGCGATCGGCATGAGCGAGCGGGCGCACGCGCGCATCAAGTCGCTCGATCTGACGCGCGTGCGCGCTGCGCCGGGTGTCGTCGCCGTGCTCACCGCCAGGGACGTTCCGGGAAAGAACGACTACGGCCCCGTCGTCGCCGACGACCCGATCTTCGCCACGACGCTGGTGCAGTACTACGGCCAGTCGATCTTCGCGGTGGCCGCTGAGACGGTGGAGCAGGCGCGCCGCGCGGCGCGCCTGGCGGCCGTCGAATACGAGGACTTGAAGCCGATCCTGACTGCGGAGGCCGCCGTGCGAGCGGAATCGTTCGTGCTGCCGACCGAGCGCATGCAGCGCGGCGATCCGGCGACAGCCATCGCCGCGGCGCCGCACCGGCTCTCCGGCCGGATCCACATCGGCGGGCAGGAGCAGTTCTACTTGGAGGGCATGATCGCCTATGCCGTCCCGAAGGAGGACGGCAGGATACTCGTCTACAGCTCGACCCAGCACCCGGGAGAAGTGCAGCACCAGGTGGCGCACGCGCTGGACCTCGACGCCAACGCGGTCACGGTGGAGTGCCGGCGCATGGGAGGCGCCTTTGGCGGCAAGGAAAGCCAGCCCGGCCTGTTCGCGTGCATCGCGGGGCTTTTCGCGCAGAAGCTCAAGCGACCGGTCAAGCTTCGCATGGACCGCGACGACGACATGATGATCACCGGCAAGCGCCACGACTTCGTTACCGACTACGAGGTGGGCTTCGACGGCGAGGGACGAATTCTCGGCGTCGAGTTCACGCTCGCCGGCCGCTGCGGGTACTCCGCCGATCTCTCCTGCTCGATCAACGACCGCGCGATGTTCCACAGCGACAACTGCTATTACCTGGCCAACGTCGGCATCACCAGCTATCGCGGCAAGACCAATACGCAGTCGAACACCGCGTTCCGCGGCTTCGGCGGGCCGCAGGGCATGGTCGGCATCGAGCACGTGGTCGACGAGATCGCGCGTTACTTGAGCAAGGACCCCATCGACGTGCGCCGGATCAACTTCTACGGCACGACCGAGCGCAACGTCACGCACTATCACCAGACCATCGTCGACAACGTGATCGGCGACATCGTCGATCAACTGGAGAAGAGCTCGGAGTATCGCGCTCGGCGCGAAGCCATCCGCGCCTGGAACCGCGGCAGCCCGTGGCTCAAGCGAGGCATCGCATTCACCCCTGTGAAGTTCGGCATCTCGTTCACCGCGACGCACCTGAATCAGGCGGGAGCGCTCGTTCACGTCTATACCGACGGCACGGTGCTGCTCAATCACGGCGGCACCGAGATGGGGCAGGGGCTGTTCACCAAGGTGGCGCAGGTCGTCGCGCAGGAGCTTTCTATCGACGTCGACCGAATTCGCGTGACCGCATCGGACACGAGCAAGGTGCCCAACGCATCGGCGACGGCCGCCTCCTCAGGGTCGGACATCAACGGCAAGGCCGCCCAGGCGGCGGCGATCGCGCTGCGCGAGCGCCTGAGCGCGTTCGCCGCGGAGCAGTTCAAGGTCCCGGTGGACAAGGTGCGCTTTGCCAGCAACCGCGTGAGCGTCGGCGACAAGACGATTGCGTTCGCAGAGTTGGTGCGGCTCGCGTACTTCGCACGCGTATCGCTGTCGGCGACCGGCTTCTACAGGACGCCGAAGATCGGCTACGACCGCAAGACCTGGGTCGGCAATCCGTTCTACTATTTCTGTTACGGCGCAGCGGTCTCCGAGGTAATCGTCGATACACTCACAGGTGAGAATCGCCTGCTGCGCGTGGACATCCTCCACGACGTCGGTCGCTCGCTCAATCCCGCGATCGACACGGGGCAGATCGAGGGGGGCTTCATCCAGGGGATGGGCTGGCTCACCATGGAACACCTGTGGTGGAACGACAAGGGCAAGCTGATGACTCACGCGCCGTCCACCTACAAGATCCCGGTAGCCAACGACGTCCCGCCGGTACTCAACGTGAAGATCTACGAATCCGGAATCAACGCCGAGGACTCGATCTATCGCTCCAAGGCAGTGGGCGAGCCCCCGCTGATGGCGGCGATCTCGGTGCACCAGGCGATCAAGGACGCGATCGCCAGCATCGCTGAGTATCGCGCGAGCCCGCGCCTCAACGCGCCGGCGACAGCCGAGGAGATTCTGCATTGCGTCGAGGAGCTGCGGGCGCGCACAGCCGGAAGCGCGGCTCCTGCAGAGGTCGAGAAGGTCGACGCATGAACGACTGGATTCTCGCCTTGGAGCGTTGTCGCACCCGCGGCGAGCGCGCCGTGCTGGTGAGCGTGGTCTCGTCCAAAGGCTCGGTTCCGCGCGAAGCGGGGACCCGCATGGTGGTCACCGCCGAGGGCTTGGACGGCACGATCGGCGGCGGTCATCTCGAGCTGCAGGCGATCGGCATCGCCCGCGACATGCTCGCCGCGGCAGCAGAGAGTACCGGCGAGCTCAAGCGTTTTCCCTTGGGCGCGAGCCTTGGGCAATGCTGCGGCGGACTGGTGAACCTGCTCTTCGAGCCCGTGGGTGCCGACGCCGCCTGGGTTTCGTTGCTTGCATCGCTTCGCCGGTCCGGCCGGGCCGTCGTGGTCGCGACGACGGCCAACCGCGCCACCGCAGGCAAGCTGCTGGTGACCTCGGCGGGGCTGCACGGCTCGCTGGGCGATCCGCAACTCGATGAGAGCATCGCCGTCAAGGCGCGCGATATGCTGGCGACCGCCGCTTCGGCACAGCTCGTCCGCACGCCCGCGAACGAGGCGCGGGGCGAGGAGCTCGTATTCCTGGAGGTGTTGCACGATCCCGATTTCAGCATCGTGCTCTTTGGTGCAGGCCATGTGGGTCGAGCGCTCGCCGGCGTCCTGTCGGGAGTTCCCTGCCGCCTGACCTGGGTCGACAGCCGCGAACACGAATTCCCGGCAGAAGCTCCCCGCAATGCGACCATCATCGTCACCGACGATCCCGAAGACGAGGTCGCTGCGGCGCCGCCGGGCGCGTATTTCCTGGTGATGACCCACAGCCACGCCCTCGACCAGGCGCTGGCAGAGCGCATCTTGGAGCGCGGCGACTTCGCCTACTTCGGGCTCATCGGATCGGCGACCAAGCGGCGTCAGTTCGAGCGGCGGATGGCGGAGGGCGGCATTCCGCCGGCGCGATTCGCCACCATGACTTGTCCGATCGGGGTGCCCGGCATCAAGGGGAAGGATCCTGCGACCATCGCCATTGCGGTCGCGGCGCAGTTGCTGCAGGTTCGGGAACGCGCAATCGCCGCGGGGCAACCCGCCGGCGCAGTCGTGCAGGCTTGAGGGGCGTCGCCCCGCTCCGCGGGGACGTCGACGAAGATCGGAGAGGCAGACGCGCGATGGCGCACGAGCAGGCACGGGCAATAGCCAAGGGCGGAACGCCGCGCTTATCGCTGACCGGTATCACCAAGATCTACCCCTCGGTGGTCGCCAACGAAAACGTCGACTTGACCGTGATGCCTGGCGAGATCCACGCCGTGCTCGGCGAGAACGGCGCAGGCAAGAGCACGCTGATGAAAATAATCTACGGCGTGGTCAAGCCGGACCGCGGCGAAATGAAGTGGGAAGGCGAGACGGTGACCGTCGCCAATCCGGCGCACGCGCGGGAGCTGGGAATCGGCATGGTCTTCCAGCACTTTTCGCTGTTCGAGACGCTGACGGTAGTCGAGAACGTCGCTCTTGCGCTTCCCGGGAAGCCCGACTTGCGCGAGCTCTCGGAGCGCATCCAGCAGGTGTCGCAAAAATACGGCCTGCCCGTCGACCCGCGTCGCATCGTGCATTCGCTTTCGGTGGGCGAGAGGCAGCGCGTCGAGATCATCCGCTGCCTCTTACAGACGCCGAAGCTCCTGATCATGGACGAGCCCACGTCGGTGCTCACGCCGCAAGCGGTGCGCAAGCTCTTCGAGACGCTGCGCCAGCTCGCTTCCGAAGGCTGCTCGATCCTCTACATCAGTCACAAGCTCGACGAGATCCAGGAGCTCTGCCACACGGCCACCGTGCTGCGCGGGGGCAAGGTGTCGGGACACTGCGTGCCGTCGCAGGAATCGCCTAAGTCGATGGCGCGCCTGATGATCGGCAAGGACCTGCCGGTGTGCGAGCACACGCAGGCGAAGGAGGGCGGCGAGGTGCGGCTCAAGCTGGCGGGGTTGTCGCACGCCTCAGACGATCCCTTCGGCACCGACCTCCAGGACCTGCACCTCGACGTGCACTCGGGCGAGATCGTCGGCATCGCCGGCGTCTCCGGCAACGGGCAGCAGGAGCTGCTGTACGCGATTTCCGGCGAGGAGCCGCTGGCCGAGAAGTTTCCGGTCCAGATCGCGGGCACCGAAGCCGGCCGCATGTCGCCCGGCCGGCGTCGGAAGCTCGGCCTGTGCTTCGTGCCCGAAGAGCGTCTCGGGCGCGGCGCCGTCCCGAGCATGTCGCTCGCTGAGAACGCAATCCTCACCGCGGCGAAGACCCGCGGCTTCGTGCGCCGCATGCTCATCGACTTCGAGGCGGCGCGCGCCTTCGCGACCGAATGCATCGAGCGCTACAACGTCAAGAGCGGTGGACCGCTCGCCCAGGCGAGATCGCTTTCCGGCGGCAACCTGCAGAAGTTCATCGTCGGCCGCGAGATCATGCAGGACCCGAAGGTGCTGGTGGTGGCGCAACCGACCTGGGGCGTGGACGTCGGCGCCGCGGCGTTCATCCGGCAATCGATCATCGATCTCCGGAATCGCGGCTGCGCGGTGCTGGTCATTTCGGAAGAGCTCGACGAGCTGTTCGAGATCTGCGACCGCCTCGCGGTGATCGCCAAGGGGCGCCTGTCGCCGGCAAAACCGGCGGCGCAGACCAGCGTCGAGGAGATCGGAGTGTGGATGAGCGGCATGTGGCCGGGCGCAAGCGACGCAGCGGAGGCGCGCCGTGTTCAAGCTTGAGGCCCGCGCGGAAGCTTCAAGGGCGATGCGCTACGCGTCGCCAGCCATCGCGGTGGCGCTCATGGTCGTCGTCGGCATGCTGGTGTTCTCCGCGCTTGGCAAGGATCCGGTCGAGGGCTTCCGCGTCTTCTTCCTGAACCCAGTCCGGGATCTCAATGCCATCACGGAGCTGCTGCTCAAGGCGACGCCGCTGATGCTGATCGCGGTCGGCCTCGCCGTGGGTTTTCGCGCGAACGTGTGGAACATCGGCGCCGAGGGCCAGTTCCTGATGGGTGCCGTCGCCGCAACGGGGGTCGCGCTCGCGTTCCAGAGCAGCGAAAGCCGGCTGATCCTGCCGGCGATGGTCGTCGCCGGCGCGATCGGTGGTGCGCTGTGGGCCGCGCTGCCGGCGCTGCTCAAGACCAAGTTCAACGCCAACGAAATCCTGACCTCGCTGATGCTGGTCTACATCGCCCAGCTCACCGTGTCGTGGCTGGTGTTCGGGCCATGGAAGGATCCCGCAGGGTTCAACTTTCCCCAGACGGAGATGTTTTCCGATGCGGCGCTGCTGCCGATCCTGATCGAAGGCACCCGGCTCAACTTCGCGTTCGTGATCGCGCTGGGAGTGCTCGTCGTCGGTTATGTGTTCATGCAGCGGAGCTTCGCCGGGTTCAAGATGCGCGTCGCCGGCGAATCCGAAGCCGCGGCGCGCTACGCGGGATTCTCCGCAGTCGGCATGATCTGGGTGGGACTGCTCGCGGGCGGCGCAGCGGCCGGCATCGCAGGAATGGCGGAAGTTGCAGGGCCCGCCGGGCAGCTCACCGACAAGCTGAGTATCGGCTACGGTTTCGCAGCGATCATCGTCGCCTTCGTCGGCCGGCTCAATCCCATCGGTATTTTTTTTGCGAGCCTGCTGATGGCGCTGCTCTACATCGGCGGCGAGCAGGCGCAGCAATACCTGAGCCTGCCTTCGTCAATCTCCAAGGTGTTTCAGGGGATGCTCTTGTTCTTCCTGCTCGGATCGGACGTGTTCATTCAGTACCGTCTGCGGCGCACCGCCAAGGCGGCATAGAGCGCAATGGACACGATCGTCACCTCGATGCTGTTCGCGACCATTGTCGCCGGGACGCCGCTGATCATCACCGCGCTGGGCGAGCTCGTCACCGAGCGGTCGGGCGTGCTCAACCTCGGAGCGGAGGGCATCATGGCGGTCGGCGCCATCGCCGCGTTCGCGGTTGCACACGACAGCCACAGCACCTGGGCGGGTGTCGCCGCGGGCATGGCGGCGGGCGCGGCGATGTCGCTGATCTTCGCGGTGGTGACGTTGACGCTGATGGCCAACCAAGTCGCCTCGGGGCTCGCCTTGTCGATTTTCGGCGTCGGGCTGTCTGCCTTCATCGGCAAGCCCTACGAATCGGGCACGATGCTGGCCGTTCCCTCGGTTCGCATCCCGGTGCTGGCCGACATCCCGGTAATCGGTCCGGCGGTATTCGACCAGCAGTCGCTGGTTTATCTGTCGTGGGCTCTGTTCGCTGGGGTCTTCTGGTTCCTGTACCGCTCGCGAGCAGGGTTGGTGCTGCGCGCGGTCGGGGAGTCGCCGACCTCGGCCCACTCGATCGGATATCCGGTGATCCGCATCCGCTACCTGGCGACGATTTTCGGCGGGGCGATGGCCGGGGTGGGCGGAGCGTTCCTGTCGGTGTTCTACACGCCGCTGTGGGTCGAGGGCATGGTCGCGGGGCGCGGCTGGATCGCTCTGGCGCTGGTGGTGTTCGCCACCTGGCGGCCGGTACGCGTCCTGGTCGGCGCATACTTGTTCGGGGGCGTGATGATCACGCAGCTGTTCCTGCAGGGCTCCGGAGCGCAGATCGACATCCCGTCGCAGTTTCTGTCGTCGCTGCCCTACTGGGCGACGATCATCGTACTGGTGATCATCTCGCGCAACGTGCAGACGATCCGGCTCAACTCGCCGGTGTCCCTGGGCCAGCCATACCGGCCCGACTGATCGTACAGGGTGAGGTAAAGCGCATAATGTTCGCGTCATCCCGGCCCGAAGCCGGTATCTTCTTCCTACCACCACAGAGGAGAGTGGCGATGTTCGATCGCAGAGCAGTGATCAAAGCGGCCGGTGCGTGCGCAACGGCCATCGCATTGAGCTGGATGGCGGCCGCGGCCGCGCAGGCTCCGGCGCAGACCCCGGTCAAGGTGGGTTTCGTCTATGTGAGCCCCATCGGCGACGCCGGATGGACGTTCCAGCACGATTCCGGCCGCAAGCAGATGGAAGCTGCACTCGGCAACAAGGTCCAGACCAAGTATGTCGAGAACGTCGCCGAGGGCGCCGACGCCGAGCGCGTCATCCGCGAGCTCGCGCAAAGCGGCAATGTCATCATTTTCACGACCAGCTTCGGTTACATGAATCCCACCGAGAAGGTCGCCAAGCAGTTCCCGAAGAACGATTTCATGCACGCGACCGGCTACAAGACCGGCCCCAACATGGGGAACTACAACGCTCGGTTCTACGAAGGGCGCTATCTCACGGGCGTGATCGCCGGCAAGATGACCAAGTCCAATATCCTGGGCTATGTCGCCGCTTTCCCGATTCCCGAAGTGCTGCAGGGGATCAACGCTTTCGCCCGCGGCGCGCGCAGCGTCAATCCCAAGGCCGAGGTGCGCGTGATCTGGGTGAACTCGTGGTACGACCCGGGCAAGGAGCGGGAAGCCGCGCTGACACTGATCTCGCAGGGAGCGGACATCGTTACCCACCACACCGATTCGACCGCCGTTGTTCAGGCCGCCGAGGAAAAAGGCAAGTACGCGTTCGGCTACCACTCCGACATGTCGAAGTACGGTCCCAAGGCGCACCTTACAGCCACCACGCACCAGTGGGGCGACTTCTACACCAAGCAGGTCCAGGACGTGATCGCCGGCACTTGGAAACCGACCTCGACTTGGGGTGGCTACAAGGAAGGCATGATCAAGCTCGCGCCGCTCAACCCGGCGATTCCCGCGGATGTGAAGGAGATGGTGGTCAAGCTCGAGGGCGAGCTCAAGGCCGGCAAGTTCCATCCTTTCGCTGGGCCGGTAAAGGACCAGGACGGCAAAGAGCGCGTCGCAGCCGGCAAGGTGATGTCCGACGACGAGCTCGGCAAGATGGACTACTACGTCGAAGGCGTCGCCAGTAAGCTGCCGAAGAAGTAGTCCCTGCTGAGGACTCAGTAGCTTGGCAGTCCCTCCCTCACCCCCGCCCCTCTCCCGGGGGCAGAGGGGTTCGTTCTTGTCGCCTCTCCCTTTGGGAGAGGCCGGCGCGCGCCAGCGCGGCGGGTGAGGGAGAGGTTTTCGAACGCAATGGAAGCCTATATCCTCGACTGGCTGAATCTTCTGCTGCGATGGCTGCACATGATCGCCGGCATCGCCTGGATCGGCGCGTCGTTCTATTTCGTCATGCTGGACAATTCGCTCAAGGCCCCGAAGACGGAGGACGCCAAGCGTGGTGTCTTCGGGGAACTGTGGGCAGTGCACGGGGGAGGCTTCTACGTAAGCCAGAAGTTCCTCACGGGCCCCAAGGGCGAGCCTTTACCCTCCGACCTGCACTGGTCGAAGTGGGAGGCTTATACGACCTGGCTCTCCGGCATGGGCCTGCTCGCCATCATCTATTGGCTCGGCGCGTCGACCTATCTCATCGACAAGAGCGTGCTCGACATCTCGCCGATCGCCGGCGTCGCGCTCAGCGTCGCTGTCATCGTCGGCGGCTGGCTGGTCTACGACACGCTGTGCAAGCTTTTCGCGAAAAGCGAGAACGTGCTCGCCGTGGTGGTCTTCGTGTTCGTGGTGGCGATGTCGTGGGCGCTTTTCCACGTCTTCGGTGCCCGCGCGGCGTACATGCACGTGGGCGTGATGCTGGGCACGATCATGGTCGCCAACGTCTTTTTCGTGATCATCCCGGGACAGAAGCAGATGGTGGCCGAGATCCGAGCCGGACGCGATCCCGATCCGGCGCCGGGGATCGCCGGCAAGCAGCGCTCGGTGCACAACACCTACTACACGCTGCCGGTGCTGTTCGTGATGATAAGTAACCACTATCCGATGACCTTCGGCCACCGCTACGGCTGGCTGGTGCTCGCGGTGATCATGCTGGCCGGCGTGCTGATCCGGCAGTTCTTCGTGCTGCGGCACAAGGGCATGGTCAAGCCGGCGCTTCCGGTGCTCGCGTGCCTGCTGCTCGCCGGCGTGGCCGCAGCGATCGCGCCCAACGTGTCCGGGCCCGGCGGCGACAAGATCGCGTTCGCCAAGGTGCAAGGCGTGATCACCGAGCGCTGCGTCGGGTGTCACGCAGCGCAGCCTCGTCAGGAAGGCTTCGCCCAGCCGCCAAAGGGGGTGATACTGGAGACCGCGGAGCAGATCGTCGCGCAGGCGCCGAAGATCAACGAAACCGTGACTACGCGCTACATGCCTATCGGAAATCTCACGCAGATGACCGACGACGAGCGAGCGCTCATCGCCGCGTGGTTCGCTCAAGGCGCGAAGGTGCAGTGAGCGGCGTCGCCAAGTCGCGCCGTGGGAAAGGAAGGGCCGCGGCGAACCGCCCGACGGTGTTTCGCGGCGAGATCCTGCATTTCGTCGACGACCCAGCGCTTGCCGGCGACAAGGCGCACGTCCATTTCGGCGATGGCGCTCTTCTGGTTCGCGACGGACGCGTCACGGCGGTGGGCGCGTGGGCATCGCTCTCCAAACGCTTGCCGAAGGACGCCAGGGTGGTCGACTACCGCGGACGACTGATCGCACCCGGGTTCATCGACACGCATATCCATTACCCGCAATCCGACATCATTGCCTCCTACGGCGAACAACTGCTCGAATGGCTCGAGCGCTACACCTTTCCGACCGAGCAGCGCTTCGGCGACCCCAAGCACGCGAGAGAAGTGGCTGGCTTCTTCCTCGACGAGCTGCTGCGCAACGGAACGACCACGGCGATGGTCTTTGCGAGCGTCCATCCCGCTTCGGTCGACGCGATCTTCGAAGCGGCGCGGGAGCGCGGGATGTGCATGGTCGCCGGCAAGGTGCTGATGGACCGCAACTGCCCGGAGTTCCTGCGCGACACGGCCGAGTCGGGTTACGCGGAGAGCTTGGAGCTGATCGAGCGCTGGCACGGCCGCGACCGGCTGCTCTACGCGGTCACGCCGCGCTTCGCGCCCACCTCGACCGAGCGCCAGCTCGAGCTCGCAGGGCGGCTGCTCAACGAGCACCCCGGCGTGCTCATGCAGTCGCACGTCGCCGAGAATCTGGACGAGGTGCGCTGGGTGGCGGAGCTCTTTCCCTGGAGCCGCAGCTACCTCGACGTCTACGACCGCTTCGGCCTGCTGCGCCGTGGCGCGGTGTACGCGCACTGCATACACCTCGACGAGCGCGACCGGCAGCGCATGGCCGAGACGGGCGCGGCGATGGCGTTCTGCGCGACGTCGAACCTGTTCCTGGGCAGCGGCCTGTTCGACCTCGATGCCGCGCTCGCGCACGGCGTCAATGTCTCCATTGGCACCGACGTCGGCGGAGGCACGAGCTTTTCCATGTTGCGGACGCTCGCCGAGAGCTACAAGGTCGCGCAGCTCGCGCGGCAGCGCTTATCACCATTGCGTGCGTTCTACCTCGCCACGCTGGGCGGCGCGCGAGCGCTGGGCCTGGAGGACCGTCTGGGGAATTTCGCGGTGGGCAAGGCGGCCGACTTCGTCGTGCTCGATGCTTCCGCGACGCCTCTGATGGCACGGCGAATGGAACGCGCGCAGGGACTGGTCGAGGAGCTGTTCGTGCTGATGATGCTCGGCGACGACCGCGCCGTTGCGGCCACCTACATCAGTGGCGAGCGCCGCCACGTACGCAGGAGCGAAAGGCGCGCTACTTCGCGTCGCGCAGGAGCCGGATGAGGCTGGAGGTGTCCCAGCGGCCGCCGCCGCGCGCCTGGATGCGCGAGTAGAACTGATCGATGACGGCAGTCATGGGCAGAGCCGCGCCGTTGCGACGCGCCTCGGACAGGCAGATTGCCAGATCCTTGCGCATCCAGTCGACGGCGAAGCCGAAGTCGAACTGATCCGCGGCCATCGTCTTGCCCCGGTTCTCCATCTGCCACGATTGAGCGGCACCCTTGGAGATCACGTCGAGCACGCGTTCGACGTCGAGCCCCGCTCTCCCCGCGAAGTTGATGCCCTCCGCCAGTCCCTGGATCACGCTCGCAACGCTGATCTGGTTGACCATCTTGGTGAGCTGCCCGGCGCCGGCAGGCCCCATCAACGTGACGGCTCGGGCATAGCTCGCGAGCACCGGCTCGGCGGCAGCGAAGACATCGGCGTCGCCGCCGACCATGATCGTGAGCTTGCCGTTCGCGGCGCCCGCCTGTCCACCGGAAACCGGCGCGTCGAGGAAGCGCACTCCACGCGACTTGGCCGCAGCGTAGAGCTCGCGCGCTACGCTGGCCGAGGCGGTGGTGTGATCGACCAGCGTCGCGCCTGCTTTCATCGCGGCGAGCGCTCCGCCTTCCCCCAGGGCCACGGCGCGCACATCGTCGTCGTTGCCCACGCACATCAGCACGATCTCGGCTTCGGCCACGGCAGCCGCGGGCGTCGCAGTGGACTTCCCGCCGTGCTTTTCCACCCATCGCGCGGCCTTCGCCGGCGTGCGGTTGTACACGGTGACCGCGTGCCCTGTTCGAGCGAGATGGCCCGCCATCGGGAAGCCCATCACTCCTAGCCCGAGAAATGCCAGTCGCCTTCCACTCATCCTGACTCCTGAATCGAGAAACGGTTGATCAGCGCGCGGCGAGAGAGGCGCGTGCAGCGCGGATGGCCGCCTTGACCTGTTCGGGCGCGGTCCCGCCCGGATGATTGCGGCTCGCGACCGATCCCTCGAGGGTGAGCACCGCGTAGACGTCGTCGCCGATCAGAGGTGAGAACCGCTGCAGCACCGCGAGCGGCAGCTCGCTCAAGTCCCGGTGCTCGCTTTCGGCGTGCCGCACGGCGTTCGCGACGACCTCGTGCGCGTCGCGAAAGGGAACGCCCTTGCGTACGAGGTAGTCGGCGAGATCAGTCGCAGTCGCAAATCCTTCGCTCGCCGCGACGCGCATGCGCTCGGCATCGACGCTGATGCCGGTGGCGACCAGGTCTGTGATGATCGCCAGCGTCGGCCCGAGCGTGTCGATGATGTCGAACACCGGCTCCTTGTCTTCCTGGTTGTCCTTGTTGTAGGCGAGCGGCTGCGCCTTCATGACCGTCAGCAGAGCGACGAGATCACCGAACACGCGGCCGGCCTTGCCGCGCGCGAGCTCGGGCACGTCGGGATTCTTCTTCTGCGGCATGATCGAGCTGCCGGTGCAGAAGCGGTCGGCTAGGCGCACGAAGCCGAAGCGCGGGCTCGACCACAGGACGAGCTCCTCGGCGAAGCGCGACACATGCAGCATGATCAGCGCCGCCGCCGCGGCGAATTCGATGGCGAAATCGCGATCCGACACGGCGTCGAGCGAGTTGGGGCAAAGACCGTCGAAGCCGAGCTCGCGCGCGACGCGCGCCCGGTCGATGGCGAACCCGGTGCCGGCCAGCGCCGCGCTGCCCATTGGCAGCAGGTTCACCCGCTTGCGGCAATCGGCGAGCCGGCCGGCGTCGCGAGCGAGCATGGCGTCGTAGGCGAGCAAGTGATGGCCGAAGGTGACCGGCTGCGCGACCTGCAGGTGCGTGAACCCGGGCATGATCGTCGCCGCGTGCTTCTCGGCCAGGTCCAGAAGCGCGCTGCGCAGCCCTGCGATCGATGCGACGATGGCATCGATGGCCGCGCGTACGTAGAGGCGAAGATCGGTGGCTACCTGGTCGTTGCGCGAGCGTGCCGTGTGCAGCCGCTTGCCGGCGTCCCCGATCAGCGCAGTGAGCCTCTTCTCGATGTTGAGGTGCACGTCCTCGAGATCGCGCGACCATGCGAACTCGCCGCGCTCGATCTCGCTGCGGATCGCCGCGAGACCGCGCTCGATGGCGGCGACGTCGTCGAGAGTCAGGATTCCCGTCGCTTCGAGCATGCGGGCGTGGGCGAGCGAGGCCGCGATGTCGGCGTCGGCGAGCCTGCGGTCGAAGTCCACCGATGCGGTGTACAACTTGACGAGCGCATCGACCGGCTCGCCGAAGCGGCCGGACCAGCCGCTCGCGCGCCTGTCAGGATCGCGTTTGTTTGACATGGCTTGCCTCACCCGGACCTCTTCCCCACAATAGCCGGGCGGCAACTTTCGCGAATTGCCGAAATTCCGGGGCAGTCGCTCTCCGGGAGCGGCAAAACGATGCGAACCATTATAGATCATAATCGGGTGCCTCTCGCGCTGCCGGAGCTGCGCAATCTCGGCACGATCCTGCGCATCCTGCTCGCGGTCAACGCGCTGGTGCTGATCGCCGCGATCGTCAGCGAAATGCGGTGGACCGCCATATCGGACGTGTGGGTGCAGGCTACCGCGATCGTCGAGCCCCAGCTGCTGCTCGCGTTGCTGATACTGTACATGGCAGCGCCGTGGCTCGAGCATCTTCCCTACAGAACGGGAGCGATTGCCATCCTCGCGCTGACGGTGGGGATAGCGCTCGCCTTCAACACCGCGCTGGCCGCGCTATTCTCCGACGTCACGACGGTCATCCTTCTGCGCAGGGTCGCCTTCGCGCTGCTGATCGCCGGAGGGCTGCTCTACTACTTCGCGTTGCGCGCCAAGGCGCTTTCACCGGCCATTTCGGAGGCGCGCCTTCAGGCGTTGCAGGCACGCATCCGCCCTCACTTCCTGTTCAACAGCATCAACGCGGTCCTCTCGCTCATGCGCAGCGAGCCGAGGCGGGCGGAGTCGGCGCTCGAGGACATGGCTGATCTGTTCAGGGTGCTGATGCGCGACAACCGGCAGCTCGCGCCGCTCGTCGACGAAGTCGCACTGTGCCGCCAATACCTCGACCTCGAAAAGCTCCGCCTGGGCGAGCGGCTGCGCATCGAATGGCACATCGACAACATGCCGCGCGACGCGCTGGTGCCGCCATTGGTGCTGCAGCCGCTGCTCGAGAACGCGGTCTACCACGGCATCGAGCCGTCTAGCGCGCCCGGGGTAATCGCGATTAACATATTCCTGCGACGCGGCGAAGTGCATGCGATCCTGCGCAATCCCTATCAATCGGGTGGCCGGCATCAGGGCGGCAACAGGATGGCGCTCGCCAACATTCGCGAGCGGCTGGCTCTGCACTTCGACGCCGAAGCGGGGCTCGAGAGCAAAGTGAGCCGGGAGAGTTACGAAGTGCACATCCGCATGCCCTATCGAACCAAGACGGAGAGCGAGGCGGCGCGTGACTGATTCGCCGCTCAAGGTGCTCATCGTCGACGACGAGGCGCCGGCGCGGCACCGCTTGCGTGAGGTGCTCGACGACTGCACGAGCGCGGTGCCGCTGATCGTCGTCGGGGAGGCGGCGAGCGGCCGTGAGGCTCTTTCACTGCTCAGCACGACGCCTGCGGATCTGGTCCTCACCGACATTCACATGCCGGACATGGATGGCATCGAGCTGGCGCGCCACCTTCTCAAGCTGCCGCTGCCACCGGTGCTCATCTTCACCACCGCGTATCACGAGCACGCGATCGCCGCCTTCGAAGTAAATGCCATCGACTACCTGGTGAAGCCGGTGCGGGTGCAGCGGCTGCTCGCGGCTCTCGACAAGGTTCCGCGCCTGCGGCCTCTCTCGGACGCCAAGTTGAACCGGCTGCCTTCGTCCGCGCGCCGCTTCCTGTCGGTGACCGAGCGCTCGCGGGTCGTGCTGGTGCCGGTCGACGAGGTCGTGTATCTCAAGGCCGAGCTCAAGTACATCACCATACGGACCGCCGACCGGGAGTATCTGCTCGAGGAATCGCTCACCCGGCTGGAGGAGGAATTCGGTCCGCGATTCGTGCGGATCCATCGCAACTGTCTCGTTGCGCGCAGCGCCATACGCGGATTCGAGCGCCGCGTCAGCGCCGACGGCGATGCTCACTGGGAGGTGCTGCTTCGCGGCGTGCCGGAAGCGCTGGCCGTCTCCCGTCGCCAGCAGTTCATCGTCAGGGAGATCGGGCGCGACCCCTCGGCGTAGCAGCCGAAAGACATCGCAGCCATACATCCATGACAGCTCCGCGAACGCTGATCTGCGGCTCGCTCGCGCTCGACACGATCATGGTCTTTCCGGACCGATTTTCGCGCCACATCCTGGCGGACCAGACGCACGTGCTCTCGGTGTCATTCCAGATCGGCGAGATGCGCCGCGAGTGGGGCGGCTGCGCGGGGAACATCGCCTACAACCTGAAGGCGCTCGGCGGCGAGCCGGTGATAATGGCGACGATCGGTGGCGACGATCGGGCTTACCCGGAACGGCTCTCGACGCTGGGCATTGACGGAGAGGGCGTGCGCGCGGTCGAGGGAACGTACACCGCGCAGGCGTTCATCATCACCGACCTCGACGACAATCAAATCACGGCGTTCCATCCGGGCGCGATGAACCACTCGCACATCAACCGGGTTGGTGATGTCGGAGGCATCGCGCTGGGCATTGTCGCGCCGGATGGACGGGAGGGCATGCGAGCGCACGTGCGCGAGTTCGCCGACGCGAAGATTCCATTCGTATTCGATCCGGGCCAGGGCCTGCCGCTGTTCTCGGGCGAAGAGCTGGTAGATATGATCGACTGCGCCGATTATCTGGCGGTAAACGATTACGAAGGGAGCCTCCTCGCCGAGCGAACGGGACTCTCGCTCGAAGGGATCGCGCAGCGGGTCGACGCGCTCATCGTTACCTATGGAGCGGACGGGTCGCGCATCCATGTCGACGGGCGCGTGCTCGACATCCCAGCGGTGAAGCCCATCGTCGTGATCGATCCCACGGGATGCGGCGACGCGTACCGCGCGGGACTGCTCTACGGCATCGCTCAGGGATGGGGTTGGGAACGAACGGGCCGGCTCGCGTCGCTGCTCGGGTCGCTCAAGATCGGCTCGCGCGGCGGGCAGAATCACGCCATCGATCGCGAGCGCCTGGCCGGGCGCTACGCCGAGCAGTTTGGCGGCTCGCTGTGGTGATGCGTCGGTGGAGCCGTAGCGGCTAATCGCGCGGCATCGGATCGAGCGGCGCTCGGCTGGGGATCTGGAACACTCGGTCGTCATCCAGCCTGATCCCGGTCAGCGTACCGCCCCAGAGGCAACCCGAGTCCAGCATCACCACGCGCGGCGCAAGCATAAGGTCGAGCGTCGACCAGTGGCCGCAGAAGACCGTGACGCCCGCCGACTTGCGGTGGGGATGCGCGAACCAGGGCGCGTAGCCCGGGGGCGCGTGCCCAGGACCGCGCTTTTCGGCGAGCTCCAGCGCGTCGTCGGCGCCGCAAAAACGCAGTCGAGTGCACACGTTGACGATGACGCGCAAGCGATCGTAGCCAGCAAGCGACTCCGTCCAGCGCGATGGCTCGTCTCCGTAGAGATGGCGCAGGAAGTCGTCGCGCTCATCCGAAGCTAGCACCGATTCGACCTCGCGCGAAAGCGCGACCGCTCTCGACGGCGTCCACGAAGGCAGCAGCCCCGCATGCACCATGAGGAGATCGCCCTCGCAGACCACCAGAGGCCGCGTGCGCAGCCACGCGAGCAACTCGTCGCGGTCGGGCGCATCGAGGATGGGAGCGAGCGTGTCGTGGCGGTGCTGCCGGCGGTGCCCGGCAGCGACCGTCAACAGGTGAAGGTCATGGTTGCCGAGGACGGTGACCGCGGCGTTTCCCAGCGCCTTCACCGTTCGAAGCACCGCCAGCGATTCGGGACCGCGGTTGACCAGGTCGCCCACCAGCCACAGCCGGTCGGTTACCGGATCGAATGCGATCAGATCGAGAAGTTGTCGGAATTCGGCGTGACAACCTTGGATGTCGCCGACGACATAATGACTCATGGGGGCGATGGCTGTCGAGCACGAGCGGCCGGGCGTCGGCCGGAAGCTGAACTCGCTGGCCGCGGCTATTTCTTAAGCGTCAGCACCCAGCTCACCAGCGCTTTGATGTCGTCGTCGGGAACCTGCGAGTTCGGCGGCATGGGTATCTGACCCCAAACGCCGGATCCTCCCGCTTTCACCTTCTGCGTGAGCTTGGCGAGCGCACCTGCATCGCCTTTGTACTTTGCGGAGACATCGAAAAACGCGGGACCGACGATCTTCTTGTCGACGCCATGGCAGGCAACGCATCCGTCCTTCGCCATCATCGCCTCGGCCGCCTTGGCATCGAGAGGGCCGGCCGGCTTGGTGGCAGGTGCGCTCGGAGCCGTAGCAGCACCTGTCGCGGGTTTCGCCGCAGCAGCTGGCGCCGCCGCGCCGCTCGCGCCAGCGGCAGGCGCGACAGGCTCCTTGAAGCTCGCTCCTGACTGATTGGCCATGTACACGACTGCGCGCTCGACTTCGATGTCGGCGAGATCCGGCATGCCGCCTTTCGCCGGCATTACCTTGCCCGGCTCCTCGAAACCCTCGATCGCGTGCTTCACGAGTGTCGCGTAGCCCTTCTTGATCGCTGGCGCCCATGCTGCCTTGTCGCCCACCTTCGGCGCACCCGCGAGCCCTGCTTCATGGCACGCCTTGCACACCGTCTGGAAAACCTGCTCGCCGGTCCTTTCGCCGGCCGGCGCAGCCGCATCGGCCAATGTCACCTGGCCGACAGGCTCGATGCGGGAAAGCACCTTGTTCTCGGATTCGATGCTGCCTGCAGGCCGCGTGCTGGTGATGAGCTGAGAGACGAGCACGATCAGGACAATGGGCACCGCGAATGCCGCCGCGACGACGATCGCGAGCTGTCTTGGCGTCTTGATGAAGGAGGTGTGCTGGGCGTCTGGGGCGCTCATGACCGGTCCCTGGATGGGAGCGCTTGATGCGTCGAAGCGCTCCTGCATGACGAAGGCGGCATTATATCGTCACGCGGCACACGAGGGACTTGTTCAGAGGCTCCTCGAATGGACGCTCCTGCGAGCGGCGCGTAAAATGCACTGCCGCGCGCCCGTAGCTCAGTTGGATAGAGTGTTGGTTTCCGAAGCCAAAGGTCACAGGTTCGACTCCTGTCGGGCGCGCCATTCTGATCATTGGGTTGCGTGACTTCGCGCGCAACTGTGCTCGGAGAATCTGTCACTGTGACAGGTTCTGTGACAGTTCTGTGCCACTCGCCCGTTCGGTAGCGCTCCGCGTGGACCGCTATTTTGACCGTTGGCTTGCGCTCTTCTTCCTGCGCGCGGTGACAGTAGCTGCGCCCTGCGGAACATGCTCCACCAACTGCTCGATGCGACAATCGAAGTAGCCGCATAGCTTGTCGAGCACGTCCGCCGTCGGGTTATAGCCCCGATGGTTGGCGACCTTCGACAGCGTCATGCGGTGGACGCCGGTTGCTCGCGCAACTTCCGTCAAGGTAATAACTCTTCCCTCACGGAACTCGCGGTCCGCCAGCAGCTCTTTCAGCCGAAATCTCAGCATTCGTCGTTTCTCGCTGCGGATGATTATCCTGCTAATCGTCCGCATTTGACAACTGTCGGGTGATAGCTATACTGTGCGTTAGATGAAGCGTATACGCATCATCTGCCAACCACTAACAGCAAGGGCACCGCCATGAGCCAGACCTACCTAACGACTGAAGAATTGTCGGCGAAGATCAAATACGACCCTCGAACGATCCGGGAGCGAATGAAGGACAGCGTGCTTTTGGAAGGGGTGCATTACATCCGTCCCTTCGGGGGCCGCAAAATCTTGTACGTCTGGGAAGCGATCGAGCGCGACATGAAGCTTACCTCCATGGTGAGCCTTCCCATCCCGATGGCCAACGGCGGAGTGCTCAATGGCTAGAGTCAGAGCCCGTCGAGAAACAGGTGCGCTGTACCTCGATTTCTTCTTCCAAGGCAGGCGCTGCCGCGAGCAGACCGCTCTCACAGATACCCCTGGCAATAGAAGGAGGCTCCAGGCCATCCTGGATCGATTAATGAAAGACATCAAGTCGGGTGCCTTTGATTACGCCTGCTACTTTCCCAACAGCCGGAACGCTGCCCGATTCTCAGCCAACCAGCTTGTGGGGACGGCCAGCGCGGCGACGATCGGAACGACCGACGCACCTATGGCGACGCCGGCTCCGATTGCAACGAGGCCGACGTCGACGATGTGTTTCGTCGACTTCGCGAACCAGTGGTACGCCCAGCACGAGATCGAGTGGAAGCGTTCCTATCAGAAGACCGTTCGAGGCGCTCTCGACCAGCATCTGATCCCGCGCTTCGGGGAAGTGGACGTAGGCGGCATCACCAAAGAACAGCTCTTGAACTTCCGCTCCGCCCTGGGGAAGTTGCCAGGCCGGAAAGGTAAGAACACCCTCTCGGCCCAGCGTATCAACCACGTCATGGGCGTGCTACGCAGAGTGCTCGAAGATGCAGCCGACCGGTTTCACTTCGCCAGTCCCTACCAGCGGATCAAGCCGCTCAAGCTCACCAAGAGCGACATCGAGCCCTTCACCCTGGCGGAGGTGCAGCAGATTCTGGAAACCGTGCGCAAGGACTTCCAGAGCTACCTCCTGGTCCGCTTCTTCACCGGCATGCGCACCGGCGAGGTCGACGGACTCAAGTGGCGCTACGTCGACTTCGAACGCGGGCTCATCCTCGTTCGGGAAACCATCGTCAATGGCGAGCCCGAGACCACCAAGACTTACGAGTCGGCGCGCGATATCGAGATGTCCCCTACGGTCTGCGCTGCCCTCAGGGCGCAACACGCGGCAACTGCGCACCTCTCGGAGTATGTGTTCTGCAATCGGGACGGCA
>DASPTZ010000062.1:0-2535 GCA_035623155.1 Casimicrobiaceae bacterium | reverse complement strand
TGCAACCAGACTTTCCGCTAATCGAGCGTGGTTCGCGACCAGCCCCGAAACGCTGCCTTGGCTGGAGCGATGGCGCGCTCGGCGTCGATCGGATCGCCCATCGTGACGCGGCCGATCAGTTCGTTGTTCGCCGGATTGCGTTACCTCGACGACCGCGGTGCCGTGGGATTCGACGAAGTCGCCGTTGATGAAGTGCTTGGTCTTACTTTCCGCACATCGCGCACGTGATTTCGCGTGAATTTCCCGGCGGCCTCAGGCGTGGAAGACGTCCCTCTGAAGCCCGAGGAGATCGAGTATCTGACGCTGCAGCGGGGTGAACTCGGGCTCGAAAACCTGCACGGTGCGTCCGGCGCGCGTGAGCAGGTGGCGCTCGGCGAGGCTAAATAGCCGCAGGATCTGCTCCGTGGTGGGCCGCTTGCAGCGGCGCTGCTCGGGATAGAGCGGCAACTCCTTGAGGTGTTCGCGCTGCATCGCCCTGCGCAGCTCGCGTTCGATGAGTGCCTGCAGCAGAAGCGCCAGGAAGTACATGGTAAAGAACGCCTCGATGCGCGCGGCGTTCTTCAGGAACACCGGGGCGATCTCGTGTACGGTCTTCAGCTGCTCGAAGCGCTTCTCGATGGTCGGCTGGCCCTTGTGGGCTTCGAGTACCTGCGCCGGGGTGAGCTTGCGGTCGTTCGTGAGCAAGGGATACATCCCGTCGCTCTTCTCGTCGTAGGCGACGGCGGCCTGATCGATGTTCCACTCGAGGTCGTAGCGGCGGCGCGTAATACGCCGGTAAGCGGTGTCCGGCCCCGGGCGGCCGCGGCGGGTCTGCTTGAAGGCGTGCTCGGCGCGTACCGTGCGGGCGATCTTCACGTAGCGACGCACATGGTAGTGCTCGAGGATCTTCTCGACCTCCAGATCGATGCGGGAGGCGCCGCGCAGTCGTGCGCGGGGACTGAGGATGCGTGTGCGTAAGCTGCTGAGTGCTTCGAGGGCGGCGGTGATGTTGCGCTGGCGGCGGGCGCGCTGGTGCTGGGTAAGCAGCGTCGACCACACCCACACGATCGGCCAGGCTTCCATCGAGCCGACCGGATCGCAGTACAGGTACCACTGATCGCGCGGGCCGTCGCGCCCTCTGGGGTCAGGGCGATCCCAGTGCAGCTGCCAAGCCGGGGTGTTCGACTGGATCGACTTGCGGAACTGCCGGTCTTCCTGCCGCGAGCGCGGCAGCACCGTGACGAAGCGCCCGCCGGCACGATGGATGTAATCGAGATTACCGTGGGAGCACAGCTTGGAGTCGGCGACATAGAGGAAGTCCGCTCTTCCGGCGATGGCCTTGAGCGTGTTCCAGGTCTCGATATGGGTGATGGCATCGTTGGTGTTGCCGTCGACGGCGCGAAACTGCACCGGCACGCCGCCATCGCCTGCGGTGGTGAGGATAAAGAGCAGCTGCTTGAGATCGGGACGATGGTCTTTGGAGAAACCGTAGGTGATGCGTGGCGGAGGGCGGCCCCGAACCCTCTCCGGTTGCCGGCGGTACTGCCCGCAGAAGCGGATCGAGGTCGAATCGTTGTGGAGTTCCTCGAACTTCACGGCAAAGCGCTCGACCACCGCGAGCACCACAGCGGTGAGCAGCCCCGCGCGGTCGGCGTCGAAGAGCCGATCGAGTGCGCGCCCGAGGCGATCATCGCTCAGGTGGCGCAGATCCTCGGCTGCAAGGCCATAGAGCGCCGGGGCAAAGCCGTGCACGGTCTCGACTTCGCGGTAGATCGGCTCGCGCTCGACCACGATCGAGCGCAGCAGCACCCCAAGCGCCAGCGCATGGGGCACGGCGCAGCGCCGATCGATCGTGGGGACGTGGCGATCGAGCAGCTCGATGAGAGAGAGCCGGCGGATGAAGTGATTAACGAGGGGAAGGGGCCCCAGCCGCTCGGTGATGAGAGCGAACTCCCGGGAGAGTGGCTTACGAGGTTGCGCCTGTTGCACTCTGTCGATAATAATATCGACAGATTCCCCAAACTGTCAACCTCATGACCCAGCCTGCTGCCCTCAAGCATGCGCAAGAGAAGATCGCCGAGATCCAGCGGGCGCTCTCGACGATGCAGTACCTGTGCTCGGGGACGCTGCTTAAGCGCATGAAGCTCTGCGGCAAGCCACAGTGCCAGTGCGGGGTCAATCCGGCCGCGCGGCATGGGCCGTATTACGAATGGACCTATCGGAAAGCTGGAAGGTTAGAGCACCGCACGCTCTCGGCCGCGCAGGCCGCGCTCATGCGCCTGGCGATCGCCAACTACCGCAAAGCCAAGAAGCTCTTGCGAGCCTGGGAGGCTCACACTCAGCGTCTGATCGATCTCAACGCACCCAAATAGTCATCCCCCGGGGTCCGTCGCCCGGCGGAAATTACCCTCAAATGCCCCCGGCGATGTGCGGAAAGTAAGTCTAGTGTCGGAGTCGCCTGTCAATGTACGGGTTCAAGCATGGCGATTTTGCGCCCTGCTCACGCTCTGGGGATGCGGCTGGGTCGAGGGAGGCCGGCCTCATCCTCGGAGTTTT
>DASPTZ010000061.1:0-2494 GCA_035623155.1 Casimicrobiaceae bacterium | reverse complement strand
GGCGCCAGCGTAGCCGAGGTGATGGCCGCGCTCGAGCGGGCGCGCGCCGCGCCCAAACTGCGGGGCTCGGTGCTGGCCGCGGATGTCGCCCATATCGCGGCCCATCCGCGCTATCTCGGCGACGGCGCCGAGGTGGTGCGCGCGACGACGCTCGATTCGCTGCGCGGGCTCGGCGGTCCCGAATTCGTGGCCGACGTGATCGACAGCTTCCGCCACGAGGCGGCGCGGCTCCTGGCGCGCCTCACCGAGGCGGCCGAGCGCGCCGAGCTCGCGCCCTTCGCCGAGGCCGCGCACGCGCTCCACAGCGGCGCCGCCAATGTCGGCGGCATCCGTTTGGCGCAGACGCTGGCGGCGCTCGAGGACCTGTCCGAGCCCGAGCTGCGCCACGCCGGCGCCGCCTTCGTCGAGAAGATCGCAGTCGAGCTCGCCCGCCTCGACCAGGCGCTCGAACCTTTTGCGCGCAAGGAAAAGCGAGGCTAAACCAGTTCCCGAATAGCTTGGATCAGGCGGTGCGGTTAAAATTCCCTCTCCGCCCCCTCGGGGGCGGAGAGGGCAGGGTGAGGTGGGGATTCGCCGGTCAAGCCGCTCCGCAAGCGGACCGTTACTGCACGCCGGCTTCGGCGCGACGCCACCGACGCGGAACGCGCGCTCTGGTTCGGCCTCAAAGATCGGGGCAGCGGTCGTGTCCCTTGGAGTGGTGTAGGAGCGGTGGGTAAGTAGCCCGCCCGCAGCGACCGCAAGAGTCTGGCGGCGGGCGGGCTACTTATCCACCGCGGTGGTCATCGCAGGTCTTCGGTAGAGTTTTGGTCGCCAACCCGAACTCGAAGCGAGGACCTTGCGATGACCGACGAGATGATGAGCCTTCGTGCGCTGGTGGAGAAGAGCGCTGATGCCGATCTGCTGCGGGAGATGATCGGCTTTGCCGCGCACCGTCTGATGGAGATGGAGGTGACGGAGCTCGCGGGCGCTGCGCCTGGCGAGCGCAGCCCGATGCGGGTGGTGCAGCGCAACGGCTATCGCGACCGCGATTGGGAGACCCGTGCCGGCACGGTCGAGCTGCGCATCCCGAAGCTCCGCAAAGGCAGCTATTTCCCGGCCTTCCTGGAGCCGCGGCGGTTGGCGGAGAAGGCGCTCACCGCGGTCGTCCAGGAGGCCTATGTGCAGGGCATCTCGACCCGCTCGGTCGACGAGCTGGTCAAGGCCATGGGCATGAGCGGCATCTCCAAGAGCCAAGTGAGCCGGCTCTGTGCCGAGATCGACGAGAAGGTCAACGCCTTTCTCGGCCGGCCGCTCGAGGGCGATTGGCCCTACATCTGGCTCGACGCGACCTATCTCAAGGTGCGGCAGAACGGGCGCATCGTCTCGGTCGCGGCCATCATCGCGACCGGCGTCAACGGCGACGGGCGGCGCGAGGTGCTGGGCCTGGCGATCGGCCCCTCGGAGGCCGAGACGTTTTGGACCGAGTTTCTGCGTTCGCTCGCGCGGCGCGGCTTGCGCGGCGTCAAGCTCGTCATCTCCGATGCGCATGAGGGACTGAAGGCCGCCGTCTTGAAGGTGCTGCACGCTTCCTGGCAGCGCTGCCGCGTGCACTTCCTTAGGAACGTGCTGGCGCATGCCGGCAAGCAGGGACGGCGCGTCGTCGCCGCCTTCATCGGTACCGCCTTCGCCCAGGACGATGCCGATCAGGCGCGCGCGCAATGGCGCCAGGTCGCGGATCAGCTTCGGCCCAAGGTCCGCAAGCTCGCCGAACTCATGGACGAGGCGGAGACCGATGTGCTCGCCTTCATGAGCTTCCCGAAGGATCACAGGCCCAAGATCCATTCGACCAATCCGATCGAGCGCCTCAACGGCGAGATCAAGCGCCGCACCGACGTCGTCGGCATCTTTCCAAACGAGGCCGCCATCGTCCGCCTTGTCGGCGCAATCCTGCTCGAGCAGAACGACGAATGGGCGGTTCAGCGCGGCAGGTACATGTCCCTGGAAACCATCGCCCCGCTGAGCGATGATCCCATCGTCAAGCTGTCCGCCGTGACCGCTTGACCAAACCGGCCAAGCTCGCCGGAGAGCGCGATAGCACCGACGCTCTTACACCACGTCCAGGGGCACGATCCATCGGTGCGTATGAATTTAGGCCCATATACAGGTACCGTTCCAACGACACATCATAGTTGAATGTGACGAATGTGACGTCGTTTCCTAAAACACGCCGTGGGTCCGCATAGGCACCACTGAGCATCTTGTTTAAGATGAACCGGTACCAATTGTGCTTGTGGCTCAGGTCCAGGTCATTTTGGTTGTGCTTGTTTGCGATATTGTCGTGCTCGCAATCCATGATAACCCAAGCAATCATGAATTTGCCGACCTCAACAAGATCGGGGTTGCCGCCGAGGAAATAATCTATGACCGGAGGATAAGCTAATCGTAAGCGCTCAGACAGCTCTCGGCATTCGGACGCTGCCATTCGCCATTTCACGCTTAACTCGGTTATGCTACC
>DASPTZ010000060.1:0-54713 GCA_035623155.1 Casimicrobiaceae bacterium | reverse complement strand
GTTGATGAACGGCTGCAGCAGGAAGTTGTTCTACGACCCGCCGGCCCCGTTGCCCATCGACCACACGTTGTTCACCAGGAAACCGTAGACCCAGGGATTGCCCTTCTCGAGCCGGAGGATGACGAACGTCGGGCCCAGTCCAGGCAACGGTCAGCAGGCCCGCCATCCCGAGCCCCGCTTCGAGCAGGTGCCAACGTTGTGGCAGATACCCTGCCTGCAGCGTCGTGTAATTCAACAAGGCGTTATAGAGCGCGACGCTGTGGTTGGGCTGGGCATGCTGCAGGACGAAGAACGCCGCCCAAACAATCACCTCGATGAGGTTGGTCAGCGTGATCAGCAGACTCGCGAGGATGACGAGAGATAGGCCGCCCACGAAGGACTCGATCGGCGCAAAGCGCTCCTTGAGCCAATCGATGGCCCCCAAGATCGAGAACATGCCGGTGCCGTGGATTGCCATGGTGATCGCCACCAGGAAGCCGGCCCAGAGGATCTCCTCCATCGAGATCACATAAGTGGGCATTGCTGTTCTCCTTAGCGGCGGCTAGAAGCCACCTTTCGGCCCCCGCGTGTGGCAGAGCCGGGCCCCGCGACGCGCGACCGCATCGTCGCCGACTCCAACTCCAGCGCTCCACGATGCTCGGGAACCGCATCCGGCACGTACACGAGGAACTCCGGTATGTCGGGCAGCCCGTCGATGAAGGTTCCCTTCTTCTTTCCCTTGACGGAGAAGCGCCGGATCCGCTGCCTGAAACGCTCGGCGACGTACAGATCGCCGTCCCGGCCGATCGCGAAGCCGGAGGGAGCCTCGAGGTATTGGGAATGATCTCGGCCTGCTGTAACGACTCGCGTTCAATGACATCGGTGGAGTGCCCTGTTAGGATGCCCGGCAGCGAAAAGGCATCGTTTATGGAGGATAGCGAAAAACTCGACTGGCAACCGGCTTCGACCCGTCAAGCTAGACTTCAACTGACCCGGTAACATGGATGGTAACACGGGATTTTTTAGCCATCGATTAGGGGCAAAGCAACCTATTCGCGCGGTACTTCGCGCGGTACGTGGAGCGGATGCTGCGGCGCGACTGACGTTCTGCTCCGGGGTTATCCGGAAGACCACTCGCTCGACGACCCCACGCGCTACTCCCGCGAGAACCACTTGTTATAGAGCGCTCTGTACCGCCCGTCCTCGTACATTTCCAGCAATGCCTTGTTGATCCGCTTGCGCAGGGGGCTTTCATCCGGGACGGCAATACCGTACTTTTGCGCCGCGAAGATTGGACCGACGACGCGCAGGACACCGTTGCCGCGCTTCGTGGCCAGGTATTGAAGCGTCGGCGCGTCGAAGACCATAGCTTGGACGTCGCCGTTCAGGACGAGGTCGCACCCTTCCTCTGCCGATCCTACCCCGACATATTCCAACCCCTGTTCGCTCAAGTAGTCGGCAGCGACTGTACCTTGCACGGTTGCGATCCTCTTCCCTGACAGGTCGGCCGGCCCCCGGATCTTGGAAGTCAGCCGGTCGACGGTCTGTGTCGAACTGATCGTGGCCGTTAGTTGCGCAATCAGCACTACGCCCACCAACCACATGAAAAATACGATCAGCCGCTTCACCACCTTCGTGGCCTGTCGATCGCCATGCTCGCCCGTCGCTACGATGAGAGCTCCAGCCCACAGTCCTTCGCCTATCCCTCTCAAATAGCCCTTCCGAAAATGCTCACTTGACCGGCGCTCGACCATCCATAGCACATTCGCCATGACAAACATGATGAGAACAAATGCGGCGAGGAGGGCGCCGAGTGTGAGCCATGGAATCGAGTCGAACACGTCAAGGAAGCGACTGCCGGCATGCGCGTGCACCATGATCTGCAAGCCGGAGTCGAAATAGGGCTGGGTGAAGTCCACGGCATTTTCACGCTCCTTGGTGATCGTGATCGCCGCGATTGCTGCATCTGCTTTGCCGCTTTGCACCGCCTGCAACTGATCGCCGACTGTCGTGACTTCGACCCATGCGGTATTGACCTTGAGTGATTGCGCAAGCGCGTTCCAGAGATCGATGCTGAAACCGCTCCACTCCGCTTCCTGCTTGAACACGAACGGTGCGATCGGTTTGACTGCCACACGCAATATCTTGCCTTGTGCGGTGTCCTGGACGTCTGCGCCCTGCGTGCCGAGAGCCATCGCCGCGACAAGAACGAGGCAGATGGTCGAGCATTTGCGTGTGCGGTCGTTCGGCCGCTTCGAGATGGGCCGTTCTTTTCGGACCTGCGGCGGAGTCGTGTCGTTAGCTCCAGCCACGTTGCGGCGCAGTACTGCGGTCAACCGCTCCAGCGTGAATAACGTTCCTGTCATCGCATGCTCCGTGGTCGCCGTGATGAGATTGTCGCTCAACTGGACCGGATTAAGCTGATCGCCGCGAGATCATGACTTGATCATTTTCATGTTGAGTCCCCTAGCTGGGCTTGGCTTCCGGGCGCCGCGTAACGTCTAGCCGACGTTGTTCACTCACAGCACGTGGTCACCCACAAAGGGATTGCTACGCCGCTCGTCGCCGAAGGTCGACATCGGTCCGTGCCCCGGCACGAAGCGCATTTCGTCTCCGAGCGGCCACAGTTGTTCCGTGATTGACCGTACCAGCGTCTCGAAGCTGCCGCGCGGAAGATCGGTGCGTCCGATCGAACCCCGGAACAGCACGTCGCCGACGAAGGCGATGCGGCGTTCGGGTTGCACGAACACCACATGGCCGGGCGTGTGCCCGGGACAATGGCGAACCTCGAAACGCAGTGCTCCAACCGAGACGGTATCGCCACCTTCGAGCCAGCGGTCGGGGGTGAAGGAACGCGCACTGGAAATGCCGAAGTTCTCTCCCTGCCGCTCGAGCTGGTCGATCCAGAAGGCGTCCTCGCGCTGCGGCCCCTCGACAGGTACCGCAGCGCGTGCGGCGACTTCACCGACGCCGCCGCAATGATCGACGTGGCCGTGCGTTACCAGGATCTTGATGAGCCTCGCTCCGCTCTGCTCGACTGCCGCCAACAATCGATCTACTTCCCCGCCTGGATCGATCAGCGCCGCGCCTCCGGTGGCCGCGCAGATGACGAGCGAACAATTCTGCTGAAAAGGCGTTACCGGGATGATGGAGAGCTTCATTGCGGGGCCGGCGGCGAGTGCGTTGCTGCCGGGACAGGTTAGGCACGAGATTGGACGGCGAGTCCCGATGCCCGCTCAACTTCCAGGCAGGCTGTGAATCTCCGGGAAGAACAGGTCCTTCCATGTCGCGGGGACGGCCGTGACGATGCCCACTTCGTGCATGAACGACGCGTATTTCATCGTGTTCTCGGGCACGAGCGTCCACTTGACCTGCGGTCCGCCGATGACTTCGTAGACCAGGTCCGGCGGCAGCTTCGACTTTCCGTCTTCCATCCAGAGCTGCGCCGCGGCGCGCTTGTCGGCGTTGATGATCTCGGTGGCTTCGGCGAGCGCGTCCATGAGTGCCCGGTAGAGCTTCGGATTTTCGTCGTGGAACTTGCGCGATGTCCAGGCGACGGTAAAGCTGTGCGAGCCACCGAGCACATCGAAGGAGTTCAGCACCGTGTGGATCCCAGGTACTCGCAGCTGCTGCGTCTGGAACGGCGGCACGCTGAATGCGCTGTCGAATGCACTGCCACCGGAGAGAAGCCCGATCGTGGCATCAGGCGGCGGCATCGAGAGCGTGAGCCGGTCGAGCTTTGCGTAATTCTGCTTACCGAACTCCTGCGCTGCGGCCATTCGCAGCGTGACCGCCTGCACCGATACGCCTACCGCAGGCACCGCGATCCGATCGGCATCGGTGAAGTCCCGGATCGTTTTGATCCTCGGGCTGCGCGTGTTGAGCAGAAAGGGCTGCGAGCTCAGAGCCGAGATCCCACGGATCTCTTGCGGGGTGCTGCGCGACTTCGCCCACACCGTGACCAGCGCAGGCACGCCTCCGGCAACGACGTCCACATCGCCGGCGAGCAGCGCTGTGTTCATCGCATCCGGGCCATTGAACGTCGCCCACGTCACCTTGATCTCGGGAAGGCCTTGGGCCATCGCGTATTTCTCGATCAGCCTGCGATGTTCAAGGATGTTGAACTGCACGTAGCCCATCGACGTCTGCTTCGCGAAACGGATCTCGTTCGCCTCCGCCGAGGCGTCGCTGTGCGCAACGACGGCAAGGAGCGCCAGAGCGACGCCGAACGCCGCGGGCTTCATTCCCAATCCTCCCCGGCGATCGTCAACCGATACCATGCTCGAGCACTCCGATCCCCGAAATTTCGAGCCGCAAGCGATCGCCGGGTTGCAGGTAGCGCGGCGGCTTGCGAAAGGCGCCGACGCCCGCCGGAGTCCCCGTTGCAATGACGTCCCCCGGCTCAAGCGTCATATAGCGTGAAATGTACTCGATCAGGCCGGCGACATCGACCAGCATCTTGCCGGTGTTCCCGTCCTGCACCAGCTCGCCATTGACCCACGTTCGCAGTTGCAGGCGCTGCGGATCGGCGATCTCGTCGCGAGTGACCATCCACGGCCCCATCGGGCAGAAGCCGTCCATGCTCTTGGCGAACGTCGTCTGCGGCGGCGACACGTCGAACTGGAACTCGCGTGCGCTGACGTCGTCGACAATCGTATAACCGGCTACTGCGGCGAGCGCGTCCGCCCGCGTCACGCGTCTGACGAGCCGGCCGATGATCACTGCCAGCTCGATCTCGTAGTCCAGCTTGGCCACTTCCGGCGGCCGTGCCACGATCGATCCGGGGGCTGCGACCGACGATGAGAGCTTGGCAATGATGCGCGGTGCCTCGAAGGGCTTGACCCCGGTCTCGGCGGCGTGATCGGCATAGTTGCGCCCGATGGCGACGATCTTCGGAGGACGCGGGATTGGCGCAAGCAAGTCAACGTCGGCAAGACGAGGATTCTCCACAATCGGAGATTGCCGCTGCAGGTACGCCGCGACTGCCTCGCGGCCACGATCGCCGGAGCGTAGCAACGCGAGCATGCCCCACCCCTCGGTGTGGGAGAATCGCGAGGGCAGATCCAATGCCGGCGCGAGATCGATAACGCGCCCATCGACGACGGCGCCGACGCTCGAGTGGTCACGCAGTCGATAGCTGACAAGTTTCATGGCGCGGGTGACTGCGACGAGAGTTTATCGCACCGCCTGGCGCGGAGCGGTCCGGGGACGCTGCGGCCGAGTCGTTCTTGGGGTATCGACTCGAACTAGCCAACTCGATTGGGAGCGAACCGGCCGAGGCTCCCTGACATCGTCTAGCATCCTTGCTAAGATGCAAAAAGCAGCTTCAGTCGCGCGTCCCGCGGCTGCCATGATCAGGAGGACTCCATGGACCTGACCACGCTCGAACGCCTGCCGCTGTGGATCGGCGGCCGCGAAGTGCCCGCGCATACCACGCGCTATGCAGAGGTGACCAACCCTGCCACCGGAGAGGTGCTGCGCCATGTGCCCTTGGGCGACGCGGAGGACGTCGCCGCCGCTGCGGAAGCAGCCGCCGCTGCATTCCCGGCTTGGCGCGCCTCGCCCGCGCTGCGCCGCTCCCGCATCCTGATGCGTTTCCGCGACCTGATGGAGGCGCACAAGAAGGACTTAGCGCGGCTCGTTTCGCAGGAGCACGGCAAGACGCTCGCAGACGCCGAAGGATCGATCACTCGCGGCATCGAGGTCGTCGAATTCGCAACTGGAATTCCTCACCTGCTCAAGGGCGAGTTCAGCGACAGCGTCGGCTCCGAAGTCGACACCTTCTCGCTGCGCCAGCCGGTGGGCGTCTGCGCGGGCATCACCCCGTTCAATTTCCCCGCGATGGTGCCGATGTGGATGTTCCCGGTCGCCATCGCATGCGGCAACGCTTTCGTTCTCAAGCCATCGGAACGCGATCCGACGATGAGCCTGCGCATGGCGGAGCTTCTGCGCGAGGCGGGTCTTCCCGACGGCGTGTTCAACGTCGTGCACGGCGACAGGGAAGCGGTGGATGCGATCCTCGGTCACCCGCAGATCAAGGCGGTGTCATTCGTGGGCTCGACGCCGGTCGCACGCCACATCTACGAAACGGGCACGCGCCACGGTAAGCGCGTGCAAGCGCTCGGTGGCGCGAAGAACCACGCGGTGGTGCTCCCGGATGCCGACCTGGCCTTCGCTGCTGAGGCGCTGATCGGTGCCGCATACGGATCGGCCGGAGAGCGCTGCATGGCGGTGTCGGTCGCAGTCGCCGTGGGCGAAGTCGCCGATGCGCTTTGCAGCGAGCTTGCGAAGCGGGCGCGCCGTGTAGCGGTGGGCCCGGGCGACCGGGCGGGATCCGAGATGGGCCCCGTGATCACCTGCGCGGCACGCGACCGGATCATGGGCCTGATCGATAGGGGGGTCGCCGAAGGAGCCACGCTGGTCGTCGACGGCCGCAAGCCGCAGGTCGAGGGACATGAGGCCGGCTTTTTCGTGGGGCCTACCCTGTTCGACCACACTCGTCCAGAGATGGCCATCTATCGCGAGGAGATCTTCGGTCCGGTGCTGGTGATGGTTCGAGTCGAATCGCTCGAGCGGGCGATCGCGCTGATCAACTCCAATCCCTACGCCAACGGTGCAGCGCTGTTCACGCGTTCCGGTTTTGCTGCGCGGCGCTTCCAGCAGGAGGTCGAGGTGGGCATGGTCGGCATCAACGTGCCGATACCGGTGCCGATGGCGTTCTACTCATTCGGCGGCTGGCGCAATTCGCTGTTCGGCGATCTGCACGTCCACGGGATGGACGGCGTGCGCTTCTATACGCGAGGCAAGGCGGTCACCACTCGCTGGCCGGACGACGGCAGCGCGGCGCCGGGATTTCACATGCCGACGCTGGGCTAGCGTGTCGCGCCTTGCTCGCGCTGGGCTGCGGCCTTCGACGGTGGCGAGCGCATCGTGAAGACGAACTGCAGCAACAGCCAGTGGGTCACGGGCCGCGCATCGACTTCCGCCGGCTTGAATTTGGCGCCGCGCAACGCGTCCTCGACCGTGGGCCCGAACAGGGAATCGTCCGGCTGTAACGTCGCCTCCATGGCGCTGCCGTCGGCGTCGATGATGAGCAGCGCCCAGATGCGCGCCTCGCGGTGCGCCCTCGCTGCGCGCGGCGGGTAGGGAACGGCCAGCGGCTCCCGTAGCTGCGGGGGGCTGGCGGCGGACTGAGGAAAGCGCTGGGCCAGGCGCAACGCCTGCGCGTGTCCCAACGGCTCGGCCGTCTCCACCGCGCCGACCGCGACGTCGCCCGGCGGGATCGGCGTATCGGATCCCAGCGCGCCAGGCGTCGATTCGACGGGTATCGCGGCGTCGGTCGAATGCGCGGCTGGCGCACGCAAGTCGATGTGTCGAACGGGGATCGGAGGCTCCGGTGGCGGCTCCTGTGGTTTGGCAGCGACGACGCTCGGAGTCTTCGCGGGCTCAACGACCGGACGCTGGGGCGCGACCTCGACCGTCGCCGCGGGCTCGGGCAGCGCTTCGGCTGGCTGCGGCCCCGGAAGCTGCACTTGCATCACCGCCGGGTCACCCAGCTTGACCGAAACCGATGTCGGCGCCGGCAGAAGCATTCCGGCGAACACGGCGAGCGTGATCGCGTGCGCGAATAGCGACGCTGCGAACGACAGCCACAGGCGCTGAACGGGCGTCGCGCTGGGTCGGCCGAGCATGGCGGAGGGTCTGACCATGAGCATCCGGGGAGCCTGCCTACAAAATACCGCGGCCGCTCCGCTTCGCGCGAGAGCGGCCGCTATCGGACCAGGCGACGGCGCTACTGCCCGAGCAATCGCCACGACATGCGGTGCTGCGACACGAGCGCCGGGAGGTTGGGCTTGAGGATGATCACGTCGCCCTTGGTCGCCGTCGTTATCGCCAGCCGGATATCCGGCGTCGACGTGCCGCTCGCGGTCTCCAGGCCGACGAACTCTATGCCCACGCCGCCTTCGGCGATGGCAACGCTTTCGATGGGGTTGCCGCTCGTGTCCGTAAACAGGGACTGGCCGGTCGCGTAGTTGCGGGCGTAGACGTTGGCCTGCATGCCCGTCAAACACGGGTCGGTCTGCGCCGACGTGCCGATGTAGGCGACCACGGACAAGGCCGCGACGGGCGGAACGACGATGCGCTGGCCGATGGGAAGATCGTCGTACCAGCCCTTGTCAGGCTTGTTGGTGAGGCCGAAGTCAAGCGCCGCGTTGTGGGACACCTGCGGCAGTCCCGGAGTGAACCTGTCGAGCGGCGACCCGGGTAGCGGCCACGGCGTGTCCGCGGTCCCGTCGCGAAGCGCATACATGGTCTGCTGCTGCAGGTTCGCCAGGTCGGAATCGTCGTAGAGCTCTCCGGTACCGACGAACACCCAGCGGTCGATGCCGTTGCTGATATCGATCTCGATCTGCGGCGGCGTCGTGACCGGCTGCGGGACGCCTGAAGGATCGACCAGCCGGGCCAGTTGACCCACGGTCCAGTTGCCCGGGTTCGGGTCGGAGACGTCGAAGCGCCAGAAATTCCCCAGCAGGTCGCCGGCGTAGATCTGCTCCGCGAGCTGGTTGTGGAAGTCCTTGGTATAGCCTGCCGGGTGAGCCAGCCCCGAAGGCGTGGCGGAGGTCCCTACCCCTGTCGACATGGTCTTGAGCAACACCCCGTCGCGCGCGCGGATGAAGTAGAGGTTGCCGTTGCCGCTTGCATTGTTGTAGCCGGAGGCGACGATCACCAGCCATGCGCCGTTGAAAGCACGCGTCTTGGCGATCATAGGCTTGCCGTAGGTGTAGCCCAGATCGGCGTTCTTGAACTCCCACAGCACATGATTCGCCGCTGCCGCTTCGCTGGTGATCGAGGCGGGGTCGGTGACGTCGAGGGCGTAGTACGCCGCGCCGCCCTTGCCCAGCCCGCCTACGAGGAGGGTGCGCCAGTCCTGTCCGCCGGTGTCGGCGGCGAAATTGACGTCGACGATCTTCGGCGTCGAATCCACGTAGTAGTGGTGCTTGAACGGCGGCAGCGCTCCGTCCTGGTACGCCAGCGCACCCAGCCCCGTCTTCGGATCGCCGCCGGCCAGGCCGCCGCGATAGAGCGGACTCGGGATATACGCCCAGGTCTCATTGCCGGTCGCGTCGTCGAAGGCGTGCAGCATCCCGTCGTTGGCGCCGGCGTAGATTTCCGCGGCCCGTCCGGAGAAGGTCGACATGAACGCTGCGTAGCCCGAATCATCGCTCTCGCGGTACGGTGCGCTGGGCGGCCCGACGAACACGGCCGAGGAATCCACGATGTCGCCGAGCGCAGTGGGGCGCGCCCTCAGCTGGCCGAGCTTCGTCCCTTCCTTGAGACGGTTGCCGCGCAGGAACTCGAGGATCATCTCCTGGCGCGCCGCCGTGCTGCCTGGCGCCAGCGAATCTTGCTGATGAGGGCCGAGATTCGCCAACAGGAACGGCACCGCAACGCCCGATTCGTTCATGGTCACGATCTTGCGCTTGCTGAACCACGGTTGCGGGTCGCTGACCGTGATCTGGAGCTGAGTGTCGAGTTGCCCGGAGGCGCTCCAGGCTGCCGCCCCGGTCACCCCTGTCATCGGATCGATCGCGATCTTGATCAGGCTGCCGCCCCAATCGGGCTCGAACCCGACGCGGTAGTAGAAGTTCGCGGTCGGGCCGAGATTGATGTTCTGGAATCCGACGCCGGCGCGCACTCCTGATTGATTGACGATGTCGGCGAGAATCTGACCAATGCCCAGCTTGACCTCGTCCGCCGACTGCGCGTTGACAAATCGCCCGCGGCCGTTGATCGCAGCGTGCCACAGGTCGTCGACGCCGGAATTGTCCGGCTTGAACACCGTCGGGTACGGCTGCGGCCACTGCAGAGCGCCGCTGTCGAGCTGCGACTCCGTAGTCGACTGACTTCCTGCCGGGAGCTTGCCCGACGTACCCAGCGATATCGCGGCGAAGTTCTGGTGCTGCCAGCTCGCCGGGTCCGCCGTAGGCGACGTCGGAACGTTGTTGACGCTCTGCGGGCCACTCGTGCGCAAGTCGGTCACCCAGTAGTACATCGCGTAGTCGGACAGCGAATTCGAGGCCGGCAGGAGCGGATTCTCGCGGAACGGCGCGGGCCAGGGCTGACCCGCGGTAAGCATCGGAACCGTGCCGGGCGGGAGCGGCGCCGGCAAGGCGGGCACGACATCGTCCTGATCGCCGACGGTCGTGGCCGGTAGCCCGTTCTGGTTGGTGTAGCCGTCGGTGAAGAACATGTGCCAGTTCTTCTGGCAGGATAGCTCGATCGGATCCGTGGAGCCCACGAGTTGCGGCTGCGAGCCGTTCTTGTAGTAGTCGCCGATGCGCACCAGCGCGTCGAGTGACGGCGTTTCCTGGCCGAGCGGGATTGTCACGCCAAAGAGCTGCGCGAACCAGATGGCCTTCTGCGCCGCGCCGAAATCGGAGATGTTGACGAACGACGACAGCTTGAACAGGTTGTGGAAGCCGACGCGGTAATTGCTGTCGAGTTCGCTGAACGTGAGCGATGTTACGGACTTCACCCCTTGGATACGTGTGCGGTAGTACGCGAACCAGTTGGCGTAGTTGGTCATCTCCGAGACGTCCGGCGTCGCGCCGTCGAAGCTGCGGGTGACCGTCTGGACCTGGCCGCTGTCGTCGGTCCAGGTGTGGGTGAAGGACGGGTTGACGGTCGGGTCGAGATCCATGCGCTGGAACGCGGGCGTGGCGTAGTTGTCGGTGCTCGGATCCTGGCCGAACTGATAGAAGCGCGGGTAGAGGTGCGTCACATCGGTCGAGTCCTGACACGTTCCGCCCGTTGGCGTGCCATAGCCAATCCATTTGTCTCCCGCAGTCGCGACTTGCGCGTCGCACCACTCGACGCCGGTCTTGTAGTAGTGACGCGGGACGTAGGCGTAGCGCGCCGAGGACACGCACGCGTTGGGGCCGGTCCCGCCGGTGACCGGCGTGTTGAACTGCACGTTCGGATAGTTGTAGCGATTCGCGGAAACGCCGCTGTACGCCTGGTTGTTGTGGCGGCAGACCAGGCCGGACCCGTTCGCATCCTCGAGCAGCGACATGCCCGAGGTGATGCTGACGGAGTCGATGAACGTGGTCTTGTCGCCGCTGCCGTCTGTTCCCGCAAAGGTGATGGTGTGCGGACCCGCTGTGGCGATCGAGAATCCGTAAGCGAACGTGTTGTATTGGTAATAAAGAGCCGGAGCGGCGGGGCTGCCGAGCGGAACGCCGTCGACGCTGACCAGCACCGGCTGGGTCGTTCCTGCCGGGACGTTGGTCCAGCGCGGGGCGGCGATAAAGGTGATCCTGTACGAGCCCGGGTTCAGATTGATGGTCTGGGACATCGACCCGAGACCTTGGATGAACGATGTCTGCAGCCCATCACCGCTCGGCCAAGCTTGGAAGCTGCTCCAGTAGTGCTGGATACCGCTGCTTCCCGAAAACGTCCAGCTGGCGCCGGCGGGGTTGTACACATAGTCCCCGATGGCAGGCGCTTCGAAGGAACCGTTGGGAACCGCTATCGTGGTCGTCGACGACCCGGCGACGAGGTCGCTGCACACCGCCGTGGCGGAGGCGCTCGGGATCGGCGGGCACATGCTGTCGGACATGCAGGAATTGTGGTCGATCGAACACTTGCCCGGAACAGAGACCGCCGGGCAGTATGCGTAATCCCACCAAAAGTCGAAGAACGGCGGGAAGGCGATCTCCTCGAACAGGTGGGTGCAGGCCGAGCCGTCGACGCTGCATGTTCCGCCCTGGCGCGGGCAATGCGCGGGCTCGGAGCAGGTGTAGCTCGGCGGGATCTCGCAGAACGGCGTGTAGGTCGATCCGTCGCAGGACTGGCCGGTGATCGAGCAGGTCATGCCTGTCGGCGAGCACTGGGCGTCGCTGAAGCACGCGGTGCCGGTAACGCTGCAGGCGCCCTGCAGCGTCGGACAGCTCGCGTCTGCGGTGCAGGCGAATCCCGATGTTGAGCAGGTGCCGGGAACGATCGGGCATTCCGGTGTGCTGTGGCAGACGGCGGAAGTGACCGAGCACTGCCCGGAGGGCGCGCAATCGGAATTTACTACGCACGGCTGGGCGTCCTGACTGCACGCCCCCGGCACTGTCGGACAATCCGGATTGACCACGCACGCCGCGTGGGTGACCGTGCACTGGCCGCCGGCGGGCAGACATTGCGCGTCGCTGAAGCAGGCGGTTCCGGTGATGGTGCACGCGCCGGGCTGGGTCGGGCAGTCCGGCGGCCCCTGGCAGAGATTGCCGACAAGCGTGCAATGCCCTTCGGGCGGGCATTGCGCATCGGCAAAGCAGGGAAGCCCGGTGATCGTGCACGCGCCGGCAGTGGGCGGGCACTGGGCCGAGCTCGTGCACGGCAGCCCCGTGTCACTGCAGGTCCCCTCGTTCGGGCAATCGGCGTCCGCAAAGCAACTGCTCGGAACGACCGAGCAAACGCCAGGGGTGTTCGGGCATTGCGCATCACTCGTGCAGACTGCGCCGCTGCTGGTGCAAAGGCCTTTCGCAGGACATTGCGCGTCGCTGAAGCACGCGGTGCCGTCGCTGCTGCAGGTCCCGCTGAGCACCGGGCAGTCGCCGTTCACCTCGCAGAAGGCGAGGCTGACATTGCACTGGCCGGTCGGCGGACAGTCGCTCGAGGTGAAGCACCCATCGTGAGTAATCGCACAAGTACCTGCCTGCGGCGGGCAGTCGCTGCTCGAGGCGCAGGCGGCATGCGTGACGCTGCACTGCTTGGTGCCTGGGCAATCGGAATCCGCCTCGCATTGGCCGCCGGTGACGCTGCACACGCCGGGCGGGCAAACGGGGCCGAGCTGGCAGGTGCCGCACTCGCTCGTGCAGAGATTGCACCCCGGCGGAATCCAGTCGACCGGACAGGTTGCGGGATTAGGCAGGTTGCAGACCTCGCCGACGAGGTTGCAGCTCTGCGGGGTTACGCCGTTGCAGGCCTGCGGCGTGAGGTTGGCGCAGAACTGGCCGGTCACGCCGTTGCAGGTCTGCCCGGTGATGCCTCCGCAATGCTGGATGACGGCGCCGTTGCAGGTCTGGGGCACGGGATTGACGCAGGTCGGCGAGGTCGCGCCAGCGCAGGTCTGCGGCGTGATGCCGGTGCAAGTCTGTGCCCCGCCGCCGGCGCAGGTCTGCGACGTCTGCCCCGTGCACGTCTGCGGCTGCGCGCCGATGCAGGTCTGGCTGTTGATGTTGTTGCAGGTCTGCGACTGCCAGCCGTTGCAGGTTTGAGGGGTGACGCCGAGGCAGGTCTGCGGGGTGCCTCCGCCGCAGGTCTGGTCGATGACTCCGTTGCAGCTTTGCGGCGTGACGACCGGCGGGGGATCGCTGCACGTCTGCGTCTGTAGCGGTCCGTATTGCGGCCACAGCGGGCTGGTCGAGTCGCACCAGAGCGTGTTGTCGTTCTCGTAGAAGAATTTCGGATCCTGCGCCGTCGCCCACGGCGGCAGAAGGGCATGTGTCGTGGCGTCGACTTTCGAATAGGCGATCGAAAGCGCGGTCGTGCCGCCGGCGCTGGGATCGATGCCGGGCGGCGCCCACGGGTAGTTGTAATCGCCGTCAGGCGTGGACGCCGAAGACGAGCTCGCCGATGGGCCGGTGCCGTTGGTGCGGCAGTTCGCCGGATCGTTGGTGAGGCCGAGGCTCCAGTCGGAGTTGCACCACAGCCCGACGGTCACCTTCTGCGTCAGGTCGATGTACTGGATAGTGGCCGCCCACGGGTCGGCCGGAACTTTGGTCCAGTTGACGGTGTTCGCCGCGTTCATCTGCGGGTAGCTCGTGCCGTCTGCGTAAACGGGCGGATCGTAAGTCAGCCGCGGGTTGTAATAGGCGTGGTTGAGCTCGGTGTTGTGGGCAGGCGCCGGCCACAGCTGCCAATAGGCGTAGGGGTTGCCGGCAAGCGGCGACTTGCCGGGTCCCGGCGGGCCAGGGAAGCGCTCGATGCCCGGCAGCGGGCCCGGATCGATGCCGCCCGAGCAGGTCGAGGTTGCGACGCTCGCGGTGGCGCACCCTGCACCCGGCCCGCTCGTGTCGTAGGCGCTGTCGAACGCCGGAAACGGGAAGCCGAACTGCTCGTAGACATAACCGTGGGTCTGGTACTTGCCGTGGCCGATGAACGTCAGGTCGGTGTTCTGGTCGCGAACACCGCAGGCTGCGTTCATCTTGCCGGTGATGTCGCGGCAATACGAGACCAGAGTCCCCACGGATCCGCCGCCGACCTGGTCGGGCAGGTAGTCGTATCGCATCGACGTCGAATCGTCGACCGTCAGCATGATGTTGGGCTTGGCCTGATTCTGGACGCTGAGCGGCTGGTCGCCCAACGCGGTCAGCGCAGCGTAGCCGGGGGTGGCAAGGGGGCCCAGACCAACGAGCACCGCCATGACGCCGGCGAGCCAGCGCCTCCATAGCGGAGCATGAGTCAACGGGTTCATGGTCTTGGCAGCAACCGGGCCTCTACTTGAGCATCGCCTGCAAGAATGATGCCGTGTTCTGTGGACCGTCCACCCGGATGGTCACCCGATAGAGCGGGACGCTGGGTAGCGTCAGCGACGCGTCGCCGATGGTCGTGCCCGGGTTGACCTTGGGCGGCAGCATGTCGCAGGTGGCGATGGTCGGGGCGCCCGGGGCGCTGCACATGCGCTCGATCATGTAGCGGATCTCCGTTTGCTGCCCGAGCGGATTCGTTGTGTCGGAGGCCGTGAGGACGGCAAACGGGTACGCGCTCTTTTTCTGCAGCTTCGCGGGTACGCCGCGCGCATCCTCCCCGGGCTGCAGCGACGCGAAGTAGTTCTCCGGAGCCCAGTCTGCGTTGTGGTCAGGTATGCGCAGAACGCCCGCGATGTCCGCATCCTGGAAGAGGCCCGCCGCGGCCTTTTCGACCCCGAGGTTTCCCGGCAGGACCGACGCCATGCGGAATGCGAGATTGCCGATCACGGCATTGGTCGTATCGACGGAGCGGACCAGCGCGATCGCCGCCAGGCTCATTGCAACCATGACGATGAGCGCGATGAAGAGCACCACACCGCGCTGGCGCACCGGCGCGAGCTGCAGGCTTGGCGTCGAGCGTCTCATGAAATCGGATTCCAGATGGGATTGCGCAGCGGAATCATCGTTTCATAGATGCGGTAACGGTAATTGCCGTTCGCGGCGGGGAAGGACACCGGTATGGCGCCGTCGAACATCGCGCTGTTGAAATCGGTCGCCTCCTTGTCCCATTGCTCGCCGCGGACCACGATGCCGATGCGCACCGCCCGGATCTTGTTCAGCGTGGAGATCGACGCCGCCAGCACGTTGGCGGCGCTCCAGGCTCCGGTCGCCGGGGTCCACGTCACGCCGCCCGCTCCGTTATCGATGCCGTAAAGGAGCTTCATGTTCATGACATTGGAGGCGATCGGGTTGGGCGGGTTGGCGGCAGGGGCGCCGGTGTCGTCCCACAGTGCCGTGCTGCGCAAGACGTTGTTCGACACGTCGTAGGCCACTCGCTGTCCGCTTCCCTTCGGTCCCACGTTGAGGAGCGAATCGAAGCCGCCCGGCGCCGCCCCGGTGTCGAAGGTTTCGGCCGTGTGGACGAGCGTCACCACGCCGTTAACGTCAGCCGGGGGCGCGGGCCCTATCGCACCAGGCCCCGGATTGACGGCTGTCACCCTCGATATGGCGCATGCGGTGCTGCTGATCGCGATGACGAGATCATCGACCTTGAATCCGTTCGGGCTTTGCACCTGATAGTCGCTGCCGGGGGCGGAGCTTCCGGCGAAGGGCACGGCGGCGATGACGTGTTGAGCGAGGCTGTAGTTGACCACGAACGAATCCGGCGTCGCGGGCGCGCCGCCATCGGTTATGAGCACCGGAATCGGACGGAAGGTCGTCGACATGCTTCCCGTGGTCTGACAGGTTCCGAGATCCCTGATCGCATACGCGGCGCCGCTGCTGGCGTTCGCCAGCTCGACGCCGAGCATGAACGACGACAGCAACCCGTTCTGCTGAGCATCGCCGACGCTGGTGGTGTTGCGCTTGATGCCCTCGGCGGCCGAGTACACCTGGTAGATGACGAGCACGGCGATCATGCCGATGACGATTCCGACCATGATCTCGATCAGGCTGAAGCCGCGGTGCGCGTTGCGGGCTTGCCGCATCGTCGTAAGCGTTCGCATCAGTTCTGGCCGACGACGCCGGTCGTCGTGTAGTTGTGCGTTAGAGCGGGAGGACAAGGCGTGGGCGGACTGGGGCATTCGCCCGGCAGCCGCCAGGAGATCTGCACCTGAACCACGCTGCTGGTCTTTGACGGCGCGGGCGGCAGGGTGGCGTCGTCAACAAGCACTACCGGATCGAGGACATCTGCTCCCGCGAACGCGGTCTGCACCTGGTTCTTGAAGGCGACGTATTTCGGGCCTCCGACCGAGCTGGCGTAGTTGGCCTGGAGCTGGGTGCGATCGTCGGTCCACATTTGCGAGATCAGCGAATTCGCCTGGTAGACGGCCTCGGCGCGCAACTCCGAATCGTTGGTAAAGCGAATCGCCTGGGCTTGCAGACCTACGATGCCGAGAATGCCGAAGGAGAAGATGAGGATGCCGATCAGCGCCTCGAGCAGGTAGGCGCCGGCCTGGGTTCGTCGAAGGTGCGCAACCATTATCGTGTCTGCAATCAAGTTGGCGGGCACCAACGCGGGTCGCTTGCGTCGGTGACGGCAACATCGCACAGCTTGATCCCCGTCGACGTGACGGGATCGACCACGACGCGCAGAACGCGGGGCGAAGAGATGTTGGTGTTCGTGACCTCGATCCACTGGATCTTTGCGCTGGCGTCGGCGTTGTCGGTCAGGCGTCCCAAGCCGTTGAACGTGATCTCCGTCGCGGCGCCGGGCGTGCTGGTCACGGTTGTCCTGGACGCACCGTTCACCCACTTGTAGGACTGCACCGGCAGGAAGGTCCCGCTCTCGTCGTCCAGACGCGTGACCTGCCATCCGCCCGCCGCGGACGTATCGAGGACAAACTGCGCCTGCGTGTTGCCTTGCACCGCCTGCGCCTGCGCCAAGCGCACTCCCGCAAGGGTGTTCTCGGCGGCATTGCGGATCTGCGAGTTGCCCATGAAGTCGGCGTACATCGGGCCCGCGAGAAGGATCAGGAACGCGAAGATCGACAGCGCGATCAGCAGCTCGATCAGGGTGAAACCGAAGTCGCGTGGACTGTTCATGGACGAAATCAGCTGCACGAGCCGTCCTTGCGCGTCGCCCAGCAATTGGCGTTACCGGTCCAGCCCGGGGCCGTAATCGTGCTGCTCGTGGCATTGGCCTGGTTGATGGTGTACAGGAACCCCGCCATGCCCTCGGAGGCCTTCCCGGTGGCCGTGCCGCTGTAGGTGGTTGCCGTCTCGCCAGGACAGGCGATGTCAAAGGAGCGCAGCGTGTTGACTATCGGCAGGATGACGGCACAGCCGCCCACATACGTCCGGTTGTCCAGATAGAACTGCTCGTAACGCGTACGCAAATCCGACAACGCCGACGTTGCCTCGATGATCTTTCCCCGCTTGACATAGTCGGAGTAGTTGGGAAGCGCGATCGCGGCCAGGATGCCCACGATCACGACGACGATCATGACCTCGAGCATGGTGAATCCGTCACTGTTCGGCGGCGCGACGGCGACGATCCCAGGCAACGCGGCTGCTCCCCGTGAAGTCACGAATTTTGTCCCTTTTGAGCGATGGCATCGTATGCCCCCGCAAGGGCAACAAGCAACGCAGGCCGATTAGAGGTATTACCTGCGGAACAGACGGTTACAGAGCTGACAGGCTTTCCGTGCGCGACGCTGCGCAAGCCAGGCCTAGGAGCAGCGTTGCTGCGTTTTTTCGATGCGCGCCCTGCCGCTGTTCGCCAACACGACTTTGAGCGCATTTTGTCCCGATTTGCACACCACAAAAGTGCCCATTTGCAGTCCACCGTTGAGCAGCCTTGCGTGACCGAGACTTGTATAGGAAACGTAGTCTGCGACTGGACGGTTACCGCTTACGGAAATGCCGTCCGGAGCAGGGCCTTCTCTGTGCAGGACAAGCTCGTCATCGTCGACCTGTCCGTCATGGTTCTCGTCGACGAACATCAGCCATCCCGCGTCCCATCCGCCATGATCCGTGCATCGGACGCGGTCTCGGCTTTTGCAAACGTTGACGCGGTAGCCGTGCTTGATCGCCTCGCTGCGCGCCCGTTGCAATGTCTCAGCAAGCAATCGGGCCTCGTTGGCGAGCTGCTGCGCCGCCATCCAGCTCGAATAGGCGGGCGTCCCGAAAGCGAGCAGCGCTGCAAAGATCGCTAGCGCAAGGAGCACCTCGACAAGCGTGAAGCCCTTTGATACCTGCCTCGCGACCGTCTGTCGGCAATTCATTGGACGCTCCTTCCCGGCTCCGCTACCGGTTCTCTGGACCACGCAGCGATGTTAGGGCCTGGACGCCGAAATTTGAACTTCGACCAATGGTCTAAGTCATTGGGTTGATTGACAAAAATATGCAACTCGGCCTTGATCCACTCGCGCTGCCTAGCGAGTCCCGCGGATTCGGTCGGGTGGCCGCATGCGATAATCGAGTCGCGCGTCCCACGAGCTGCCCGGAAGACCACAAAAAGTGACTGCCGCACAACGTCGGCGATCGCCGCAAAGCGTCCGCTTTGCATGGGACGACCCGCTGCTATTGGACGAGCAGCTCACCCCAGAGGAGCGCATGGTGCGCGACACCGCGCGCGCCTATGCCCAGGACAAGCTCCTGCCGCGGGTGACCGAGGCTTTTCGTCACGAGCGCTCCGACCCGGCGATCTTTCGCGAAATGGGCGAGCTCGGGATGCTCGGAGCGACGCTGCCGGAGCGCTACGGTGCTGCGGGGCTCAATTACGTTTGCTACGGCCTGATCGCACGCGAGGTGGAGCGCGTCGATTCCGGATACCGCTCGATGATGAGCGTCCAGAGCTCGCTGGTCATGCATCCGATCAACGCCTACGGAACGGAGGCGCAGCGCGAGAAATATCTGCGCAAGCTCTCGCGCGGAGAGCTGATCGGCTGCTTTGGCTTGACCGAGCCCAACCACGGTTCGGATCCCGGATCGATGGTGACGCGCGCGAAAAGCGTCTCCGGCGGCTACCGGCTCTCTGGCGCCAAGATGTGGATTTCCAATTCGCCGATCGCCGACGTGTTCGTGGTCTGGGCCAAGACCGATGACGGGCGCATCAACGGATTCCTTCTCGAGAAAGGTATGAAGGGTCTATCGGCGCCGAAGATCGAAGGCAAATTCAGCTTGCGTACGTCGATCACCGGCGAGATCGTCATGGACGAGGTCTTCTGCCCGGAGGAGAACCGCCTGCCCGGCGCTGAGGGGCTCGCGGGTCCGTTCGGATGTCTCAACAGCGCGCGCTACGGCATCGCGTGGGGCGCGCTCGGCGCCGCCGAATTCTGCTGGCACGCGGCGCGCCAATACACCCTCGATCGAACGCAATTCGGCCGGCCGCTCGCGGCCAATCAACTGATCCAGAAAAAGCTCGCCGACATGCAGACCGAGATCGCACTCGGCCTGCAGGGATGCTTGCGCTTGGGCCGCCTGAAAGACGAGGGCAAGGCGGCGCCGGAGATCACGTCGATCATGAAGCGCAACTCCTGCGGCAAGGCGCTGGAGATCGCGCGGATGGCGCGCGACATGCACGGTGGCAACGGCATCGTCGATGAATTCCACGTCATCCGTCACATGCTCAATCTGGAAACGGTCAACACCTACGAGGGCACGCACGACGTGCACGCGCTCATCCTCGGGCGGGCGCAGACGGGGATTGCGGCGTTCAACTGAGATTGCCTGACCGGTGCGGCTGTACTCCTATTTCCGCTCTTCCGCGGCGTATCGGGTGCGCATCGCGCTCGCGCTCAAAGGCCTGGTCTACGAGTACGTTCCCGTCCACCTGATCAAGGGGGAGCAGCGCGCCGACGGCTACCGTGCCCTCAACGCCCAGGCGCTGGTGCCCACACTGGTCGACGAGCAGCGAATCTTCACGCAATCGCTGGCGATCATCGAGTATCTGGACGAGCGTCATCCGCAGCCGCCGCTGCTTCCCGACACGGCGGCGGAGCGCGCGCGCGTTCGAGCCATCGCGCTTTCCATCGCCTGCGACATTCACCCGCTCAACAACACGCGCGTGCTGCAGTACCTCGAACGCACCCTCGGCGCGTCGGAAGAGGCGAAGAGTGCGTGGTACCGCCATTGGGTCGAACTGGGACTCTCCGCGCTGGAGACGCAGCTCGCCGGCGATCCGGCGACCGGCACGTTCTGCCATGGTGAAAAGACTTCGCTGGCGGACATTTGTCTCGTTCCGCAACTCGCCAACGCTCGTCGCTACGATATTCCGCTCGATGCCTACCCCACGCTCGCGCGCATCGATTCGAACTGCCGCGCACTTGCCGCGTTCGCGCAGTCGGCGCCCGAGCGACAGCCCGATGCGCAATAGAAGGCGATGGCGTTTGACGAAGGCGGCAAACTCAAGGAAGCAGCGATGAAATACGTCATCCCCGCATGGGACCTTCCCTCGGTGCCGGTCGCCGGCGGCGACGGGCACTTCCCCGTCAGACACGTCTATTGCGTCGGTCGAAACTACGCCGAGCACGCCAAGGAGATGGGCGGGGATGCAAGCAAGGAGCCACCGTTCTTTTTCACCAAGCCGGCCGACGCCGTGGTGCCGGTTGCGCCGCCGGCGACGGGGGCGGTGCGCTACCCCCTAGCCACCAAGAACTATCAACATGAAATCGAGCTTGTCGTCGCGATCGGCGGAAGGGGAGCGAAGCTCGCGCCTGAGCGCGCCACGGACCTCATCTACGGATACGCGGTGGGACTGGACATGACACGGCGTGACCTGCAGAACGCGATGCGGGAGATCAAGCGGCCGTGGGACATCGGCAAGTCGTTCGCGCAGGCGGCGCCCATCGGGCCGATTCATCCCGTGAGCGAAGTCGGGTACTTGAGCCGCGGGCGCATTTCGGTGGAGGTCAACGGCAGCGTTCGCCAGCAGGGCGATCTCAAGGACATGATCTGGGACGTGCCGCACGTGCTGCATTTCCTGTCGCAGTATTACGAGCTCGTGCCGGGAGATCTCGTGTTCACGGGGACGCCGGCAGGCGTCGCGGCGGTCGTCGCCGGCGACACCCTGGTCGGGCGCATCGAGTCGCTGGGCGAGCTCAAGGTTCGCATCGAAGCAGCGCTTGGCTAAGCAAACCGATGACCGCGCTCTCCCCCGAGTCTGTCGAGCGCGAATACAACCTTCGGGCGGCCTTTCCGGACCACCCCGAGTGGTTCGCGCGCTGGGCCGCCGATAGCGCCGCCGCGCGGAGGACGCTCAATGGCACGCTTGACCTGCGATACGGCAGCGGGCCGAGGCAGACGCTCGATCTGTTCCCGGCTGCGCATCCGCGTGCGGCACTCATGTTCATCCATGGGGGATATTGGCGAGCGCTCGACAAGCAGGAGCATTCCTTCGTTGCCCCGCCGCTGGTCGAGCGTGGCGTCGGCGTTGCGGTTATCAACTACGACCTTTGCCCGGACGTCAGCGTCTCGCGCATCACCGAGCAATGCCGCGAAGCGCTCCTGTGGCTCCAGCGCGAGGGAGCGCGTTATGCCGTTCCGGCGAAGCGGATCGTCGTGGCCGGCCATTCCGCCGGGGGACATCTCGCCGCAATGCTGTTCGCGACCGACTGGGCCGCTCGCGGCGCCGCCGCGGGAGCGATCATCGGGGGCGCCGCAATCAGCGGCGTGTTCGACCTGGAGCCTCTGGTGCAGGTGTCGTTCAATTCCGCCTTGCGGCTCGACACCCCGCGGGCGCGTGCGCTGAGCCCGATTCACATGACGCCGAAGGTCCATGCCCCCCTGTTGCTCGCCGCCGGAGCGGACGAGACCAGCGAGTTCATTCGCCAGTCGTGTTTACTCTGGGAGCGCTGGCCGGAATGCCGTCTCCGAGGAAGCAAGGGGCCGATGCTGGTTCGCGATACGCATCACTACGGCGTTTTGAGCGAACTCGGTGACCCAGGGAGCGAGCTCGTCTCGCAGCTCCTGGGTCTGCTCGGCCCGGCGGACGTATAATGACGGTCGTAACAGCGGACCGACGCCAGCGTGAAAACTCCCCATCTGCATGCCGTGGATCGCGCCGAGGAGGGGGCTCGGGCGCCATCCGCGCTGAGTCCCATCCCTGACATCGTCGCCGAGCTCAAGGCCGGCCGGATCGTCATCCTGGTCGACGAAGAGGACCGCGAGAACGAGGGCGATCTGGTCGCCGCGGCCGACGCCGTCACGCCGGAGATCATCAACTTCATGGCGCGCTTCGGGCGCGGCCTCATTTGCATGCCGATCACCGAGGAGCGCGCGCGGCAGCTCAATCTGTCGCCGATGGTCCCGGTCAACCGCTCCGTGCACGGCACCAATTTCACCGTGTCGATCGAAGCCGCGCACGGTGTGACGACGGGGATCTCGGCAGCGGACCGCGCGCACACCATCCGCGTCGCATGCGCGCCGGGGGCTCAACCGCAGGACATCGTGCATCCCGGGCACGTCTTTCCGCTGATAGCTCAGACGGGCGGCGTGCTGGTGCGCGCCGGACATACCGAGGCGTGCTGCGACCTCGCGCGGCTCGCCGGATTCTCGCCGGCGGCAGCCCTGTGCGAAGTGATGAACGACGACGGAACGATGGCGCGCCTTCCTGATCTCTTGGCCTTCGCAGCGGCCCATGAGCTCAAGATCGGCACCATCGCCGAGCTGATCCACTATCGCAGTCAGAACGAGAAGCTCATCGAGCGCGTCGGCGAACGGACGATCCGTACCGCCGAGGGTGAATTCAGCCTCGTGACTTACCGCGACAAGCTGACCGATGCGACTCACCTCGCGCTTCGCCGCGGCGGGATCGCCGCCGATCGCGAAACGGTCGTGCGCGTGCACGAGCCGCTTTCGGTCGTCGATCTGCTCGACTACGGCAGTCGCACGCATTCGTGGACGATTCCGGCGGCGCTTGCGCGGCTTGCGCGCGCGAACGCCGGAGTGCTGGTGCTGCTTCATCGCAGCGAATCGCCGCAGGAATTGCGCGAGCGCGCCATCACCGAGCAACCGCGGCCCGAGAGCAGGGTGGACCTGCGCAACTACGGGATCGGTGCGCAGATCCTGCGCGATCTCGGCGTCGGCCGCATGCGCGTGCTGGCGCAGCCACGGAAGATGCCGAGCATGGCCGGCTTCGATCTCGAGATAGCCGGCTATGAGGCGTCGCCCGCGGACGCCGTTTGACCCGAGCCCGGCTGCCGGCAGCGAGTCGAACTGTAGCGATGCGGTCTAGCGCATCGCGCCAAAGCATGCCCGTACGCAAGATCACCCCGAGCACCCGTGCCGAGCACCTGCGCGTGGGCGTCGTCGTGTCGCGCTTCAATGCGGACATCGGGGAGGCGCTGCTCGCCGTCGCCCTCCGGACGCTCGAGGAAGCGGGCATTGCGTCGGATGCAATCACGGTCGCCAGCGTTCCTGGGGCGCTGGAGGCGCCTCTGGCCCTGCAACGCATGGCGCAGACTGGTGATTACGACGCTCTGATCGCGCTCGGCGCCGTCATCCGCGGCGAAACCTACCATTTCGAGATCGTCGCCAACGAATCCGCTGCCGGCGTGGCCAGCGTGCAACTCGAGTTCGGCATTCCGGTCGGCAACGGGATCCTCACGACCGACACCGAAGAGCAGGCGCGCTCGCGCATCGAGGCCAAGGGGCGCGATGCGACTCTCGCCGCGCTGGAGATGGCCAATCTGCTGGACGCGATCGATGAGCAGTAGCCCGCGTCGCCGCTCGCGCGAATTCGCACTGCAAGGGCTGTATCAATGGCTGCTGTCGGCGACGGAGCCGGCCACGATCCGGGCGCAGCTCGCCGACTCGGGCGGCTTCGCCAAGTGCGACGCCGCCTTTTTCGACGCCCTGTGGCAAGGTGTGAGCAGTGATTTCGAGCCGCTGCTTGCTGCCGTCACACCGCACCTGGATCGCCCTCCGCGCGAGCTCTCGCCGATAGAGAAGGCGGCGCTGGTGATCGCCGCGTGGGAATTGCTGCGCTGTCCCGAAATCCCCTACCGCGTAGTGATCGACGAAGCAGTCGAGCTGACCAAAGCCTACGGCGCGACCGACGGGTACAAGTTCGTCAATGCCGTGCTCGACAAGCTGGCTGCCACCGTGCGCGCTCCCGAAGTGAGCGCGGCACGCGTGTAGGGCCGCAGCGCGCTCCCGTGGCGATGGCGGCGCTCACGGAATTCGAGCTCATCGATCGATTCTTCCGACGTCCCTGCCGCAGCGCGGTCCTGGGCGTCGGCGACGATGCAGCGCTCCTGCGACCCTCGCTCGGCTGCGAGATCGCGGTGTCCGTCGACATGCTGGTCGCGGGGCGGCATTTCTTCGAAGACGTAGACCCGGAGTCGCTCGGCCACAAGACGCTGGCGGTCAATCTGTCGGACATGGCCGCGATGGGTGCAACGCCGCGGTGGGCTCTGCTGGCCGGAGCGTTGCCACAGGCACGATCCGAGTGGTTGGCTGCCTTTGCACGCGGCTTCTTCGCGCTCGCCGATGCGCACGGCGTCGAGCTGGTCGGTGGCGACACGACGCGCGGTCCGCTGACACTGTGCGTGACGATCATCGGCGAGGTCCCGCAGGGCCAGGCGCTGAGGCGCAGCGGGGCGAAGCCCGGTGACGCGATCTGGGTATCGGGACCGCTGGGTGACGCGGCGCTCGCGGTTGCGCACCGTTCGCGCGACATCGAGCTGACTTCCGCCGAGCTCGCGAGCTGCGAGCGTGCGCTGCAACGACCGAACGCGCGCGTTGCCCTGGGCGAGCGTCTGCGCGCCGTTGCCACCGCGGCCATCGATCTCTCCGATGGGCTCACCGGCGACCTGGGCCACGTCATGGAGGAGTCGCATGTCGGCGCGCGGGTACGGCTCGCCGCGATACCGCGCAGCGCCGCGATGGAGACCCGCCTGCGCGGTCCTCACCGTGAGGCGGCTCTACGGTGCCTGCTCGCCGGTGGCGACGACTACGAGCTGTGCTTCACCGCGCCGACCAAGCGCAGCGCCCAAGTCGAGGCACTCGGGCGCGAGCTCGGCCTCGGGCTGGCCTGCATCGGCACGGTGACCGAAGGATCGACGCTGTTGATCGACGACGAGACAGGGCACCGGCTCGCACGCGTTCCTCGTGCCTTCGACCACTTTGCACAATGAGCGGAGCGCCATGGCCCGAGCTGCGACCGTGCGCTTCCTCGTTTCGCATCCGGCGCATTTCCTGGCTCTGGGCTTCGGTGCGGGGCTGTCGCCCGTCGCCCCCGGAACGGTGGGAACGCTCGTCGCCCTGCCGCTGGCGGCTCTGCTGCGAGGGTACACGGGAGATGCCGGCTATCTCGTCGCGCTCGCGCTCGGGTTCGCAGTCGGCGTCTGGGCAGCCGACCGCACCGGCCGCGACCTGGGTGTGGCCGACCACGGGGCGATCGTCTGCGACGAGATCGTCGCTTTCGTTCTGGTGTTGTTCTTCGTCGGTGCGGATCCGGTGCGCCAGGCATTCGCGTTTCTGTTGTTTCGTTTGTTCGACGTCGTCAAGCCGCCTCCTGCGCGGCTGATCGACCGCGAGTGGCACCACGGTTTCGGAGTGATGGCGGATGACATCGTCGCTGCCTTCTACGCGCTCCTGGTCTTCGCTCTCTGGCAAAGGTTGTTCGGATGAAGCCCAAGCCGAAGCTGAAGTGGACGGAGGCGCGACGGATCGAGGAGCGCGCGCTGAACGCTTCAGGTGCGTTCCAATCGCTTGTCTACGACGGCTGGTTGATCGGGTACCGCCGAGGTCCCACCAAACGCCTGCGCTGTGTCAATCCGTTGTATCCGTCGACGCTTGCGGTTGCGCAGAAGATCGAGTGGTGCGCAGGCTTCTACGCCGCGGTCGGGCTGCCGGCGATCTTCCGTCTGATGCCCTTCACGCAGCCCAGGAAGCTCGATGCGATACTTGAGCGCAACGGATGGGACCAGTTCGACCGCACGGTAGTGCAGCGGGTCGAGCTTGGGCGTGCGAGGCGCGCGGTCCCCCGCACTCGGGTCGAGATCGTCGACGCCCCCGCCTGGGAGCAGGCAGTCGCGGGCCTTCTCGAGCTGGAAGGCGAGGCGCTTGCTGCCGCGATCGCGCGGGCGCGCCATTACCCGCTGCCGCACGCTGGAGCGCTGATTCGCCAAAACGGTGAGGCGGTCGCATGCGGCCTGCTCAAACTCGAGGGCGATCATGCCGGACTGTTTGCCGTCACCACTGCCGAGCCGCTGCGCGGGAAGGGACTGGGGAGAGCTATCGTCGGCGCGCTGTTGAACGAGGCGCGCCGGCGCGGCGCGCGCGTGGCCTACCTTCAAGTCACGACCGACAACCAAGCCGCGCTCGCGCTCTACCACAGCTTCGGTTTCGTAAGCGTCTACGACTACTGGTATCGTGCCCGGGTTGGTGAGCAGTACTAGGGCAGGCCCTAGGTTCTTGCGCGATGCGTGTCGACGAAAACCTTTACGCCATGGCCAAGAAGCTCGGTCGCGCGGCCATGGCTCGCGGAGCACTCATCTGCACCGCGGAATCGTGCACCGGCGGGCTCGTGGCTGCGGCGATCACCGCGGTTGCCGGCAGCTCCGATTGGTTCGATCGGGGGTTCGTGACCTACTCGAACCAAGCCAAGATCGACGACCTGGGCGTATCGCCGCAGACGATCGAGCGATTCGGTGCCGTGAGCGTCGAGACAGCCGAGGAGATGGCCCGGGGTGCCCGTGGCGCCGGTCGCGCGCATTGGGCGGTTGCCGTGACCGGAATCGCCGGCCCTGCCGGCGGGTCGCCGGCAAAACCGGTAGGTACCGTGTGCTTCGCCTGGGCGGGCCCGCAGGAGCTGGGCTCCGAAATCCGGCTCCTCGAGGGCGATCGGACGGGCATTCGGCAGGAAGCGGTACGGATTGCGCTGGCCGGGCTCATCGACCGTCTGGCCTAGGCCAAAAGAGGACTGGCATCGAACGATCGTTCTATGCAATAATGGGCCGGTCTAGAACACAATCGGCGAACGCACCATGAATAACGGACTCGGCAGGGCCAACGGCATGAACGTCATGGACGACAACAAGAGCAAGGCGCTGGCGGCGGCGCTGGCGCAGATCGAAAAGCAGTTCGGCAAGGGCTCGATCATGAAAATGGGCGAGGCCCAAGTGCAGAACGATCTGTCGGTGGTGTCGACCGGCTCGCTAGGCCTGGACATCGCCCTGGGGGTCGGCGGACTGCCGCGCGGCCGCGTGGTAGAGGTCTACGGGCCCGAGTCCTCCGGCAAGACGACGCTCGCGCTGCAGGTCGTGGCGCAGGTCCAGAAGGCAGGGGGCGTCGCGGCGTACATCGATGCGGAGAACGCGCTCGATCCCGTGTATGCGGGAAAGCTCGGGGTCAACGTCGGCGAGATGCTGATCTCGCAGCCCGACACCGGAGAGCAGGCGCTTGAGATCGCCGACATGCTGGTACGCTCGGGCGGTGTGGACGTGATCGTCATCGATTCGGTGGCGGCGCTGGTGCCCAAGGCGGAGATCGAGGGCGAAATGGGCGACCAGCTCCCGGGGCTTCAAGCGCGGCTGATGAGTCAGGCGCTGCGCAAGCTCACCTCGAACATCAAGCGCGCCAACGTGCTGGTCATCTTCATCAACCAGATCCGCATGAAGATCGGGGTCATGTTCGGCAATCCGGAAACAACCACCGGCGGCAATGCGCTCAAGTTTTACGCTTCGGTGCGGCTCGACATTCGCCGGATCGGCTCGATCAAGAGGGGCGAGGAAGTCGTGGGCAACGAGACGCGGGTGAAGGTCGTGAAGAACAAGGTCGCGCCCCCGTTTCGCGAGGCGCTGTTCGACATCCTCTACGGCGAGGGCATATCGCGCGAGGGCGAGATCGTGGAGTTGGGTGTCGCGCACAACATCATCGAGAAGTCTGGCGCCTGGTATGCGTACCAGGGCGACAGGATCGGCCAGGGCAAGGACAACACGCGCGAGTATCTGCGAGAGCATCCCGACGTGGCGGCCGACCTCGAGGCCAAGATACGCGCAGCGGTAGGCGTGCCCGTCCCCGGACCGGCGCGCGCCGCGGCCGAAGACTGACCGCGCGGGGTTGGCTGCGACGCTCCGCGCCCAAGCCATTCGCCTCCTGGCGCGGCGCGAATACGCGCGCGCCGAACTCGAAGAGCGACTCCTCGCCAAGAAGGGAGCCCGCGACGTAGTCCGCGTGCTGCTCGATGAACTGGAAGGGCAGGGTTACTTGTCCAATGAACGTTACGCGCGCGCGATCGCCTCGCAGAACGCTGGTCGCTACAGTCGCCGCAGCATTGCCGCGCAGCTCAAGGCCAGGGGTGTCGGGAGCGAAGACATCGCCGCGGCGCTGGCCGAAGCGAGCCCTGACGATGGCGCGGCTCTCGAGGCGCTTTGGCGGCGCCGATTCGGCGCCGCGCCCACAAATGAGCGCGAAAAGGCGCGACAGGTCCGCTTCCTGCAAGCACGCGGTTTTGCGCTGTCGGCCATCTTGAAGCTGCTGCGCCAGGTCGCGTAGTGAATCGATGCCTGGACAAAGATGCTAAGATTTTGAATTTGCAGACAAGCCAGCGCTCACCGGACCCCCGGGTCGCCGATGAAAGCCGCCGACATCCGCCGCCACTTCCTCGAGTACTTCGCTGCGCGGGGACACACCATCGTTCCTTCCGCGCCGCTGGTTCCGGGCAACGATCCGACCCTGCTGTTCACCAACAGCGGGATGGTTCAGTTCAAGGATGTTTTCTTGGGCACCGACAAGCGCAGCTACGTGCGCGCCGCCGACGTGCAGCGCTGCCTGCGCGCTGGAGGCAAGCACAACGACCTGGAGAACGTCGGGTACACCGCGCGCCATGGCACGTTCTTCGAAATGCTCGGGAACTGGTCGTTTGGAGACTATTTCAAGCGCGAGGCCATCGCGTACGCGTGGGAGCTGCTGACGACCATCTACAAGCTGCCCGCGGACCGGCTCTGGGTCACCGTCTATCACACCGATGAGGAGGCGTACGACGCGTGGGCGAAGGACATCGGCGTGCCGCGCGAGCGCATCGTGCGCATCGGCGACAACAAGGGCGCGCCCTACGCTTCGGACAACTTCTGGCAGATGGCCGACACGGGTCCCTGCGGGCCGTGCAGCGAGATCTTCTACGATCACGGTCCGCAGATTCCCGGCGGGCCTCCCGGATCGGCCGAAGCCGAGGGCGATCGCTACATCGAGATCTGGAATCTCGTGTTCATGCAGTTCGATCGCGACCAGCACGGCAAGCTCACCCCGCTTCCCAAGCCGTGCGTCGACACCGGCATGGGCCTTGAGCGCCTTGCCGCCGTGCTGCAGGACGTGCACAGCATCTACGAGATCGATCTCTTTCGAGAGCTGATCGCTGCCGCGGCGAAGCTGACGAGAACGAAGGATCTCGCATCACCATCGCTCAACGTCATCGCCGATCACATCCGCGCGTGCTCGTTCCTGATCGTCGACGGCGTCATCCCCAGCAACGAGGGACGCGGCTACGTGCTGCGCCGGATCATTCGTCGGGCCCTGCGCCACGGCCACAAGCTCGGATACACCAAATCATTCTTCCACCTGCTCGTACCGGAGGTGTCGCGACTGATGGGCGAGGCCTATCCCGAGCTGCCGCTCAAGCAGGACTACGTGATGCAGGTTCTCAAGGCCGAGGAAGAGCGCTTTGCCGAGACGCTGGAGCACGGAATGAAGGTGCTTGAGGTCGCGCTGGCCGATCATGAGCGACGGGGAGACAAGGTGCTGCCTGGCGAGACAGCATTCGCTCTCTACGATACCTACGGTTTCCCCCTGGACTTGACGGCGGATGTCTGCCGCGAGCGCGGGTTCACGGTTGATCAGGCGGGATTCGACTCGGCGATGGAAAAGCAGCGCGAGCGCGCCCGCGCTGCTTCGACCTTCCGGATGGAAGAGGGTCTGCAATATAGCGGAGCCAAGACTGTGTTCGACGGCTACCGCACGCTCGCAGAGGAAGGCCGGATCGTCGCGCTTTATCGCGATGGAAGTCCAGTAGGGTCGCTCGCGACGGGGCAGCGAGGCACCGTCGTGCTCGATCGCACGCCTTTCTACGCCGAGTCCGGGGGCCAGGTCGGCGATCGCGGCGAGCTGTCGAGCGAAGGCGCCTGCTTGACGCTGTTTCACGTGCACGACACGCAGAAGATCCAGCCCGATGTCTACGGACACCACGGCGAGGTCAAGACGGGAGAACTCAGAATCGGGGGCACAGTCACCGCGCGGGTCGACGCGACGGCGCGCGCGCGCGCAGCGTGGAATCACTCGGCGACGCACCTGATGCACGCCGCGCTGCGCCGCGTCCTGGGGGACCACGTCGTGCAAAAGGGCTCGCTGGTCGACCCGGAGCACACGCGCTTCGACTTTTCGCACCCCCAGGCGCTGACCGACGAGGAGATTCACACCGTCGAAGCGCTGGTCAATCAGGCGATCCGCGCCAACCACCCGGTCGAGGCGAGGCTGATGCCCTACGATGAGGCGCTCAAGGCGGGCGCGATGGCGCTCTTCGGGGAGAAGTACGGCGATGAAGTTCGCGTCATCGGCATGGGTGATTTCTCGACCGAGCTCTGTGGCGGCACCCACGTCAATCGCACCGGCGACATCGGATTCTTCAAGATCGTTTCCCAGTCGGGAGTCGCCGCCGGAATCCGCCGCGTCGAGGCGGTCACCGCCGAAGGTGCGCTCGCCTACACGCATGAAATCGAAGGGCGCCTCAACGAAGCCGCTCGCGCGCTCAAGGCGCCCGCGATGGAAGTTACCGCCAAGCTCCAGCAAGTGCTCGATCACGTGAAGACGCTGGAAAGGGAACTCGCGCGGCTCAAAGGCAAGCTCGCCTCATCCCAGGGCGGAGATCTCGCCGCGCAAGCGGTGGAAGTCAATGGCGCGCAGGTCCTCGCCGCGAGAATCGAAGGCGCCGACGCCAAGGCGCTGCGCGAGACCATTGACCAGCTCAAGGGGCGCTTCAAGTCGGCGGCGATCGTTCTGGGATCCACCGAAGGCGGGAAGGTCACGCTGATCGCCGGAGTCACCTCGGATCTCACCGACAAGATCAAGGCGGGCGAACTGGTCAACCACGTCGCCACGCAGGTGGGGGGCAAGGGCGGCGGCCGTGCGGACATGGCGCAGGCGGGTGGGACGCAGCCCGAAAAGCTTCCCGCTGCGCTCGCGAGTGTCAAGACCTGGGTCGAGCAGCGCCTCTAGCCGCGCGTCCAGACCCGACTCGCGAGAGGCGACCCATGCCGCTGCGGCCCGAGGCTACGCTGGAGCGCTTCCTTCATCGTGGAGACGGCCACCTGCCCGATCTGGTCGGTTTCCGCGTCCGCGCCATCGAGGAAAATCGACTCGCGGCCGAGCTCGACGTGCGAACCGAGTTGCTCGCACCCAACGGCTATCTGCACGCGGCCACCGTCATCGCGCTGGCCGATACCGCGTGTGGCTACGCGTGCATTGCTCATCTGCCGATCGGCGCGGAGAACTTCACGACCATCGAGCCCAAGTGCAACTTCATCGGCACCGCCCGTGATGGCACGCTCGAATGCGTTGCGACACCGGCGCACCTCGCAGGTGTGGGACGCGATCGTCCGCTTCAAGGAAGGCGGGCGCGACATCGCGGTATTCCGTTGCGCCCAGATGGTGCTCTGGCTGCGATCGGAATGACCTTGGGAGCGATTCCGGGCGCCGCCTCAGACAGCCTGCAAAGACAAGCCCACGCTTCGAGTCAGGCGCTGTGACCGCCGTCTGTTCTGCCTTAAGCGCCTACTATCGGGCTTTCTTGCCCGTCGCCTCTCCGGACCCTATGATGGCGCGCAATCTTCGCCTGCGCCCCCGTGGGGTCCAGCGCGGGACCCTTGAACCAAGCGCAAAGGATGATAATGAAGAACCGTATGTGGCGATACCTCGCTCTGCTGGGCGCGGCCGCCGCGCTCTTTGCCAGCGCCCTGCCCTCTCGCGCCGACGGCATCACCTCGGAGCAGGCTCAACAGATCCTCGACGAGCTGAAGGCGATCCGGAAGAATCTCGAGCAGCGGCCGATCGCTCCGGCAGCCGGCCCGCAGGCGCCTGCACGTCCCGTAGACGACAAGGTGAGCATGGCATTCACGCCCGGGAACTTTTCGGTCGGCAAAGACGACGCGCCGCTGGTTCTGGTCGAGTACACCGACTACCAGTGCCCGTTCTGCCAGCGCTTCCACAACGACACCTTCGCACAGATCAAGACCAACTACATCGACACCGGCAAGGTGCGCTTCGTCAGCAAAGACTTCCCGTTGAGCTTCCACGAGAACGCGATGCGCAGCGCGGTGGCGGGGCGGTGCGCGGCGGAGCAGGGCAAGTATTGGGAGCTGCGGCACACCATGATCGTCAACGCGAGCCAGCTGCAGCCGGACAAGATCATGGGCTACGCGCAGAACGCATCGCTCGATACCGCCAAGTTCAAGGCCTGCATCGACTCCGACAAGTACAAGGCGGCGATCGACAAGGACATCGCCGAGGGAACCGCGGCGGGCGTGACTGGAACGCCGTCGTTCGTGCTCGGGCGTGTGCAGAACGGCAAGCTGGAAGGCGTGCGGATGGTCGGCGCGATGCCGTATGCGACCTTCGATGCCAAGATCCAGGAACTGATGAAGCAGGCGCCCACCGCCAAGAACTAGAACTAGAGTTCGCACTCTCGACCGGCCGGTCCGGGGCGCTCAAGCCTCCGCGCCGGCCGTTGCTTTTGGTACTGACGCAAGCGCCCGCGGGCAAGGCGCCGCGCTGATCGAGCGGAGAGGCCCGATGCGCTGTGCACTGCTCGCCTTCGCGCTCGGTGTCATTGTTCTGCAACAACAGCCGCTGCTGCCGCCGCTCGTTTGGAGCGCATGGCTCGGCGTTCCGCTGGCGGTCGCGATTGCGGCGGCGTGGGCGTCGCGCCGCTGCACCGTCGCTCTGCAGGGCGTAGCGAGGATCACGGTGCTGGCGGCTGTCGCGGCGCTGGCTGTCGGCGCAGGGTTCTTCTACGCCGCGTGGCGTGCCGAAGTCCGGCTCTCCGACGAGCTACCGCCAGCGTGGGAAGGCCGCGACATCCGGCTGATCGGGGTGATCGACGAGTTGCCTCAACCCGTCGAGCGCGGAACCCGTTTCGTCTTCGCCGTCGAACGCGCAGCGACCGAAGGCGCCGTCGTGCCTTCGCAGCTCTCGCTCGTCTGGTACGCGGCGTTGGCACGCGACGTGCAGATTCGCCCCGTGCCCGAATTGCACGCCGGCGAGCGCTGGGAGCTGATGGTGCGGCTGAAACGCCCGCACGGAACCGTCAATCCCCATGGCTTCGACGTCGAAGCATGGCTGCTCGAGAACGGCCTGCGCGCAACCGGATATGTGCGCGATTCCGAAGAAAACCGACGGCTCGACGGCTTCGCGGGCCGCGCTGAGGATTACGTCTCGCGAGCGCGCGAGTCGATCCGCGCGCGCATCCTCGCGGCGCTCGAAGGGCGCCCCTACGCAGGCGTGATCGCGGCGCTGGCGATCGGCGACGAGCGAGCGATTCCCGCGGAGCAATGGCAACTGTTCAACCGCACCGGGATCGGTCATCTGATCAGCATCTCCGGTCTGCACATTACCTTCTTCGCCACACTCATGGGCGCCGTCGCGTATTGGGCTTGGAGGAGAAGTCACCGGCTCACCAGCCGCCTCGCGGCGCGCAAAGCGGCCGCCGTAGCCGGAGTCGTCGCGGCGTTCGCTTACGTGTTGCTCGCCGGATTCCAGATACCCGCGCAGCGCACGCTCTATATGCTTACCGTGGCCGCGATCGGCCTGTGGCTGGGGCGGCCGGGACCGGCATCGACGGTTTGGCTATGGGCGCTCGCGGTGGTCCTGGCTTGGGACCCGTGGGCAAGCCTGACGCCGGGCTTCTGGCTTTCGTTCGGGGCGGTCGGTCTGCTGCTCTACATCGGCGTGGGCCGCGTCGGGCACCTTCCCGCCTGGCGCGAGGCGTCGCGCGCCCAGGCGGCGATCACGGTGGGCTTGATCCCACTGATGCTCGTGCTGTTCGAGCAGATCTCGATCGTCTCCCCGCTGGCCAACGCAGTAGCGATTCCTGTGGTCACCTTCGTGGTCGTCCCGCTGACTCTTGCTTCGATCGTGGTTCCATGGGACGCGCTGCTCATCGTCGCGCATCAGGTGTTCGCGTGGCTGGCGCTGCTGCTCGATGCGCTCGCCGGCCTGCCGGCTGCGGTGTGGCAGCAACACGCGCCGCCGCTGTGGGCCGCTCTGCTCGGGTGCTTCGGCGCGCTGTGGATGCTCGCACCGCGCGGTGTTCCTGGCCGCATGCTCGGGTTGGTTTGGCTCGCGCCGCTGTTCATCGTCGCGCCGTTGTTGCCGCCTCCGGGTGCGTTCCGCGTCGTCGTCCTCGACGTCGGCCAGGGACTCGCCGTGCTGGTGCAGACGCACGCACATGCGCTGCTCTACGACACCGGCCCGCGCTTCAACGATGTCGCGGACGCAGGCAACCGAATCATCGCGCCGATGCTGCGCGCGATCGGGGTGTCGCGACTCGACGCGATGATCGTCAGCCATCAGGACAACGATCACAGCGGAGGCGCGCTTTCGCTGATGCAGACGATACCCGTCGGCTGGGTCGCATCTTCGCTGCCTGCGGAGCACCCGATCGTCCGCGCACGCGAGGCGCGCGGCGAGGCGACGCGGCGCTGTCTCGCCGGCGAGAGCTGGAGCTGGGACGGCGTCGAGTTCACGATCCTGCACCCCGTCGAAGCGAACTACGCCAACCCCAAGCTCAAGGCGAACGATCTTTCCTGCGTATTGCGGGTCGCGAACGCGGCCGGCAGCTCGCTGCTCACCGGCGACATCGAGGCGCGGACCGAAGCCGATCTGGTGCGCCGCAAGCCTTCGGCGCTGCGCGCCGATCTGCTGGTCGTGCCTCACCATGGCAGCCGCACGTCGTCCACGCCGGCGTTCATCGACGCCGTGCATCCCGAGATCGCGGCGTTCACGCCCGGATATCGGAACCGCTTCCGCCATCCCCGTCCGGAGATTGTGGATCGCTACGTGGCAGCGGGCGCAAAGATCTACCGGACCGACTACGAGGGGGCGCTGACGCTCGACTTCGGCGGTGGTGCAGCGCACGAGCCGCGGCGCGAGCGCGAGCACGACGCGCACTACTGGAGAGAGGTTCCACGTCGCGGTGACCTGCCGCCGCTCGAATGAAGCTCTGGAGCAGCGCGGCGAATCGTTGGAGCAGAGGTGCGGGCATCGCCACGGCGCTCGTCGCGACGCTCGCCCTTCCGGCGTGCGGCCAGCCGCGCCCGGTCGAACCGGCCGGCGAGATCAAGCTTTCCACCGGCCTCGGCCCGGCGTACGCGCAGGGCAGGGCCGGCGAAGTGTGGGCCGCGCTCATTCGCGAGCGCTCGGCCGGGCGCATTGCGGTCAAGCACTACCCGGGCGCGATGCTCGCGCAGCGCGAACCGGCGCGCGAGTTCCCGGCGCTGCGCGACGGTGCGATCGACCTCGCGGTCGGCTCGTCGCTTGCGTGGTCCGCGCAAGTCCCTGCGCTCAATCTGCTGGCGCTGCCATGGCTCGTTCCCGACGACTCCGTTCTGGAAACGCTGCTCGCGGGCGACACCGGCAAGCGGCTGTCGGCCTCGGTTGACGCAGCTGGCGTGGTGCCGCTGCTGCTCAGCGCCAACGGCTTGAGCGCGCTGGCGACGAAGGAGGCGATACACAAACCTTCCGATCTCGGTGGGCTTAAGATCCGTGTGGCGGCCTCGCCGATCGCCGCCGACATGCTTTCGGCCCTGGGCGCTGGGAGCAGCTCCATGGGACTCGCCGATGCGCGCGCCGCATGGGCGAGCGGCGCGCTCGACGGCCAGGAGACTAGCGTGGCCACCTACGTCAATTCGCGCATGGACAGCGTGGGCTTGACGCATCTGCTGCTGTGGCAGGCGCGTGCCGACGCGCTGATCTTTGCGGTCAACCGAGCGAGGTGGGAAGGGTGGAGCGAAGCGGATCGGGAACTCGTCCGCAGCGCAGCGCAGGAGGCGGCGCGCCAAGCGCGTGCGCTGGCGCAGCAGTCGGACGATTCCGGCACGGCGGCGCGCCAGGGCGCGGTCGTGTCCAGGCTGACACCGCAGGGAAAAGCCGCCTTTCGCGCCGCCGCCGCCAGCGTCTATGTCACCTGGACGCCGGTCATCGGAGAGGATCTCGTTCGCGATGCCCAGACTGAGATCGCGGCGGCGCAGGGCACTCGATGATGCGCTCAGGCGACGTAGCGTCCGAGGCGCACCGCAGTCTCGCCCTTGCGTGGCCGTCGCGTCGGCATGATCAGCACGCAGTTGTCGTGGGGCGTGCGAATCTCCTCGTCGCCGTCCGCTGCGTAGACGGTGCCGGCGCGCGCGATCGACTGCAGCCCCCGCACCGGCCGCGTGAAACGAAACGCGTCGGTCGCGATGGTCACCGTCGTCGTCACTTCGATGAGGCGTTGCGATGCGACGGGCAGCGGGTCGAGTTCGCGCTCGAGGCGCTCCGCGTCGAGCATCCCGAAATGACGCAAGAAACGCAGCGTTGCTTGCATCGCCACCACAGGCGCTGCGGCCTCCCAATGCTGCCCGCACTCGACCAGGAGCGCGTTGCGCACGTCCTCGGGATCGTCGAAGAATGCGTAATCACGCAAGCGGCGCCCCGCGACGTGGCCACCATCGATCACGATGTGCTGCGGCATGCCGATCGCCTGCGCCAGCTCCACCCCCTTGCGCTGGCGCCCGGCCATCGCCAACGGCGGGCAGGGGTCCGACATCGAGTGCAGGTCGAGCAGATAATCGGCACGGTCGTAGAGCGGGCGCAGCTCGCGGGCGCGCGTGAGCTCTGCGCTGGCGCGCTCGCTATCGAGCACTTCCGCGCTCCACAGGCGGTTGAAATCCTCGTCGACGCAGCGCGAGGCGAACGGGTCGGTCGGATTGAAGCGGAGATAAGCTGCGACGTTGGCGAAGACCAGCGACAACGTCCCGCGCACCGGGCGCAACTCCTCGCGCAGCAATCTGTCGAGAACGATGGCGCCGCAGACCTCGTTGCCATGCGTCAACGCCTGCACCAGCACCTCTGGCCCGGCCCGGGAGTTGCCGAAAGACCATGCGTAGGGAATGCCGGTGTTGCCGCTGGCGTGCGCGCCCAAATCAGGGAAGGCGACCTCGATCGGAGGAAGCGGTGGTGCACGGTCGCGCGGGCCCGGCATAGGGGCGGAAGGATGGGTTGCCAACGCGCCGTCGCCGCCGCTTACGCGACGCATACGTGGTCGGCGAGGCGGCGCATGAAGGCCGCGCAGAGCGCCAGTTGCTCGAGGGCGATCCATTCGTTAGGCTGGTGCGCCTGCGCGATGTGGCCTGGCCCGCAGACGATGGTCGAGATGTCGGCATCGTGAAACAGCGATGCTTCGCTGCCGAACGACACCTTGCCGAAGTCGTGGGTGCCCGTGCATGCGCGCCCGAGCTCGGCGATCTCGCTTCCGCCGTGGGTGTCGAAGCCCGGCGCCAGCGTAAGCTGCTCGAACTCGATTCCGGTCGAGGGGTCGACGGCATGCATTTCGGGAGTCAGCGTCGCCGCGAAGCGCCGGACCTCCGCCAACAATACATCGGGATCGTCGAAGGGGAGGTGGCGAAACTCGAAATCGAAGGAGCACTCGCGCGGGACGATGTTGAGCGCGGTGCCGCCGCGGATCACTCCGGTGTGCACCGTGGTGTAAGGCACGTCGTACGCCGCGTCGAAGCCGCCGCGGTCCCGGAAGCGTCGCGCCATTTGCGTGAGGAAGCTCACGATCTCACAGGCGACCTGCACGGCGTTGACACCGAGCGGCGTCAGCGACGAGTGTGCCTCGTGTCCGCGGACGCGGCAGCGGTACGTCCTCCTGCCCTTGTGGGCGACGACCAGCCGCATTCCGGTCGGCTCGCCAACGATGCAGCCCGCGGGACGCACCTGTCGCTTGACGATGTCGGCGATCAGGCGTCTCACTCCGACGCAACCCACTTCCTCGTCGTAGGATAGCGAAAAGTGCAGCGGTCTCTTCAAGCCACGCCGGAGAAGCTCCGGGACAAAGGCAAGGCCGATCGCCGAGAAACTCTTCATGTCGGCTACGCCGCGGCCGTAGAGCCTGTCGTTGACCAGAGTCGCGCTGAACGGCGGCGTCTCCCAGGGCTGTCCATCGACTGGAACAACGTCGGTGTGACCGGAGAGGACGATGCCTCCGCTGCTTGCGTTTCCGTCGCGAGCCGGCAGCGTCGCGAAAAGATTGGCTTTGCGTCGATCGTCGTCGAACGTGAGCTGCGAATCGATGCCGTGGCCCAAAAGGTAATCGCGCACCCAGTCGATGAGCGCGAGATTCGATTCCCGGCTCGTCGTGTCGAAGGCGACGAGCGTCCGGATCAGATCGAGTCCAACGAGAGCGGGGGCGACAGCAGCGGAAGCACTCATGATCCGGCTTGAACTGCAGGGAACAGGATAGGAACCACCCGAGTCTATGTCAATGCCGCAGCGGCGTGGCTGCGCGATGCCGCACGGAGGTGTCGATGTTGCGAATCTTACTCTCGATTCTTTGCTTTCTTCTCGCCGCGCATGCGCGAGCGCAGCCCTCGCTGCCGCTCGAATCCATCAAGCTGCCGCCAGGCTTTTCGATCGAGCTCGTGGCGCGCGTCGAAAATGCGCGCGAGATGGCGCTGGGTGCCAAGGGCACGCTGTTCGTCGGCTCGATGCAGGCGGGCAAGGTCTACGCGGTGCGCTTGAGCCCCGGTGCGCCGGCAGAGGTGTTGACCGTCGCGTCGGGGCTGCGCCTTCCGGTGGGTGTGGCGTTCAGGGACGGTGCGCTTTACGTTTCCGCCGTCGATCGTATTCTGCGTTTCGACGACATCGAGAACCGGCTCGCTCAACCGCCCGCGCCCGTCGTCGTCAGCGACCGCTTTCCGACCGACGGGCATCACGGTTGGAAGTTCATCGCCTTCGGTCCCGACGGCAAGCTCTACGTTCCAGTCGGCGCGCCGTGCAACATCTGCGAACCCGACGCCGACCGTTACGCCGTAATCATGCGAATGAACCGCGACGGGTCGGGACTCGAGGTGTACGCGCGCGGCGTGCGCAACAGCGTGGGCTTCGACTGGGATCCGGCGACAGGCGAGCTATGGTTCACCGACAACGGCCGCGACTGGCTGGGCGACGATTCTCCGCCCGACGAGCTCAATCATGCGTCGAAACCCGGAATGCATTTCGGCTATCCTTACTGTCACGGCGGCACAATCGCCGATCCCGAGTACGGGCACCGCCGGCCGTGCCGCGACTTCACCGCGCCGGCGCAGAACCTGGGCCCGCACGTCGCCTCGCTGGGGATGCGGTTCTACACCGGAACGGCGTTCCCGCAGGCGTATCGGCGGCAGATCTTCATCGCCGAGCACGGCTCGTGGAACCGCAGCAAGAAGATCGGTTATCGCGTGACGCTGGTCCGCCTCGAGAGCGGCAAAGCCGTGAGCTATGAGCCGTTTGCGACCGGCTGGCTGCAGGACGAGAAAGTATGGGGCCGTCCGGCTGATGTGCTCGTCATGCCGGACGGTTCCTTGCTGGTCTCCGACGATTACGCCGGGGCGATCTATCGCATCAGCTACCGGGGGAGCTGACGCTTACCAGTGCCGGTAGTACGGGCCGTAATAGGCGTGATGGTGATACCACGGCCGGTATGCACCGTAGGCTACGACGGCGGGTGCTCCGTAGTAGGCCGGGCCGTAGTACACCGGCGCCGGCGCGTAGTAGACCGGCGGCGGGTACGCCGCTGCGTAGCCACCGTAATTCGAATAGCCTACCGCGAAACCCGGAGTGGCGATCGACACCGCAACGGAACCTCCGGCGATCGCATTGGGAGCAAAGACCACAGCTCCCAACAGTCCGATGGCCCCGGCAAGAATAGTCAGATGGCGTCTCATGGATACCTCCATACGCGTAATCAACGCGTTGTGGCTACCAACGCGTGGTCCTCGCCCTGCGTTGACAATAGCCGTGACCGTTACAGATGGTTACGGTTCGGCTATCCTTCCCTCGATAAGTTGCTTGGAAAAACGGGAATTCCATGCCGTGGCCACGCTTAGTGCTGCCCCTGCTCGCTAAGTGGGTTTTGGCGGCGGCATTCGCCGCCAACGCTTCGGCTGCGGAGCTCACCATCGGCATCGGCGCCGACGTCACCGCGATCGATCCGCACTATCACAACGTGACGCCAAACAACAACGTCGCGGCTCACATCTTCGACTACCTCGTCCTGCGCGACGAGCGGGAGAGACCGATCCCGGGGCTTGCCGAGTCGTGGAAGGCGATCGACCCCCTGACCTGGGAGTTCAAGCTGCGCAAGGGTGTCAGGTTCCACGATGGAAGCGAATTCACCGCTGCCGATGTGATCGCCTCGATCGAACGCGTACCTCTGGTGCCCAACAGCCCGTCGCCGTTCACGGTGTACACCAAGCAGATCAAGGAGATGATCGTCGTCGATCCGTACACCATCCGTTTTAAGACAGCCGCGCCTTACCCGCTGATGCCCACCGACATGACTCAGGTTGCGATGATCTCCAGGGCGGCGGCCAAGGCGTCCACCGAGGACTTCAACAGCGGCAAGGCGGCGATCGGAACCGGCCCCTACAAATTCGTTCGCTACGCCAAGGGCGATCGCATCGAGCTCGCGCGCAACGATGCCTACTGGGGCGGCAAGACGCCCTGGGACAAAGCGACCCTGCGGTTGCTCCCCAACGACGCCTCGCGTGTCGCAGCACTGCTCGCAGGCGACGTTCAGGCGATTGAATACGTTCCGACTTCCGATGTGTCGAGGATCCGGGCCGACAGTGAGCTCAACGTCTACAGGGTGATCGCCGACCGGCTGATCTATCTGCACATGGACAGCGATCGCGACGTCTCGCCCTACGTCACCGACAAGGAGGGCAAGCCTCTCGCAAAAAACCCGCTCAAGGACCCGCGCGTGCGCAAGGCGATCTCCAAGGCGATCAACCGCGCCGCGATCGTCGACAAGGTGATGGAGGGCGAGGCGGTCCCCGCAGGCCAGCTTCTGCCAAGCGGGATGTTCGGGACCACTTCGAACCTCAAGGTCGAGCCCTACGATCCTGAGGGCGCGAAGAAGCTCCTCGCCGAGGCTGGGTATCCCAACGGTTTCGGACTGACCATCCATTCCCCGAACAACCGCTACGTCAACGACGCCAAAGTCGCCCAGGCGGTGGCGCAGATGCTCGCCCGTGTGGGCATCGCCACCAAGGTCGAGGCGATGCCTTCGGCGACCTACTTTCCGCAGGCAACGGAGCTCAAGTTCAGCTTCATGCTGCTGGGGTGGGGCTCGGGCACGGGCGAGGCATCGAGCCCACTCAAGGCGCTGCTCGCCACCTACAACAAGGACAAGGGGTTCGGCACCGCCAACCGCGGGCGCTACTCCAACCCAAGAGTCGACGCGCTGCTCGAGGAGGGACTCGCAACCGTCGATGACCCCAAGCGCGAGGCGCTGCTACAGCGTGCCACCGAGGTGGCGATCGCCGACACCGGCATCATCCCGCTGCATTTCCAGGTCAACCTCTGGGCGACCCGCAACGGGATCGTCTACGCCCCGCGCACCGACGAGAACACGCTCGCGCACAAGTTTAGGCCGGCAAAATAGCCGCAACTCGTTGCGCAACGGCCTTCGCGTCACTCGCCGTGAACGATCAGACGCTCCAGCTCGGTGACGATCGGCGTCGCGGCATCGAGGCCGACGCGCCTGACCAGCGCATGCGCGAAGTCGGGCAGCAGGTCGCGCAAGTCACGCATGTTGGAGGCGCGCTGCAGGCGAAGCATCATCAGGTAGCCGCGCAGCCCGAGGTGCTCCGTGATCGCGTCGCTCATCCGTTCCTGCACACTGAGGAATCGCTTCACGTCGCTTTCGCTGGGTGATTCCGGCGCTCTCGCGGCCTCGAAAGCGGACGGAGGGCCGAAACGCTTGGCGATGAGTCCATTGCGCTCGAGCACGGCAAGCGCGTTCATGTCGACGCGCAGCGTGCGCGCCTGCTCGAGGACTTGCGCGACTGTGTGGTTGCCGTCGACCATGATCAGAAGGCTGCGCAATGCGATCGGCAGGTTGCGCTTGCGTTCCTTGAGCTCGCGCACGCCTTCCTCGGTCTTGGCGTAGATCTCGCCGGGATGCATCGTGGCCCCTGCGGTCGCGAGGCACGGCGCCTCGCAGCGATTGATTTCAGCGGCGGATTATAAACGACGAGTTACGCCGCGAGATCGTGTCGCGACCCGCCGCCTTCACGCATGGCCGGCTGGTCGCCTTTGTGGAATAATCGAAGCCGAATCGCCGCCATGCTCGATCCCACTCTGCTCGCCGCTCTCGGCGAGATACTGGCTCCCTCGGCACTGATCACCGAGTCGGAGGAAACCCGCCCGTACGAATGCGATGGTCTGACGCTGTTTCGCGAGCAGCCGCTCGCCGTCCTGCTTCCCGATAGCGAGGATCAAGTCGTAGCGATCTTGAGGCTTTGTCACGCCGCGCGCGTTCCCATCGTCGCGCGCGGCGCAGGGACCGGACTGTCTGGCGGCGCCAAGCCCGACAAGCATGGCGTCGTTCTTTCTCTCGCCAAGTTCAACCGTATCTTTAACATCGATCCGCTGACGCGAACCGCGGTCGTGCAGCCCGGCGTGCGCAACCTCGCGATCTCCGAGGCTGCCGCGGCCCACGGTCTGTACTACGCGCCCGACCCTTCGTCGCAAATCGCCTGCACCATCGGCGGCAACGTCGCCGAGAACGCCGGCGGAGTGCACTGCCTGAAGTACGGTTTGACTCTGCACAATGTGCGGCGCGTGCGTGCCGTGCTGATCGACGGCGAGGTCGTGGAGTTCGGCGGCGACGCGCTCGATGCGTCCGGGTACGATTTGCTGGCGCTGATCACGGGCTCCGAGGGTCTGCTCGCCGTCATCACCGAGGTGACCGTTAAGCTCACGCCCAAGCCGCAGTCGGCGCGATGCGTACTCGCTGCGTTCGACGACGTGGCCAAGGCGGGTGATGCCGTGGCGGCGATCATCGGCGCGGGGATCATCCCGGCAGGGCTGGAGATGATGGACAAGCTCACCGTAAACGCCGTCGAGCCGTTCGTCCACGCAGGCTACCCGCTCGACGCCGAAGCCATTCTATTGTGCGAATCGGACGGGGTACCTGCCGAAGTGACGGAAGATATCGAAATCGTTCGGGGGCTCCTCGAGCGGTGCGGGGCAACGCTGATCAACGTGTCGCAGAGCGAAGCGCAGCGGCTCACGTTCTGGTCGGGACGCAAGGCCGCTTTTCCGGCGGCCGGACGGGTGTCGCCCGACTACTATTGCATCGACGGCACCATCCCCCGGCGCTCGCTGGCGCCGGTCCTGAAGCGGATTGCCGAGCTGTCGCAGGAGTACGGGCTCCGGTGCATGAACGTCTTCCATGCCGGCGACGGCAACCTCCATCCCTTGATCCTCTTCGATGCCAACCGACCAGGTGAGGCCGAAAAGACCATCGCTTTCGGCGGCAAGATCCTCGAGTTGTGCATCGAGGTCGGCGGCACCATCACCGGCGAGCACGGAGTGGGTGTGGAGAAGATCGACGAGATGTGCGTTCAGTTCGCGCCTCTGGAGCTCGAGCGCTTCCATGCCGTGAAGCAGGCGTTCGACCCGGATGGGCTGCTCAACCCCGGCAAGGCCGTGCCGACGCTTCATCGCTGCGCAGAGATGGGCAGGATGCACGTGCACCGCGGGCAGCTGCCGCATCCCGAGCTGCCTCGTTTCTGAAGGGGGCAAGCCATGCAACTGACCATGACGCGGCCGGATCCAGCCGTCGTTTCCGACGTGGTGCGCAGGCTTTGCGGCGAGTACGGCACGCGCGCGGTCACGGGAAACGCCGTACGCGAGCAGCACAGTCACGGCGAGGGACTCTCCGACTCCGGCATGCCTGACGTCGTGGTGTTTCCGCACTCGAACGGGGAAGTCGCGGCGATCGTGCGCCTTTGCAGTGCCGCGCGCGTCCCGGTGATCGCGTTCGGAGTGGGCACGTCGCTCGAAGGCCACGTCGCCGCGCTGTACGGTGGCGTGTGCCTGGACTTCTCGCAGATGGACCGGGTGCTCGAGGTCAACGCCGCGGACCTCGATTGCAGGGTCCAGGCGGGGGTGACGCGGGAGCAGCTCAACGCCGAGCTCAAAGGCACCGGATTGTTCTTTCCCATCGATCCCGGCGCCAACGCGACCATTGGCGGAATGACCGCGACGCGCGCGTCGGGAACCAACGCCGTTCGCTACGGCACGATGCGCGAGAACGTGCTCGGTCTCACGGTGGTCACCGCGGGTGGGAAGCTCATCCACACCGGCGGCCGAGCGCGCAAGTCGAGTGCCGGTTACGACCTGACTCGGCTGTTTGTCGGCGCGGAGGGCACGCTGGGCGTGATCACCGAAATTCAATTGCGCCTGTACGGCATTCCCGAGGCGATTTCGGCGGCGGTGTGCCAGTTTCCCGATCTGGCGAGCGCCGTCAACACCACGATCACGGCGATGCAGACGGGCATTCCCGTCGCTCGCATCGAGCTGCTCGACGAAGTGCAGATGGACATGTCGATCCGCTATTCCAAGCTCGAAGGATTCGCGGTGAAACCGACATTGTTCTTCGAATTCCACGGTTCACCCGCGTCGGTACGCGAGCAGGCCGAAGCGATGCAGCAGATCAGCGACGAATTCGGCGGCAGTGCCTATCAGTGGGCGACGCAGGCGGAGGATCGATCGCGGCTGTGGAAGGCCCGTCACGCCGCGTATTACGCAGCGCTGGCGTACAGGCCGGGAATGACCGGGTTCGCCACCGATGCCTGCGTGCCGATCTCCCGGCTCGCGGACTGTATCTTGGCCACGAAGAAGGCCGTCGAGGCGAGTGGGCTCATTGCGCCGATCCTCGGTCACGTGGGCGACGGCAACTTCCATCTGGTGATCCTGTTCGATGGCAGCAGCGTCGAGCAGCGCGAGCGTGCCGAGGCGCTGGCCCGCGGAGTGTCGTTGCGGGCGATCGCGATGGAAGGCACCTGCACCGGCGAGCACGGCATAGGCTGGCACAAGCTCGATGTGCTCGAGCAGGAGCACGGCGAGGCGCTCGATCTGATGCGCGCCGTCAAGCGCGCCCTCGACCCGGACAACATCATGAATCCGGGGAAGACGGTGCCGCTCTGACCGATGTACACGCTCTACATCGGCGACAAGAATCTTTCATCGTGGTCACTGCGCGCATGGGTGTTGATGCGCACCCTGGGCATCGAGTTTCGCGAACGGGTGATTTCGCTGGATAGGCCGGAGAGCCCGGCTCGCATTCGCTTGGTCTCGCCTTCCGGCCGCGTGCCGTGCCTGCACGACGGCGAGACAGTGATCTGGGATTCGCTGGCGATCGCCGAGTATCTTGCCGAAAGGCACCCGGGATTATGGCCCGCAGATGCGACGGCACGGGCATGGGCGCGTTGTGTCGCTGCGGAGATGCACTCCGGCTTCGCGGCGTTGCGCGCGGAGTTCAGCATGGACTTACGACTTCGCGAGCCGCGCGGGCCGTCGCCGCAGGTGGCCGCGGACATCGCCCGCATCGAGGCGATCTGGAACGAGGGGCGCACGCGCTTCGGCCGTGCCGGCGACTTCCTGTGCGGAGGCTTCGGCATCGTCGATGCGTTCTGGTGCCCCGTCGCCTTTCGCTTTCGCAGCTACGGGGTCGCCCTGAGGGGAGCCCCGGGTGCCTACGCTCAGGCGCTGCTCGCCCTGCCGGCGATGCGCGAGTGGGACGAGGCAGCCGCGCGCGAGGCCGACCTGCAGGCGACCCTGGGCGCAGCGCAGTGAGCGGATCGCCGCGATGAATGATCTCATCGCGGCCTGGCGCGAGCGCATCCGCGCCGCGGCCGCAACGCAGTTGCCGCTGCGCATCGTCGGTGGCAGCAGCAAGGACTTCTATGGGCAGGAGCTCATCGGCGAGCGCTTCGACGCCGCATCGTATCGCGGTGTGGTCGACTACGACCCGACCGAGCTCGTCATCACCGCGCGTTGCGGCACATCGCTCGCGGAAATCGAGCAGACGCTTGCTGAAGCGGGACAGATGCTCGCCTTCGAGCCGCCGCATTTCGGCACCAGTGCGACCTTCGGCGGCTGCATCGCCGCAGGACTCTCCGGACCCCGCCGGCCATATGCCGGCGCCGTGCGCGACGTGGTGCTCGGGGTGCGGCTGCTCGACGGGCGCGGCGACGATCTGTCCTTCGGCGGCCGGGTGATGAAGAACGTCGCAGGCTTCGACGTCTCGCGGCTGATCGCCGGCTCGCTGGGCACTTTGGGAGTGCTGCTCGAGGCATCGGTCAAGTGCCTTCCGCGCCCGCAGAGCGAGACGACCCTGGCGCTCGACATGAATTACAGCGAGGCGATGCGTCGCTTCGAGGATTGGAGCAGTTTGCCGCTGCCGTTGTCGGCGACTTGCTGGCACGGCGGTCGACTGGTGGTGCGATTGTCCGGGGCGTCGAGCGCCATCGCGGATGCGCGACGCCGCATCGGGGGTGAGGAGTTGCCGGACGCCGAGGCTTTCTGGATCGACGTGCGCGAGCAGCGGCACCCTTTTTTCAAGCAAGGCGGGGTCGGGCTGTGGCGCTGCTCGGTGCGAGCGACGGCGCCTCCCCCCGATGGCGGCGAGCCCCTGATCGAGTGGGGGGGTGCGCTGCGCTGGTTCAATGCGGCGCGTCAGGAGGAGGGAGCGGCGTTGCGCGCATGGGCGCAACGCCACGGCGGACACGCCACGCTGTTTCGCGCCGCGGACAAGACGACAGGGGCGTTCCAGCCGCTTCCGGCACCGCTCGCCGCCTTGCACCAGCGCCTCAAGGCGGCGTTCGATCCCGCCGGGATCCTCAATCCGCGCCGCATGTTTCCAGAGTTCTGACGATGGAAACGCGGCTCGCCGATTTCATCCGGGACACGCCCGAGGGACGCGAAGCCGATGCGATACTGCGCGCGTGCGTGCATTGCGGGTTCTGCACCGCCACTTGCCCGACGTATCAGCTGCTTGGCGACGAGCTCGACGGCCCGCGCGGACGCATCTATCTCATCAAGCAGACGCTGGAGGGCGGCACGGTCAGCGCCAGCACCCAGCTTCATCTCGACCGGTGCCTGTCGTGCCGCTCGTGCGAGACCACCTGCCCGTCGGGCGTGCGGTACGGGCGTCTGGCCGATATCGGGCGCCACGTCGTCGAAACCAGGGTGGGACGGCGACGTGGCGCGCGGATCCTGCGCTGGGTCTTGGGCAAGGGACTGTCGCAACGCGGCCTGTTCGCGGCCGGGCTGGCCACCGGCCGCTTGTTGCGGCCGCTGCTGCCTCGTGTGCTCGCGGCCAAGGTACCGGCGACTTCGCCCGCCAAACGATGGCCGGCGGCCCGCCATTCCCGCAAGATGCTCGCGCTCGAGGGCTGCGTACAGGGATCCATCGCTCCGTCGATCGACGCGGCGCTGGCGCGCGTGCTCGATCGCATCGACATCTCGTTCGTTCGCGTTGGAGGAGGCTGCTGCGGAGCGGTCGTTGAGCATCTGGGCGCGCACGAGGGAGCGCAGCGCCTGGCGCGCCGTAACATCGACGCCTGGTGGCCGCACATCGAACGGGGCGCCGAGGCGATCGTCGTCACTGCAAGCGGTTGTGGAGTGCTGGTCAAGGACTACGCATGGCTGATGCGCGACGATCCCGCGTACGCCGATAAGGCGCGCCGCGTGGCCGAGCTCGCCCGCGATCCGGTCGAGGTCATCGCCGCGGAGTGGAAGCGATTTGCTCCATTGGTGGCGATGGACCACGGTCCGCTCAAGGTCGCGTTCCAGTCGCCTTGCACGCTTCAGCACGGCCAGAAGCTCGCCGGTCGCGTGGAGGAGATCCTGCAGGCGATCGGACTGGAGCTCACCGATGTTGCCGGCGCATACCTGTGCTGTGGCTCCGCAGGCACCTACTCGATCCTGCAGCCGGCGCTCTCCGAGCGGCTTAAAGCCGACAAGATCGCCGCGCTCGAAGCCGGCGATCCGGAGATCATCGCCACCGCGAACATCGGCTGCCTCGCGCACCTGCAGAGCGCGAGCGCACGCCCGGTCCGCCACTGGGTCGAGCTCTTCGACGCCAGACTGCGCTCCCGCGTCACCCCCGGCCAGGCGACGAGATGAAGCCACGGCTGGCTCGCGCCGACTTCCGGCGCTTCCTGGCTATACCCACGCGGTGGATGGACAATGACACTTATGGGCACGTCAACAACGTCGTCTACTATTCGTATTTCGACACTGTGGTCAACGAGCACCTGATTCATGAAGGAGGGCTGGACATCCGCTCTTCGCCGGCGATCGGTGTCGTGGTCGAGACTCGCTGCAGCTTTTATCGCTCGCTGTCGTTCCCGGGCGTCATCGACGCCGGCTTGAGAGTGCGCAAGCTCGGCCGCAGCTCGGTGACCTATGAAATCGGATTGTTCGCCCAGGGCGACGATGAACCGGCGGCAAGCGGCAACTTCGTCCACGTCTGGGTCGAGCGCGCAACCTGGCGCCCCACGCCGGTGCCCGCAGCGATCCGTGGAGCGCTGACCAAGCTGGTGGTGGCTGGCTGACATGGCAGCTCCGCGCCGATTCGCGTTGATTCCCGCAGCCGGAAAGAGCGACCGCTTCGGCGGACCCGTGCCCAAGCAGTACGCCCTGCTTGCGGGCACGCCGGTTCTGCGGCGCACGATCGATGCGCTGAACAACTCGGTCGTGCTCGAAGCGCTTTTTGTCGTGCTCGCTCCCGACGACAAGCTCTACAAGGAGCGCATCGGAAGCGTCGCCGGCATCGTGCCGCTGCACTGCGGCGGCCGATCGCGCGCCGAGTCAGTGAGGAATGGCCTCGCCAGGATAGGCGAGCTTGCCGAGGCCGACGACTGGGTTCTGGTGCACGACGCGGCGCGACCGTGCGTGGACGTGACCCTGCTCAATCGCCTGCTGCACGAGCTCGAGGATGAGCCCGTCGGAGGGCTGCTTGCGGTGCCGCTCGCTGACACGCTGAAGCGGGCGGAGACCGGCGCAGGGCTGCGCGCCGCAGGCACCGAAGCGCGCAGCGGACTGTGGTGCGCACAGACACCGCAAATGTTCCGCTACGCGATATTGCAGCACGCGCTCAAGCAGGCCGATCCGGCGACGGTCACCGACGAGGCGCAGGCGGTCGAGGCGCTTGGTGTGAAGCCGAAGCTGGTGCAGGGCAGCCCGGCCAACATCAAGATCACCTACCCCGAAGACATGGCGCTGGCGGAAGCGATCCTCGCCGCGCGAGGCGCCGGCGCACGAACATGACAGGCTTCCGCATCGGCTGCGGCTTCGATGTTCACCGGCTGGTCGCAGGCAAGCCTCTGAAGCTCGGCGGAGTCACGCTGCCGTTCGAGCGCGGCCTGGAGGGGCATTCCGACGCCGACGTATTGCTGCACGCAATCTGTGATGCGATTCTGGGGGCGATCGGCCAAGGCGATATCGGCCGCCACTTTCCCGACAGCGATTCCGCGTACAAGGGCGCCGACAGCCGCAGCCTGCTGCGCGCCGTATGGCAGCGCGCGACGGCAGCCGGCTATGCGCTCGGCAACGTCGATGCGATCGTCCTCGCCGAAGCGCCGCGGATCTCGCCGCACGCGGCGCAGATGGCGGCGAACATCGCCGCGGACTGCTTAGCGAGTCCTGGTCAGGTCAACGTCAAGGCGACCACGAGCGAAGGCTTGGGCTTCACCGGCCGCGGCGAAGGCATCGCCGCCTGGGCCACGGTGTTGCTGATTACTGCTTAGTCGACGGAAACGTGACGCGGGCGAGTGTTCCGCCGCCGTCGCGCGGTCCGAGATGGAAACTCCCTCCGTGCAACCGCGCGATGCGATCGACGATGGCGAGCCCGAGGCCTGCCCCGCCGGTGCCCGTGCGCGCGGGCTCGCCGCGAGTGAACGGACGCTTCAGTCGCTCGACATCCTCGGGTGCGACGCCCGGCCCCCGGTCGGAGACTTCCAGGACGAGCGAACCGGCGTCGAGCCTGGTGGCGATCTCGACCGGCGGGCTGCCATAGGTGAGCGCGTTATCGAGCAGATTGCTGACCAGTCGCGAGACGGCGGTGGCACGCAACGGCGTCGGCGGCAGCTCGCCTGGCGCAAAGCGCAGGTCGCGGCCATGTCGACGCTGTCGCTCGACCAGTGGTGTCACGATGTCGTTCAGGTTGCACGGCTCGAGCGGTATCTCCCGCTCGTCGCGTGCGAAATCGAGGAACTGGCCGATGATCTTGTCCATCTGCTCGATGTCGGCGACCATGCCCTCCCGTTCCACGTCGTCTTTGACGCCTACCTCGACTCCGAGCCGCAAGCGTGCGAGCGGCGTACGCAGATCGTGCGAGACCCCGGCGAGCAGCAGCGCGCGGTCGCGCCCCGCCTCACGAAGACCGGCCAGCATGCGGTTGAAACCGCGGTTGAGATTGACGATCTCGGAAGGTCCGGTTTCCGGGAGCGGGGGCGGCGAGCGTCCCTTGCCCACGTCGGCAACCGCGTTGTTAAGCTCACGCAGTGGTCGCGCCAGATAGCGAGCGAACACGTACGCGCTTACCAGCAGCACGACGAGCGCGATAAGGCTCCATTCGAGGGCGCGGGAAGGCGCATCCTCGGCGCGACGCGGTAGCTGAAAGCCTGCCCAGTAGGCTCGATCCCCCGCCTGCAGCTTGATCCACAGCAGTTGCTGCCGCGGCTGGATCCTCAGCTCCGTCTCGGGCCCGAGCTCGCTACGCAGTCGCGTTTCCAAGTCGAGCAGAAGCGGGATCTGCGCCGGCACGCCGATGAAGCCGCGCTCGGCATCGGGGACGATGCGTGCGCTATAGGCTTGCCCAAAATGCGAAAGCGTCGCACTTGTGCTCGTGGGATCGGCCGCCGAGAGCGCGGCGCGCAGCGATTTCAACTGCACAATCTTGGTATCGCCGAATTGACGTGCCAGCAGCGCGGCGCGGTCCTGGCGGAAAAGGAAGATCGCCGTGCCCTGGCTCACCAGGATGACGACGAGCAGCAGCAGCGCCAGCCTGCCGAACAGCGAGCGCGGCCACAGCCCGAAGTTGACCGTCAAGCGCCGGCCCCGCCGCCGACGGGCAACTCGCTCGGCGCCTCATCGGGCACGAACACGTAGCCGAACCCCCACACCGTCTGGATGTAGCGCGGCGCCGACGGATCGGATTCGATCAGCTTGCGCAGGCGCGAGACCTGAACGTCGATGGCGCGATCGAAAATGTCGTGGTCGCGACCGCGGGCGAGCATCATGAGCTTTTCGCGCGCGAGCGGCTGGCGCGGGTGCGTAGCGAGGACCTTGAGCAGGCCGAACTCGCCGGTCGTCAGAGGCACGACGGCGTCACCGCGGGTCAGCGTCCGCGTCGTGAGGTCGAGCCGGTAGGGCCCGAAGCTGATCCTGCCTTCGACCGCGGGCGCCCCCGGAGCCAGCCGCTCGGTGTGCCGGCGCAGCACGGCGTTGATGCGTGCCACCAACTCGCGCGGATTGAAGGGCTTCGGAAGGTAGTCGTCGGCACCCATCTCGAGGCCGACGATGCGGTCGATGTCCTCGGACTTGGCGGTGAGCATGATCACCGGCACGGTCTCCCCCGATTCGCGCAACCGCCTGCACACGGCGAGGCCATCCTCGCCAGGCAGCATCAAGTCGAGCACTAGGAGGTGCGGCGGATCGCGCTGGAGCTTTTTGTCGAGATCTTTCGCGTCTGGAAGCGCCTGCACGGCGAAGCTTTGCTCGCTCAGGTAGCGCACGAGCAGATCGCGCAGACGCGGATCGTCGTCGATGACCAGGATCTTCGGTGTCGTCGCCTTCATCGGCTCATCCTAGCGGCGCAAGTCGCGCGCTTGGCACGGCGCTTGTCACGAATTGTAACGCTGCCGCAGCAGCGCAACGATTGGTTACAAGAACGCGCCGCACGGGCATCGCGCGCCGTCGATAATGAACCTCATTGCGCAGCACTCCATTGACAGAAAGTAGCAAAACGACGATCCGCCGCAACGTTTGCGCAACAGGCTGCGGCCAAGCTTCGAGCATCTGAATCTCAAAGGGAAGGTATCGATCCATGAAGCGAATCTTGTTGGCGATTGTCAGCGCAGCCGTCCTCTCGGGCGCCGCTGTTCCTGCCTTCGGCCAGGTCCCGACGCCGCGCGGCCACGGCGATCCATTCGCGGTGATCGAGACGCTCAAAGGCAGCCTCAACCTGAACACCTCACAGCAGCAGCAATTTGACAGTGCCGTGGCCGCGTCGCAAGCCGCGCGACAGACCATACGAGCGAACTTGATCCAACTCAAGGCAGCCTCGCAGGCCGAACTCGCCAAGCCGGAACCTGACTTGGCGGCGCTCGCTGCGCAGGCGGACGCGGTGCAGGACCAGAACAGCGTCGCGCGCAAGAGCGCTCGCAGTGCTTGGCTCGCGTTGTATGCGACCTTCACGCCCGACCAGAAGGCCGTCGTTCGCAATGCGATCCAGGCGAAGATGACGATGATGGAGTCGATTCGCGCTCATTTGAGAGAAAGTTTGGGGCTGTGAAGCCCGGCTGCAGGACGACGGCTCTCGCCCGGTCGAATCCAAGCCAGCGCGGGGAGAATTTACGACCAGCGACCCGCTCGGCCACAGCCGCCAGCCGGCGAGCCGAGGATCAGAGCCGCAGGGCCGACAAACGGCGTTGCGGGCCGGGCGTCGAAAATGCTATTGTCATAGGCGAGCTACGAGCGAAAGTGCAACTGCAGGCTGGGTTTACCCCCCCGACCTAACCGGTCATCCCAAACCCGGTCTGTCCTCCGGCGCCCCTTCGGGGGCGCTTTTTTTTGCGCCGGAAGCCCGCGTCAACCTCAGCGGCGGATGAGGGGCGCGTCCAGGCGCACGCCGCGACGGGCGAGCTCGATTACCACCTGCGTCCTCGTGTGCACGTTGAGCGCGCGCAGGATCGCGCTCACGTGCACCTTGACCGTGCCCTCGGAGAGCCGCAGGTCGCGGCAGATGAGCTTGTTGGGTTTTCCCTGCACCAGGAGCCTGAGCACATCGGCCTGGCGCATGGTGAGGCCCAGCTCGGCGGGCTTGGCGATCGGCCGCGGGCGGACTCCATCGGTCCCCGTGGTCTCGGGGACGTAAATACCGCCGGAGAGCACGAGACGCAGTGCATCGATGAGCAAGCGCGCATTTGCGGTCTTGGGTATGAAGCCCATCGCGCCCATGTCCAGCGCTCGCTCGATCGTCGCCCGATCATGCGTCGCCGAAAGAACCAGCACCGGGATGCCGGGCCATTCGCGCCGCAGCTCGCCTAAGAACTCGAATCCGTCACAGCCAGGCAACGTCAGATCGAGCACAATCAAATCGATGTCGGGAGCGACCGTGAGCGCAGCTCGCGCGGCGATAGCATCGTGCGCCTGGAAGTGCTCGATCGCGGCGTCGAGCTCGGTGAGCACGCGCTGCAGCGCGACCTGAATCAGCGGATGATCGTCGACAACCAGGATCTTCATCGGTCTCCCCCAAGAACGTGAAGATGCGCGCCGCGGTTTCGGATCGCGCCCGGTCAATGTAATGCACCTGATCACCGAGTCAACTGTAGGATTTGACAGGTTTTCGCAAGCTTCGAATGGACAATCCGGGCGCTCCCAGCTCCTCGCGTTCCGGTGGCAACGTGAAATCAGCGGCTTGGCGCAACAACCTCACGAAAAGTCCCAACACGCCACCGTGAGGTAATCTATCGGCTTCTTGCCGGCAGGACGCTCCCGTGCTCGCTTACATCATTCGTCGCAGCCTGCAAGCCGTGCTCGTGCTGTTCGCCATGTCGGTGCTGGTCTTCATCGGGGTCTACGCGATCGGCAATCCCGTCGACATCCTGATCAATCCGCAAGCTGATCAAGTCGACCGCGACCAGGCCATCGCGGCACTCGGACTCGATCAACCGCTGTGGGTGCAGTACGCGAAGTTTCTTTCCGGAGCCGTGCACGGCGATCTGGGCAGATCTTTCGTCCATGGCACCTCGGCGCTGGGCATGATCCTCGAGCGCATGCCGGCGACGCTCGAGCTCGCGATCGTCGCCATGCTCATCGCCATCGTTCTCGGTATTCCGCTGGGGCTCTGGGCGGGGCTCAAGCCGGATTCGGTCGCTGGCCGGACCATCATGGCCGGGTCGATCCTCGGCTTCTCACTGCCCACCTTCTGGGTAGGGTTGATGCTCATCATGGTATTCGCGGTGATGCTCGGATGGCTTCCTTCGAACGGCAGGGGACCGACGGTGTTGCTCTTCGGCATCCCGGTGAGCTTTCTTTCGGTAGCCGGGTGGAAGCACCTGATCCTGCCGGCGACCAACCTCGCCTTGTTCAAGCTGGCGCTGCTGGTGCGCCTGACCCGTGCCGGAACGCGCGAAGCGCTGCTGCAGGACTATGTGAAGTTCGCGCGCGCCAAGGGTCTTAGCAACGCCAGGGTGATCGGCATCCACGTGCTGCGCAACATCCTGATCCCGATCGTCACCGTGGTCGGACTGGAATTCGGCTCGGTGATCGCCTTCGCCATCGTCACCGAGACGGTATTCG
>DASPTZ010000059.1:0-5909 GCA_035623155.1 Casimicrobiaceae bacterium | reverse complement strand
CCCTCCGGATACCCAAATGACGACACGAGCCGCCTCGGCTCGCACCATGCCTCGCGCCGACGCGGTACGGGTGCGCTTCGACATATATGAATTGGATGAGCAGAATGCGTGCCTGCTGCGCAATGGCCAGGCTGTGGCTCTCGCACCAAGGCCGTTCGCCGTGCTGTGCGCGCTCGCGCGGCAGCCGAGATCGCTGCTCACAAAGCACGCATTGCTCGATGAGGTATGGGGCCACCAGTTCGTCAGCGACGGGGTACTAAAGACGGTCATCAACGAGCTGCGGACGGTTCTGAGTGACGATGCCAGGCACCCGCGCTTCATCGAAACAGTGTCCCGGCGAGGCTACCGATTCATCGCCTCGACGATAACCGTCGTGCCGCCGGCCCCGGCGAGCGATCCGAAAACCCCTTCGTTGCAAGTGCCGTCGTTTGTTGGTCGTGCAAAAGCGCTCTCGCGACTTCGCTTCAACTGGGATCTCGCGTGCAATGGCAGACGCACGGTTGTCTGGGTCGCCGGTGAACCGGGTATCGGCAAGACGATGCTGATCGAGCATTTCGTCGCGGGCCTTGGCGACGTGGCGTGCATCCGCGGCCAATGCGTTGAGCAGCACGCTACGGGCGAGCCCTACCTGCCCGTTCTCGAAGCCCTCTCGGAGCTGTGCCGGCGTGACAGCGATATTGCGCCCTTGCTCCGCGCCGTGGCCCCGACCTGGCTGCTGCAGCTGCCGTGGCTCAGTACAGCGGAGGAGCGCGACGCGCTGCAGCGACAGCTCGCAGGCGTGGGGCCGGATCGCATGCTGCGCGAGATGGGCGAGTTGCTCGACCGCTACGCCGAGCGCCGGCCGCTGTTGCTGGTGACCGAGGACCTGCATTGGAGCGATCGCAGCACGATCCAGCTCATCGACTACATCGCGCGCCGGCGTGGCGGCGCACGCCTCATGTGGCTTGCAAGCTTCCGCCTAGCCGAGGTCGTCGCATCGCATCATCCGCTCAACCTATTGCGCCACGAGCTGCGCCTTCACGGGCTTTGCGAAGAGATCATCCTCGACCCTTTCTCCGAGAAGGAGGTCGCCGACTATGTGGCGGAACGCTCTCCATTGCTCGCCAGCGATGAAGCGTTCGTGCGTGACCTGTACCAGCGCAGCGACGGAGTGCCGCTGTTCGTGGCTTCTATAACGACCGACGTTATGGCGCGTGCTGCGCAAGGCGGCGACGACGCCGATGCACGGGCCCACCTCGTGAAAGCGGCGGTTCCCCAAAATCTGGCCGCCATCATCGATCACTACATAGCCGAGCTCGGGAACGAGGAGCGCGCATTGCTCTCGGCAGCGGCCGTTTGCGGCGTGGAATTTCGGGTCGATACGGTCTCGGATGCGCTGCAACGCGATGCCGCCTCGGTCGCGGAGACCTGCGCCCAGCTCGCGCGCGCGCAGCTGTGGCTCAACGCCCCGCGCGAGGGCAGCAATGCGCTGGAACAGTCCTATGCCTTCAGGCACGCTCTATTTCACCAGGCGCTTTACGAGCGCACGCCCGCGTCGGCCCGCGCGCAGCTCCACTGCAAAGTCGGCGCTGCGCTGGAACGGGAGCGCGCCGCAGGCGTGCCGGTCACCGCCTCGGAGCTCGCGATGCACTTCGAGCGCGGCCGCGAGCTGATGCCCGCTCTGCGCTACTACGGGGAGGCTGCGGAAGATGCGCTCGCGAAGTTGGCGCCAGCCCAGTGCATGAGCCTCGCGGAGCGGGCCTTGCGCCTGCTGCCGAAAGCGCCGGAGGGAAGAGAGCGCGACGCAGTCGAGATCGCGCTGGCCACGCTTCGCGGTCTAGCGGCATCGGTTGTGGCCGGCCTCGGCGCCGAGACCAAGAGCAGCTTCCAGCGCGCGTACTCCCTGCTTCGCGACGTTGCGCAACATCCGATGCGCACGCGCCTGATGCACGGGTTCGGGTTGATCCTGTCCTTGCGCGGAGACTATGCCGAGGCGCTTGCGGTGGCGGAACGAGCCGAGGCGCTGTCGACCGAGGCGAACGATCCCGTGCTCATGGTCGCCGCATGCGTCGCGCGTGCACACGTGCATCAGCTTCAGGGCCGCTCCCATGCAGCGCGCACATGGATCGAGCGCGGGCTCGACGCCACAGAACGGTTCGATCAGGCACCGTCAGAAATGTTCCTGATCGATCCGCAGGTCTCGCTGCTGGGTCTGCTGGGCATCGAACTTCTTCGCCTTGGCCTGGTAGGGCAGGCACGCGCGCGGCTGCAGCGGGCCCACGCGCGCGCGCACCAGTTGCGACAGCCGATGGGGCAATTGGCAGCAATGTGGTTCGACGCGCTTTTCGAAGTGCGGCTCGGCGACACGCAGCGTGTCGCGGTGCTTGCGGGCGAAATGCGCGCGCTCGTCGACGAGTTCGGGCTCGCGCAAGGACGGGGCTCCGAAAAGTTTGCTGGTTGGGCGGAGGCTCGCATGGGACAGCCGCGTGACGGTTACCGAAAGATTCGCCATACGTACGAACAGAACAAACGGCTCGGAAGGCTCGCCGGCAGCAGCGAAGTGCTGGCTTATGCCGCGGAAGCGTTGGTGCTTGCGGGCGACTGGGAGGCGGCCCAACAGGAACTCCACGAGGCGTTCGAAGTCGCGGAGGCGCTCGGCGAGCGCATGTATCTGCCGCAGCTGTTCCTGATCGAGGCGGCGATCCTCCGCGCTGGCGGTCAGCCCGATGGTGCTCGGTCGTCCGTTTGCCGCGCGATCGCAGAGGCTCGAGCGCAGGAGACGCCGTGGTTCGAGTTGCTTGCACTCGTCGAGCTATGCGAGCACGAAGGTGCGACGGTCGATGATCGCGGCGCGCTCGCTGCACTCGTCGATCGACTTCCCGAAGCGAACGATACAGCCGCCGTCACACGAGCGCGAGTGCTGCTCGACAAGACCAGCCCGGCCTGACCCGCGCTCGCGACTGCTCGACGACCGCTGCGGCGAAGCCGACATGCAGCGCCGTTGGGGCGGCCCTTACTACTGAAATTCTGACCAAACGGCGACGTTTCGCTGACGACCCGGCATCGTTTTGCGCCTAAGCTGATCGCATCGAATTTAGCGACGCCAAGAACGAAGGTTGCGTCGTGACAGCTTCGATCCGGATGCAGCGGGTCGACGATTCAGCCATAACGCGTACAGGAGACGACAATGGCAGGGACCGTTGAAGGAAACGCCGTGCGAGTCGCACTTGTGACAGGAGGCACTCGCGGTATTGGTGCAGCCATCGCTCGGCGGTTGCGCCAGGAGGGTTATCGCTTGGTCGTTGTCTACCATGGCAATGATGCGGCGGCAGAAGCCTTCCGCAAAGACACGGGAATCGCGGCCTACAAATGGGATGTCGCCGACTTCGATGCCTGCCAGGCCGGCGTAAAGCAGATCGTTTCCGACCTGGGCCAGCCAATCGACATCCTGGTCAACAACGCGGGCGTCACCCGCGACGCCGTCCTCCATAAGATGACCCGGGAGCAGTGGCGTGCAGTCGTCGACAACGACCTTGGCGCCTGCTTCAACATGAGCCGCGCTGTGATCGAAGCGATGCGTGATCGAGGCTGGGGCCGCATCGTCAACATCGCGTCGGTGAACGGCCAGAAGGGTCAATTCGGCCAGACCAACTATTCTTCGGCGAAGGCCGGCGTGATCGGCTTCACCAAGGCACTCGCTCTGGAGTCGGCGCGAAAGGGCATCACCGTCAACGCGGTCGCTCCCGGCTATACCGCCACCGAGATGGTCGCCGCGATTGATCCAAAAGTACTAGAGAGCATCGTCGCGCAAGTTCCGCTCGGCAGGCTCGCACGACCTGACGAGATCGCCCATGCGGTGGCCTTTCTGGTCCACGAGCAGTCCGGATTCATCACCGGTACCACGCTCAGCGTCAACGGCGGCCAGTACATGCTCTGACGTCACGCCGCGCCGCGCGATTATTGCTAGTGCATTGGCCTTGTACGTTGTGAGCCCAGGTTCGTGCGCGAACTCGCGCACTCTTACCCAATTCCAACCAAACGGCGACGTTTCGCTGACGACCCGGCATCGTTTCGCGCCTAAGCTTGATCGCATCGGACTCGGAGCTCCATACCATGACACTCGATACACCATTGACGTCTCCCGCTGAAAGTCCGTCGACAACCAAGACGCGCAAGCCCGCGAAACGAGCCGCGCTGCGCGCGGGTCCTTCAAAATCGAAGCGTGCGATTGTCGTTCCGCCATCTCCAAAGGCAGGCAACGCAGCCCCGATTGGCGCGCCGGCGGAAGACGATGGCGTGCTTGCGCCGATTCGCGCCGCCGCCGAAGGCTTCGACCGCGAGGTTCGTGCAGCGATGGGACGCGCGACCGGATCGTTGTCGGTCGCCTCTGTATTGCTCGCGGGGATCGATTGGGCGGTGAACCTCATGGTTTCACCGGGCAAGCAGGCCGAGCTGCAGCTGTCGGCACTGAGCAAGGCCGACGCGCTGGCCGATTACGGGGCAAAGCGCGTGCTCGTCGGACCGGCTCTCGCCCCACGTTGCGTCACACCGCCGGCTCACGACCGTCGGTTCGATGACCCCGCATGGCTGCACTGGCCCTTCGACCTCCTCCACCAGGCGTTTCTACTGAACGAGCAATGGTGGGCGGAAGCGACCCATGGTGTGGCGGGTGTCGAACACCACCACGAGGATGTCGTTTCGTTTGTCGGTCGGCAGCTCCTCGACATGTACTCGCCGGGCAATAACTTGTGGACCAACCCGGTCGCGCTCAGAAGAACGCTCGACGAGAGCGGATTGAACCTCCTGCGTGGGGCATACAACGCGATCAACGACGCCATGCACGCGTCGCAGAAGTTGCCGCCCCCCGGTGCGGAAAACTTCATCGTCGGTCGTGACGTCGCGATCACGCCAGGAAGAGTCGTGTTCAAGAACCGGCTGATTGAGCTGATCCAGTATTCGCCAGCGACCCCCCAGGTCTGCCCTGAGCCCGTGCTGCTCGTGCCGGCGTGGATCATGAAGTACTACATCCTCGATCTGTCGCCGGCGAATTCGCTGATCAAGTACCTGGTTGACCAGGGCCACACGGTGTTCTGCATCTCGTGGAAGAACCCTACCCCACAGGACCGCGACCTCGGCATGGACGATTACGTCCAGCTCGGGCTGTTCGCGGCGCTTGACGCCGTGTCGGGAATCATGCCGCAGCGGAAAGTGCACGCGCTGGGCTACTGCCTCGGCGGCACCTTGCTCTCGATCGGCGCCGCGGCGATGGCTCGCGACCACGACGATCGCCTCGGGTCGATCACGTTGCTTGCCGCCCAGACTGACTTCACCGAGCCCGGCGAGCTGGCGCTGTTCATCGACGAGGCGCAGATGAAATTGCTCGAGGCTCAGATGGCCGAGGCCGGCTACCTCACGGCGCAGCAAATGGCCGGCGCGTTCACGATGCTGCGACCGAACGACCTTCTCTGGTCGCGCATCATTAACCGCTATTTCATGGGCGAATCGGAGGAGATGAACGATCTGATGGCGTGGAACGCCGATGCAACCCGCCTGCCTGCGCGCATGCACACGCAGTACCTGGAACGCCTCTTCCTCCACAACGACCTCGCGCAGTGTCGCTATCGGTTCGGCGATCGTCCTGTCGCGCTCACTGACGTCAGGGTGCCGATCTTTCTCGTCGGGACCGTGACGGATCACGTCGCACCGTGGCGTTCGGTCTACAAGCTGCATCACCTGACGCCGGCCGAGATCACCTTCGTGCTGACCAGCGGCGGGCACAACGCGGGCATCGTGAGCCCGCCGGGCCGCCCGCATCGTCATTACCAGCTCCTCAAGAGCGGTGCGAGCGAGCAACGACTCGATTCCGACACATGGCTCGCCACCGCTCCCGACAACCAAGGCTCGTGGTGGCCCGCGTGGCACGAATGGTT
>DASPTZ010000058.1:0-79163 GCA_035623155.1 Casimicrobiaceae bacterium | reverse complement strand
GCTTCGCGAAGGAGCACAACCTCGAGCCGTTCACGCCGCCGCCCTTCTCGATGCTGAAGTATCAAAAGGAGATCGACCGCCTCGAGCGAGCCTTCAACGTGCACTTCAACACGCTGTGGAACATGGTGAGCAAGGCCAAGTTCACGCTGATGAAGCGCTTCTTCGAGACCATTGCGATCCGTGTCAAGCACGTTTACGACATCGCCAATCGAGACTTGGAGAGCTGGCTCAAAGCCGTGATGGCACCGCTGGAGACACAGGTGCGCGAGCATCATCTTCAACTGCGCCGGCGGCTGGAGAGCGTCAAGCGCATCCACCGCGCGAGCGACGAGCTGGAAGAGCGCATCGCCGAGCTCGAGCAGGCGGAAGCCGCCGTGCAAGGTCAAGCGGAGGCTCTTGCCATGGAGCTCGCGGCGATCGACGCCGTTATCGACCAACCGGAGATGCTTCCGCTGGCGGCGAACGCCTAGCCGCGCGAGAGCCCGGCGTCGCCGGTCGCCACACGCGAAAGCGTGGGGATCGACGGGGAATTGCGAGTCGCGGCGGCGGCCGACGCTCGGCGCGGCTATTCCCATGTCCGGTATGAAGAGGCCGCGGCCGGCCCGAGCGGTGCGTGCCCGGAGGGATGCGGCTCACCCGCCGCGAAGTGCGCGGCGGCCGGCTCAGCGCAATTGCGAATCCGGTTCAGCGGCCTTAGCCGCCATCAGTCCCTCGTATTTCTTGAGAAGCTGCTCCCGCGTCTCGATCCAGTCAGGGTTCACCGGAATACAGTCCACCGGGCACACTTCGACGCATTGCGGCGTGTCGAAGTGCCCGACGCACTCGGTGCACTTTTTCGGATCGATCACGTAGATCTCCGGCCCCTGGGAGATCGCGGCGTTCGGGCACTCGGGCTCGCAGACGTCGCAGTTGATGCACTCGTCGGTGATCATCAAGGCCATGGCGTGGGCACTCTAGTCTGCGCGACCCTTGGCGCCGACGGTCTTGGTCTTGAGCCGCGCCTCGACGACCGGATGAACGAACTTGCTCACGTCTCCGCCAAAGCGAGCGATCTCGCGAACGATAGTCGCCGACATGAAGAGATACTGTTCGGAAGGCGTGAGGAACAACGTTTCGACCTCGGGATAGAGGTTGCGGTTCATGCCGGCCATCTGGAACTCGTACTCGAAATCCGAGGCGGCGCGCAGACCGCGCAGGATGACGCTCGCGCCAACCGAGCTCACGAAATCCATGAGCAGCCCCGAGAAACCGGCCACGCGCACGGCCGGATAGGCGGCGAGCACCTCCCGCGCCATGGCGATGCGCTCCTCGGCTGTGAACATCGGCCGCTTGCTCTCGCTGTCGGCGACCCCGACGACGACGCGATCGAACACCTTCGTCGCCCGCCGAACCAAGTCCTCGTGGCCACGCGTGAAGGGATCGAAAGTCCCTGGATAGACGACTGTGAGCATCGGCGAGCGCTATGCGGGCGCGTGGCGCAGCAGATGATAATGCACCTGCCCGGCCTTGTGGCGACGCGCGACCACGAGTCCCGGGGCGCCCTCGATCGGCGCTCCCGCCTCGGCGTAGAGCGCTCCCGCCGGGCCAAGACACTTGGCGGTGCTCGCCAGCAGCGCCGGCCAGTTCGCCGAGTCGAACGGCGGGTCGAGGAAGATGACGTCGAACACCCGCCTCTCTTGCCTGAGAAAGGCCGCTGCGTCCATGCAGTGTGTCTCGAGTCGGTCGGTCCCCAGCGACGCGGCCGCTTTGGCGAGGGCGCGCACCAGCACGGGGTTGCGGTCGACGGCGACCGCAAGTGCAGCGCCCCGCGAGAGGGCCTCGAGCGAAAGCGCGCCGCTGCCGGCAAACGGATCGAGCGTCGACGCGCCGGTGAGATCCTGTCCGAGCCAGTTGAACAGTGTCTCTCTTACGCGATCGGGCGTGGGCCGCACACCCTCGCGCGGCGGAAAACGCACTCGCCGCCCGCGCCAGCGCCCGCCGATGATGCGGATCTGGTTCGCGTATGGCAAAGGGCGGGCGGGGTGGGCCGAGCCGGAAGGTAAAATTATAACTTCGAGCGATTTCGCCACTCCGAGGTGCCTCTGTTCAAGCGCGCGAGCAAGGCCGACGCCCCCTCGTGGGCCGAGCGGCTAAAAAGCAGCCTTGGTCTTACGCGCGAGCGGCTGTTAAAGCCGCTCGCCAACGCTTTCGCGCCGACCAAGCTCTCCGAAGAGACGCTGGAGGAGCTCGAAAGCGCGCTCATCGCGGCGGACGTCGGCGTGGCAGCGACCGCGCGGCTGCTCGAAGATATGGCACAGCGCCGAAAGCGGGCGGGACCCGAGGGCAATCCGCGCGAGGCACTCAAGGCGTCGCTATCGGAATTGCTCGCGCCGCTCGAGGCTCCTTTGCAGATCGGACCGCAGCGGCCCTTCATCATCATGGTCGCCGGGGTCAACGGCACTGGCAAGACGACATCGATCGGCAAGCTCACCAAATATCTCCAGGCGCAGGGCTATTCGGTGTTGCTTGCCGCGGGCGACACCTTCCGCGCGGCCGCCCGGGAGCAACTGGAGATCTGGGCCGAACGCAATGCCGTCCCGGTGATCGCGCAGCGTGGGGGCGACCCGGCTGCCGTGATGTTCGACGCCATCGCCGCGGCACGCGCGCGCGGCATCGACATCGTCATCGCCGATACAGCGGGCCGGCTGCCAACGCAGCTCCACCTCATGGACGAGCTGCGCAAGATTCGGCGAGTCATTGCCAAAGCAGATCCGAGCGGGCCTCACGAGACGCTGCTCGTGCTCGACGCCAATACCGGCCAGAATGCGCTGGCCCAGGTGGCCGCTTTCGACGCCGCCCTCGGCGTGACTGGGCTGATCCTCACCAAGCTGGACGGCACGGCGAAAGGCGGGGTGGTCGCGGCGATCGCAGCGATCAAACCGATTCCACTGAAGCTGATCGGCATCGGCGAAGGGATCGACGACCTGCGGCCTTTTCGTGTCGCGGAGTTCGTCGACGCGCTGCTCGACTGAGCAGGCTTCGGCGGGCGCGGAAGAGCGGCGGGAAGCGATGCCGAGCCATTGGAGCGAGTTCCACCGCCATTGGGACCGGCTCAAGCCGCTGCTGCGCCCGGACGAAAGCGTGGTCGCGGCCTTCGCCCGCGAGTTGACTGACAAGTCCAATCGCGTTCTGCTGTTGGGAGTCACGCCGGAGCTCAGCGGACTGGGAAGGGAGGTCGTCGCGGTTGACCACAGCGCGCAGATGACCGCGCATGTCTGGCCGGGCAACTCTGCACAGCGCAGTGCGACCTGCGCCCACTGGCACAGGCTTCCGCTTGGCGAGAGTCGCCTCACCGCCGTGATCGGCGACGGATCACTCAACGCGGTGCTCTTTCCGCAGGGTCATCGCTCGGTATACGAGGAACTCGCCGACGTGCTCGTCCCGGGTGGCGTATTCGTCTGCCGGCTGTTCGCGACTCCCACCGACCAGGAGTCGACGGCCGCCGTCAAGGCTCGCGTGCTATCCCGCCGCATTCGGTCGTTCCACGCGTTCGAGTGGCATGTCGCCATGGCTCGCGCCAGAGACCGCCGATGCCAATGTCGCGGTCCGCGCCATTCGGAACGACGTGGACCGGATGTTCCCCGATCGTGCCGCCCTTGCAGCGGCGACGGGATGGGCCGCAGAAGACCTCGAAACGATCGACGTCTACAAGGGTTCGGGCGAGCTCTACAGCTTCCCGACGCTCGAGCAATTCCGTGCACCGATCCCTGCGGCGTTTCACCGCGTGCGCATTGTCCCTGCTGGCGAGTATGAGTTGGCAGAACGCTGCCCGTTGCTCGTCATGGAGCGCGCGCGGTGAGCGATTCGCTGTGGCAGCAGCGCACGAGCTCGGTGTCGCATATTGCCTGGCCGCCAATCGGACGCGGTCCTTCGGCGGCGCTCGAGTCGCTCGCCCACCAGCTCAAGGACACGCAATGGCTCGCTCCCAAAGCGATCGAAGCCGGGCAGTTCCACTAGCTGCGCCTTCTCGCCGAGCATGCCGCGCGGCACTCGCCGCATTCGCCCGCCGCATGGCTGCAGCGGGACTGCGACCCGAGGATCTCTCAACTCCTCTGCGCCTTCGCGAGCTGCTGCTGCTCGGGCGGCGCGACCTCCAGGCACAAGGGCTGGACGTGGATTGCGGCGAGTTGCCGGATGACCACGCGCCTGTGACCGAATACCGCACATCGGGCTCGACCGGCGAGCCTGTCGTAGTCAAGCGCACCCGAATCAATGCGCTCTTTTGGCGGCGGCTACCCTACGGGAATACTTCTGGGACGAGCGCGATTTCTCGCTGCGCTATTCGGCCATCCGCGCGTATGTGCCGCGCTACGGAGTGAGCGACGATTGGGGGCCACCGGCCAGCCTGCTGTTCAAGACGGGCCGCTCGCAGGTCATCAACATGGGCGCGGATGTGGGCCAGCAAACGCGCTGGCTCGAGCAGTTCGATCCCCACGTTCTCATCGTCTACCCGAGCCTGCTCGACGGGATCCTCCAGCATTGCCGCAAGCACGGGACGCGGTTGCCTTCGCTCAGGTTCGTACGTTCCGTGGGCGAGACGCTTGCCGACCGGTTGCGCGCCGAGACTCGATCGCTGTTCTCAGCGCGCGTGGTTGACAACTACTCGTCGCAGTTCATCCAGGATGCCCGGGAGAGCATCGAAGTTCGCTTGGTCACCGAAGCGCCCCTGACTACGGAGCAGGAGGACGCGCTCCGCGTGATCATGCGGGGAGCCCTGGGGTTCCCGTTCACGCTCCGCTTCAGCTATTTCCCGGGCCGCCTTCCCGGGAGCGGGGGCAAGTTCGAGGAGTTCGTGTGCAGGGTAGGTCGGGCCAAGGCTTAGCTCCGACGGCATAATGGATCAATGGGTTAAGCCGTTGCCCGGAGCGCCAGGGCCCGGGGAGCGAGCGCGGAAGACGGGGAACTCCTTGCTTGGTTTAGCACTCTGATTGGCCGAGTGCTAAAATCAACCGCCAAAGGAGAGAAACCCCGATGACTGGAACGACGCTGGCCTTCCCGACCCCCGCTTCGCTGGGCAGCCTCGACCACTACGTCCAGGCCGTCAACCGCTTCCCGCTTCTGTCGGCGGCGCAGGAATCCGAGCTTGGGCGCAGGCTGCAGCGCGACAACGACCTGGACGCCGCGCGGCAACTCGTCTTGTCTCACCTGCGCTTGGTCGTGGCGGTGAGCCGCAACTACCTGGGCTACGGTCTGCCGCAGGCAGACCTGATCCAGGAAGGCAACATCGGGTTGATGAAGGCCGTGCGCCGCTTCGATCCCGGGCGTGGGGTACGGCTCGTGTCTTTTGCGCTGCATTGGATCAAGGCCGAGATCCACGAATACATCCTGCGCAACTGGAGGCTCGTGAAGATCGCCACGACCAAGGCTCAACGGAAGCTCTTCTTCAACCTGCGCAGCATGAAGCCCGGGATGCGTTCGCTCACCCGCAAGGAGGCGAAGGGCATCGCTCGAGTGCTCAAGGTCAAGCCGGAGGAAGTCGTCGAAATGGAGATGCGGCTCGCCGGCCAGGACGTTGCCCTTGACCCGCAGCCCGGGGAGGAGAGCGAGGTGATGGCTCCTATCGGCTACCTCACTGACGCCGAGGCCGAGCCCGCTCTAATCCTGGAGCGCGCCGAGACCGCGCGCAATCGCAGCAACGGGCTTCACAAGGCGCTCGCCAAGCTCGACGATCGCAGCCGCCGGATCATCGAGGCCCGCTGGCTGCGCGAGGACGATCAGGCGACGCTGCAGGACCTCGCCGACCAGTACGGCGTGTCGGCCGAGCGCATCCGCCAGATCGAGAGCAAGGCCCTGAAGACCATGCGAGGCGACATCGGCGCGCTCTGACGCGCACGCGATTCGACAAAGGCGCCGGCTCTCGCCGGCGTTTTTGTTTTCAGAGCTCGCCCTGGGTTCCGAGCTCGACGACTCGGTTGGTCGGCACATTGCCACCGATGACAAGCGGTGCCCAGCGATTTCTTGCCCGGGCCGATCCCGCGGTCCGGACGCCGCCGTCGGGCCCCGGCATCACGCCACCTCGTCGTTCCGGCGTGAGAAGCGGATGTTGAGCTGCTTGAGCTTGCGGTACAGATGGGTGCGTTCCAGACCTGCACGCTCGGCTACGCGGCTCATGTTGCTCTGCTCTTTGCCCAGCAGTTGCTCGAAGTAGATGCGCTCGAAGGCCTCCCGCGCTTCGCGAAGCGGCAGCTCGAAGAACCGCGCCGTCACCTCCGGCGCGATCGTCTGCGGCGGAGGCATGCCGCTCTCGCCCAGCAACCGTCGGACATGTTCACCGGTGATTTCGCCGTCGACGGTCAGGGCGAGATTCGCCATCACGTTGTGCAGGTGGTCGAGATTGCCGGGCCAGTACGCTGCCGACAGCGCCGTTACCGCCGTCGGGTGCAGCGTGGCGAGCGTACGCTGGCTCGCGGTGATCTCGCGCCAGAAGCGGTCGATCAGCGCAGGGATGTCATCGCGTCGCTCACGCAATGGCGGCAACATCACCGTCCCAACCGAAAGGCTCGCGAGCAACGCGGAGTCGAAGCGTCCCTCGGCCGCGAGATTGCCGAGCTGCTCGCTGCTGCTGCAGACGAGCGCCGTGTTCTGCCTCTCCAGCCTCGAGAGAAGAAATGCGAGCCCCTTCTGCTCGGCCTTCGAGTAAGTTCCGATCTCCACGCAGTGCAGCGTGCCCTCTCTGGCTTCCTCCAGCACCTGCGACGGATTCGCCACCAGCCGGGCACCGGTGGCAAGCGTAACGAACGGCGTCTCCGGCACGTGAAGCGCTCGCACGACGATCTCATGCCCGGTTCCGGGCTCGCCGACGATGAGCAGCGGCCTGTTCGCGCGCACGAGTTGCTCGATCGCCCGCTCGACCTCGATCACCGGTGTGCTCGTGCCGAGCGCGGCGAGCGAGATCCTGCGCGGCCCCTGTCGCGCTCCCGTCTTCAACGCGCGGGTCACCGTGGACAGCAGCTTCTGCAGGCCTACAGGCTTCTCGAGGAAGTCAAAAGCGCCGATCTTGGTTGCCTCGACCGCGGTTTCGATGGTGCCGTGGCCCGACATCATCACCACGGGCATAGTGAGCTGTCCGTTGGCGGCCCACTCTCGGAGCAAGGTCACGCCGTCGGTGTCGGGCATCCAGATGTCGAGCAGCACTAGCGACGGCTGGACGCGCGCTCGGTAACTGCGCGCTTCGCCCGCGTTCTCGGCAAGGCTCACGCGGTAGCCCTCGTCCTGGAGAATCTCCGACAAGAGCTCGCGAATGCCGACCTCGTCATCGACGATAAGGATCTCCTTCGGTTGCACCATCACGTGCTCGCCCCTTCGCGCAGGAAGAACAGCTTCACCACCGCTCCGCGGGGCTGCCTGTTTTCGATCGTGACCCTGCCTCGATGCTCATCGATGATCTTCTTGACGATGGCGAGTCCGAGCCCGGTGCCCTTGGCTTTGGTGGTGACGTACGGCTCGAAGGCGTGGCGCAAGATGTCCGGAGGAAAACCGCTTCCGTGATCGGCTATCGACAGCATCAACTCGCCGTCACGGATTTCGGAGCGGATATCGTACTCGGGGTCCGGCGTGTCCGCTTGTGCATCGACCGCATTCTGGATGAGATTATGGAACACTTGGCGAAGGCGCGTCGGCTCCCCGTGAATGGCCGGATTGTCGTCGACAAGCTTGAGCCGGACGTGCGGCCGCAGATTTTCGTACAAGGCGAGCACATCGAGCAAGAGGGCATTGAGATCGACCGGTTGCATGCGCCCGGGACGAGGCTGTCGCGCGTAGATTGCGAAATCGTCGACCATGTGCTTCATCGCCGTCACCTGAGCCACAATCGTCTGCGTTCCCCGCACCAGAGCGTCCTCGTCGGGGCCGGCGAGCCTGCCAGCGAGCTTGACGGCGAGACGCTCCGCTGAGAGCTGGATCGGCGTAAGCGGATTCTTGATCTCGTGCGCGAGCCGGCGCGCCACCTCCGCCCACGCAGCGTCGCGTTGCGCTTCGGCGAGCTCGGTCACATCGTCGAAGATCACTACGCACCCCGGCACGGGCTCGCCAGGGAGCCGCGAACCTCGCAGCAGCAACACCCGCGTATGACTGGACACGGCGATTTCCGCCTGCTGTTGCCACTGCCCCTCGCGGCCGGTGCGGAACCCCTCGGCGACCAAGTCCGCGAACGCGGTCAGCGCGGGCAGGCGCCGGCCCCAGTCGGCAAGCGGAACGCCGACTAAGTCCGCCATGGGCTGCTGAAGAATGACCGCCGCGCTGGGGTTTGCGGTGCGCAGGCGGAACGCGTCGTCGAAGGCGAGCACGCCCGCCGAGAGGTTGGCGAGGATGCTCTCCAGATACGCGCGCGTCGTTTCGATGGCACGCCGGCTCTCCGCGGCCTTCTGCTGCGCCTCCGAGAGCTGCGCGGTCATGGTGTTGAACGATTCGGTCAGCACGCCAAGCTCGTCGCGACTCTGGACCGGATGCCTGCGGCTGAAATCGCCCTGCGCGACCGCTCGCGTTCCTTCGGCAAGGAGCCCGAGTGGACGGCTGAATTGCTCGGAGAGCACCACCGCGAGGCCCAGTGCGGTGAACAACGCGAGCAGGAGAGTCAGCGTCAGCGTCAGGGCATACAGCCGCTTCAACGCGGTTCGCGAAAACGAAATCTCCTGATAGTCGCGATAGCCGGCCTGTACCTGTTCGGCGTCCTGCTGCAGCTGCTTGGGCACCGGCTCGATAACCTGAAGCAGGCGCAGCGGCTCCCTCGGGTCGGCGCTGTTGACGGGCACGACGACGCGCATCACGAGCCGCTGATCGGCAGCCTGCTCTGTCCTTGCATAGGTCTGTTGCAGCCGCGCCTGGCGGACCGCCTGTTGCGGCGGAGGCTCGGGCGACGCAGTCGACCCCGACACGCCGGCGACGGCGAGCGCGTTGCCCGAGACCGAGAACAGCGCCGCTTCGTACACGCCTGCCTGTTCACTGACGCGATTGAGTTGCTGCGCAAGACTCCCGGGTTCCACGTCCTGAAGCGAGACGGCGACCTGGGTAGCTTTGTTGGCCGTCTCCTTGAGCAGGTAATCGAGCGCCCCGCGCCCTAAGTCCAAGCCGCCTTCGAGCGCTCGGTCAACTCGCACGTCGAACCATGACTCGATGCTTTTCCCCAGGAATTGCACCGAGACGCCGTACAGCAGGGCGCCAGGAAGCACGGCGACCAGCGCGAACAGCAGCACCAGGCGCGCCGCGAGACGCGACCCGAAAACCCCCGCCTTCAAATTACTGCGCAGGCGCCAAAGCTGGTACCCAACCAATCCCATCAGAAGCACGACCAACGCGCCATTGAGAATCAGAAGCAGGTCGTAGCTGCGCGCGAACAACGCCGTGTTGGCGCTCGCGGTCGCGAGAAGGAACAGGAAGATCGTGCCCAGCGCGGCGAAGCCCAGCAGGACATATCGGATCACGCGCGATGCCAGCATGCCGCTCACGGTATGAAGCTCCACCGGTACCACTCCGACTGCAGCGACCAATCCCGGGACGCGAGCGCGTTGATCTGAAAGGGCTTCGGAAGCTGCGTGATGTCAAGCCGCAAGCGCACCGCGGCATCGTAGCGAGCGCCTTTCGCCAGCGCATCGCGAGAAACCACGGGCCGCGACACCACACGCGACAACAAGCCCTCCGCTTCCTCGAGCGAGTCGAAATGCTGCGACAGAAGTCCGGCCCCCAACCGATACTGGCGCGTCAGCGGGCTGTAGGAGAGCCGGTACTGAACCGAAAGTTCCGCGACCTTCTCATCGACCCAGTACCAGCGCGGGCGGCCCAGCTCGAACTCGAGCACGAAATACAGCGATACGCCTTTCTGCAGCGCTTCCTCGAGGGTCGGATTGAAAGCGACGTCGAACTGGGCATTGAGGACGTAGTTGTCCTCTTCGAGGAGTAGTTCGGCCGACTTGATGCCGATCGTGTCCGCGCAGGCAGCGGTGGTCGCCAGCCACAACGCGGTCGTACACAGCAGGCCGGCGAGGAGGCGGTGCGTTGGCAACATGCCACGTGCGCGTGGGCCGCGTGCGGTCTTTGAGCAGGCTCGAGAGACTCAGCGCTTCTGAAGGAGGGCGTAGAAAAACCCGTCGTGATTGTGCTCTGCGTGAGGTCCTGCTGGCAAGAGTTGTCCTCCTCCGGCGTCTCCGGGGAGCACGATCGTTTCGCGCTGCGCGTCGGAATGGCGGTCGATGAATGTCGCAACCTGGTGCTCGTTTTCCTCGCGGAAGATCGAACAGGTGGCGTAGAGCATCCTCCCGCCGCGGGCAAGGCACGGCCAGAGCGAATCGAGAAGCCGTCGCTGCTGTGCCACGAAGGCGGCTATGTCGCTTTCCCGGCGCAGCCACTTCGCGTCGGGATGTCGTCGCACCACGCCCGACGCCGTACATGGAGCGTCGATCAAGATTCGATCGAAGCACCGACCGTCCCACCACGCCGAAGTGTTCGCCGCGTCGGCGACAACGAGCTGCGCCGAGAGGCCGAGGCGCGAGAGATTCTGGGCGACGCGCTCGAGCCGCTTGCCATCGATGTCGATGGCGACCAAGTCGAGCCACGCGAGCTCTGCGAGATGCGTCGTCTTGCCACCTGGCGCTGCGCAGGCGTCGAGCACGCGCATGCCATCCTCCGCGTCGAGCAGCGGAGCCGCGAGCTGTGCGCCCGCGTCCTGCACCGAGAACGCTCCGTCGGCGTACCCTGGCAGTTCGGCCACCGGTCGAGGCCGAGCGACAATCACGCCCGAGTCGCCGATCGGATGCGCCTCGATGCCTTGCGCGGCGAGCAGCGCAAGATATTCATCGCGAGCCATCGCGCGCCGGTTGACGCGCAGAGCGAGCGGCGGCCTTGTGTTGCCGGCATCGAGGATCGCCTCGTGGCGTTCGCGATATTCGCTGCGCACGCGGTCGACCCACCAGAGCGGATACGAGAATCGAGCCTCCGGATCGCACGCGATTTGGGCCAAGACCTTCCCGCGGCGGCGAAGGAAGCCGCGTAGCACCGCGTTGGTCAGTCCTCGTGCGGAGCTCTTGCCCGAACGCACCGTCGCGCCCACCGCGCCGTCGACAACGGCGTGCGAAGGCGCAGCCGTGTGCACGAGCTGGTAGACGGCCACCAAGAGCAATGTCTCGACGTCCTTGTCGGGGAGCGGCCGGTCCACAAGCCTTTGCACGACAGCGCGCAACTGCCCGAGGAAGCGCAGCGTACCGTAGGCAAGCTCGTGAACCAGCGCCCGATCAGGCGATCGAGCAACCGCACCGACGTCCAATGCAGCGCCAAGACTGCGCCCTTCGGCAAGGACCGCCCGCACCACGCGAGCCGCGAGGCGCTGCGCGTGCTCCATCACGGCGCGGCGCACATGGACTCGAACTTATGCCGCCATCGCGAGCAGCCGGCGAATGCGCTCCTCGGTCGGCGGATGTGTGCTGAACAGCCCCGCGATGCCGCCGCCATGCAACGGATTGATGATCATCATCTGAGCCGTCGCCGGGTGCGCCTCTGCGGGTGGCAGCGGCAATCCCTTGGCGTAACGGTCGATCTTCGCCAGAGCGTCGGCGAGGGCACGCGGGTCGCCCGAAACCTCCGCGCCTCCGTGATCGGCTTCGTATTCGCGCCCGCGGGAAATCGCGAGCTGGATGAGCATCGCGGCAATCGGCGCGATGATCAGGACCAGCAGCGCGAGCACCGGATTGCGTTCATCGTCGTTGCGCCCGCCGAAAAACATGCCGAACTGGGCGAGCGTCGCTATCGCGCCGGCGATCGATGCGGTGATGGTCGAGGTGAGGATGTCGCGGTTCTTGACGTGGGTCAGTTCATGCCCCAGCACACCGGCGAGCTCGCGCGGGCTTAAGAGCTGCAGTATGCCGGTAGTCGCCGCCACCGCAGCGTGCTCCGGGTTGCGCCCGGTCGCAAAGGCGTTGGGCTGCGCCTCGTCGATGAGATAGACCTTCGGCATCGGCAGGCCCGCGCGCCGCGCGAGGTCCTTGACCGTACTGTAGAGCAAGGGCGCGGAGGCCTCGTCGACTTCGGTGGCGTTGTAGAGCTTGAGCACCATCTTGTCGGAGAACCAGTACGCCCAGAAATTCGTCGCGAGCCCCAAGCCTAGCGCGAGTAGCATGCCTTGCCCGCCGCCGAGCACGGAGCCGACCACGCCGAAGAGCGCCATGATGGCCGCCATGAGCAGGCCCGTCTTGAACCTGTTTCCGAGCATGTGCATTCTCCCGCCGTATCCAGTCCGAGTCATGCTCCGTTAGATCGTGGCGCGGCGCGCCGATTCAACCGCGTGCAGCGCCGAAGCGAGTTCCCGCAGCGAGTCGGTGCCCTGCGAGGAATGCAGCGGCGGAAAGCCTCTTCCCGCCCGCGCGCTGCAGCTCGAGCGCAACGAGCGCCCCTTCGCCGCAGGCCACGACGATACCGTCGCGCCCCGCGCGGACGATCGTGCCTGGCGCGCCGAAGCGCCCGGTCGCGGGCTCGGCGCGCCAGATTTTGAGCGTCTCGCCGTCAAGCAGCGTCGTCGCGCCTGGCGAGGGATCCAACGCCCGAACGCGACGATCGGCCGCGGGGGCGCTCGCATTCCAGTCGATGGTCGCCTCATCGCGCCCGATCTTCGGGGCATAGCTCACACCCGTCGTCGGTTGCTGGTGTTCGTCCAAGCGACCGGATTTTCGCAGCTGCGAGAGTACCGCCACGATGCGCCTTGCACCTGCGGCGGCGAGCTTCTCGCTCAAGCTCCCTGCTGTTTCGCGCGGTGAGATCGGCAACGGATCGACTGCGATCAGCGCGCCCGTGTCGAGGCCGGCGTCCATGTGCATGACGCTGATCCCCGTCTCGACGTCGCCTTCGAGCAGCGCTCGCTGAATGGGCGCCGCGCCCCGCCACCGGGGCAGCAGCGAGGCGTGAACGTTGATGCACCCGTGGCGGGGCCAGACGAGCAGAGGCGCGGGCAGTATCAGTCCATAGGCCGCAACGACCAGGACGTCGAGGGAGTGCGCCGTCAGCTCCGAGCGACCTTTTTCGTCGCGCAGCGTGGGTGGCTGGACGACCGCGAGGCCACGAGATGTTGCGAGCGCCTTGACGGCGCTGGGCCTGAGCTTGAGGCCGCGTCCCTGCGCGGCATCGGGGCGGGTTACGACCAGCGGGACGTCAAACCCGCCGTCGAGGATCGCCGCCAGGATGGTTGCGGCGAACGGGGGGGTTCCCGCAAACCCGACTCGGAATCCCTCGGCCACCGAAGCGTCAGCCTGCCAACCGCTGCCTTTTCCTGAGCTTTGCTGCGAGCCGCGCGCGCTTCAAGGGCGAGAGATAGTCGACGAAAACCTTGCCGATCAGATGGTCCATCTCATGCTGTACGCACACCGCCAGAGGGCCTTCCGTGGTCAGCTCGAAGCTCTCGCCGCGTGCATCCAGGGCGCGCACCGTAATGCGCGCAGCCCGCCTGACCCGCTCGTAATAACCGGGGACCGAAAGACAGCCCTCCTCCGCCTCGGCCTCGCCTTCCGCAGCCAGGATCTCTGGGTTGATGAACACGTGAAGCTCGTTGCGGGACTGGCTTACGTCGATGACGATCACCCGCTTATGGACATCGACCTGGGTTGCGGCCAGGCCCATGCCGGGCGCCGCATACATGGTCTCTGACATGTCGCTGACCAGCTTCTGGATCTCGGGGCCCACGGCCGCAACCGGCGCCGCAACCTTCCTCAGCCTGGGGTCGGGGTACTCGAGAATCGGGAGCCTTGCCATGAGAGCTTGCAAAATGGACACTTGGGATGCAGAATGATCCCTAAGGGCTTATTTTGTGGTAGTTTAGGACGTTTGCAAGTAGCCGCCCGCCAACGTTTCGGAGAGGCTCTATGCGCTCGAAGTCTACCATAGCGACCGCGCTGCTTTCGGCCTGCCTGCTGGCGCTCCTGCTCGCGCCGCGACAAGTGGCCGCCGATGAAATCCAGCTCCAGGACAACCGTCCCGACCGTTACACCGTGCAGAAGGGCGACACGCTCTGGGGCATCGCCGGAAAGTTCTTGAAACAGCCCTGGCGTTGGCCCGAGATCTGGCGCATGAACCGCGACCAGATCAAGAACCCGCACTGGATCTATCCGGGCGATGTCATCGCTCTGGATCGAGTCGACGGCGGGTGGAGGCTGCGCATCGCCGAGAAGACGATCCGTGTCTCGCCCACGGTCCGCGTCGAGTCCCTCGAAGGGGAGGCAATTCCCAGCATCCCCGCCGGTGACCTCGCGGCTTACATCACCCAGCCGATCGTGACCGGGCCCGATGGCCTCTCGGGAGCCGCGAAGATCATCGCTGCTCGCGACAGTCGCGTAGTGCGCGGCGAAGGCGATTCGGTGTACGCGATCGGCGTCGAGGAAGGGTTCGGCACCGAATGGGTCATTTACCGGCCAGGCAACCTGCTTCGCTCCTACGATAGCGGTGAAGTGCTAGGGTGGGAGATGCGCTATCTGGGCACGGCGCGCGTCGAGCGCTTCGCCGAGGTGAGTCGCATGCTGATCACCGCGGCGCGCGAGGAGATTCTGATCAACGACTTGCTCATCCCCGCGCCGCGCGACGTACTGCTCAACTACGTGCCACACTCTCCCGACGTTGCGGTCGACGGCCGGGTCATCGAGCTATACAGCGCCGGCAGCGAGGCCGGCCGAGGATTCATCGTGGCGCTCGATCGCGGCGCCAACGACGGGCTCGAGGTCGGCAATGTGCTCGCGATTCTCCACCCGACGCCGGTCATCCCCGATCCTCGTCCGTACGAGGGCCCGGACATCATTTCAAAGCTCGCCGACCAGACCAGGATCATCATCCCGCCTGGACGGTACCTCAACGTTCCGCCGGAGCGCACCGGTCTGCTGTTCGTCTTCAAGGTCTTCGGCCGGGTGTCCTATGCGGTGGTGCTCAATACCGCGGAACCGGTTGAGGTTGGGGATCTGGTCCGTAAGCCCTAGCTCAAGCGAGCGCTTTGCACTGACCTCGGATGCAGATCGACGCTCGCGTCGAGGCCTGGGCATCCCTGCAACTCGTGCCCGGGGCGTCGCCGCGAGCGCTGTTCGCCTTGCTCAAGGCATTCGGTGGCCCCGCTGAAATACTCAAAGCCTCGCGAGCGACTCTCGCCGGTGTCGTGGCACGGGAACTTGCTGCAGCCGTTGAGCGAGGTCCCGATCAGGCAGCACTCGCTCGCGCGCTCGCTTGGCTGCACGAGCCGGGGCACGAGCTGATCGCCTGGGACGACCCGGCGTATCCACAAGCGCTGCTTTCCATCGCCGACCCGCCGCCCGTGCTGTACTTTCAAGGGCGCCGGGAACTTCTCAATCGCCCGTCGCTCGCCATCGTCGGCAGCCGCAACGCGACTCCGCAGGGCGTGGAAACTGCCGAGGCATTCGCCGCCGCGCTTTCTGCGGCCGGGCTCACCATCGTCAGCGGCCTTGCGTTAGGGATCGATGCCGCGGCGCACCGTGGAGGGCTTGATGGCTCGGGCTCGAGCCTCGCCGTCGTCGGAACAGGCATCGACCGTGTTTACCCCGCGGCGAACCGGGGCTTGGCGCAGAAGCTCGCCGAGGCCGGGGGATTGCTATCCGAGTTCCCCATCGACACTCCACCGCTGCCCGCGAACTTCCCGCGACGCAACCGGGTGATAAGCGGACTCGCTCGCGCCGTGCTGGTGGTCGAGGCAACGCTCGCGAGCGGATCGCTGATCACGGCGCGTTTTGCCGCTGAGCAGGGACGCGACGTGCTTGCCATTCCCGGGTCGATTCATTCTCCGTTCTCCAAGGGCAGCCACCGCCTGATCAAGGAAGGAGCGAAGCTCGTCGAGACCGCCCAGGATGTTCTGGAGGAACTTGGGATGCCGGCGGCGAGGGCAGCAAGCGCGACGGCGAGCGCGGCCCCGCAGGGCAAGGCCGAGCGCGTCTGGGCGGCTCTTGGGCACGACCCTGCGGATGTCGATACCCTGAGCGAGCGAAGCGGCCTGCCCGCGGATGCCGTCTGCGTGGCGCTGGTGGAGCTGGAACTCGAAGGGCGGGTCGCCAGTCTTCCCGGGGGGCTGTACCAGAGGCTGCGTTGAGCAGGCGCGCCCGCTCTTGCGTGGGCCCTTCCTTGCCCATCGCCCAACGCTTGCTTATCATCCCCCTCCTTTCGCCAGCCCTCTAACTGTGGCCCGATGGCAAAGCAGCTGATCCTTGCGGAAAAGCCTTCAGTGGCCGTCGACCTGTCGCGCGCGCTGGGGGGCTTCGCGCGGCACGACGACTACTTCGAGAGCGACCGTTATGTGCTCTCGTCGGCCGTCGGGCACCTACTCGAGATAGGCATGCCCGATGACGAGGAAGTCAAGCGCGGCAAGTGGACGTTCGCTCACCTGCCGGCGATACCGTCCCGGTTCGCGCTCAAGCCGATCGAAAAGAGCGAAGCGCGACTCAAGCTGCTATTGAAGCTCCTCAAGCGCAAGGACGTCACGGCATTGATCAACGCCTGTGATGCGGGGCGCGAGGGCGAGCTCATTTTCCGCTATCTCGTGCAGTACGCGGGAAACAGCAAGCCCGTCAAACGCCTGTGGCTTCAGTCGATGACCCCGGCGGCGATCCGGGACGGCTTCAGCCAACTTCGCAGCGACGAGGCGATGCGTCCTCTGGCCGATGCTGCGGTGTGCCGATCCGAATCGGACTGGCTCGTCGGCATCAACGGCACCCGCGCGATGACCGCCTTCAATTCCAAGGCGGGCGGGTTCCAGCTCACCACCGTCGGTCGCGTGCAGACGCCGACGCTCGCGATTCTGGTCGAGCGCGAGGAAAGGATCCGCGCTTTCCAGCCTCGGGCCTACTGGGAGGTGCTGGCGAGCTTCCGCGTTGCCGGCGGCGAGTACACCGGACGATGGTTCGACGAGACATTCAAGAAGCGCGACGACGACGCGGATGCGCGCGCGGAGCGCTTGTGGGACGAATCCGCAGCACGCACCATCGTCGCCAAGTGCGAAGGCAAGCTCGGCACGATTACCGAGGAGTCGAAGCCTTCGACTCAGGCCGCCCCCCTGCTCTACGACTTGACCAGCCTTCAGCGCGAAGCCAACGGCCGCTTCGGCCTCTCGGCACGTACAACGCTGTCGCTTGCGCAAGCGCTCTACGAGAAGCACAAGGTCCTGACCTATCCGCGAACCGATTCGCGCGCCCTGCCGGAGGATTACATCGCTACGGTCAAAGCGACCCTCGACGCACTTCGTGCCTCCAAGGCCTACGCCGCTTTCGCGGGGCAGATCCTCAAGGCGAAGTGGGTCAAGCCCAACAAGCGGATCTTCGATGACAGCAAGGTTTCGGATCACTTCGCGATCATCCCTACGCTGCAGCGTTCCAAGGCGCTGAATGAACTGGAGGCCAAGCTCTACGACTTGGTGGTGAAGCGCTTTCTGGCCGTTTTCTATCCCAGCGCGGAATACCTGCTCACGACGCGCATTACGCGCGTGGCCGAGGAACCGTTCAAGACCGAAGGCAAGGTGCTGGTCGCCCCTGGGTGGCTGGCCGTGTACGGCAAGGAAGCGCAGGCGGGGACCGAGCCCTCCCTGCCCCCGGTCCGGCACAACGAAAAGGCGAAGACGGAGAAGGTCGAGGCCGTCGCCAACCAGACCCGGCCTCCCGCCCGCTTTACGGAGGCAACCTTGCTCTCGGCAATGGAAGGCGCGGGAAAACTCATCGAGGACGACGAACTGCGCGAAGCGATGCGCGAGAAGGGATTGGGCACGCCGGCAACCCGGGCGCAGATCATCGAGGGCCTGATTCAGGAGAAGTACATCCATCGCGACGGGCGCGAGCTCACGCCCACCGCGAAAGCGTTCTCGCTCATGACGTTGCTGCACGGCCTGGGAATCCCGGAACTGTTCTCGCCCGATCTTACTGCCGAGTGGGAGTTCAAACTCGCTCAGATGGAGCACGGGAAGTTGAAGCGGGCGCAGTTCATGCGCGAGATCGTGCGAATGACCCAGCACATCGTGGCGCAGGCCAAGAATTACGAAAGCGACACGATTCCCGGAGACTTCGCAACGCTCAGCGCACGATGTCCAAAGTGCGGCGGCGAAGTGCACGAGAAGTACCGGAAGTTCCAGTGCCAGTCGTGCGACTTCGGCATGTGGAAGATCCTCGCCGGCCGGCAGCTCGAGATTCCCGAAGCCGAAGCGCTACTCGCGCAGCGCGAGGTCGGACCGCTGGAGGGTTTCCGCAGCAGGCAGGGGCGACCGTTCGCGGCGAAGCTCAGGCTCAACGATGCCTACGAAGTACAGTTCGATTTCGGCGCGGGCGCTTTTGACTCCGCAGACGCGGAGGCACCGGACTTTACTGGGCAGGAATCGCTGGGTGCGTGTCCGAAGTGCGGGGCGCGAGTCTTCGAGACGGCGGCGGCCTATGTCTGCGAGAGATCAGTCGGGCCGCAGAAGAGCTGCGACTTCCGCTCCGGCCGGGTGATCCTGCAGCGTCCCGTCGAGCGCGCGCAGATGCACAAGTTGCTCGCGACGGGCAAGACCGACCTGCTGCAGTTCGTGTCAGCCCGCACGCGCAGGCCTTTCGCCGCTTACCTCGTGCGCCAGCCGGACGGAAAAATCGGTTTCGAGTTCGAGAAAAAAGCCCCTGGCACGACCCGTGGCGCGCGGCGAGGCGCGGCCGCACTGCGGGTTCTAGGTCGGCATCCGAAAGACAATCAACCGGTGGAGCTCCACGCTGGTCGCTATGGACCCTACGTGAAGCATGGCGACATCAACGCGACGCTCCCCGACCGCGATCGAATCGATGCCGTGACGCTATCGGAGGCAGTCGCGCTACTTGCAGCCAAAGCGAAAAAATCCAAAGCTGCTCCGACCAAGAGCGCCGCCAAGCCGGTCAAGGCCGCGACCCGCAAGCGCGCGTCCTAGCGTGGCCGGCGGCTATTTCGAATCAGACGTCGAGGTTTCGAACGCCTAGCGCGTTGGTCTCGATGAACTCGCGTCGCGGCTCGACCTGCTCGCCCATCAAGGTGGTGAATATCTCCTCGGCTGCGATGCCGTCTTCGATCTGCACCTTCAGCAGCCGTCGTGCCTGCGGATCCATGGTGGTTTCCCAGAGTTGCTCCGGGTTCATTTCCCCGAGGCCCTTATAGCGCTGGATCGACAACGCTTCGCGCGCCTCGGCGAGCAACCAATCAAGCGCTCCTTTGAACGTGTCAACCGATGTGGTGTGTTCGCTGCGGCGCACCGTCGCGCCGGAATGCATGAGCCCCAGCAGGACATCCGCCGCCGCTCTGATCTGCGCGTGGTCGCCACTCCTCAAGAAGTCGGCGTCGAGCGCAGTCGTGTGCCGTGTTCCGTGCCGAGTGCGAACGATCACCAGCCGTTGCTGCTCCGACTGCCCATCGTAGGCCGCCTCGACGGTCACGTCGGGACTGGCGACAGCCTTCTGCAGTTCCCCGGCGCTCTTCGCCGCTGCGCTCGGGTCCGAAAGATCGGGCCGCACTCCGCCTAGGAGCGCATAGAGCACCGCAGGATCGATCCGTCGGGAGACGCGCTCGATCACCGCTTCGGCGAGCAGATATTGCCGGGCGACGTTCTCGAGGGCATCCATCGAAAGAGCCGGCCGCCCTGCGCCCGGAGTCAACTCCGCGCCTTTGAGGGCGACCTTCAGCAGGTGCTGCTTCAAGTCGTGGTCGTCCTTGAGGTAGGTCTCCTCCTTGCCCTGCTTCGCCTTGTACAGCGGAGGTTGCGCGATGTAGATGTGGCCACGCTCCACTAGCTCGGGCATCTGCCGATAGAAGAAGGTAAGCAGCAGGGTCCGAATATGCGATCCGTCGACGTCGGCGTCAGTCATGATGATGATCCGGTGGTAGCGAAGCCGGTCGGCGTCGAAAGCGTCCTTATCCTCCTTGTCGCCATTGCTCGCCTTGCCGAAACCTGTTCCCAAGGCCGTGATGAGCGTGACGATCTCCTGCGAGCTGACGAGCTTGTCGAAGCGGGCTCGCTCGACGTTGAGAATCTTGCCGCGCAGAGGCAGTATCGCCTGGAAGCGGCGATCCCTTCCCTGTTTTGCCGAGCCGCCTGCGGAATCGCCCTCGACTAGATACAGCTCGCAGAGCGTCGGATCGCGTTCCTGACAGTCGGCAAGCTTGCCCGGCAAGCCCATGCTGTCGAGCACTCCCTTGCGGCGCGTGAGCTCGCGCGCCTTGCGCGCCGCCTCCCGCGCCCGCGCCGCCTCGATGATCTTGCTGCAGATGATGCGCGCGTCGGTCGGATTCTCGAGCAGGAACTCGTTGAGCCTTCCGCCGACGATCTCCTGCACGATGGGCTGGATCTCTGAAGAGACCAGCTTGTCCTTGGTCTGCGACGAGAATTTGGGCTCGGGTGCCTTGATCGACAGCACGCAGGTGAGCCCCTCGCGCATGTCGTCGCCCGCGGTTTCCACCTTGGCCTTCTTGGCGAGTTCTTCCTTCTCGATGTAGCTGTTGAGCGTGCGTGTCATCGCCTGGCGAAGGCCGGTCAGATGCGTACCGCCGTCGCGTTGCGCGATGTTGTTGGTGAAGCACTGCATCGACTCGGCATAGGAGTCATTCCACTGCATCGCGACCTCAACGGTGACCCCGTCCTTCTCGCCGCTTGCGTAGAAGATTTTGGGATGCAGCACGTTCTTGCTGCGGTTCATGTATTCGACGAAAGCCTTGATGCCGCCGGTAAACTTGAAGCTCTCGGTCTTGCCATCGCGTTGGTCGACGAGCTCGATCTTCACCCCGTTGTTGAGGAAAGACAGCTCGCGGATACGCCGGGCAAGGATCTCGTAGTGGTACTCGACCTTGCCGAAGGTCACCGGCGACGCCATGAAATGCACTTCCGTGCCACGGCGCTCGGTAGTCCCCGTCACCGCCAGCGGAGCCAGCGCTACGCCGTCGCGGAACTCGATCTGGTGCACCTTGCCGTCGCGCCAGATCTTGAGCCTGAGCCATTCGGAGAGCGCATTAACCACCGAGACCCCCACACCGTGGAGGCCGCCCGAGACCTTGTAGGAATTCTGGTCGAACTTCCCGCCGGCGTGAAGCTCGGTCATCACGATCTCGGCGGCCGAGCGCTTGAGTTCGTCGTCCTCCTTGATATCGATCGGAATGCCGCGGCCGTTGTCGACGATCGAGATCGAATTGTCGGCGTGGATGACGACCTTGATTTCGTCGCAGTAGCCCGCGAGCGCCTCGTCTATCGCGTTATCAAGGACCTCGAAGACCATGTGATGCAGGCCGGTCCCGTCGGATGTGTCGCCGATGTACATTCCGGGACGCTTGCGCACCGCCTCGAGGCCCTTGAGAACCTTGATGCTGCTGGAATCGTACTCGCCGGCGTCGTCGATCGGCTTGGGATTGACTTGGGTCATTCGCTCCATTCCTGCTTCAGGCACCCTTCAAAAGCGCAGGCGCCGACTCCCTCGAGTCGGCGCCGTCCGCTGGCAGCATTGCTCGTTGCATCGCTCATATCCGCATGGGCATGACCACGTATTTGTAGTCGGTGCGCCCGGGCATCGTTACCAGCGCGCTCGAGTTAGCGTCGCCGAAGGCTAGCACGACCTGCTCCGTCCCAATGTTCTGAAGCACGTCGACGAGATAAGTGATGTTGAAGCCGATATCGAGCGCGTCTCCCTTGTACGTCACCTCGATCTCTTCCTCGGCTTCCTCCTGCTCGCTGTTCGTGCAGATGATCCTGAGCTGATCGTTTCCCAGGACGATGCGCACTCCGCGGAATTTCTCGTTCGAGAGGATCGCAGCTCTCTGCAGAGCCTGGAGCAGCACGCTTCGCGACAACTCGATCTGCTTGGTGTGGCCGGTGGGAATCACCCGGGTATAGTCAGGGAACTTGCCGTCGACCACCTTGCTTACCAGCTCGATACTCGCGAAACCGAAACGGACTTGATTGGCAAACAGATCGATCGACACCTCCGAGTCGCTGTCCTCGAGCAGCTTGCCCAACTCGAGCACTGTCTTGCGCGGCAGGATTACTTCCTCGCGCGAGTAATTACCAGGCACGTTGAGGCTCGCATACGACAGCCGATGTCCGTCGGTGGCAACAGTTTGCAGCGAGCCCTTGTCGACCACCAGAAGCATTCCATTCAGGTAATATCGAATGTCCTGCTGCGCCATCGCGAACTCGGCGAGCTTGAGCAAGCCCCGGAACTGCTTCTGCGGCAGCTTTATCGTTTGCTGCTTCTCCTGCGAGAGGCTCATTCGCGGGTAATCGCCTGCAGGAAGCGTCTGCAGGTTGAAGCGCGAGCGCCCGGTTCGCACGGCCATCCTGCTCGCCGATGTCTCTAGCGTAACCACTGCGTCATCGGGCAGCGCACGCAGAAGGTCCTGCAGCTTTCGAGCAGCCACGGTCACCGCCTGATCCTGCTTGCCCGCGAGCTCGCTGTGCGAAGTGATCTGCATTTCGAGGTCGGTTGCAGTTACGAACAAGCGCCCGTTCTTCTGTTCGAGCAATACGTTGGCGAGAATCGGCAAGGTATGCCGTCGCTCAACGATGCCGGAGACAGCCTGCAGAGGCCTCAGCAATGCGTCTCTTGGTGCTTGTCTTAATTGCATTATTCCAAGTAATAATAGCTAATAGGAGGCGGCGTGTACTCGGGATAACCGATTAATACTCAATGTCGCCCGGGAGTTGCGATGCATACAGCGGGCGGGAGAACAGCGGTGCTGCGTGTGGACGCTTTGGGGATGAAACCACTAGTCCCTGGTTGTGGCGATCAATCAACAAATTATAGACTGATTTGACCGCGATTCCTACCTCAAACGCGCGTCAATTTCGCAATACCTGCAACAGCAGATTCACGTCGCGGCTGATCTCCGGAACCGAGTCGCGCAACTTGGCGATCTGGCGGCAGGCGTGCAGGACCGTGGTGTGATCGCGGCCGCCGAAGTTGCTTCCAATCTCCGGCAGCGAGAGCTGCGTGAGCTCCTTGGCCAGCGCCATCGCGACCTGTCGCGGGCGCGCGACAGCCCGAGAGCGCTTCTTGGAATGCATGTCCGATACGCGGATCTTGTAATAGTCCGCGACCGTCTTCTGGATGTTCTCGACCGAGATCTGCCGGTTCTGGACCGCCACCAGATCGCGCAGCGCCTCCTTGGCCAGCGGCAGGGATATCTCCAGGCCGTGAAAGCTCGCATAGGCGAGCACGCGCTTGAGGGCGCCTTCGAGTTCGCGAACGTTGGAACGAATGTGCTTGGCGATGAAGAACGCCACCTGCTCGTCGAGCTTGACGCCGTTTTGCGCGGCTTTGGAAAGCAGGATTGCGACGCGCATCTCCAGTTCGGGCGGCTCGAGCGCCACCGTTAGGCCCCATCCGAAGCGCGAGATCAGGCGCTCCTCGATGCCGGAAATCTCCTTAGGATAGGTGTCGCAGGTGATCACGACCTGCTTACGCGCCTCGATGAGCGTGTTGAACAGGTAGAAGAACTCCTCCTGAGTGCGGCTCTTGCCGTTGAAGAACTGGATATCGTCTATCAGGAGGAGGTCGAGCGAGCGATAATAACGCTTGAAGTCGTCGAACGCCTTGTGCTGGTAGGCGCGTACGACGTCGGAGACGTAGGTCTCGGCGTGGATGTAGCGGATTTTGGCGCTCGGGTTGTTTTCCAGGATGTGGTTGCCTATGGCTTCGATCAGGTGCGTCTTGCCAAGCCCGACGCCGCCGTACACGAACAGGGGGTTGTACGAGGTCGGATGCTCGGCGACCTGCAGCCCGGCTGCACGGGCGAGCTGGTTGGCCTTGCCCTGGACGAAGTTGGCGAAAGTGAGTCCCGGATTGAGGCTCGCCTGCTCGCCGCGGCGGACTGCCGGAGGGGGTTGAGGAGTGCTCGGCACCAGCGGAGCCGGCGCAAGTGCCTCGCCCGGCTCCGCAACCGAGAACGCCAAACGAAGTGGCCGCCCCACCGCTACCGCCGCGAGCTCCTCGATCCGCCCCGCGAAGCGCTCCTTGACCCATTGCAGCACGAACCGGTTGGGCGCGATCAGGCGCAGGCCATCTCCGGCCAGCTCAAGGCGCAATGGGCGGATCCAGGTATTGAACTGCTGCTCGGTAAGCTCGCGCTGGAAGGACTCGAGGCAGCTCTGCCAGAAGGCGGGCGTCGACATGATCGGCGGATGGGGCAGCGGAAAAAAACAGCGGGCACCGCAAGGGGCCCGTCGTGACGTTATTCTAACCCGCTTCGCGCGGCGTTATCCACAGAACCCAAGCGCGGAATTACCTTGACAAGACCAGCCGCAAGAAGCTCTAATAAAAGGCTTTTTCCGAACGAAGGCGGACCATGAAACGCACCTATCAGCCCTCGGGCATCCGGCGCAAGCGGACCCACGGCTTTCGCAGTCGCATGAAGACTACCGGCGGGCGCCGGGTATTGCGAGGACGCCGCGCCAAGGGTCGCGCGCGGCTTACGGTCTAGGGCCGCCAAGGCGTTCGTTCAGCACGATCGGCTCCAATCGGCGACACCGGCTCACCGGCACGGCCGCCTTCGCGAGGATGTTTCGCGAAGCGCGCCGCGTCGATGCGCCGCACCTCCAGTTGATCGTGGCGCCAGCCGCGGGCGCGGTCGGCCGTGTGGGGCTTGTGATCGGGAAGCAGCATCTTAAGCGGGCTGTCGATCGCAACTATGTGAGGCGCGCCTTGCGCGAGGCGGTGCGCAGGCATCGGCCGGAGATCGAGGGATTCGATATCGTTCTGCGTTTACGCCGTCGTTGTGAAAGGGCCAGCTTATGCGGGCTCGGCCCAGAAGCGGCCGAACTTCTAGATTCGTTCCTGAATCCCAAGGCTCGATGAGACCCCTGCTCCTGCTCCTGCTACGCGCTTATCAGTACGCCATGCGGCCGCTGCTCGGCGCCAACTGCCGTTTCTACCCAAGCTGCTCCGACTACGCGTGCGAAGCCATCGAGCGACATGGAGTCCTCAAGGGCGGCTGGCTGGCATCGCGGCGCGTTTTGCGCTGCCACCCATACCACCGGGGCGGATTCGACCCGGTTCCTTGATCGACCTTCGCGGTCCGCCACCCCGGGCTTCATGGACACTCAGCGCCTGATCCTGTTCGCGATCTTTTCGCTTTCGCTGCTCATGCTGTGGCAGGCCTGGCAGCGCGAGCATCAGCCTTCGCTGCCGCCCGCGTCGACGCAGCCCGCCCCCGCGGCGGGCGTTCCCACGCCCAGTGCCGGCGCCCCCGCTGTCCCGACTTCGGCAGGCGCGGCGGTGGCTGCCGGAGAGAAGATCGTCGTCAAGACCGACCTCTACAGCGCAAGCATCGACACCGTCGGGGGCGTGATCGAGCAGGTAGCGCTATCCGCGCACCGGGACACGCAGGACGAGACCAAGCCTTACGTGCTCCTGCAGCGCAACTCGGAACGCACCTTCATCGCCCAGAGCGGGCTTCTGGGCGAGGGCATGCCCAATCACCGCACGCCGTGGCAGGCGCTTCCAGGTCCGCGCGAGCTTGGCCCCGGCGCGAGTGCGCTCGAGCTCAAGCTGCAGGCGACCGCGCCCGGCGGAGACAAAGTCGTCCAGACGCTAACGTTCCATCGCGGCAGCTACGTCATCGACGTCGCCTACCAAATCAGCAATGCCGGGTCCGCTCCGATAGCGCCGTACGCCTACTTCCAGCTCACCCGCGACACCAAAACGCCAGGTGTTGCGAGCTCGATGGCGCCGTCCTCGTACACCGGGCCCGTCATCTACAACGACGCCGACAAGTTCAAGAAGGTGGAGTTTGGCGAACTGGACAAGCTCGCTGCCGATCCGTCGCGCAAGCCGCCGTATACGAAGAACGCCGACAACGGTTGGGTGGGCATGATCGAGCATTACTTCCTTGCTGCTTGGCTGCCGTCCGACGCCGCCAAGACGCCGCGCGAGTTCTACGCAAGGAAGCTCGACAACGGCCTGTACGCCGACGGCGTGATCGTTCACACGACCCCCATCGCTCCCGGCGCGACGGGAGAGATCAAAGTGCCGCTGTATGTGGGCCCGCAGGAGCAGGACACGCTGTCCAAGCTTGCTCCCGGGCTCGATCTTGTCGTCGACTACGGGATCTTCACCGTTCTCGCTGCGCCGCTGTTCTGGCTGCTCAAGTGGCTGCACGGCCTGGTGCACAACTGGGGCTGGGCGATCGTCCTACTCACCATCATCATCAAGAGCGCGTTCTATCCCCTCAACCACGCGAGCGCAAAGTCGATGGCGAAGATGAAAGTCATCGCGCCCAAGCTCAAGGCTCTGCAGGAGCAGTACGCGAACGATAAGCAGCAGCTGCAGATGAAAATGATGGAGATGTACAAGACCGAGAAAATCAACCCGCTGGGCGGCTGCCTGCCGATCCTTGTGCAGATCCCAGTGTTCATCGCGCTCTACTGGGTGCTACTGTCCGCCGTCGAGTTGCGCCATGCGCCATGGATCGGCTGGATACACGATCTTTCCGCACCGGATCCGTACTTCGTGCTTCCGGTCGTCTACGCGATCACGGCGTACTTGCAGGTGAAGCTCTCCCCCACGCCCATTCAGGATCCGGTGCAGGCAAAGGTGATGCAGATCATGCCAATTGCCTTTTCCGTCATGTTCATCTTCTTTCCGTCGGGCCTGGTGCTCTACTGGCTGATCAACAACGCGATCCAGATCTTCCAGCAGTGGCATATGAACCGGATTCTCACGCGCGAAGCGGCCGCAGCCGCCGCAAAGCGCCGATGACCGGGCGTTAGCCGCGCTCGCGTTCTGGCGCGCCGTGCCGGCCCCTGATCTCATCGCGGCGATCGCGACGCCCCCCGGGCGTGGGGGCGTGGGGATCGTTCGCGTGTCGGGTTCCGATCTTTCGCGCCTCATCGGTGGCATCGTAGGCCTCGCACTCAAGCCGCGGGTCGCGACGCTTGCTCGCTTCCGCGGCGCCCACGGCGAACTGCTCGACGAGGGACTGGCGCTGCTATTTCCTGCGCCGGCTTCGTACACCGGCGAGAGCGTGCTCGAGCTTCACGGGCACGGCGGGCCGGCGGTGCTCGGGCTCATCTTGAGGCGTTGCCTGGAGCTGGGGGCGCGGCTTGCCGAGCCTGGCGAGTTCACCAAGCGGGCGTTCCTGAACGACAAGATCGACCTGGCGCAAGCGGAAGCCGTTGCCGACTTGATCGACGCCGCGACCGCGACCGCGGCACGCGCGGCCGTGCGCAGCCTTTCAGGTGAATTCTCGCGCGAGGTCGAGGCGATCGTCGCGGCGCTCGTCGAACTGCGCACGTTCACCGAGGCGACGCTGGATTTCCCCGACGAGGACATCGAGTTCATGCGAGCCGCGGACGCGAAGGGCAAGCTCTCGGCGCTGCGGGAGCGTCTCGCGGCGGCGGCGGCGCGGGCGCGGCAGGGGAGCCTCCTGCGCGAGGGACTCGACGTGGTTATCGTCGGCCCCCCCAACGTCGGCAAGTCGAGCTTGCTCAACCGGCTCGTTGGCGAGGAGGTGGCGATCGTGACGCCGATCGCTGGCACCACGCGCGATGCGATCCGCAGCAGCATCGAAATCCGCGGCATTCCGCTGCACGTGATCGACACCGCGGGGCTGCGCCATGCCGCGGACGAGGTCGAGAAAATCGGCATCGGGCGCACCTGGGCCGCCATTGACCGCGCCGATCTCGCGCTGGTCATCAGCGAGGCAGGAGATCCACAGCCGTTCGAGGAGCGATCGCTTGTCGCCAAGCTTCCAGGCGCGCTGCCGCGCATCATGGTGCACAACAAGATCGACCTTGTCGGCGAAGCTCCGCGCCAGACCGCGCACGATGGTGTCCGCGGCGTCTGGCTGTCGGCCAAGACCGGCGCCGGCATCGCCTTGCTCGAGGACGCGATCCTCGACGTCGCCGGAGCGCACGAAGACATGGAGGGGACGTTCCTCGCGCGCGCGCGCCACCTGCAGGCGCTCGCCGCAGCGCATGCGCGGCTCGCCGCCGCCGCGGAACACCTGGACGCTGCGCCAGCGCCTTTGGAGTTGTTCGCGGAAGAGCTTCGCGAGGCGCAGGGCGCACTTTCGCGCATTACCGGCGAATTCAGCGCAGACGATCTGCTGGGCGAGATCTTCAGCCGATTCTGCATCGGCAAGTGACCCACCGCCTGCACGAGTTGCTCCTGCCCGCGGGCGCGCTCGTGGTAGCGCTGGCCGCGGCGCTGCTGTGTGCCGCCCTGCGCGTGCCGTTGCCCTGGATGATCGGTCCGATGCTGGCGATCGCTGCGGTTCGCGTCGCCGGCGTGCACGCGACGGCGCCGCGGGGCGCGAGGCAAGCGGGGCAGTGGATCATCGGCACGGCGCTGGGTCTTTACTTCACACCGCAAGTCGTGGCACGCGTTGGCGGCATCGCCTGGTGGCTTCTCGCAGGCGCGGTGTTCGCAATCGCGCTGGGCTATCTGTGCGGCTATCTGCTCGTCCTTCTTGCAGGCACGGATCGCACCACGGCAGTGTTCGCGAGCGTCCCCGGTGGCGCGGCGGAGATGGCGATCCTTGGCGAACGCTACGGCGCGCGGGTCGACGAGGTCGCGGCGGCGCAGTCGCTGCGGATATTGATCGTCGTCGTCACGATCCCATCGATCTACGCCGCGCTGCGGTTGCATGGGGCGGATCCCTTCCCGGTGGCGAGCGGCGACATCCACTGGTGGAAGCTCTCGGCGTTGCTGCTGGCGACCGGGCTCGCCGGCTTCGTATTGCAGCGCTTCAACCTACCGAACGCGTTCGTGCTGGGCGCGCTCGCTGTTGCGATTCCGTTGACGGCAAACGAACTTGCAGGCTCGGCCGTCCCGCGATGGGCCATCAATGCCGCACAGCTGCTGCTCGGTTGCGCACTCGGGTCGCGATTCAATCGCAGCTTCCTCAAGCGGGCGCCGCGTTTTGTCGCATCGGTTGTCGCGAGCATCGCGGCAGCGATGGCGCTGTCGGCGATGTTCGCCTTCGGCATTGCAAGATTCACAGGTCTTCATCCGGCGACGCTGGTGCTGGCGACTGCGCCAGGCGGCATCGCCGAGATGGCGGTAACCGCCCAAGTGCTCGACCTGGGGGTGCCGGTCGTGACCGTGTTTCACGTCACACGCGTCATTCTCTTGCTCCTCTGCACCGGCCCGCTGTTCGGCTGGCTTCGCCGGCGGCGGCGGGGCACAGGCGACCCGAAGCGAGGCCCAGTGGCCTGACCGATCGGCGACCGTGGATGTCTTACCTCAGGCGCTCTGGCCATGCTAGAGTTTCGCTTTCCTCTAAGCGCCTGCGGTCTTGCAGCTCGGCCTCTCTGCGGCTGATGCCGCCCGGAGGCAAGCTCGCCGCATGAACCACCCCGATCCCATGTCTGCGCTCGCCGCCTCCGTGCACGCTCCGCCCTACGTCCGTCACCGGCGGCTGGCCGCGTGGGTGCACGAAATCGCTGCCCAGACCCGGCCGGATCGAATCGTATGGTGCGACGGGTCTCAGCCCGAGTACGATCGGCTGGCTGAAGAGCTGCTCGCGAGCGGGACGCTGCGCAAGCTCAATCCGGCGAAGCGGCCCAACAGTTACCTCGCCTGGTCCGATCCATCCGACGTCGCGCGCGTCGAGGACCGCACCTTCATCTGCAGCGACCGGCAGGAAGACGCCGGCCCCACCAACAACTGGGTCGCTCCGGGGCAAATGCGGACCACGCTCGCGGGTCTCTTCGGCGGTTGCATGCGCGGGCGCACGCTCTACGTGGTGCCGTTCTCGATGGGGCCGATCGGCAGCCCCATCGCTCATCTCGGCGTCGAGCTCACCGACAGCGCGTATGTCGTGATGAGCATGCGCATCATGACGCGCATGGGTCGCGCGGTCATCGATGCGCTGGGCACCGACGGCGCCTTTGTTCCCTGCGTGCACTCGGTCGGCGCGCCGCTCTCGCCCGGACAGCGCGACGCGGCATGGCCGTGCAACGCGCAGCACAAGTACATCGTGCACTTTCCGGAGACTCGCGAGATCTGGAGCTACGGCTCGGGCTACGGAGGCAACGCGCTGCTGGGCAAGAAGTGCTTCGCGCTGCGCATCGCTTCGGTGATGGGCCGCGATCAGGGCTGGCTCGCCGAGCACATGCTCATTCTGGGAGTGACCTCGCCGCAGGGAGACAAGACGTACGTCGCTGCGGCGTTCCCGAGCGCTTGCGGCAAGACCAATTTCGCGATGCTCATCCCGCCTGCCGAGTTCAACGGCTGGCACGTGTCGACCATAGGTGATGACATCGCATGGATCAAGCCCCACTCGGACGGGCGTCTTTATGCAATCAATCCCGAGGCCGGCTTGTTCGGAGTCGCGCCGGGAACATCCTACGCGTCGAACCCGAATGCAATGAAGATGCTCGAGCGCGACGTCATCTTCACCAACGTCGCGCTTACCGATGATGGCGACATATGGTGGGAAGGCATGACCCGCGAGCCGCCCGCGCACCTCAGGGACTGGCAGGGACAATCGTGGGCGCCCGGCTGCGGGCGGAAAGCGGCGCACCCGAACTCGCGCTTCACCGTGAGCTTGTTGCGCTGTCCGTCGATCGATGCCGGCTGGGACAGTCCGAACGGGTTCCCGATCTCGGCATTTATCTTCGGAGCGCGGCGAAGCGACACCGTGCCGCTCGTGGTGGAGTCGACGAGCTGGGAGGACGGCGTCTACAAAGCCGCGACCATGGGGTCGGAGAAGACCGCTGCGGCCGCGGGTAGTGTCGGCGACGTGCGGCGCGATCCTTTCGCGATGCTGCCGTTCTGCGGATACCACATCGGCGACTATTTTGCTCACTGGCTGGCGATGGGAAAGACTCTCGCCGATCCTCCACGCATCTTCAACGTAAACTGGTTCCGCACCGACCGGCAGGGCCAGTTCATCTGGCCCGGCTTCGGGCAGAACATGCGCGTGCTCAAATGGATCGTCGACCGGTGCCGCGGCCGCGTGCATGCGGTGAGCACGCCGCTGGGCTTGCAGCCGGAGTACGCCGACATCGAATGGCGCGGGCTCGATTTCACGGCCGATCGCTTCGCCCAAGTGATGCGGATCGACCGCGGCGAGTGGATGCGCGAGCTCGATGAGCACGACGGATTGTTTGCAGGGCTCGGCGCGAAACAACCGCGGGTGCTCGCCTCGCAGCGTCGCGAGCTCGAAAAGCGACTGCAGGCCTAGGCTCCGGCGCTCAGGAACGCTTCGACTTCGGCGCGCGTCGGTGCGCCCAGGCGTCCGCCAAAGCGGGTGCACTTGAGCGCGGCCGCCGCGTTGGCGAAGCGCGCCGCCGCAGCGACGCCGCGGCCTTCTCCGATGGCCAGCGCGAAGGCACCGTGAAACACATCTCCTGCGGCTAGCGTATCGATGGCAGCGACACGCGGCGCAGTCTCGCGCCGCTCACGACCGGCCTCGAGCCACAGCGCGCCCTCCTCTCCCAGTGTCACCGCGACAATGCCGCCCGCGAGGCGCTGCATGTTGCGCAGGCCCTCGCCGGGATCCGCTGAGGCGCTGGCCAACTTGAGTCCCGCAGTCGAAAAGATCGCGTAGTCGCAGCGGGCGCACAGTTCGCGCAGCGCCTCTGCAGGACCGACGTCGGCGTCGAGCACCGTGGGCACCCGAGCCGCGCGCGCGGAGTCGAGAACAGCGGCGGCGAGTGGCAGCCAAGATGCATCGCTGTCGAGCGCCGGATCGTTATAGATGCAGATCAGGCGTTCGCCGTCGTCCGCGACCAGTATCGCCGCCGTCGGAGACTTGCAGCCGGGGACGCGCCGCACGGTTGCCGTCCCGATGCCCGCCGCCGCGAGTTCGGAGAGGATTCGATCCCCCAACGCGTCGTCACCGACGCGCCCCCAATACTCCACATCGGCGCCGAGGCGTTTCGCTGCAAAACTTGCGTTGGCGGCCATGCCGCCGCCCGTTTCGACATACCTGCTGGCGAGGACCTTGGTGGGAAAGGTCGGAATTGCAGGGACGCGATAGATTGCGTCGAGCGCGCTATGGCCAATGCAAAGCAGACGCGTCATTGCAGTCAACCTTGTAGTTCAGGATGAATCGCGCTATGCTGTAATCGATTGCAGCAATCGATTTCTGCAATGGATTGCTGTAATCGATTTCGAGCGCCCTCGACCAAGGGCCTATTGTCAGGAGCTAAGGCCAGCATGGCAAGTCATGCCGTACCGCCATCGGGTAATCATATGACCGAAGCGGCGCCTCCGGCACGCCGTCGCCGCCGCAGTATCGTCGACCGAAGGGCCACGTTGCGGGACGTTGCCCGGGCCGCCGCGGTTTCGACGGCTTCAGCGTCCCGAGCCCTGGCGCGTCCGGAGCTGGTCAGCGAGCATGTGCGCGAAGGAGTTGCCCGCGCCGCGGCTGAGCTGGGCTACGTCCCGAACACGGCAGCACGGGCGCTTTCGGCCCGTCGCTCCGGCGTCATCGGAGTGATTGCGGGTTCTCTGGAAGACGTGGTAGTACGCCGCGCAACCGAAAGCCTGTCCCGAGGACTGGACAGCGCAGGTTATGCGGTGCATCTCGCGACCGCGAGTGGCGATGCCGCGAGCACCGTGCGCCTCGTGCATCGGGTGCTTGCGCACGGCGCGGACGCGGTGGCCCTCGTAGGGGTCGACTTGCCGGAGGATGCCGCCGACCTTCGCGCAGGCCACTCGCCCGTGGCATGTCTCGACCAGCCCACTCCGGGCGGCAAGTTCGCGCCCTTCGTCCGAGCCCGGGCGCTGGAACTTGGGATCCGCTTCTTGCGCGAGCTGGGACACCGGCGAATCGGTGTCGTTGCCCCGGGGCGCACGTGCCGGATCGGAGAGATGCGTGAGGCGCTGGCGGCGGCAGACATCTCTCTGATGGGCGACTCGGACGAAGGCGAGCAGGAACCCCAACTCGCCTCGGGCGAGACGCTCAAGCGATGGCTCTCCCTGCCTCATCCTCCCAGCGCTTTGGCATGCGGCAGCGACCTCGCGGCGGCTGCTGTCCTTCGAGAATGCGAAGCGTACGGCATCGCGGTCCCGCAGCGACTCTCGATCATCGGATTCGGGGACACGGAGCTCGCGCGCCACACCAGACCGAACCTGAGCACGCTGCGGATACCGGCCGCTGAAGCCGGCATCGCCGCTGCCGATTTCCTGCTGGCGGCGCTGCGCGGCGAGGCTATTGCCACGCCCAAGTTGGGAACCAAGGTGGTCGCACGCGAGTCGACCGGCCCGGCGAAGGATGCTCTTGAGCACGCGGACCATCAGGCCTGAATGTTCCACGTGGAACCGAGAACCCCGCCGGTTTCACGTGAAACCAAGCATCGCGGCGAGCCTGCCTCGTTGTTTGTTAGAAGCGCTTCCGGGCCGGAGTGATTTGGCGTATTATTGAGAATCGCGGCAGGAAGCATATTTCCCTGTGAAAACATGGTGTTCCCCGAGCGTTTCCAGGTCATAGTCGTCGGTGGAGGACATGCCGGAACCGAGGCCGCACTTGCTGCGGCCAGGATGGGCCGGCGCACCCTGCTCCTTACCCACAGCATCGAGACGCTGGGGCAGATGTCGTGCAACCCGTCGATCGGCGGCATCGGCAAGGGGCATCTCGTTAAGGAGGTGGACGCCCTGGGCGGGGCGATGGCGCTGGCGACGGACCAAGCGGGCATCCAGTTCCGCATCCTCAATTCGAGCAAGGGGCCCGCCGTGCGCGCCACGCGGGCGCAGGCCGACCGGCTCCTGTACAAGCAGGCGATTCGCTCCCGACTAGAAAATCAGCCGAACCTGACGCTGTTCCAGCAAGCGGTCGACGACCTCACGCTTCGAGGCGATCGCGTCACGGGCGTGGTGACGCAGCTCGGCGTCGTCTTCGAGGCCGATGCGGTGGTGTTGACCACCGGGACGTTCCTATCCGGCCTGATCCACGTCGGGCTGGAGCACTACGAGGCGGGGCGCGCCGGCGACCCTCCCGCGAAAACCCTGGCCTTGCGACTGCGCAAGTTGCGCCTGCCCGTCGGGCGGCTCAAGACGGGTACGCCGCCGCGCCTGGACGGGCGCACCATTGACTTTACCTGCCTTGAGCTACAACCGGGCGACGACCCGCCCCCGGTGTTCTCGTTCGTCGGCGAGCGGCGCATGCACCCGCGGCAGTTGCCGTGCTGGATCACCCACACCAACGAGCGAACGCACGAGATCATTCGCGCAGGCCTCGGTCGTTCGCCGCTATTTACCGGCGTGATCGCGGGCGTCGGCCCGCGCTACTGCCCTTCGATCGAGGACAAGGTCGTGCGCTTTGCGCATCGTACGAGCCATCAGATTTTCCTCGAGCCCGAGGGGCTCACAACGCATGAAATCTACCCCAACGGCATCTCGACCTCGCTGCCCTTCGATGTGCAACTCGAGCTGGTGCGCTCGATCAAGGGATGCGAGCGCGCGCATCTGTTGCGGCCGGGCTACGCCATCGAGTACGACTACTTCGACCCGCGAGGGCTGAAGGCGACGCTTGAGACCAAAGTGATCCACGGTCTGTTCTTCGCAGGGCAGATCAACGGCACCACCGGCTACGAGGAAGCCGCGGCGCAGGGCATCCTCGCCGGCATCAACGCCGGCCGCTGGGTCGCTGGCCAAGCCGGCTGGTCGCCGAGACGCGATGAAGCCTATCTGGGCGTGCTGGTCGACGACCTGGTGGCGCGGGGCGTTACCGAGCCCTATCGGATGTTCACCAGCCGCGCCGAGTACCGCCTGCAACTGCGCGAGGACAACGCGGACCTGCGGCTCACAGACATCGGCCGCAATCTGGGCGTGGTCGACGACGCAAGATGGGACACCTTCTGTCGGAAGCGCGACGCGGTCGCCCGTGAGCTCGAACGGCTCAAGTCTTCGTGGGTGAACCCCAACGTCGTCCCCACGGCCGACGCCGAGCGGGTGCTGGGGCAACCCCTGGAGCGCGACTGCACGCTCGCCGAACTACTGCGCCGGCCCGGCGTGACTTACGCCAGCCTCATGACCTTGCCGAGCAGCGGGCAGGCGGTCGCCGATGCGGCGGTTGCCGAACAGGTGGAGATCGCGACCAAGTATGCCGGTTACATCGAGCGTCAGCAGGAGGCGATCGCCCGGCAGGCAGCGCAGGAAGAGCAGCGCTTGCCGGCCGAGCTCGACTACCGCACGGTGCGCGGGCTCTCCGTCGAGGTGCAGCAAAAACTCAACGCTCACCGGCCTGAGACGATCGGGCAGGCGGCACGCATTTCCGGAATCACTCCGGCCGCGATCGCGCTTTTGCTCGTTCACCTCAAGCGAGGCTTCAGCAACTCGCCCGCGAATGCACAGCAGCGCAGGGCATGAAGGCGACGCTGGCGGCGGGCATTCGCGCGCTCGGCCTCGACATGGACAGCGCTGCCCAGGCGGCGCTACTCGCCTACCTCGGATTGCTCCAAAAGTGGAACCGCACCCACAACCTTACGGCGATTGGCGACGCGGAGCGAATGATCACGCACCATCTGCTCGATTCGCTTGCCGTCGTGCCCCATCTGCCGCCCAAGCCGGGGTTGCGGATTGCCGACGTGGGCAGCGGCGGCGGCCTTCCGGGGATCCCGCTGGCGATCTGCCGCCCCGCATGGCGCGTCACGCTCATCGAGGCGAGTCGCAAAAAGGCCGCGTTCCTTCGCCAGGCATCAATCGAATTGCCGCTGTCGAATGTGGAGGTCGTCGGCGCTCGTGTCGAAAATTATCGTCCGGAGCAGCCGTTCGATGTCGCCATCTCGCGCGCCTATTCGAGCCTCGCGAACTTTGCGCATGACGCGCGACATCTTGTCTCGGAAGGCGGGCGGCTCTTTGCCATGAAGGGAGCGTACCCGGGTGAAGAAATCGAAGCGCTGCCCCTCGGCACCAAGCTCGTCGACTCCATGGCGCTCGACGTGCCGGGCGTGGACGCGCAGCGGCATCTGGTCGTCATGAAAAGCGCATGACCAAGATCATCGCGGTTGCCAACCAGAAAGGTGGTGTCGGAAAGACGACGACCAGCGTCAACTTGGCGGCGAGCCTGGCCGCGATGAAGCGCCGCGTGCTCCTGGTGGACTTGGACCCGCAGGGCAATGCTACCATGGGCGCCGGCATTGAAAAGCGAGCGCTCACTTACACAGTTTACCATGTTCTGCTTGGAGAGAAGAAGATCACCGACGTGCGTACGACGTCGACTTCGGGAGGGTTCGACCTGGTGCCGGCCAACCGGGAGTTGGCAGGCGCCGAGGTTGAACTGGTCGACCTGCCGGAGCGGGAGATGCGGCTCAAGGATGCGTTGGCAGAGGCGCTGTCGCAGATGCGTGCGGCGATCTCCGAGGTCGCCGCCGAGTACGACTTCATTCTCCTTGACTGCCCGCCTTCGCTTTCGCTGCTCACGCTCAACGGGCTGTGCGCAGCGGACAGCGTGTTGATTCCGATGCAATGCGAGTACTACGCGCTCGAGGGGCTTTCGGATCTGGTGCAGACGCTGCGCAAGGTGCGCACTCATCTCAACCCCCGGCTAGAAATCGAAGGACTGCTGCGCACCATGTACGACCCGCGCAACACGCTGGCGCTCAACGTGTCTGCCGATCTGCAGAAGCACTTCGGCGAGAAGCTCTATCGCACCGTGATTCCTCGCAATGTGCGGCTTGCCGAAGCCCCGAGCTTCGGCATCCCAGTGCTTCGCCTGGATAGGACCTCGAAAGGCGCGCAGGCGTATCTCGCGCTCGCCGGCGAGATGCTGCGCAGGGAAGAGGCCGCCACGACCATCGTGCAGGAGGCCGCGCATGGCTAAGTTGAAGGGACTCGGCCGCGGGCTCGACGCGTTGCTGGCGGGATCGGACGAAACAGCAGACCGCGAGTCGCTTCGGACGCTCGCGCTGGATCGCATCGTCCCTGGAAGGTATCAGCCGCGCACGCGGATGGACGAAACCTCGCTGGGCGAGCTCGCGGAGTCGATCAAGGCGCAGGGGCTGGTACAACCGATCCTCGTGCGTCCCGTGGATGGCGGACGCTTCGAGATTATCGCCGGCGAGCGTCGCTGGCGCGCAGCGCAGCGCGCCGGGCTCAGAGAAGTGCCGGCGCTGGTGCGCGATGTCGCGGACCAGGCGGCGCTAGCCCTGTCGTTGATCGAGAACATCCAGCGCGAAGACTTGAATCCGCTCGAGCAGGCACAAGGTATCGCTCGCCTGATCGGCGACTTCGGACTCACGCACGAGGCCGCAGCTCAGGCCGTCGGACGTTCGCGCAGCGCGGTGACCAACCTGCTCCGGCTCATGCAGCTCGCCAAGCCGGTGCAGGAGCTGCTGCTCGGAGGAAAGCTCGACATGGGGCATGCCCGGGCGCTGATATCCCTTCCGGCGGCACGCCAAGCGGCCGCAGCCGGGCGCATCGTGGCCCAAGGAATGTCGGTGCGCGAGACCGAGCGCATGGTTCACGCCCTGCAAGCTCCTCCAGCCCGGCGCGCGAAACGCGGGGCGGGTGCGCGCGCGGATAGCGACCTCGTCCGGCTCGAGAACACGCTCGCCGACATGCTCGGAGCAAAGGTGCGCATAGAATCGACAAGAAAGGGCGGCGGGCGCATCGTGATCAGCTACGCTAGTCTCGAGCAGCTCGACGGGCTTCTGGTCAAGCTCAAGGTGAAGTAGGCGAACCGATCTCGCCCGAATCGGGATTCGCACGCGAAAAACAACGGCGCCGCGTGGCGCCGTTCGTGGAATCAGCGGTTCGCAGCTCAGCCGAGCTGCTTCAGCATGGTTTCCGCGCCGGAGACCTCATACTTACCCGGCGCCTCGACGTTCAGGGTCTTGACCACACCGTTGTCGATCAGCGCTGAAAACCGCTGGCAACGCATACCCATGCCTCTGGCGGTCAAATCGAATTCGAGCCCCAGAGCCTTGGTATACGATGCGCTGCCATCGCCCATCATCCGCACCTTGCCCGCGGTTCTCTGGTCCTTGGCCCACGCACCCATGACGAAGGCGTCGTTCACCGACATGCAGATGATCTCCTCGACTCCCTTCGCTTTGAGCTTGTCGTAATTCGCTATGTAACTCGGCACATGCTTGGCCGAGCAAGTCGGCGTGAACGCTCCCGGCAATCCGAAGAGAACCACCTTCTTGCCGCGAGTCAGGTCGTCGAGCTTGAATTCATTGGGCCCGAGCTTGCATTCTGCCGTTTCGACTTCAACGTATTCAGTGAGTGAACCGGCGGGCAGCCGGTCGCCTACCTTGATCGTCATGGGGTTCCTCGTTGCAGGTTCACAGTGGCGCGCCGAGCGGCGCGAAGCGCTCGATCATTCTAGCGCAAAAAGGTTCGTGGTTCTGGCGCGCCGCGGTCTTGTCGTGGCGCGCACGATGGCGTAACTTCACCACTCCGCCATCGGGCGGATTCTCCCGGGAGTGCAACATGGCGCAGGCGAAGACCGCCCGCGGGCGTCATTTGACGCTGCTCGTCGCGACGCGCAAGGGACTGTGGCAGGCACGCAGCGACACCGCACGGCGAAGCTGGAAGCTCACCGGCCCGCAATTCTTGGGCCACATCGTTCACCACTGCGTTGCGGACCCACGCGACGGCAAGACATGGCTCGCGGCGGCGCGCACAGGCCACCTTGGTCCCACGGTCTTTCGCTCGATCGACCGGGGCCGGAGTTGGCACGAGGCGAAACAACCGCCGGCTTTCCGCGAGGGCAGCGGACGCGTCGTGGATCACACTTTTTGGCTGACCCCCGGTCACGCTTCGCAGCCCGGCACATGGTACGCGGGAACCTCGCCGCAGGGGCTGTTTCGCTCGGACGACGGAGGTGCGACATGGCGCGGCGTCGAGGGCTTCAACGAGCATCCGCAGCGAAAGGCATGGTGCGGCGGCGATCAGGACCAGACGCCGGACGGTGCCAAGCTGCACTCCGTTCTGGTCGATCCACGCGATGCCGGACACCTCTACATCGGCATGTCGAGCGGAGGTGTGTTCGAGTCGAACGATGCAGGTGCGAGTTGGCGTGCCCTGAATCGCGGTGTGCGCGCAGACTTCATTCCAACCCCGGACCCGGAGTACGGCCACGACCCGCACTGCGTGCGCTTGCATTCCCTGATGCCTGACCGCCTGTATCAGCAGAATCACTGCGGGATCTATCGCCTGGACAGGCCGTCCGAGCGGTGGCAGGACTTGAGTGCGGCGATGCCCAAGAGTGTCGGGGCCATCGGCTTTCCGATGGTGCTGCATCCGCGCGACCCGGACACGCTGTGGGTATTTCCCATGGACGGCAGCAGCGTATGGCCACGGGTGTCGCCCGGCGGCAAGCCAGCGGTCTATCGCTCGGTCAACGGTGGCAAGTCGTGGCAGCGGCAGGCGACCGGCTTGCCCAAGGCTCAGGCATGGTACACCGTGAAGCGTCAGGCGATGACTGCGGACGCTCTGGCACCGGCAGGCGTGTACTTCGGCACCACCAGCGGGGAAGTGTGGGGCAGCCGCGACGAGGGCCGCACCTGGAAATGTCTGGCCGCGCACTTGCCGCATATCTACGCGGTGGAGGTTGCCTAGAGCGTCAGAGCATGTCCAAGGCAATGGCAGTACGCGTACTGATCCCGGGTCCATTGCGCAGCTACACCGCCGATGCCGCGGTGGTGAGTGCGGACGGCGAATCACTGGGTGTCCTCGTCGGAGATCTGGATCGACGCTATCCGGGAATGCGCTTCCGAGTCATCGACGAGCAAGGAGCCATTCGCCGCCACATCAAGTTCTTCGTCAACGGCGTGCAGGCGACGAACCTCGAGCCGTCATTGCGGGACGACGACGAGGTCATGATCGTGTGCGCGCTGTCGGGCGGCTGAGATGCTTCGCGAGCAGTCCGGTTGCGACGCACTTTCGTTCTGATGCGAAAAACCTTACAATTTCGAGGTTTGCTTCGGTCCGGTGTCGATTCCCCAGAGCGACCATCCCCCGAGATTCCCGGTCCGGCGCGTCGCCGGTTGGCAGGCGATCGCGTCGATATCGATCGCCGTGATCGCGGGATGGTGGGCCGGATGGCATGGCGCGCTCTCCGCGCTTCTTGGCGGCTTGATCAACATCGCCGCGGGCGTTGTTTTCGCCGTCTTGATCGCGCTTGACCGTCCAACGAGCGCGGGGGCGACGGTGCGGGTGGCGTTGCGGGCAGAAGCGGCAAAGATCGCGGTCATCGTGCTGCAGCTCTGGCTGATTCTCACGACGTACCGGGACGTGGTGCATGCGGCGTTTTTTTCCGCGTTCGTCATCACGGTGCTGGTGTCGCAGGCGGCAATCCTGGTGCGCGACTGATCGATTTTGCGGGGAAGGGCGATGGCTGCGGAACACCAACTCGACGCGACGTCGTACATTCAGCATCATCTGACGTTCCTTGCTCACCCGCTGACCGAATCCGGCGGGTTCTGGACGGTTCACCGCGACACGATCGTAACGTCGGTCATCCTCGGCGTATTGGTCCTTGGTTTCCTCTGGCTGGTCACGCGTAAGGCGACATCGGGCGTCCCCGGCAAGACGCAGGCCTTCGTCGAGCTCTCCGTTGAGTTCGTCAACGATCAGGTCAAGAGCCTGTTTCACCAAGACTACCGGTTCGTCGCGCCCTTGGCGCTCACGGTATTCGTCTGGGTTCTGTTCATGAACGCGATGGACTTCCTTCCCGTCGACATCATGGCGTGGATCTTCCAGAACGTGTTTCACCAGGAAGAGTGGCGCGCCGTCCCGACCGCCGACGTCAACACGACATTCGCGTTGTCGCTTTCGGTGTTCGGGCTGATGATCTTCTTCAGCATCAAGAACAAGGGGCTCGGCGGCTGGATCCACGAGCTGTTCTGCTCGCCGTTCGGTTCCAATCCGCTGCTGTGGCTGCCGAATCTGCTCTTCAACCTGATCGAGTACGTCTCGAAGCCGCTTTCGCACTCGCTGCGGCTGTACGGGAACATGTACGCGGGCGAGATCATCTTCCTGCTCCTCGGCCTGTGGGCGGCGACCGGGATCGTGGGGGCGGCGATCAGCAGCGTGCTCAATCTCGGTTGGGCGATCTTCCACATCCTTATCGTGGTCCTGCAGGCGTACATCTTCATGATGCTGACCGTCGTTTACATCTCGATGGCCTACGAGACCCATTAGGTTGCTTCGGCCGCCAGCCACGACTCTCCCGTCCAACCCGTCAAGAAAGGAAAGCAAATGGACAAGCTGCAACTGGTCGCGCAGATACAGGCCTTCACTGGCATCGGTATCGGCCTCATCATCGGCCTGGGCGCGCTCGGCGCGTGCGTGGGCGTGGGGATCATGTGCTCGCGCTTTCTCGAGGGCGCCGCGCGGCAGCCTGAGATGATCCCGGCACTGCAGGCGAAGGTGTTTCTGCTGCTCGGCCTGATCGACGCTTCCTTCATCATCGGCGTCGGCCTGGCGATGCTGTTCGCCTTCGGCAATCCGCTGATACCCGGCGGCCTCAAGTAGGCGGACAAGCGCTTCGCTTTGCGGGAGAAACGCAGCCATGAACATCAATCTCACGATGTTAATGCAGGCCGTTGCGTTCGCCGCGTTCATCTGGTTCTGCGCCAGATTCATCTGGCCACCCTTGATGCGGGCGATCGAAAATCGCCAGAAGCAAATTGCCGATGGATTGGCCGCAGGAGAAGAGGGACGGAAGAGTCTGTCCAGGGCCGAGGTGCGCATCGCCGAGATGATGGCCGATGCCAAGTCGCGGGCCTCCGAGATCATTGCCCAGGGCGAGAAGCTCAAGAGCGAAACCGTCGACCAGGCGAAGGGCGAGGCGAAGGCCGAGGCCGACCGCATCGTCGATGCGGCGAAGGCCGAGATCGAGCAGGAGATCTATCGCGCGAAAGAGGCGCTGCGGGGCCAAGTCGCCAGCCTGGCTGTCGCCGGTGCGGCGAAGATACTGAAGCGCGAAGTCGACGCCAAGGCGCACGCCGATCTCCTGGCGGCGCTGGAAAAACAGCTCTAGGCACTCGAGGCCGCATGGCAGAGCTGCTCACAGTTGCCAGGCCGTACGCGGAAGCCGTCTTCGCGCTCGCCAGCGAGCAGAACGCGCTGCCGGTGTGGGCCGAGATGCTCAGGGTCGCGAGCGGCGTAGCCGCCGACGCGCAGATGCGCACGGCGCTGGACAGTCCCAAGCTTTCTGCGAGCGCCAAGGAATCGCTGTTCCTTTCGGTGTGCGGCGACAAACTCAATCCTGACGGGAAGAGCTTCATTCGTGTGCTCATCGAAGCCGACCGCATCGGGCTGCTGCCGGAGATCCGAGAGCTTTTCAACGCCCTCAAAGACGAGGCCGAAGGCGTGGCGCGCGCGCATATCGCAACCGCGTTCGCAATGGACGATGCGCAACTCTCGGCGCTCAAGGCGATGCTGGAGAAGCGCTTCGGCAAGAAGATCGAGGCAACGGTCAGCGTCGATCCGGAGCTCATCGGTGGAGCCAAGATCGTGGTCGGCGACACGGTGATCGATGCTTCGGTCCGGGGCGAACTGCAGGCTATGGAGACCCATTTACGGGCCTAATACCGAAACTGACGCGGCCTGGCGGAGAACCGGGAGCTGCGCGAGGAAAAAATCATGCAGTTGAATCCATCCGAAATCAGCGAACTGATCAAGAGCAAGATCCAGAGCCTTGACACCGGTGCGGAAGTCCGCACGCAGGGAACGGTTGTCTCGGTCTCCGACGGTATCGCGCGCATCCACGGTCTGTCCGACGCGATGCAGGGCGAGATGCTCGAGTTTCCGCGCAATACGTTCGGCCTCGCGTTGAACCTCGAGCGCGACTCGGTCGGCGCAGTGATTCTCGGGGAATACGAGCACATCTCCGAGGGCGATACGGTCAAGTGCACCGGGCGCATCCTCGAAGTGCCCGTCGGGCCGGAGCTGGTCGGCAGGGTAGTGAACTCGCTCGGGCAGCCGATCGACGGTAAGGGTCCCGTGACCGCCAAGGCGACCGACGTGATCGAGAAGGTTGCTCCGGGCGTGATCTGGCGCCAAAGCGTCTCACAGCCGGTGCAGACCGGCTTGAAGGCGATCGACTCGATGGTGCCGATCGGCCGGGGCCAGCGTGAGCTGATCATCGGCGACCGCCAGACGGGCAAGACGGCGGTGGCGATCGACACCATCATCAATCAGAAGGGCAAGGAGCTGATCTGCATCTACGTCGCAATCGGCCAGAAGGCATCCTCGATCATGAACGTGGTCAAGAAGCTCGAGGAGACCGGCGCGATGGCGTACACCATCGTGATGGCGGCGTCGGCATCGGAATCGGCAGCGATGCAATACATCGCGCCGTATTCGGGTTGCACGATGGGAGAATACTTCCGCGACCGCGGCCAGGACGCACTGATCATCTATGACGACCTGACCAAGCAGGCGTGGGCGTATCGTCAGATTTCGCTGCTTCTGCGCCGGCCGCCGGGGCGCGAGGCGTATCCCGGCGACGTGTTCTACCTGCACTCGCGCCTGCTCGAGCGCGCGGCGCGGGTGAACGCCGAGTACGTCGAGAAATTCACCAAGGGGGCGGTCAAGGGCAAGACCGGCTCGCTGACCGCATTGCCGGTCATCGAGACGCAGGCCGGGGACGTGACCGCGTTCGTACCGACCAATGTGATCTCGATCACCGACGGCCAGATCTTCCTCGAGACCGACCTGTTCAACGCTGGCATCCGCCCGGCGATCAACGCAGGCATTTCGGTGTCACGCGTCGGAGGCAAGGCACAGACCAAAGTCATCAAGTCGCTGGGAGGGGGCGTGCGCCTGGCGCTAGCACAGTACCGGGAGCTTGCGGCTTTTGCCCAGTTTGCATCGGACCTTGACGAAGCCACCCGCAAGCAGCTCGATCGCGGTCGCCTGGTGACCGAGCTTATGAAGCAGCCGCAATACGGGCCGCTCTCGGTCGCTGATCAGGCGCTGACGCTGTTCGCCGTCAACAAGGGATATTACGACGACGTGCCGGTGGAAAAGGCGCTGGCCTTCGAATCGGCACTGCGTGCGTACACGAGGAGCAAGTACGGCGCTCTTGTCGACAAGATCGAGACAAGCAAGGATCTCGACGCCGACGGCGAGAAGCAGTTGAGCGCCGCGATCGAGGACTTCAAGAAGAACGCGAGCTACTGAGGATCGTCGGCGATGGCCACCTCGAAGGAAATCCGCAACAAGATCAAGAGCGTGCAGAGCACGCGCAAGATCACCAAGGCCATGGAGATGGTTGCGGCTTCCAAGATGAAGAAGACGCAGGACCGGATGCGCGCTTCGCGGCCGTACGTGGCGCGGATGGTCGCGATCGCGCGACACCTCGCTCACGCCAATCCGGAGTATCCGCATACGTTCCTCGTGAAGCGCCCGCAAGTGAAGAACATCGGCCTCATCGTCATAACTTCCGACAAGGGGTTGTGCGGGGGGTTGAACACCAACGCCCTGCGCCTCGCGCTGTCGAAGATCAAGGATTGGCAGGCCAAGGGCATCGGCGTGCAGGTGACCGCGATCGGCAACAAGGGACTCGGCTTCATGCAGCGGCTGAAGGCGAATATCGTGTCGCAGGTCGTCAATATCGGAGACCGCCCGCACCTGGAGAAGCTGATTGGGCCGGTGAAGGTGCAACTCGATGCCTACATCGAAGGCAAGATCGACGAGCTGCACATCGTCGCGACGCGCTTCGAGAACACAATGAAGCAAACGCCTTGGGAAGGCCAGATGCTCCCCATCGCAGATCTGGGCAGGGAAGAGGATAGGCGCCCTTTCCCTTGGGACTACATCTACGAGCCCGATGCCAAGACCGTGCTCGAAGGGCTCCTGACGCGCTATATCGAGGCAATCATCTACCAGGCGGTTAACGAGAACATGGCATCCGAGCAGAGCGCTCGGATGGTGGCAATGAAGGCTGCGTCGGATAATGCGGCGACCATCATCGACGAGCTGCAGCTCATCCACAACAAGACGCGCCAGGCGGCGATCACCAAGGAGCTATCGGAGATCGTCGGCGGCGCGGCGGCAGTTTGACGCGCCGGCGGAGGATCGGGCGAGCTTCCAGGCGCGGCAGCGGTTTGACCAGATCCAAGGAATGAACATGACCGAAGGAACGATTGTCCAGTGCATCGGAGCCGTGATCGACGTCGAGTTCACGCGCGATCAGTTGCCGAAACTCTTCGATGCGCTCGTTCTCGAAGGGTCCGATCTCACGTTGGAAGTGCAGCAGCAGCTGGGGGACGGTGTGGTGCGCACGATCTGCCTCGGCTCCGCCGAAGGGCTTCGCCGCGGCATGAAGGTCAAGAACACTGGGGCGGGCATCTCGGTGCCGGTCGGTCCGAAGACGCTCGGCCGGATCATGGACGTGCTGGGCCGGCCGATCGACGAGCAGGGTCCCGTGGCCGCGGAGAAGAGGATGCCGATCCACCGCGACGCGCCGACCTTCGAGGAGCTGTCGCCGTCGACGGAACTCCTGGAGACGGGAATCAAGGTCATCGATCTGGTCTGTCCGATCGCCAAGGGCGGCAAGGTGGGCTTGTTTGGCGGCGCCGGCGTAGGCAAGACGGTGAACATGCTCGAGCTCATCAACAACATCGCCACCCAACATGCCGGCTTGTCGGTGTTCGCCGGCGTCGGCGAGCGAACGCGGGAGGGCAACGACTTCTACCACGAGATGCGCGAAGCCGGTGTGGTCAAGATGGACAACCTGGCCGAGTCCAAGGTGGCGATGGTGTACGGACAGATGAACGAGCCGCCAGGCAACCGCCTGCGCGTCGCGCTGACGGGCCTCACGATGGCGGAATTCTTCCGCGACGAAGGCCGCGACGTGCTGCTGTTCATCGACAACATCTATCGCTACACGCTGGCCGGGGTCGAGGTGTCGGCGCTGCTGGGGCGGATGCCCTCGGCGGTGGGCTACCAGCCGACGCTGGCCGAGGAAATGGGGGACCTGCAGGAGCGCATCACCTCCACAAAGACCGGCTCGATCACGTCGATCCAAGCGGTGTACGTGCCGGCGGACGACCTGACCGACCCGTCTCCGGCGACGACCTTCGGACACCTTGATTCGACCATCGTTCTTTCCCGTGACATCGCATCACTCGGAATCTACCCCGCGGTGGACCCGCTCGACTCGACCTCGCGGCAGCTCGACCCGAACGTCGTCGGCGAGGAGCACTACACGGCCGCGCGGCGGGTGCAGGCGACTCTGCAGCGCTACAAGGAGCTGCGCGACATCATTGCCATTCTTGGCATGGACGAGCTCTCGCCAGACGACAAGCTCGTGGTTGCGCGGGCGCGAAAGATCCAGCGGTTCCTGTCGCAGCCGTTCCACGTCGCCGAGACGTTCACGGGCAGCCCAGGCAAGTACGTCGCGCTCAAGGACACGATCCGCGGCTTCAAGGCGATCGTCGACGGAGAGTACGACCATCTGCCGGAGCAGGCGTTCTACATGATTGGCGGAATCGAAGAAGCCGTGGAGAAAGCGAAGACGCTGCAATAGCAATGGCCAACACCATTCACGTCGACGTCGTCAGCGCGGAAGAGTCGATCTACTCGGGCGAAGCCGAGTTCGTAGTGCTCCCGGGCGTCATGGGCGAGCTCGGCATTTATCCCAAGCACGCGCCGCTGATCACCCAGATCAAGCCCGGCCAGGTTCGCATTCACATTCCCGGGCAGCAGGAGGAAACGATCATCTTCGTGCAGGGCGGCTTCCTCGAGGTTCAGCCTGACGTGGTCACGGTGCTCTCCGACACCGCGATTCGTGCCCACGACCTCGATGAAGCGAAGGCGATTGCGGCCAAGCAGGCGGCCGAGGACGCGATGATGAACAAGACGTCCAAGGAAGAGATTGCCAGGGCGGAGAGCGAGCTCGCGGGCGCGCTTGCACAGCTTGCGGCGATCCGCAGACTGCGCAAGGGACGCGCCTAAGCTCTCATCGGCGCGCCGAGCTCAGCGGGGCGCTGCGCCCCACCTGCCGCTCGGCAAGCGTGACCCAGTAGCTCGCTCCGATCGCCAGCGCGTCGTCGTTGAAGTCGTACTGCGGGCTGTGGAGATTGGGCGTGTCGGCTTCGCGGCCCCCGCCCAGCCAGACGTAGCATCCCGGCTTCGCCTGCAGCATGAAGGCGAAATCCTCGCCGGCCATCTCGGGAGTGGGGTTGGTGTCGACGTGCTCGGCGCCGACGACCTCCGCCGCGGCCGCGATCGCGTGCCGCGTCTCCGCTTCGGAGTTAATCGTGGCCGGGTAGCGGCGCTCGTATCGCAGCGTCGCCGTCATGTCGAAGGTTGCCGCAATGCCGGCAACGATGCCGCGCATTCGCTCCTCGATCAGGTCCTGCACTTCGCGCTTGAAGGCGCGCACCGTGCCACGCAGCACGACCTCTTGGGGGATGACGTTCCACGTGTCGCCGCCATGGATCTGCGTGACGCTGACCACCCCGGCGTCGAGCGGGTGGAGGTTGCGGGAGACAATCGTCTGCAGCGCATTGATCGTGTGCGCGGCGAAAAGCATCGGGTCCTTGCCCGTGTACGCCATCGCGGCGTGGGACCCCTTGCCGGTGACCACGATCTCGAAGATGTCGTACGCGCCCATCAGCGGGCCCGCGCGCATTGCGAAGGTGCCGAGCGGTTGGCGCGGCCAGTTGTGCATGCCGTAGACCGCGCGCATCGGAAAACGGTCGAACAGACCTTCCTCGACCATTACCCTGCCGCCGCCTTCGTTTTCCTCGGCGGGCTGAAAGATGAAATAGGCGGTGCCGGCCAGCGAGCGCCTGTGCGCAAGGGCGGCGGCGGCGCCGAGGAGCATCGCCGTGTGCCCGTCGTGCCCGCAGGCGTGCATCTTCCCGTGGTGCTGCGAAGCGTGGGGAACGCCCGAGCGTTCCACGATGTACAGCGCATCCATGTCGGCGCGCAATCCGATCGCCGCGCCATCCCCTCCACGCAGCACTCCCACGACACCGGTCTTGGCGAGCCCGGTATGCACTTCCAGCCCGAACGAGCGAAGCTTTTCCGCGACTAACGCGCTGGTGTGTGCTTCCTCGAAGGCCGTCTCCGGATGCGCGTGCAGGTGGCGGCGCCAAGTCTTCATCTCTGGGACGAGCGCGAGGACTTCCGGGACGATGTTCATGGCAGGGCTCGCTTGTTTGGCAAGGCGCGATGGTAGCAAACAGAAGGAGGCGTTTTGCTACGGTAGAATGCGCGCTCCCCATGAGCAACGCGACCCAGACGGTCTACGACCTCGCCGTGGTCGGCGGAGGGATCAACGGCACCGGCATCGCGCGCGACGCCGCTGGGCGAGGCCTCAAGGTGGTTCTGCTCGAGAAGGACGATCTCGCCGCGCACACCTCGTCCTGGAGCACCAAGCTCATCCACGGGGGATTGCGCTACCTGGAGCATTTCGAGTTCCGCTTGGTTGCAGAGTCGTTGGCCGAGCGCGAAGTTCTGCTTCGCGCGGCGCCGCACATCATCGAGCCGCTGCAGTTCGTGCTCCCGCACGAGCCGCATCTTCGTCCCGCGTGGATGATCCGGGCCGGGCTCTTCCTCTACGATCACTTGGGAGGGCGCAGAACGCTCCCGGCGTCGTTCAGCGTCGATCTGGCGAGGACCGAGTGGGGCGCGGGCCTCAAGCGGAAATTCCACACGGGATTCGTCTACTCGGACGCCCGCGTGGACGACGCGCGGCTGGTCATCGCCAACGCGATCGATGCGCGGGAACGCGGCGCCGACATCCGGACGCGGACCCCGCTCGTAGCCGCAAGGCGCGACGACGGGCTGTGGCGGATCAGCACGCCGGAGCGCGGCGGCGGGCCGAACGAGCTCCGCGCCCGCGTTCTGGTCAATGCATCAGGGCCGTGGGTGAAGCGCGTGCAGGACGAGCTGTGCGCCGCGCCCGGCCGCGAGGGAGTGCGGCACATCAAGGGCAGCCACATCGTCGTGCCACGGGTGCATCGTGGCGAGCACGCCTACATCCTGCAGAACGCCGACAAGCGCATCGTCTTCGTCATACCCTACCAGGGAAAGTTTTCTCTCATCGGCACCACCGACGTTGCGGTGGAAGACTACGACAAGCCGCAGATCTCCCCCGAGGAGATTGCCTACCTGTGCGACATCGCAGGCGCGTATCTCGACCGGCCGCCAGTCCCCTCGGACATCGTCTGGAGCTACAGCGGCGTGCGTCCGCTCTACGACGATGGCAGCGCGGACCCCTCCGCGGTGACGCGCGACTATGTGCTCAAGCTCGATTCGGGCGAGAACGGGAAGGCGCCGCTGCTTTCGGTCTACGGCGGCAAGATCACGACTTATCGCCGCCTCGCGGAGCAGGCCCTGTCCGAGCTGGCGGCGTTCTTCCCCGGCATGAAAAGCGCATGGACGCACGGCGAACCGCTGCCCGGCGGCGACGTGCCGCGAGGTGACCTCTCGCAGTATCGCAGCCAATTGGCCGCGAGGTACCCGATACTGCCGGACGAATGCCGGGAAGCGCTGCTTCGCCGCCACGGGACGCGCGCAACACGCCTGCTCGGCGAAGCCAGGACGACTGCCGATTTGGGCACGCATTTCGGGGATACGCTCTACGCGGCGGAGATCGACTATTTCGTGGCGCAGGAGTGGGCACGCAGCGCCGAGGACGTGCTGTGGAGGCGCACCAAATGCGGTCTTCATCTCACTCCGACGCAGCGTGAGGCGGTGGGCCTCTACCTGCTCGAACAGTACGGCTACAGGTGACGAAGCTCGTCATGCGGCCGCTTTGCGCATTGCCCGACGCCGTGCGCGGCGCGATCCGTGGCGTGCTCTGCGACATCGACGACACGCTGTCCACCGCCGGCAGGATCACCGCAGAGGCGTACGCTGCGATGGAGCGGCTACGCTCCGCAGGACGCCTGGTGGTGCCGGTCACCGGACGCCCCGCGGGCTGGTGCAATCACATCGCGCGCATGTGGCCGGTCGATGCGGTCGTGGGCGAAAACGGCGCGCTCTACATGCTCCATGACGATCGGCGGCGGAAGCTTAGGGTTTGCCACGCGCTCGGCGCCGACGAGCGCACAGCGAATCGCGAGCGGCTTGAGCGAATCGCCGCGAGAATCCTGCGCAAGGTACCGGGGTGCGCGATCGCCTCGGACCAGGCCTATCGCGACAGCGACCTCGCGATCGACTACTGCGAGGACGTCGTTCCGCTCCCGGTCGAGAGCGTCGAGCGCATCGCGGCGCTGATGCGCTCCGAAGGGATGAGCGCCAGAGTATCGTCGATCCACGTCAACGGCTGGTTCGGCAACCACGATAAACTGTCGATGACGAGGCGGCTCTTTGCCGAGGAGTTCGGCATCGATCTCGACGCCGAGCGCGGGCGGTTTGTCTTTGTCGGCGACTCGCCGAACGATGCCCCGATGTTCGAGTTTTTCCCGCACTCCGTCGGAGTGGCCAACGTGCGCAAGTTCGCCGGGCGCATCGCTACGCCGCCGAAATACGTGACAACGCGCGAGGCGGGCGCCGGATTCGCAGAGCTCGCCACGGCACTTTCGCCGGCTGCGACGTGGTGACGGCAGCGATCGGACCAGCGTTTGCCGTAGCGTTCACGCCTCAGACGAAGCCTCCCATGGCCATGCTGCCAAGGCTGCCTATCACGATCCCCATGACGATGGCGCAAAGCACCGTGACGACGGTGTAGCCGACCGCCTTGTCCTTGGGAGCGTGCATCAACACCGGGAGCCCGAGATATAGCAGGTAGAGCCCATAAAACGCCGCCAGGACCACGAGGATGCCCAGCGCGGGGATGAGATTGAGAACGCCCGCGACCCAGGCCGGCGTATAGCTGTACGCTGTGACCTTGAGCGCGGCGAGCGGATTCTTCTGGCCGCCGAATGTGGGAGCGAGCGCATCGACAATCAGCGCGACCAGAAACACAGCGGCGAGCGACAGCGCGAACGTCACGATTGCGTGCGCGAGGGCTGCGGCGACGCCCACGCGGATCGTGCCGAGCAGCGGTAGCGGCAGGCCGACGAGGGTGTGCCCCAGGAAGCCCGCGATTGCGCCGATCGCCACCAACGGCAAAACGTAGCTCAAGTAGATGGTCCGGGGGGAAGACGCCTCGGCAGCGATCACGGGCCACTCCGTCGAGGGCGACAGCACGATGTTCTTGACCCGCTCGATGATGCCCCGAGCCAGCTCGCTTGCTTGCGCCGCGTCGAATCCCAAGCCCGATCCCGCTCCAGCGCCTGCACTTGGCGCGGATTGGCTCCCGATTGAGGCCGGCGGCAGGGCCGGACCCGATCCCGCCTCCGGCGAACGCGGTGGCTCGCCAGCCGGCGGCGCGGGAGCAGCCACCGGCGTACCGCAGTGAGGGCAAAACTTCGTCCCTTTGGCAAGGCGTTGACCGCACTCCGCGCAGAACATGAGGCGACCTCCAGACTGGAAAAAGACGCTCGGGCCGAATTGTGCCCTCCCCCATGCATCGGCTTCAACTTCGGGCACCGACTCTAGGAGCGAGCGGCAATTACGCGTGGGGAAAGCTGACCGGCGGCTGCCACATCTGCCGCCCGGCGGCAACCGGCGACAGTCCTCGAGGGTGACCATGCCGGACGACCGCCGCACGGGGAGTTTGCGGTCAGCAAGCGCTTACTATCTCGTCTTTGCACAGCGCTCATTGCATTCACTCGAGGGGGCAAAGCCTCCAACGGATAAGCGCGTCCATGCGATCGCCCCGGGCTCCAAGGCGGTACGTTATTTGCATACGGAAGCTGAGCCTTTATTGCAAGCGTCGTCGCTAAGGTCCTGAAGCGCCAAAAGAGCGCGCGTTTTTGGGTGGGGAATGACCGCCGCGACTTACGGGAGGGAATAGCGATGGTCCGGTACGGCTTCAACATCAGGACGCGCAGCGGGCAGCGCGTCGACAATATTTGCATCATGGCGTCGAGCCGGGACGACGCCGAGCGACGGCTTCGCCAGATGTATCGCAATTGCGAAATCCTCGCTTGCCACACCGAGGCTGTCCGGCGCAGCGACCCGCTCGACATCGATGGCCTCATCAGCCTGATCAGCAACGACCCGGTGACGGTGCCCGCAGTCGCGCGGTCGATGCTACGCAACAAACCCGGCAGCCGCTAGCTCCTCGACCAGCGCCTGATAGTCGCGCGCCCCGCGGCTCTGCGGAGCGTGGCGAAATACGTCCAGCGCTCGCGACGGGCTCTCCGCCAGGCTCACATTCTCCTGCACCCGCGTAGCGCAGATTTCCTCGGACCGGAACGCCGTCGCCAACAGGTCGGCCACTTCGGAGCTCATCTTGCGGCGGGCGTCGAAACGGGTGAGCAGATAACGCCTCGGCAGGCGGCGCTTGAACACCGGCTCCAGGGCGTTCAAGCTGCGCTCGACCTGCTGAGCCCCCTGAAGCGCAAGGTAGTCGGCCGATACCGGGACGAGCACCAGATCGCACGCGAAGATCGCATTGAGCGAAAGTACTCCCAGCAGCGGGCAGCAATCGATGATCACCGGTCCCGGCGTCGCGTCGCGCGGCTTGAGCGCCGCGCGCAGTCGGGTTACGACGTTGACGCCCTTGCCGAGCAGCGTGTCGAGCTTGGTGAGCTCGAGGTGCGAAGGACAGAAGATCACGCCGCTCGCGGTCACCTGCGCGAGGTCGCCGAGCGGTCGCTGACGCATGAAGAAGGAGTAGATCGAATCGTCGGCGAGGCGAGGGTGCACGCCGAAGATGCTGGACAGGTGCGCCTGCGGGTCGAGATCGATGCCGAGCGGCCGCTGCTTGCGCTGAGCGACTCCGGCTAGCAGGTTCAGCGCGGTCGTCGTCTTGCCGACCCCGCCTTTCTGGTTGAATACCGCGATGACCGTCATGGGGAGTCCGCGAGCCTTAGATGATCCGCTTGCGCACGAACGTGACCACGAACTCGGCCAGAATGACGACGACGAATATGGCCGCCAGGATGGTCGCAACCCGATTCCACTGGAAGAGGTTGAGCGCCGAGTCGAGGGTCATGCCGATGCCGCCGGCGCCGACCAGGCCCAGCACCGCGGATTCGCGGACGTTGATGTCCCACCGGAACAGCGCGACCGACCAGAACGCGGGCTTGATCTGCGGCCAGTAGCCGTAGGTGAGGCGCGAGGCCCAAGGCGCACCGGCGGCGGCCAACGCCTCCACCGGCCCGCGGTTCGTTTCCTCCAGCGCTTCGCCGAGAAGCTTGCCGACGAAGCCGATGGAGCGGAAGGCGATCGCCAGCGTACCCGCCAGCGCACCTGGCCCGAAGATGCCCACGAACAGAAGCGCCCAGACCAGAGAGTTCACCGATCGCGACGAAACCAGGATCAGCTTGGCGAACAGGTTGAGCGGCGCGAAGGGGCAGAGATTGTGCGCAGCAAGCACGCCAACTGGAAGCGCTAGCACCAGCGCAAGGAGCGTTCCCAGCGACGCGATGTGGATCGTCTCCATGAGCGCGGCGTGCACACCCCTGGGATAGTAGGCGACGTCCATCGGCCACATACGCGTGAGCAGATCGACGACCTGCTCGGGTGCGTCGGACAGAAACTCCGGGATGACCTCCACGCTCTGGATCGAGGCTACGATCGCGGCGACGATCGCGAGATACACCGTGAAGCGCGTCAGGCGCTGCGCCGGAGTAAAGCGGCGCCAGATTTGGGCGTGGACCAGCTCAGTCATCTTCGAGATGCCGCTCGCGTCGCGCGGCGAGGCTTGCCAGGCGGCGACGGAACATGTCGGCGAACGAGACGCCATCGATGAATATGGCGCGGACGTACATCGCCAGCAGCTCGCCGATCATGATCAGGGCGATGATCGAGATCAGGATGGCGCAGACATAGTCGTAGTCGAAGCGCTGGAAGGCTGCGAACAGCGTGCCGCCGATGCCCCCGGCGCCGACGATGCCGACCATGGTCGAGTTGCGCAGGTTGGAATCGAGCTGATAGGTGCAGAAACCGATGAAACGCGCGAACACCTGCGGCAGCACGCCGATGGCGACGACGCTCAAGAACGGCGCGCCGGTCGCACGGACGGCCTCGACTTGCTTGAGCGATATTTCCTCGATCGCTTCCGCGAAGAGCTTGCCGACAAAGCCGATGGAAGCGACCGTCAAAGCGAGGATCCCCGCCAGCGCGCCGAAGCCCACCGCTTTGACGAACAGGATCGCGACGATGACCGGGTGGAACGAGCGAGCCGCCACGATCACGAGACGCGCAGGCCAGCTCGCCCAGGCAGGCATCAGGTTGCGCGCGGCGACGAGACCGATCGGCAACGATAGGACAATGCCCAGCGCCGAGGCGAGCACGGCGATCTCCAGGCTTTCGAGCAGGCCCTTGCTGAGAAGCTCCCAGCGCGTGAAGTTGGGAGGGAATAGCCGGCTCAGGAAATGCGCCGCGTTGTGCAGCCCGGCGCCGACGCGCTCCCACGAAACATCCATCTGCGCGGAGGCGTAGACGACGTAGGCGAGGAGCGCCAGCGCCCAGAATCGCCCCCACCGGTTCGGGCGCAAGGCGGCGATAGGTGCGGTGGCGCTGGTCACGACGCGAAGCAAGCTCCTACGAGGAGTAGGTTACAGCAGCCAATCTTCGCCGCCGTAGATCTGTTTGAGCACCTCGTCGGTGAGCCGAGAGGGCGTTGCATCGAAAACGATCCCGCCGCCCGCCATGCCGACGATGCGGTCGGCGAAGCGCTTGGCTAGCTCGACGTCGTGCATGTTGACGATGACCGAGATGCCGCGCTCGCGCGCGATGTCGGTCAATAACTGCATGATCTCGACCGAAGTCTTGGGATCGAGCGAGGATGTGGGCTCGTCTGCGAGCAGCAGCGAGGGTTGCTGCATTACCGCGCGAGCGATGCCGACTCGCTGGCGCTGCCCGCCCGAGAGCGAATCGGCGCGCGCATCGGCCAACCGGGCGAGCCCGACGACGCCGAGCAGATCGAAGGCGAGCGCAATGTCCTCGGGCGCGAACTTGCGCCGCCATGCCTTCCATGCCGAGACATAGCCCAGCCTGCCGCAGAGCACGTTCTCCATCACCGTGAGCCGCTCGACCAGGTTGTATTCCTGAAATACCATGCCGATGCGGCGGCGGGCCTCGCGCAGCGCCGGGCGCGGGAGACGGACAAGCTCTCGTCCTTCGAACACGATCGAGCCCGATGTCGGCTCGACCAGGCGGTTGATGCAGCGGATCAGCGTGCTCTTCCCCGTCCCCGAAGGACCGATGACCGCCGTGATGGTGCGCACCATGAACTGCAGACTGACGTCGGAGAGCACGGGATGGCCGGCGCTGTACGACTTGGACAGATGCCGTATCGAAAGCACGGTGTCCGGAGAGGTCATGTGCCGCCCGCGATATCTGGGCAACGACACTGGATCCCGGGTCTCGCGCCTGCGCGCTCGCTCGGGATGACGCAGCTGTTTCCGATCGCTGCGAGGCTTCGCCTCTTGCTCTCGGACAGCTGCGTCACTTCTTCTTCGCCGCTTCGGCGGCCTCTCGCGAGGTCTCCTTCTCGTAGCTCGCCTTGTCGAATGCGCCGCCGGAACCCTTCGCCACATCGCGTACCACCGCCCAGGTCGTCTTGTAATTGATCGGGAAGAACCGGTCGGCGCCGTCGAACGCCTTTTTCATCTCCGGCGGGAATCGATACTCGTAGAAGCAGGTGAGCATCTTGTCCACCAGCGGCGGCGCGAGGTCATGCGCGTACGCGAACGACGACGTCGGGAACTTCTGGCTGCGATAGATGATCCGGAAATCCGCCTCCTTCACCTGACCGCGCTCGGCCATGCGGTGAAAAACGTCGGAAGCAACGGCGGCTGCGTCGTAATCGCCGGAATTCACACCCATCACCGACTGATCGTGCTTCCCCGAGAAGATGATCTTGTAGTCTTTGTCAGGAACGAGGCCCTCGCCCGGAAACAGCGCCATCGGCGCCAGGTGCCCGGAGTTCGACGAAGGCGAGGTGTGCGCGACCTTCTTGCCCTTGAGATCGGCAAGCTTCTGGTACGGCGAGCTCGTCTTGACGATGACAATCAGGTTGTAACCCTGGAATTCCGTCTCCGTGCCCTTGACCGCGAAGGGCACCGCACCCGCTAGATTGACCGCGAACGCCGTGGGACCGGTGGAGAATCCAGCGACGTGCAGCCGGCCGGAGCGCATCGCCTCGATTTCGGCCGCGTTGGACTGCACCTGGTAGAAGACGACCTTCTTGTCAAGGCACTTCGCAAGATAAGTTGTGAACGGGCGGAAGATGTTCTCGTAGACGGCGGGGTCTTCCACCGGCGTATAGGTGAAGACGACCGTCGATGGGTTCTTCCACTTCTTCGGGTCGCTCGGCGGGTCGGCGACCATGTTGTTGTTGTCGTCGCAGTACATCACGTCCAGCTCGCCGCGATGCTTGCACGCGTCGGCTGCGCTCGCGGCGCAGGCGAACAGCGCAAGACACAATCCCGAGATCGCGGAAAGGAAATACCTGAGCATGGGTCCCTCCTCTGAACGCCGTCAGTCGCGGCTCGCGGCATTTTCGCATAGATGCCGGACGGCGGTGAAACGCCGACCGCGCGAGGTTCTCGCTCAGCGAAAAATGCGATAATCACCTGTTGTGAAGACACCGCTGCAAATCGCGATTCTCGCGGCTGGCGAAGGCAAGCGGATGGGCTCGGCGCTGCCGAAGGTTCTGCAGCCGCTGGCGGGCCGGCCGCTGCTCGCGCACGTCATCGCGACCGCGCGGTCGCTCGAGCCGCGCGCCGTCTGCGTCGTGCACGGTGGCGACGACGGCGTGCTGCAGCGGCGCTTCCCCGAAGCGGATCTCCAATGGGCGAAGCAGGAGCCTCCTGCAGGGACGGCGGACGCGCTCAAGTGCGCGCTGCCAATGCTGCCCGAAGACGGGGTCACGCTCGTGCTCTTCGGCGCTGATCCCTTGGCGCGCCCCGATACGCTGCGCGAAGTCGTGCGCCGGGCGCAGCAGGGGGCGCTGTCGCTGCTCACAGTCGAGCTCGAGGATCCGGCGGCGTACGGGCGCATCGTGCGCGATTCCGTGGGCAAGGTCAGGGCCATTGTCGAATACAAGGACGCCACCACAGCTCAGCGAGCGATCCGCGAAATCAATACTGGCGTGATGGCTGCGCCCACGGTCGCCTTCAAGCGCTGGCTCAAGCAGATCGACAACCGCAACGCGAGCGGGGAGTACTATCTGACCGACTCGGTTGCACTCGCAGTGAAAGAGGGAACCACGGTCGAGGCGACGCGGTCGGGCAGTGCGATGGAGTCGCTTGGTGTGAATTCCCAGCGCGACCTGGCGCAGCTCGAGCGGCTCTACCAGCGTGCGCAAGCCGACGCGCTGCTCGACGCGGGCGTGAGGCTCGCCGACCCCGCGCGCATCGACGTTCGCGGCGATCTTTCCTGCGGAAAGGACGTGAGCATCGACATCGGCTGCATTTTCGAGGGTGCTGTGAGGCTCGGCGACAAGGTCAGCATTGGGGCGCATTGCCTGCTCAGGAACGTCGACGCCGGGCCGGGCACCGCTATCGCTCCGTTCTCTCACTTGGAAGACACGCGGATCGGCGCCCGCTGCCGGATCGGTCCCTACGCACGCATCCGGCCGGCGAGCGTGCTGGCGGACGAGGTGCACATCGGAAATTTCGTCGAGGTCAAGGCCAGCACGATTGGCTTCCGCAGCAAGGCCAATCATCTGTCCTACGTCGGCGACACGATGGTCGGCCGCGATGTCAACATCGGCGCCGGCACCATCACCTGCAACTACGACGGAGTGAACAAGCATCGCACCATCATCGAAGACGACGTGCAAATCGGCTCCGACACGCAGCTCGTCGCGCCTGTGACCGTCGGCCGCGGCGCCACCGTAGGCGCCGGGACGACGGTGTGGAAGGATGTGCCGGGGGGATCGCTCGCGCTCAACTCCAAGACGCAAATCGCGCGCGGCGATTGGAAACGACCGACGAAAGGATAGCTCCAATGTGCGGCATAGTCGGCGCGGTCGCCCGCGACAACGTGGTTCCCATCCTGATCGAAGGCGTGCGCCGCTTGGAGTATCGCGGCTACGACTCGACCGGCCTCGCGGTCCTGAACGGCGGGTTGCACCGCCTGGTCAGCACGGCGCGTGTAGCCGACCTCGCGGCGCAGGCCGACGCGACCCGCATCGCGGGAACGACGGGTATATCGCACACGCGCTGGGCGACGCATGGGGCACCGACTCCGGCCAACGCCCATCCGCATGTCAGCAACGACGAGGTTGCGGTGGTGCACAACGGCATCATCGAGAACTTCGAGCCGCTGCGCGAGCGCCTGCAGAAGCAGGGCTACCGCTTCATCACCCAGACCGACAGCGAGGTCATCGCACACCTGATCCACGCGCATTACGCCGGCGATCTGCTCGCGGCGGTGAGGAAGGCGGTGGCCGAGTTCAAGGGCGCCTATGCCATAGCCGCCATTTCGACGCGGGAGCCCGGCCGCATCGTCGGGGCGCGTGCCGGCAGTCCGCTTCTGGTCGGAATAGGCGAGCAAGACCACTTCCTTGCTTCGGACGCGAGCGCTCTTGCGCCCGTGACGCAGCGCGTCGTCTATCTCGAGGAGGGCGACGTTGCCGACGTCACTCGGGAGTCGTATGCGGTGTACGACGCGAGCGGAGCCCGCGCCTCGCGGCAGGTGGTCACGGTCGAGGCTTCGGGCGACGCGGTCGAGCTGGGGCCGTACCGGCACTTCATGCAGAAGGAGATCTTCGAGCAGCCGCGCGCCATCGCCGACACGCTGGAGAGCGTGGGCGGAATCAGTCCAGAATTGTTCGGCGACGGGGCGGAAGAAGTTCTGCGGCGCGTCAACGCCGTGCACTTGCTCGCCTGCGGCACCAGCTACTATTCGACGCTGGTCGGACGGTACTGGCTGGAGCAACTCGCCGCGCTGCCCGCGCAAGCCGAGATCGCCAGCGAATACCGTTATCGCCCGAGCGTTGCTAATCCCGATGCGCTGGTCGTCGTCGTGTCGCAGTCGGGTGAGACCGCCGACACGCTGGCAGCGCTCAAGCATGCCCGCGCTCTCGGCCACCACCACACGCTGGCGATCTGCAATGTCGCCACGAGCTCGATGGTGCGCCTGGCGGTGCTCAAGTACCTGACGCGAGCCGGCATCGAGATCGGGGTCGCCTCGACCAAGGCGTTCACCACGCAGTTGATCGCGCTGTTCCTGCTCAACCTGACGCTGGCCAAGGTGCGCGGCCGATTGCCGCCCGAGGACGAAGCGCGCTGGCTCAAGGGCATGCGCCATCTGCCGGCGGCGATCCGAGCGGTGCTCGCGCTCGAGCCGTCGATCATCGCCTGGGCCGAGAAGTTCGCCAAGAAGGAGAACGCGCTCTTCCTGGGGCGCGGGCTGCATTACCCGATCGCGCTCGAAGGAGCGCTCAAGCTCAAAGAGATCTCGTACATCCACGCCGAAGCGTATCCCGCGGGAGAGCTCAAGCACGGGCCCCTGGCGCTGGTCGACGCCAGCATGCCGGTGGTTGCGATCGCCCCAAACGACGCGCTCCTGGAAAAGCTCAAGTCGAACCTGCAGGAAGTGCGTGCAAGAGGGGGTGAGCTCTACGTCATGGCCGATGCCGACAGCCACATCGAGTCGAGCGAGGGCATCCACGTGCTGCGCCTGCCCGAGCACGCCGGAGTGCTCTCGCCGATCGTGCACACCATACCGCTGCAACTGCTCGCCTATCACACGGCCGTGCTGCGCGGAACGGACATTGACAAACCGAGAAACTTGGCAAAGTCCGTTACGGTCGAGTGATGGAGACTTCGAGAGCCGAGGTTTGCAGTGGAGGCTAACCCGAGCGTGCGAGGGTTAAGCCGGCGTCAGCCGGCGGCCGAAACTACAAACCCCGGAATCTGGCGAAATCGGTCACGGTAGAGTGAAACCGCGGGTTCAGTTCCGCCTGCGCATCAGCAAGGGCCACGACATCGCCGTCGGCCCCGGCAAGATCGATCTCCTCGAAGCGATCGACAAGACCGGATCGATCAGCGCCGCGGCACGCTCGCTGGGCATGTCGTATCGCCGCGCGTGGCTGCTGGTGGACACCATGAACCGCTGCTTCAGAGGCCCCGTCGTCGAAGCCGAGGCGGGCGGCAAGCGCGGCGGCGGCACACGAGTCACCGCGCTGGGTTCGGACGTGGTAAGGCGCTACCGTCGCGTCGAGGCGCGGGCGGCGCGCGCCGGCGCGGCAGACATCGCCGCGCTGACCCGGCTGCTTCGGCGCTAGACGCGCCCGGCGCGGCCTCCTTGGACCCGCCAGATTACGCAGTTGCTCCGTGTCGGCCGCCGCGGCGACTCGCGGTCGCTCGCATCCCCACGCTTCGCGAGGGGGCCCTGCTTCGCTGCTCGCGCCGCTACGCGTAACCCACGCTGCGCCGGTCGATCGACACCGCCTTGATCAGCGCATAGATCTCCGCGCCTGGAGCGAGGCCGAGATCGGAGCACGAGCGCCGGGTGATCCGCGCGACCAGCGACGCGCTCCCGACCTGAAGCCGCACGTCGACGATCGGGCTGTCTTCTCGCGCGACGGCGACCACCGATCCCTTGAGAACGTTGAGAACGCTCAAGTGGTGCGGCTGTTCGGTCGCCAAAGCGACGTCGCGTGCCCTAATCCGCACCCGAACCCGCTCGCCGACCAGCGCCTCGACGTTTGGCACGATCAGCTCGCCTCCCTCGAAGCGCAGCGTCGCCAGCCCGTCCCCGAGATCATGCGCTGCCACCGTCGTTTCGACGACCGCGCCCGCTTCGTGGCGACCGGTGTGCGGACGCAATTCCATGCGGCCCATCACGTCGTCGACGTCGCCCACGGCGAGCGACTTGCCCTCGGCCAGCAGCACGACAGTGTCGGCGAGCCGGGTGATCTCGGCGACCGAATGGCTCACGTAGACGATCGGGATGTGCAGATCGTCGCGCAATTGCTCGATGTAACGCAGTACCTCGTTCTGGCGCAGCACGTCGAGCGAAGCGAGCGGTTCGTCCATGAGCAGCAATCGCGGTTGCGCGAGCAGCGCCCGGCCGATGGCCACACGCTGCCGCTCGCCACCCGAGAGCGCACCCGGGAAGCGGCGCAGCAGCAGCTTCAATCCCAGCAGGTCGACGACGTGCGCCGGATCGATGACCCGCGCCGGGCCCGGGGCGCGGTGGAAACCGTAGAGCAGATTTGCCTCTGCGGTGAGATGCGGGAAGAGAAGGTCATCCTGGAACACATAGCCGAGCCGCCTTTTCTCCGGTGGCAGATCGATCCCGTGCTCGCTGTCGAACAGCACCTCGCCGTTGACGACGATGTGGCCGCGGCGCGGGCGGGTGATTCCCGCGAACGCGTTCACCAGCGTGGTCTTGCCCGAACCCGAGCGGCCGAACAATCCCACCACAGGCGCCTGCGCCTGGAACGCGACCGCGAGTTCGAAGCCGTTCAGGCGCTGTTCGATGTCAACGTCGATCATGATGTTGCATCGCGCCGCGCGCCCGGCGGGTGAGCCATTCCGACACCATCAACGCAGCGACCGAGAGAATCACGGCGATCACGCTCAGCCGCAACGCCTGCGAATCTCCGCCGGGGGTCTGCACGAGCGAGTAGATGGCCAGCGGAAGGGTTTCCGTCTCGCCGGGAATGCTCGAGACGAAGGTGATCGTCGCACCGAATTCGCCCAGGCTGCGAGCGAATGAGAGCAGCACGCCGGTCACCACGCCAGGCAACGCGAGCGGCAGCGTGACCGACAGAAACACCCACGTTCGCGACCCGCCAAGCGTGCGCGCCACCGTCTCCAGCCGCTGGTCGATCGCCGCGATCGACAGCCGGATCGCGCGGACCATCAGCGGGAAGCCCATGACGGCGGAAGCAAGCGCGGCGCCGGTCCAGCGAAACGCGAACACGATCCCGAACCACTCGGCAAGCCAGCGCCCAATAAAGCCATGCTTGCCGAAAAGCAGCAGCAGCGAGAATCCGACTACGACCGGCGGCAGCACCAGCGGCAGGTGCACGACCGCATCGAGCAGCGTCTTGCCGGGGAAATCCGCTCGCGCCAGAACGTAGGCAAAAAAAATCGCCGCAGGCAGGCTGAATGCAACGCTTGCCAGCGCCACCTTGAGGCTCAACCCGATGATCCCTATCTCCTCGCTGCTCATAAGCGTCAAGGGCCGATCATGACGAAGCCGTGGCGCCGCCACGTCGCGCGGCCCTCGTCCGACGCCAGATATGCCAACAACGCACGAGCCTGCTCGGCCGATCGGCTCGCAGCGATCACGGCCGCCGGGTAGACAATCGTCGGGTGCGAGCCTGCAGGGAACATATCGACGACGCGAACCCTCGGCTCGGCGAGCGCGTCGGTCGCGTACACGATGCCGAAGGGCGCCTCGCCGCGCGCGACCAGCGTGAGCGCGGCGCGGACGTTCTCGGTGCGCGCGATGCGATCGCGCACGCTCGCCCACACGCCGAGCGCCTCCAGCGCAGCCTTGCCGTACTTGCCCGCTGGGACGCTGTCGGGGTTTGCCATCGCGAGCCTGTCGGTTCCCAGCGCGGCGGCGAGCGGAAAGCCCGGAGCGATGCTCAAAGCAGATCGGCTGACGGCAGGCGCGATCAGGACGAGGCGGTTGCCGAGCAGGTCTACGCGACTACCCGGGGCGAGGAGCTTGCGCGCACCGAGATGATCCATCCAGTCGACGTCCGCCGAGATGAACACGTCGGCCGGCGCTCCGGCCTCGATCTGCTTGGCTAGCGCATTGCTCGCTGCGTATGCGAGCGTCAGCTTGTCGCCGGAGGCGCGCCCGAATCCGCGGGCTTGCTCGTCCAAGGCCTCCCTGAGGCTCGCGGCGGCGAAAACAGTGATCTCCGCGGCCGAAACGGTGCCGGCAGCGAGCGCAATGAGCACTGCCGCAGCCACGAACGTCAGTGTGTTTCGCATTCGGCCAGCTCTCCGGTCCGTCAGGACAGGTAATTCCGAAATATACCGCTGTATATAACGATGGGCAAACGTCCTCGAGCGCTATTGGCACGCTCCCGCATATTGACGGTTCGTGCAATCCCGACCATTCTGTAAACGCGGCGACAGTCGGCCACACTTAACGGACAGACAAATGAAGACAAGTGCACGCAACCAGTTCTCCGGCATCGTGAAAGACTTGACCAAGGGACCGGTGAGCACTGAAGTGACGCTCGAGATTGCTCCCGGCATCCACGTCGTCGCGGTCATCAGCACGCGCTCCGCCGAGGGGCTGGGACTCGCCGTGGCGAAGCGGGGCTACGCGCTCATCAAGGCGAGCAGCGTCGTTCCCGCGGTCGACTGAAACCCACGATGTTCCACCTTTCCCTCCGCGCAGCCGTCGGTGTGACGGCGGTGACGATTGCGCTGCAAGGCTTCGCCGCGGCTGAACCAACGATCGGGCAGAGTTTGGCTGTTAGGGGGAACGTCAAGCTTGAACTGAATCTGTCAATAAAGGATCTGAAGGAGTTTCCTGTGCAACGACTCGAGGACGCTCGTGTCGTGCGCGAGGCGGGAAGCCGATCGACTGAGCCGGAGATCGCAAGGCGCTACACGGGTTGTCTCCTGCGCGATGTGCTCGATCGCGCGAAGCCAATCGAGAAGAACCGCTACGATCTACGCAAGAGCATTGTCGTCGTGACCGCGGCCGACGGCTACCGTGCGGTGTTCTCCTGGGCCGAGCTCTATGTGTCTCCGATCGGAGACGGCGTACTGGTCGTCTACGAGCGGGACGGCAGACCCCTGCCTGACAGCGAGGGCCCGCTCGCGCTGGTGTCGCTAAACGACACGCGCCCTGGGCCGCGACACGTGAAGTGGCTGCGCTCGATCGAGGTGCGGCTAGTTTCGGACTGAACGTCGGCTGCGCGAAGCAGCCGTGGGGGGCGACCGATGGTATCCGTGCACGTTCAAGCGTCGGGATCGGAAGCGTTCGGATAGAACAACTGCTCGCCGTTGATCCTATAGTCGGCGATAGCCTTCTGCCCGGCCGGTGAGATGAGCCAGTCGATGAATTGCTGGCCGAGCTCCTTCTTGACGTTTGGGTGCTTATCCGGGCTGACCAGGATTACCCCGTACTGGTTGAACAGGCGCTTGTCGCCCTCGACCAGAATCTCGAGGTCGCCGCGGTTCTTGAACGCGAGCCAGGTGCCGCGATCGGCCAGGATGTAGGCGTTCATCCATGCCGCAGTGTTGAGCGCCGGGCCCATGCCTTGTCCGGTGTCTCGATACCAAGGACCTTTGCTCTTGTCCAGATCGATGCCGGAGGCTTTCCACAGCTCGAGCTCGGCCATATGGGTGCCGCTGCGGTCACCTCGCGAGACGAAGGGCGCCTGGGCGGCCCGGACCTTTTTCATCGCCGCGACAATATCCTTGCCCCCGGCGATCTTGGCCGGATCGCTCTTCGGCCCGATCAGGACGAAGTCGTTGTACATAACCGGGTAGCGCTTGACGCCCTGTCCTTCTGCCAAGAATTTTTCCTCGGCAGTGCGTGCGTGAACAAAGACGACGTCGGCATCGCCGCGGCGCCCCACGTCGAGCGCCTGCCCCGTTCCCAAAGCCACGACTCGAACCTTTACACCCGTCTGTTGCTCGTAAATTGGCAGCAAATAGGCGAACAGACCCGATTGCTCGGTCGAAGTTGTGGAGGCAACAGTAATGAAACGGTCCTGTGCTTGCAGTGGAAGAACGGTGAACGCCAGCAATAGCGCAAGCGTCGTTGGCCGAACGACTACCATGGCAATTCTCCCTCGAGAAATCGAGCGGCTTCGGCAGATTCGGGACGCCTGAAAAAGCGGGCGGCCGGCGCGCGCTCGACGAGACGTCCCTGGTGCACGAACAGGATCTCGTCGCCAAGGCGGCGCGCCTGCCCGAGGTTCTGGGTCACCATAACGATCTTGGTGCCGCTCTCGTGCATCGCCAGGATCACCCTTTCGATCTGGTGCGTCGCGCCGGGGTCAAGGTTGGCGGTGGCCTCGTCGAGAAAGAGAACCTCGGGCTTGAGCGCCCAGACGCGCGCCAGGGCGAGGCGCTGCTGCTCGCCAGCGGAGAGCACGCGTGCAGGGCTTGCGGCAAGTGAATCAAGACCTACTCTGCGAAGCGCTTCGCGCGCCCGCTCCACGCACAGCTCCGAGGGCACGCGCGCGACCTTGAGCGCGTAAACGACGTTGGCCAGCGCCGAGCGGCGCAGCATCACCGGGCGCTGAAAGACCATCGCCTGGCGCCCAGGGGCGCGGGCGAATTCAGGCGAATGCCAGCGGATCGTTCCGGCGGTCGGGCTCAAGAGTCCGTGACACAAGCGCAGCAGCACGCTTTTCCCGGCGCCGTTGGGGCCGACGATCATGCAGCGCAGGCCGGCGTTGATTCGGAAGGTCACGCCGTCGATGATGCGGCGTCCACCCGCCGCAAACACGACGTTTTCCAAGGACAGGGGCAACAGGGCCAGCAGGTCCGATGGAGCGTGGACGCGTCCGTCATCCATAGCGCCGCTGCGCCGCTTCCTTGACCACGTATGCCGCGGCGTTTAACGCCAGCACGATCGTCAGCAGGACGATCCCCAGCCCGAGCGCCAGAGGCAGGTCGCCTTTGCTGGTTTCGAGCGCGATCGTTGTTGTCATCACACGCGTCACGCCGTCGATGTTGCCGCCGACGATCATGACGGCGCCGACTTCGGCGGCTGCACGTCCAAAACCGGCAAGCACGATGGTGACCAGCGAATAGCGCAAGTCCCACAGCAGCGTCGCCGCCGCGCCGCGCTTGGTCGTGCCCAGGGAGCGAAGCTGGTCGCGATACTCTTCCCACGCATCTTCTGTGACCTGGCGCGCCAGCGCGGCGATGATCGGAGTTACCAGGATCGCCTGGGCGATCACCATCGCGGCCGGCGTAAACAGCAGCCCCATCGACCCCAAGGGCCCTGCCCGCGACAGCAACAGGTAGACGAACAGGCCGACGACTACCGACGGCAGGCCCATCAGCGCATTGAGCACGACGATGAGCGTGTGCCGGCCCGGGAAGCGGCCTACCGCGATCGCGGCCCCGAAGGGCAGCCCGATCGCACAAGCGATGGCAACGGCGGTGAGGCTGACCTCGAGGCTGAGCAAGGCGATCTCGAGGAGCTTGGGATCCGCGCCGACGATGAGCTGCAGCGCCTGCACTGCTGCTGCGGCCAGGCTGCTCATGCGACGCGGGCCGGCGGCGGCCCGGCGAGCAAATATGTTGATCGGTGCATATTAGCCGTCCAAAACGAAGCGCCACGATAGCGCACGATCAGTCCGGGGTGAAATATGTAATAATTTGCATAATGCATCTTGTCCCCGAGCTCTCGTGGAGAGCGGTCGGCGGCGAAGGCGCCTCGCTCGATGAGCGCCTGCTTCCCCTGCTCGAGGCCATCGCCGCGACGGGGTCGCTGTCCGCGGCGGTGACGGCGTGCGGGATCTCGTACCGTGCGGCGTGGGGGTTGCTGCGCGATCACGAACGCGCGCTCGGTACGCCCTTCGCCCAACTCGAGCGCGGCCGTGGCGCGCAACTAGCGCCTGCCGGCGCGCGCTTGCTGCGCGCCAAGCGCCGAGCGGAACGCCAGCTCGCCCAGTTGCTGCCACGGTTCGCCGTGGAGCTCGACGCGTCCACAGCGCAAGGCGAGCGGCTCGCGGTATGCGCGAGTCACGACCTGGCGCTCACGGCGTTGCGCGACATTGCGCCCGAGGCCGCCGGAATTGCCCTCGACATCTCGTTCATGGGAAGCTTGAGCGCGCTGCAACAGTTCGCCGAGGGCCGGGCTTCGGTCGCGGGCTTCCACATCGTCCGCCGAGGAGACGCGAGAGAGATCGCGCCGTTCCGCCGGTGGCTCAACCCGCGGCGCGACCGGCTGATCCGCTTCGTCGATCGCGAGCAGGGACTGCTCCTTCCGCGCGGCAACCCGGCGCGCGTGCGAAGCCTCAAGGACATCGCCCGCAAGGGGCTTCGCTTCGTCAACCGGCAGGCGGGCTCCGGCACGCGGTTGCTGATCGAGCGCATCGCGGCCAGGGAAGGCATTCCCCCTGAGACGCTGGTCGGCTTCGCCCGGGAGGAATTCACCCATGCGGCGGTCGCGGCCACCGTCGCGTCCGGCGCCGCGGACGTGGGGTTCGGCCTTCGCGCCGCGGCCGCGGAGCACGGGCTCGCCTTCGTCTTGGCGGTGCGAGAGCGCTATTACCTCGTCACTCGCGCCGCCAACGTCAATACGGAGCCCATTCGAAAACTGCTGCAGCTCTTGCGCGGGAACGAGTTCGCGCGCCTCGTTAGGGCCCTGCCGGGCTATGCGCCGAGGCGCTCCGGGACCCTCGCCGGCATCGACGCTCTCGGCGAACGCTAGAGCGAGCAACCCCTGCGGCGAAGCGGTAGCGTTTGCGGTAGCATGGGCGTCCCTTCGACCTGCGCCCCGGCGTGGAGCTCGCATTCATCGTCGATCCGCTCGACTCGCTCAAGGCCTACAAGGACTCGAGCGTGTCGATGATGCGCGCCGCGCAGGCGCGCGGGCACGCGCTGTTCGCGCTGGAGCAGTCGGACATTTTCTGGGAGGACGGCGCGACGTGCGCCCGAGTGCGGCCTCTGACGGTGACCGCCGACGATCACGACTGGCACGACGCTGGAGAAGCGCTGGTGCGGCCCTTGTCTTCGTTCTCCGCGGTGCTCATGCGCAAGGATCCGCCTTTCGACATGGAGTACGTCTATTCGACCTACGTGCTCGAAGCGGCCGAGCGCGAGGGGGCGCGCGTCTACAACCGCCCCCGGGCGATCCGCGACCACAACGAGAAGATGGCGATCGCGCAGTTCCGGGAGTTCGTTGCCCCGACGCTGGTGACTCGCGATACGCAATTGATCGGCGAGTTCATCGATGCGCACGAGGACGTGATCTTGAAGCCGCTCGACGGCATGGGCGGCACGTCGATCTTTCGCGTTCGCGAGGCGGATCCCAATCGAAATGTCATCATCGAGACCGTCGGTCATCACGGAAGGCGCACCGTCATGGCGCAGCGCTACATTCCGGAGATCGCCGAGGGCGACAAGCGCATCCTGTTGATCGCCGGCGAGGTCGTGCCTTATGCGCTCGCGCGCATCCCCAAGCCCGGCGAGACGCGAGGGAACCTCGCTGCCGGCGGCCGCGGCGTCGCGCGCCCTCTGTCGGTGCGCGACCGGCAGATCGCGGAAGCGCTGGGCCCGAAGCTCTGGGCCGAAGGGTTGCTCGTCGTTGGTCTCGACGTCATCGGTGATTACTTGACCGAGATCAACGTGACCAGTCCGACCTGCTTCGTCGAGATCGCGCAGCAGACGGGGTTCGACGTCGGCGGCCGCTTCGTCGAGGCGCTCGAACGCGCTGGCGCGGCTTCCTGACCGGCAACGCTTCCGGTTGGAAGCGAGCTCGCCTGGCGCGCGTGCTAACATAATCACCGATGCCTTCGCGCGGCGGTGCGTTGGACGAGACACCGCGCGGCTGGAGCAGACCATGATCGGGATCCTCATCGTCGCTCACGACGACTTGGGCGACAGCCTCGTCGGCGCGGTTACCCATGTTCTCGGTGCCCGGCCGCCGCAGTTCGAAGCGCTGGGCGTCAGGGCAAGCGACGACCCCCTCGACCTGCTGCCCAAGGCGCGCGAGCTGGTCAAGAGCCTCGACACCGGCGACGGCGTGCTGATCTTCTCCGACATTTACGGCGCAACACCGTGCAACCTCGCCGCCAAGCTCCTTAGCCCGGGCCGCATCGAAGCCGTGGCCGGGGTCAGCCTGCCGATGCTGGTGCGGGCCTTCACTTACCGCGGCAAAGGCATGGAAACAATGATCAAGAAGGCGATCAGCGGCGGCTGCGACGGCGTGCTGCATCTCGAAGTCCCCCCTGTGTATGCAGCAACGCGAGCTTGAGATCATCAACAAGCTGGGGCTGCACGCGCGCGCGGCGGCCAAATTGACGCAACTCGCGGGCAAGTACCAAAGCGAGGTCTCGGTCGGCCGCAACGGGCGCAAGATCAACGCCAAGAGCATCATGGGCGTGATGATGCTGGCCGCAGGCAAGGGCGCCAGGATCACGCTGGAGACCGAAGGCCCCGACGAGGTCGAAGCCATGGACGCGATCGTCGACTTGATCAACGACTACTTCGGCGAGGGTCAATGACGCGGGGCGCGGCTGGCAAGGTGAACTCGCCGAAAATTCCGTTGACCAACCGGAGTTCAGGCGCTCTCCTACCGATGCAGATCCGATCGCGCCACATCCTCTTGCAGCGGCAGCCGTGAGTTTCCTGCTGCACGGCATCGGTGTCTCCGGGGGCATCGCGATCGGCCGCGCTCAGCTCGTATCGCACGCGACGCTCGAGGTCGCGCATTACAACATCGCCGCCGAGCAGCTGGGCTCGGAAGTCGAGCGCCTCGAGCAGGCGTTTCGCACGGTGCAAAGGGAGCTGGAAAGTCTGCACGGGGCGATGAGCTCGGAGGACGTGCCGGCCGAGTTCGGCGCCTTCCTCGACGTGCATTGGATGATCTTGAGGGACCCGACTCTTGCCGACGCGTCGAAGCGGATGATCGCGGAGCAGCATTGCAATGCCGAATGGGCGCTCACCCAGCAGATGGGAGTGCTGGTCGAGCAGTTCGACGCCATCGAGGATCCGTACTTGCGCGAGCGCAAAGCCGACGTGGTCCAGGTCGTGGAGCGGGTGCTCAAGGTGCTGCTGGGCAAGCCCGGAACAGTGCGTCGCGAAAGCGCCGAGGAGCAGACCATCCTCGTCGCGCACGACTTGTCGCCGGCCGACATCATCCAGTTCAAGGGCCATCACTTCGCCGCGTTCCTCACCGATCTCGGCGGCGTCACCTCGCACACCGCCATCGTCGCCCGCAGCCTGAACGTGCCCGCGGTCGTCGCCACCCACAGTGCACGGACGCTGATCCGAGACGACGAGCTGGTGATCGTCGACGGCACGAGAAACATCGTCATCGTCGATCCCGACCGCTCGGTGCTCGCCGAGTACCGGCTCAGGCAAGGCGAGTTCGAGCTCGAGCAGAAGAAGCTGCGGCGGCTCACCGCCACGCGGGCAACGACGCTCGACGGCCACCATGTCGAGCTGCTCGCCAACATCGAGCTTCCGGAGGATCTCGACCGGGCGCTGGAGGCAGGGGCCGCCGGGGTGGGCCTGTTCCGCAGCGAATTCCTGTTCCTCAATCGCGACGGGCTTCCGTCCGAGGACGAGCAATTCGAAGCGTACCGCAAGGTTGCCGAAGGAATGGACGGCAAGCCGGTGACGATTCGCACCTTCGACCTGGGCGCCGACAAGGACAAGGAAGGCCTCGACGGTCTCTCCCGGGTCGCGCCGAATCCCGCCCTCGGCCTGCGCGCAGTGCGCTTCTGTCTCGCCGAGCCGCGGCTCTTTCACACCCAGCTGCGGGCGATACTTCGAGCTTCGCACTACGGGGACGTGAAAATCCTGATCCCGATGATCGTCTCCGCGGTCGAGGTCGATCAGACCCTGGCGATGGTCGCGCAGGCGAAGGAGAGTCTGCGCGAGCAGGGGCTGCCGTTCGATGCCGGCATCGAGGTGGGCGGGATGATCGAGATTCCCGCCGCAGTGCTCGCCATCGGCATGTTCACCAAGCGTCTGGACTTCCTGTCGATCGGCACCAACGATCTGATCCAGTACACGCTGGCGGTCGATCGCGCCGACGACACGGTCTCGCATCTGTACGATCCGCTGCATCCCGCGGTGGTGAAGCTCGTCGCGATGGCGATCTCGACCGCGGGCAAGGCGGGCGTTCCGATCGCTGTTTGCGGCGAGATGGCGGGCGAGGTCGAAATGACCCGCTTGCTGCTGGGCATGGGTTTGCGCAACTTCTCGATGCACCCGCAACATCTGCTGGCGGTCAAGCAGCGGGTGCTCACGACCGATGTCGGGAAGATCGCCCCGCTGGTCGAGCGCATGCGCAGGAGCGACGATCCGGTCAAGCTCGCCGCACTGCTCGCGAAGCTCAACGATTGACTTTCGGAGGCGGGGCGGTAGACTAGGCTGGCAGCAGTCAGCCGATGTGAAGACCTCGCGCGTCGTGCTATCGGTACAAGGAGGCTGAGGCGCGCCAATTTGACGATCAGCTTGCGGGCGCGTAACAAATTCGGCTAAAGCGGCGAGGACATTCCGACCCGATTGGCTCAAAGCTGATCGGGTCTTTTCATTTGTGCGTCGGACTGAACTTGAACGACATAGCGACCTCGGTAGGCATCGTCACTCCGCGGAAGGCGGTATTCACGGAGCCGCTGACGCTCGCCTCCGGCGCGACGCTGCCTTCGTTTGAGCTGATGTACGAGACCTACGGCACGCTCAACGCCGAGCGCTCGAATGCCGTGCTGGTCTGCCATGCGCTCAACGCCTCGCACCACGTCGCCGGCGTGCACGCCGGCGAGAGCGAAAGCGAAGGCTGGTGGGACAACATGGTCGGCCCGGGCAAGCCCGTCGACACTCGGCATTTCTTCGTGGTCGGCGTGAACAATCTTGGAAGCTGCTTCGGCTCGACCGGACCGGCGTCGATCAACCCCACCACCGGCAAGCCTTGGGGCGCCGACTTCCCCATCATCACCGTCGAGGATTGGGTCGATGCCCAGGCGAGGCTCGCCGACCACCTCGGCATCGAACGCTTCGCCGCGGTGATGGGCGGGAGCCTGGGAGGCATGCAGGCGCTCTCTTGGGCGATACGCTACCCCGAGCGCATCGCCAATTCGCTGGTGATCGCTGCGGCGCCGAATCTGTCGGCGCAGAACATCGCGTTCAACGAGGTGGCCCGTGCCGCGATCCTGACCGATCCCGAATTCCACGAGGGCCACTTCTACGACTTCGGCGTCAAGCCGGTGCGGGGCTTAAGGGTGGCGCGCATGATCGGGCACATCACCTACATTTCGGACGAGCAGATGGCGGAGAAATTCGGCCGCCAGTTGCGCGGCGGCATCAACTTCAGCTTCGAACCCGAATTCCAGATCGAATCGTACCTGCGCTACCAAGGCGAGAAGTTTTCCGAGTATTACGACGCCAACACCTACCTGCGCATCACCAAGGCGCTCGACTACTACGACCCGGCCGCCGCATTCGGGGGAAACCTCGCCCGCGCCCTTGCGCCCGCGAAATGCCGTTTCCTGGTGATCTCGTTCACCACCGACTGGCGCTTCTCTCCTGCGCGAGCGCGAGAGATCGTCAAGGCGCTGGTGGAAAACCGTCGCGACGTGTCCTATGCCGAGATCGTCGCGCCCCACGGCCACGATGCCTTCCTGCTCGATACGCCGCAGTATCACGCCGTCGTGCGCGCCTATCTCAGCCGGGCGCTCGCACCATGACGCTGTCGATGCGCCCCGACTTCTCGACGATCGCCGGCTGGATCGCTCCGGGCGAGCGCATCCTCGACTTGGGCTGCGGCGACGGCAGCCTGCTCAAGCACCTGCGCGAATCGCGTGGCGCGACCGGCTATGGCGTGGAAATCGACGACGGCGGCGTGCTTGCCTCGATCGGCAACGGAGTCAACGTCATTCAGAGCGACCTGGAAAGCGGCCTCGCCGGCTTCGACGACCAGTCCTTCGACAGCGTGATCCTTTCGCAGACGCTGCAGGCGATGCACCGCATCGAATCGATCGTCGCGGAGATGCTGCGCGTCGGCCGCGAGGCGATCGTCTCCTTTCCCAACTTCGGCCACTGGTCGCATCGCATGCAGGTTCTGCGCGGGCGCATGCCCGTCTCGCCGAGCCTGCCCTACCAGTGGTACAACACTCCGAATGTGCACCTGTGCACGGTAGCGGACTTCGACGCGTTCTGCGCCGCGCGGCGTTTTCGCGTGGACGAGCGCGTGGTGCTCCACGATGCGCGGCGCGTGTGGTTCCTGCCGAACCTCTTCGGGTCACTCGCCATCTACCGCTTCCGCAGCCCCTAGTGGCCTGTAACGCCCAATTCAATACTGTCTGGCTTGCCATAACACTGCGTTCAGTACCGAATCGGACTGCACAGGCCACCGCCCTATACAATTCCGGCGATGACCGGGTCCGGCCAACCGCTCGTCGCCGCGCTGCTCAACCGGCGGATGCTCATCTGCATTTTCACCGGCTTCAGCTCCGGGCTGCCGCTCTACGTCCTGATCAACCTGCTGCCGGCGTGGCTGCGATCGGAGCACGTGGATCTCAAGGCGATCGGACTCTTCGGGTTGATCCAGCTGCCCTTCACCTGGAAATTCCTGTGGTCGCCGCTGGTTGACCGCTACGCGCTGCCGGTGCTCGGGCGGCGGCGCGGCTGGATGCTCGCCACACAGCTCCTGCTGCTCGCGTCGATCCCGCTGTTCGGCGCCCTGCAACCGCAGCTTGAGTTGTGGACGATCGCCTACCTTGCGGCGGCGGTCGCATTCTTCGCGGCGACCCAGGACATCGTCCTCGACGCCTATCGCCGCGAGTTGCTGCCCGATCTCGAGCTGGGCTTGGGCAACGCGATCCACGTGCAGGCGTACCGCATCTCGAGCCTCATTCCGGGAGCGATGTCTCTGATCCTGGCCGATTACCTGCCGTGGCAGAGCGTGTTCACCGTCACCGCGCTGTTCATGCTCCCGGGCATCGCCAATACGCTGCTGGTGAGCGAGCCGGTGCTTGCACGGCCCGGCCCGCGCACGCTCGGCGAAGCGGTGGTCGAGCCGTTCCACGAGTTCGTCACCCGTCAGGGGTGGAGGCAGGCAGCGCTGGTGCTGGCGTTCATCTTTTTCTACAAGCTGGGCGACTCGATGGCCACCGCGCTGGCCACCCCGTTCTATCTCGACATGGGATTCACCAAGTCGCAGATCGGGCTGGTCGCCAAGAATGCGGGCCTGTGGCCGAGCATTTTCGGCGGGCTCCTAGCGGGCGTGTGGATGCTCAAGATCGGCATCAATCGTGCCTTGTGGCTTTTCGGAGCCGTGCAACTCGTGTCGATCCTTGGCTTTGCGTGGCTTGCGCATGTCAACCAGCCGGACCTCGCGCTGCTTGCCGGCGTGATCGGCTTCGAAGCGCTCGGCGTGGGCCTGGGCACCGCCGCCTTCGTCGCTTTCATCGCCCGCACGACCGATCCTCGTTACACTGCAACGCAGTTCGCGCTGTTCACCAGCCTCGCGGTCGTACCGCGCTCGGTCGTCAACGCGTCGACCGGCTGGATGGTGGAAGCGATGGGCTGGGTCGACTTCTACCTGGTTTGCACAGCGCTTGCGCTGCCGGGGATGGCGCTCTTGTGGCGCGTCGCGCCCTGGAACGAGCCGCTGCCGAAGACCTGAAGTGAACTGCCCTCCGCTGGTTACTCGGGAACGCCGCTCTGGAAGAAGCTCGGCCTCAAGTCGGGCTTGCGCATGTTCGTGCTGAACGCGCCCGCGGAGCCGCCTTTCGAGGGCAGGAACGGCAATGACCGTTCCAGCCGGCCGGGAGCGACAAAGCCGCCTACGCCCCATTCAGGTCGAAGTCGTAGTCGATGATGAGCGGCGCGTGATCGGAAAAGCGCCGGCGCTTGTAGATGGTTGCGGAGCGCGCCGTGGCAGCAATGCCCGGCGTCGCGATCTGGTAGTCGATGCGCCAGCCCACGTTCTTGGCCCAGGCCTGACCGCGATTGGACCACCAGGTATACTGCCCGGGCTCCTTGTTGAGGCGCCGGAAAACATCAACGAAGCCCAGCTCGTCGAACACCCGGCTCAGCCACGCGCGTTCCTCGGGCAGGAATCCCGAATATTTCTGATTGCTGCGCCAGTTCTTGAGATCGATCGGCTGGTGCGCGATGTTCCAATCGCCGCAGAGAATGACCTCGCGCCCGGACTCGCGCAGCCGCTCCAGGTGCGGGAGGAACGATTCGAGGAAGCGGAATTTAGCCGCCTGTCTCGCGGGCGAGCTCGAGCCCGAGGGAAAGTACACGCTTACGATCGACACGCTCCCGAAGTCCGCCTCCAGGTAGCGACCCTCGCGGTCGAATTCATCGCTCCCGAAACCGATGCGCGATTCGATCGGCGTGCGTGCGTACAGCGCGACCCCGCTGTAACCCTTGCGCAACGCAGGGTGAAAGACCGCGTGCGCTCGCCGCGGTGCCGCGAGCGTTTTCGGCACGTGCTCTGCCGATGCGCGGATTTCCTGCAGGCAGGCGACGTCCCACGCCTCGAGGCGCGCAAGCCAGCGAGCGAAGCCCTTTCGCTCGGCCGAGCGAATTCCGTTGACGTTGAGAGTGATGATGCGCATCGACGTGCGGCGCGCAGAAGCCTGCCGCGCTTGCGCTAGAATGATAGCGAATTCGAAGTTCTCGACTGGGCGCGACCCGGATTCCCGGATCGGACGCAAGTCCGACGCAGAATGACCGATTTCCGTCAGGCGTTTCTAGAGTTCGCATTGGCACGCGACGTGCTTCGCTTCGGTCAATTTGTGACCAAGGCGGGACGGAAGACCCCTTACTTTTTCAACGCGGGACTGTTCAACGACGGAGACAGCTTGTGCCAGTTGGGGCGCTTCTACGCCCGGGCGTACCTGGCCTCCGGAGTGGCTTGCGACCAGCTTTTTGGCCCGGCGTACAAGGGCATAACGCTGGCCGCGGCGACGGCCATCGCGTTGGCTGAAATGGGGCACAATGTGCCGTACAGTTTCAACCGCAAGGAAGCGAAGGACCACGGCGAGGGAGGACTGGTCGTAGGTGCGCCGCTCAAGGGACGGGTGCTCATCGTCGACGACGTGATCACCGAGGGCGGGGCAAAGCGGGAAGCGATCGAGCTGATCCGGGCGCACGGCGCGACGCCCGCGGGCATCCTGATCGCCTTCGACCGGATGGAGCGTGGACGGGGCGAGCGTTCAGCGGTTCAGGAGCTGAAAGAACAGTTTGGCGTGCCGGTGATCGCCATCGCGACGCTAGAGGATCTGATCGGGTTCCTGGGCAAGCGTCCGGAGCTGGCGACACAGCGCAGCGCCGTGACGGCCTACCGCCAGCGCTATGGCGCGGCGGCTTGACGATGGCGCCACGACGGAACAAGACAAGGTTCGATGACATGGTGAACAACAGCACAATGAGATACGTGGCACTTGCTGTGCTCTGCGCACTCGCGCTGGCGGCGCGATCTGTGGGTGCTGCCGGGCTGTACAAATGGATCGATGAGCGCGGCGGCGTCCATTACAGCGATCAGCTCCCGCCGGAAGCGGCAGACAAGGGCACCGTCGTTCTCGACAAGCAGGGCCGGCAGGTCAAGAAGATCGAGCCTGCGCCCAGCGCCGCGGAGCTGAAAGCCAGGGAAGCCGAGGACGAGCGCCAAAAAGCAGTGGCCAAGGCAAAGGACGAGAGGACGCGCAAGGACATCGCTCTGCTACAGTCCTACACCAGCGCGGAAGAAATCGATCTTGCCCGCGAGCGCGCACTCTCGGCGGCCGAAACCCGGCTCAAGTCGGCCGAGACGTATAACGCCGAACTGGCAAAGCGGCTCGCGGAGCTCGAGAAGCAGAAAGCCGCATTGGCCGGCAAGCCCGTCCCGTTCGCACTCGAGAACGAGATGTCGTCGGTCAACGGGGAAATGACTCGGCAAGCCCGGGTGATCGCGCAGAAAAAAGACGAAATGGCTTCGATCAGCGCCAGGTACGAATCGGACAAGCGGCACTGGCAGGAGATCAAAGCGGATCAGGCGCGAACAGCGGCCGCCGAGGCTGCTGCGGCGAACCCTGCGGCGAACGCCCCAGCCAAGCCGACCGCGGCCAAGACATCCTCCGGCAACTCGGCGACGGCGACCCGCTAGCAACACCAGGAGTGATTGCCCCGGGGCGGCCTCCTTGCCGCCCTTTTCGTTGAAGAGCAGGCGTCGGCACGCGCAAGCTGCGATAATTCGAGCTTTTGCCGCGCTCGCCGCGGCCTATTCCCCGATGGCGCAATACGTCTACACCATGAACCGGGTGGGGAAAGTCGTTCCCCCCAAGCGGGTGATCCTGCGCGACATCTCGCTCTCCTTTTTCCCCGGCGCCAAGATCGGCGTGCTGGGTCTTAACGGCGCCGGCAAATCCAGCTTGCTGCGCATCATGGCGGGCGAGGACCGGGAGTACGAAGGCGAGGCGGTGCCGATGCCCAACATGCGCATCGGTTTCCTGCCCCAGGAGCCGCTGCTCGATCCGGCCAAGACCGTGCGCGACAGCGTGCAGGAAGGCATGCGCGAGGTGCTGGAGGCGAAGGCCAAGCTCGAGGAGATCTACGCCGCCTACGCCGAGCCCGACGCCGACTTCGACAAGCTCTCCGCCGAGCAGGCCAGATACGAAGCGATCATCGCTGCGGCCGGCGCCGACTCCGACGTGCAGATGGAAATCGCCGCTGATGCGTTGAGGCTGCCGCCGTGGGACGCGAAGATCGAGAAACTCTCCGGGGGCGAGAAGCGCCGCGTCGCGCTCTGCCGCCTGCTGCTGTCGAAGCCCGACATGCTGCTCCTGGACGAGCCCACCAATCACCTGGATGCCGAGAGCGTCGAGTGGCTGGAGCAGTACCTCAAGAAATTCCCCGGGACGGTGATTGCGGTCACTCACGACCGCTACTTCCTGGACAATGCGGCGGAATGGATCCTGGAGCTCGACCGCGGCTACGGCATCCCGTGGAAGGGCAACTACAGCTCGTGGCTCGAGCAGAAGGAGCAGCGCCTCGCCATCGAAGCCAAGCAGGAAGCCGCGCGCATCAAGGCGATGCACAAGGAGCTCGAGTGGGTTCGCGCCAACGCCAAAGCGCGGCAGGCGAAGAGCAAGGCGCGCATCGCCCGTTTCGAAGAGCTTGCCTCCTACGAGCATCAGCAGCGCAACGAGACGCAGGAGATCTTCATCCCGGTCGCCGAGCGCCTTGGCGACGCGGTGATCGAGCTCAAGGGCGTGAGCAAGGGTTACGGCGACCGCCTGCTCATCGACGATCTTTCCTTCCGTGTTCCCGCCGGCGCGATCGTCGGCGTCATCGGGCCCAACGGCGCAGGCAAGACGACGCTCTTCCGCATGATTACCGGCAAGGAAAAGCCGGACCGAGGCGAAATCCTCATCGGCCCGACGGTGAAGCTCGCCGTGGTGGATCAGACGCGCGAGGCGCTGCCCAACGACAAGACCGCTTGGGAGGCGATCTCCGGCGGGCAGGACATCCTCACCGTCGGCAGGTTCGAAATGCCTTCGCGCGCGTACCTCGGCCGCTTCAATTTCAAGGGGCCTGACCAGCAGAAGAGCGTCGGCGCGCTCTCGGGCGGCGAGCGCGGGCGGCTGCATCTCGCGGCGACGCTGCTAAGGGGCGGCAACGTGCTGCTCCTGGACGAGCCGTCGAACGACCTCGACGTGGAGACGCTGCGCGCGCTCGAGGATGCGCTCACCGAGTTCGCCGGCAGCGTGATGGTCATCTCGCACGATCGCTGGTTCCTCGATCGCATTTGCACCCACATCCTCGCTGCCGAGGACGAGGGCAAGTGGGTATTCGTCGAGGGCAATTACCAGGATTACGAGGCCGACAAGAGGAAGCGTCTTGGCGAAGAAGGCGCGCGGCCGCACCGTCTGCGTTACAAGCCGCTCATGCATTAGCGGCACCGCCAAGGTCTGGGGCGGAACTACGGTGCGTACGCCTTGAGTTTCTGCCGCAGAATCGCGTTGACTTGCGCCGGGTTGGCCTTGCCCCTGGTCGCAGCCATCACCTTGCCGACGAGTGAATTGAAGGCCTTTTCCTTGCCGGCCTTGAATTCCGCAACCGTCGCCGTGTTGGCGGCGAGAACCTCGTCGACGACCTTCTCGATCGCGCCCGCGTCGGAGATCTGGCGCAAGCCTCGCGCCGCAATGATGGCGTCCGGATCGCTGCCGCCTTCGCCGGCCCACATCGCGTCGAAAACGTCTTTGGCGATCTTGCCTGAGATCGTGCCGTCTGCGATGCGTCGAAGGAGCGCACCGAGCTGCTGGCCAGATACGGGCGCCGTCGACGCGTCGATCTCGTCTCTGTTCAGCGCTGCAGAAAATTCGCCGAGCATCCAATTCGCCGCGAGCTTGGCTTCCGCGCCGGCCTGCACCGTCGCCTCGAAATGCCGCGCGAGCGCAACCGACGCGGTGAGGCTTGCCGCCTCGACCGGCGAGAGCCGATATTGGTCGACGAAGCGCTGGCGCTTCGCCTCGGGCAGTTCGGGCAGCGCCGCCTTGACCCGTGCGATCCACGCCTCATCGATGGTGAGCGGCGGCAGATCGGGATCAGGGAAGTAGCGGTAGTCGTGGGCTTCCTCCTTGGTGCGCATCGAGCGCGTCTCGCCGCGGTCGGGGTCGAAGAGTCGCGTCTCCTGCTCGACCCTGCCGCCGTCTTC
>DASPTZ010000057.1:0-44715 GCA_035623155.1 Casimicrobiaceae bacterium | reverse complement strand
CAGCGCGCTGCTGGCTCCGAAGCGCGAACGCGTCCTGGTCCTCGCGCGACACCTTGAACTCGGCGGCGACATTCTCAGCGGTCTCCGGCATCGAGTCGATCCCGTACTTGGCCTTCATCAGCGGATTGACGAAGCGCCAGCCGATGGTAGTGTCCTCGATCTTTGCCGCGCGCGAGAAAGCCGTGTCCGCCTTGGCCAGCACGAACGGAGCGCGGGACATGCTTTCCACCCCGCCGGCGACGACCAAGGCAGCCTCGCCGCACTTGATGGCTCGCGCGGCGGATGCGATCGCATCCATGCTCGAGCCGCACAGCCGGTTCACCGTCGCCCCGGGAACGTCGACCGGCAGGCCCGCGAGCAGGGAGGCCATGCGCGCCACGTTGCGGTTGTCCTCGCCCGCCTGGTTGGCGCAGCCGTAGAGCACGTCGTCGCAGCTCGCCCAGTCCACGCCCTTGTTGCGCTCGACCAACGCACGAATGGGGATCGCGCCCAGGTCGTCGGTGCGCACGCCGGCGAGAACGCCGCCGTAGCGACCGAAAGGGGTTCGCACCGCATCGCAGATATACGCTTCGGCCATCAAGCACCCCTCGTTCAGGCTTCCGCAGGTGCGATCGACTCCGACAGCGGGACGCCGGTCATCCGCTCGAGCTCGGCGAAGCCGAGTCCCGGGACGATCTCGATCACTTCGAGCCCGTGCGGCGTGACGTCGATGACCGCAAGATCGGTGTAGATGCGATTCACGCAGCCGATGCCCGTGAGCGGATACGTGCAGCGAGCGACGATCTTCGATTCGCCGCTCCTCGTCAGGTGCTCCATCATCACCCACACCCGCTGCGCCCCGATCGCCAGGTCCATCGCGCCGCCCACAGCGGGAATCGCGTCAGGCGCGCCGGTGTGCCAGTTGGCGAGGTCGCCGCTGGAGGAGACCTGAAACGCCCCGAGCACGCAGATATCGAGACGACCGCTGCGCATCATGGCGAACGAATCTCCATGGTGGAAATAGGCACCGCCGGTGAGAAGGGTCACGGGTTGCTTGCCGGCGTTGATGAGGTCCGGGTCCTCGTCGCCGGGCTTGGGCGCCGGTCCCATGCCCAGCAAGCCGTTCTCGCTCTGCAGGAGGATCTCTCGCCCCTTGGGCAGATGATTGGCAACGAGCGTGGGCAGCCCGATCCCGAGGTTCACGTAGGCGCCTTCGAAGATGTCGTGCGCGACGCGCGCGGCGAGCTGTTCGCGGTGGAGCCGGTTCATCCAGGGCCTCCTCCTCAGGCGACCGAGCGCTGTGCCGACCCCATCGGCACGACGCGCTTGACGAAGATGCCCGGGGTGACGACGACTTCGGGATCGAGAGCTCCCAGCGGTACGAGCTCGCGCACCTGCGCGATCGTGCATTTGGCCGCCATGGCCATAATGGGTCCGAAGTTGCGCGCGGTTTTCCGGTAGACCAGGTTGCCCCAGCGATCGCCGCGGTCGGCCTTGATGAGCGCGAAATCGGCGCGTATCGGGTACTCTAGCACGTAGTTGCGGCCTTCGATGTTGCGAGTCTCCTTACCTTGGGCGAGCAGCGTGCCGTACCCCGTGGGCGTGTAGATCGCGCCGAAGCCCGCTCCGGCCGCCTGGATCCGGGCCGCGAGATTGCCCTGAGGCACCAGCTCCAGTTCGATCTCCCCGGCGCGATAGAGCGCGTCGAACACGTACGAATCGACCTGGCGCGGAAACGAACAAATGATCTTTCTCACCCGTCTCGCCTTGAGCAGGGCAGCCACGCCGGTCTCGCCGTTGCCGGCATTGTTGTTGACGATGGTCAGTCCCTTCGCGCCGTGATCGATCAGCGCGTCGATGAGCTCCGAAGGCATGCCGGCGGAGCCGAAACCGCCGATCATCACCGTCGCGCCGTCGAAGACATCGGCGACGGCAGCGGCAGGCGTGGCAACGTTCTTGTCGATCATGGGGGGCGGCGGCCGGTGCGCGTGATAATCGCACACTCATCCGATGACTGGATTAGGGCAAGGTCGTCGCCGCGACGAGCATCGCCGCCGAGGCCGTGCGGGGGAAGCCGGCAGATAGGCAAAGTTTCTGCCGCGGCTGCGCGCCGCTGCCCTCGAGCTGGGAAAGCCTGACTCTGCGCCCCGCGGCGCGCTGAGCACCCGGCCTCACTGAGTTCACGGCAGAGCCCGCTGCCCGTGACCGTTGCCGCAGAGGGGTCGACATTGACAATTTGTGTCGGTCTTGCCCGGGGAACTCGCGCGGCCCGTAGCGGCCGCCGTTGGCATGGTACTTGCGGGAAGTTCAGGCTGGATTGACATTGGAGCGTAAGCGGGCCCTCCGCCACGCTAAGCGCGCCGGAGTCGGGAGAAGAGCGTTGGGCAAGGAAGGCGACCAGGACCCCCTTAGCACGCGAGCCGCCGAAAGGTGGCCAGCCCGGCTGCGCGCGGCCTTCCTCTCCAGCTTCACCGGGCAGGCCATGGCGACGGTCGTGGTCGCGAATCTCGTGCTCCTGCCTCTCCTGTCGGCCGGCTGGCTGAGCGGGCTTTCCTTCGCCTTCGGCGTCTTTGTTCTGTCCTGCGCGGGCCTGATCTTCGTCGGTGACCGATGGGCGCGCTCGATCGCCCGACTGCGGGCCGAAGTTCAGCGTTTTTCGGAGGGCAGCGACGGAGAAGAGCCGCCGCCCGATTGGCGCTTTGCCGGACTGGACGGGATCCGGCGCAGCCTCCGCGGGCTGCGCCGTGCCGTTGCCGACCGCGTGCAGCAGCTCAAGGCAGCCCGCGATGCGGCACAGGAGGAATGCGACGCGAGTCGGACCGTGGCTGGACAGTTTGCCCGAATCCAGCGCATCGCGCGCGTCGGAACCTGGGACTGGGACCGGGCGACGGACGGAGTGAACTGCTCCGATGAGGTCATGCGGATCTTCGGCCTCAAGGTGGGGCAACCGCAGCCTCGTCGGGAAGCGATCGAAGGCTACATTCACAAGGACGATCGCAGCGCGTTCCGGCGCTGGATGGTCAAGCTGGCGCGCGGCGCGGCCACGGAAGGGCTCGACGTACGGATCTCGGCCGAGGATGGAGAGCTGCGTCACGTGCATCTGCTCGCCGAGGCCGTGCGCGACGCGAGCAACAAGATCGTCAGCGTCACCGGAACGATCCAGGACGCAACCGAGCGCACGCGGGCCATCCAGCAGATTCACCGGCTCGCCTACTTCGATGTGCTCACCGAGCTGCCGAACCGCTCGCGCTTCCACGAGAAGCTCGGCGACACGCTCGAGGCCGCCCGCCGCGGGGCGAAGTCCTTCGCGATCATGTTCCTCGATCTGGACCATTTCAAGCGCATCAACGACACGCTCGGACACGCCGTGGGAGACGACCTGCTGCGCGTGATCGCCCAGCGGCTCACCCGGGGCCTGAGGCCCGACGACATGGCGGGCCACACCAGCGCCAAGGGTGGCGACCGGGACGTCTGCCGCCAGGGCGGCGACGAGTTCATCGTGCTCTTGAACGGAGTGGAAACCGAGCAGGACGCGTCGCGCGCCGCGACGCGCCTGCTCGCTGCGCTGGCGCAGCCGATCGTCATCGGCACGCAGGAGGTCTTCGTCTCCGCTTCGATCGGCATCGTCCTCTATCCCAGGGACGGCGGCGATCTGGACACCCTGCTCAAGAACGCCGACGTGGCGATGTACCACGCCAAGGCGATGGGCAGAAACCGCTACTATTTCTACAACGATTCGATGCGCGCGGCGACGGCGGAGCGCCTGGCGCTGGAGCACGATCTCCGGAAGGCGCTCGAGGCGGGGCAGTTCGAGCTCTACTACCAGCCCCAGATCGAAGTGATGACGGCCAAGATCGTCGGCGTCGAGGCGCTCATCCGCTGGAACCATCCGACGCTCGGCATGCTGGGGCCCGCGCACTTCATCGGCATCGCCGAGGAAGCCGGCCTGATCATGGACATCTGGGAGTGGGTGCTGGTCACCGCGCTCATCCAGCACAACGCGTGGGTGCAACAGGGGCTGCCGGCGGTGACCGTCGCGGTGAACCTGTCGAGCGTTCAGTTCAGCGACCCGGCGCTTGCCGAACGCGTCCGGGAGATCGCGCGAGTCGTCGAAGTCCCGCTCGACAATCTCGAGCTCGAAGTGACCGAATCGATGCTGATGGGGGACTTCGACGAGGCGCTCAAGACGCTTACCGAGCTGCGCGCCATGGGCGTCAAGATCGCCATCGACGACTTCGGAACGGGCTATTCGTCGCTGGCGTATCTGCGGCGGCTTCCGCTCGACAAGCTCAAGCTCGACCAGTCCTTCAGCCGCGACGCAGGAGAGAGCGAAGGCGATGTGGCGATCACACGGGCGGTGATGGCGATGGCGCAGAGCTTGAAGCTCCTCGTCGTCGCCGAAGGCGTGGAGACGCAGGCGCAGATCGATTTTCTCCTGCGCCTGGGTTGCACGACGGTTCAGGGTTTCCTGCTGGGTCGTCCGCTGCCTGCCGCCGCAACCGCCGACCTGTTGCGCGAAAGCATATCGAACAAGGCGATTGCAAGTCCGCCCTCGAGCGACAACTGGGACTCGATCGTCCAGTCCGGGTCCGTCGCCGAACCGGGCCGCCACAAGCTTCCGCTCGCGCATTAGTGCGCGACGCGCGCCTTCCTTAATCGCCGCGCTGCGGGTCTCGCGAGTTCACTCTACGAGCGTCGGCGCGGGCTGCGTCAGCTCCTCGAATGCAGTCGGGGCGTCGGCCGTCGATTCATCGATTCACGGCAGCGCACATAATATATTGACTGACATAATATGCTTCAATATACTAAATAAGGTTTCTTTGCTTAGGATCAAAGTGCCCGCGCTTCAACTGCATACCGGTGCTCTGCGAAGGGCGGCGGGACGGGCGACTTCGCTGCTTCGGGTGTTGGCCAACGAGGATCGGCTGCTGCTCCTGTGCCAGCTCGCACAGGGAGAAAAGTGCGTCGGCGAGCTGGAGGATCTACTCGGCATTCGCCAGCCGACGCTGTCGCAGCAACTCGGCGTGCTTCGCTCGGAGGGTCTGGTCGTCACCCGCCGCCACGGCAAGCGAATCTACTACCGCGTGCGCGACGACGAAGCGCTGGCCGTGCTGCACTCTCTGTACGCGATCTATTGCGGGCGCTGAGGAGATACTCCCATGCATGTGGACTGGCCTTCGTTCTCGCCCGCGACCGCGCTCGCCGGGGGAACTCTTATCGGCATCGCGGCGTCGCTGCTGATATTGATTACCGGACGCGTCGCAGGGATCAGCGGCATCGTCGGCGGGCTCCTTCGGCCGAGCCCAGGCGACATCGGCTGGCGTCTCGCGTTCGTCATCGGCATGCTCGCCTCGCCGCTCGCTTACGCGGCGCTCGCGCAGCTCCCTGCGATGCAGATCGATGCCGGCTATCCCACGCTGATCGTCGCCGGCCTGCTGGTGGGCATCGGAACGCGCTACGCCGCGGGGTGCACCAGCGGTCACGGTGTCTGCGGCATTTCGCGTCTCTCCCCCCGCTCGCTGGCCGCCACCGTTGCCTTCATGCTCGCGGGCTTCGTCACTGTGTTCCTGGTGAGACACGGCCTGTGAAACGCACGCTCTATACGGGAGCAGCATTCATCGTCGGCCTGATCTTCGGCGCGGGCCTCATCGTGTCGGGAATGTTCAATCCCGCGAAAGTGCTCGGCTTCCTCGACTTGGCCGGACCCTGGGATCCGTCACTGGCTTTGGTGATGGCGGGCGCAGTTGCGGTCGGCATGGTGGGGTTCGGCGCGGCCGCGAAACGCGCGCAATCGTGGCTCGGCGCGCCGATGCAGCTCCCGAAAGCGCGCGATGTCGATGCCAGCCTGCTCCTGGGAAGTCTCGCCTTCGGCGTGGGCTGGGGCCTCGCGGGCTTCTGTCCCGGACCGGCGCTGGTTGCACTTGGCGCCGGGCAGGCCAAGGCAGTCGTCTTCGTAGCGGCGATGATCGTGGGGATGCTCGTTTTCGAAATCCTGGAACGTCTACAGCGTACGAACCGCTCCGATCTTCCGAGCAACGCCAATCTTGCGCGCAAGGCCGACGGGTGATTCATCTCTGATTCATCTCGCGTAGCAAGGGGCACGTAACTCTTACACGACGGGCTTGGCCCCTTTCGCGGCGCGTCGATCATCTCGCTCAGCGCCGACACGAACACCGGAATATCCGATCGTCAACGCATGTTTGCGACGGTGTCGACTCCGGCGCCGGCGTTGGCAGTCCGTTTCGATTCGAAAGGAGAGACGCTCATGCCCAGCATCCGTCAGGCGACGGCGTTGCTGTCGTTCGCCGCGCTCTGGTGCGGCGCGCATCCTGCCGCCGCGCAGTTCTACTTGCAGCACAACCTCGTTTCTGACCTGCCCGGAGTCGCAGACTTGCAGGACTCCTCGCTGGTCAACTCCTGGGGGCTCACATCGAGCAGCACGTCGCCGTGGTGGGTCGCCAACAATGCTACCGGCACTTCGACGCTTTACGACACCAGCGCCGGCGGCCCGGGAGTGACGAAACGCAGTCTCACCGTCACGATTCCTGGCGGCGTGCCCACGGGGACGGTCTTCAATTGCGGTACGGGTTTCAAAGTTACCGATGCAACGACGGGTGCGACGGGTTCGGCATTATTCATCTTCGCAGGAGAGGATGGCAGCATTTCCGGCTGGAGCCCGGCCGTGCCGCCCCCGCCTACCTCCACCAAGGCAACCATTGCAATCCAGCCGTCCGACAAGGTCTACAAAGGCCTGGCGATCGCTTGCACGACCCCTGGCGGTGACTTTCTCTACGCAACCGATTTCCACAACGGCAAAGTCGACAAGTACGACAACAGCTTCGTGCTGCAACCGAACGCATTCGTTGATCCGAAAATCCCCAAGGGCTACGCGCCGTTTGGCATACAGAACGTTGGCGGGATCATTTACGTTACTTACGCCTTGCAGGATGCCGACGCCCACGACGACGTGCGTGGCATGGGCCATGGATTCGTTAACGAGTTCACCACGGACGGGATGTTGATCCGTCGGGTCGCATCCAGGGAGACGCTCAACTCGCCATGGGGGCTGGCGATGGCGCCAGCCAACTTCGGCAAGTTCAGCGGTGACCTTCTCATTGGCAACTTCGGTGACGGCAAGATCCATGCGTACGACCCCAACGCGCTGCTCGGGAACGGAGAGTTCAAGCGCCGCGGTGTGCTGCACAGCGCGGGCGGCCCGCCACTGAAGATCGACGGGCTGTGGGCGCTCCAATTCGGTAACGGCGTCGCCGCTGGTCCCAAGACCACGCTGTTCTTCACCGCAGGGCCCCAGGACGAATCGCATGGCCTGTTCGGCTCACTGGTGGCGACGACGCCGCCGAAGGACGATCAGGACGACGACCAGGATGAAGATGACTGAGGCGTTGCGCTGAACCGGCGGCGTTTCCAGCAGGCACTATCGACGTCGAAAGGCCCGCGCTTCAAGCGGGCCTTTGCTTTCCGGCCGCCCGCAGCACCAGGCACGACGCTTGCCACGATCGCGCGCGGCCGTTAGGCTCGCTGCATGCTGCGCGTTCGGGCTTTGAGCAAGCGCTATGGTGGTGCGCGCCCGCGCACCGTCTTCACCGGCGTGGATCTGGAGGTCGATCACGGCGACTACGTTGCGGTGATGGGCGAATCCGGCAGCGGCAAGTCGACGCTGCTCAACCTGATCGCTGGGCTCGACCGACCTGACTCGGGCTCGGTCATGCTCGATGAGCTCGAACTCACCGGGCTCGACGACGACGCGCTCACGCTCCTCCGCTGCAAGCGCTTGGGGTTCGTATTCCAGGCATTTCACATCCTGCCGTACTTGAGTGTCGCGCAGAACGTGGCGCTCCCTCTGTCGCTGCTCGGCGTCGACCACGGCGATTCCGAGCTTCGAGTCGAGACGATGCTCGCCGAGGTGGGACTGGAAGGACGAGGCGCAAGCCGTCCGAGCGAGCTTTCCGGTGGAGAATTGCAGCGCGTCGCGATCGCGAGGGCGCTCGTGCACAGCCCTCGCCTGGTGCTCGCCGACGAGCCCACGGGCAACCTCGACGCAGAGAGTGCTCGCCAGGTGCTCGATCTACTGCGCGACCAGGTGAAGACGCACGGCGCGGCGGGAATCCTCGTCACTCATTCGCGCGTTGCCGCGGCGACATGCGATCGCACGCTGATGCTCACGCAGCAGGGTCTGCGCGAGATCGCGCAGCAGAGCTGAGCCGCACCCGTGGGCAACGCTACGATCATCTCCGCCGCCGGCGCGATTCTGACCGGCTCGCTCGCGCACAACAAGACGCGAAGTCTGCTGTCGCTGCTGGCGATTGCCCTCGGGGTCGCGCTCGGATACGCGGTGCAGCTCATCACGGCTTCAGCGATCAACGAGCTCGCGCTCGGCGTGCAGGTGCTATCCGGCGAGGCCGACTTACAGGTTCGCGGCCCGCGGAGCGGCTTTGACGAGAGCTTATACCCGCTGCTGGCGCGTCTTCCTGAGGTTGCGCTCGCGAGCCCGGTCGTCGAGGTCGACGCCAAGTTGAGCGCACGCGATGAAATGCTCAAGATCGTCGGCGTCGATGCCTTCCGCGCGGTGGGCGCCCAGCCGGGCTTGATCGCGGAGCCCGAAGACCGTCTGGATCTGCTCCGCTCGGACACGCTGTTCTTGAGTCCCGCCGCGGCGCGCTGGTTGGGCGTGAGCCTCGGTGACGTTCTGCATTTTCAGGTCGGCTTGAGAGAAGTGCCGCTTCGCGTCGTCGGATGGGTCCCCGGTGCCGGGGAGCAGCGTATCGCGGTGATGGATATCGCGGGCGCACAGCGGGCGTTCGACCGCCTGGGGGTCGTCACGCGCGTCGATCTGCGGCTCAAGCCCGGGACCGATGTCGCATCGTTTCGCGAGCGCGTGCACGGTGAGCTGCCGGCAGGCGTTGCGGCGGAGCCTCCGGCGACGACCGTGCAGGCGAACGCCAACGTGTCGCGCTCCTATCGCGTGAATCTCAATGTACTCGCGCTGGTGGCGTTGCTCACCGGAGGCTTGCTGGTCTTTTCGACGCAGGCGCTGGCGGTGGTGCGCCGGCGCCCGCACTTTGCCCTCTTGCGGGTGCTGGGCCTGACGCGCAGGCGACTTCTCGCCTGCCTGCTCCTGGAAGGCGCCTTGCTCGGTGCAGTTGGCAGCGCGCTGGGCCTTGCCGGCGGATTCCTGCTCGCCGAAGCCGCGATCCGCGTCGCAGGGCCGGATCTCGGATCGGGGTACTTTCGTGGCGTTGCACCGACGCTCTCGCCGAGCGCGATTGCGCTGTCCCTGTGTTTCGTTCTCGGAGTGGCCACAGCCATGCTGGGCTGCCTCTTTCCCGCGCTGGAGGCCGCGCGCGCCTCTCCGGCGCTTGCGCTCAAACCGGGCGATGAGGAGCGGGCGTTCGTGCGGCTGCGGCCCGCGTGGCCGGGTCTCGCCGCGCTGACTCTTGGAGCGCTCGCGACGTTGCTGCCTCCGGTGACGGGACTGCCGTTGTTCGGTTACGTCGCGATCGCGCTTTTGCTCGCGGGGACGCTCATGCTCATGCCTCGGCTCGCGTCGCTTCTTCTCGATGCAATGATCACGCCCCACGATGCGCCACGACGGCTCGCGTTGCTGCAGCTTCGCGGCGCTCCCGGGCAGGCGGCGCTGAGCCTGGTGGCGATCGTCGCCAGCTTAAGCCTGATGGCTTCGATGGCGATCATGGTCACTTCGTTTCGCGACGCGCTCGACGCGTGGCTCGAACGCGTTCTGCCGGCCGATGTGTACGTGCGCGCCGCGGCCGCAGGCGACACGGGTTATCTCACGCCGGACGATCAGGCGCGGATCGCAGCGCTGCCTGGAATTCGCCGCGCCGAGTTCCTTCGCGAGCAGCAGCTCCTGCTCGATCCTTCGCGGCCGCGCATCGTTTTGCTCGCCCGCACGATTGACGTCGCCGATGCGGCACAGCGGCTGGTGCTGGTGACCGCGTTGCCGAGTCTGCCGCCGGACGCATCCCCGCCGCTGTGGGCAAACGAGGCGATGGCCGACCTCTACGGTTTTACCATCGGCAGCGTGGTGGAGCTTCCGATCGCGGGCAAGGCGGCACAATTCATCGTCGCCGGTGTGTGGCGCGATTACGCGCGGCCACAAGGAGCGCTGATCATCGAGCGCGATCGCTATGCCGCGCTGACTGGAGATCGCACGGCGACCAACGCGGCACTCTGGCTCACGCCGGGGGCCACGCTGGACGACGTGACTCAGGCGATCGCGAGAGAGATTCCCGGAGGCGCCCGGCTGGAGATCGCCACACCGGGAGAGATTCGCGAGTTCTCGCTCAAGATTTTCGACCGCACTTTCGCCGTCACCTATGCGCTCGAGTTGGCGGCGGTGGCGATAGGGCTGCTGGGGTTGTCGTCGTCCTTCGGTGCGCTCGTGCTCGCGCGGCGGCGCGAATTCGGCGTGCTTCGCCACATCGGCATGACCCGGCGACAGGTCGGCACGATGCTTGCGAGCGAAGGGCTGATCTTGAGCGCAATCGGACTGGCAGTCGGACTCGTCCTCGGCACGCTCATCAGCGTCGTCTTGATCCACGTGGTCAACCGGCAGTCGTTCCATTGGGGCATGGAGCTTTCGTTGCCGTGGAGGACGCTGGCCATTGCCGCGTTGGTCGTGCTCGCGCTGTCGACGCTGACCGCGTGGGCCAGCGGCCGCAAGGCGATGGACGACGATGTCGTGCGCGCCGTGAAGGACGACTGGTGAGGCAGCTTCTGACGTGAGGCGGCGATGAAAAGGCGGAATTTTCTGGCGAGCCCGCTGGCGCTGCTCTCGGCGCCGGCGTCCGCCGCCGACGAGTATCCCGAGGTTACCGCCGGCCAGATGCTTCGGTTCCCGCGCGACTTCGGCAGCCATCCGATCTTCCGCAACGAATGGTGGTACATCACCGGCTGGGTCAGGGAGCCTGATGGAGTCGCCTCGGGCATCCAGGTCACCTTTTTTCGCAACCGGCCGCGCATCGCAGAGGACAACTCCAGTCGCTTCGCACCAAAGCAGCTTCTGTTCGTGCATGTCGCGGTCGCCGATCCGCGTCACGGGCGGCTGCGCCACGATCAGCGCGCGGCGCGCGCGGGCTTCGGTCTTGCCGATGCCTCCGAGGGCACGACCGCGGTCTGGATCGACGATTGGTCGCTCAAGATGAACGGCGTGGCGTACGTCGCGCGCATCAGCGCACGGGATCTTTCGCTGGATCTGCGTTTCACGTCCACGCAAGGCGTGTTGGCGCAGGGCGAAGAAGGCTACTCCCGCAAGGGTCCGGCTGCACGCCAGGCGAGCTATTACTACAGCGAGCCGCAGCTCGCCGTGTCCGGCCGAGTCGCCACTCCTGACCGTGATGCCGAGGTCACCGGCATCGCGTGGCTCGACCACGAATGGTCGAGCGAGCCGCTCGCACCTGGCGCGTCGGGCTGGGACTGGGTCGGCCTCAACCTCGACGACGGCGGCGCGCTGATGGCCTTTCGCATACGCGATCGCTTCGGTGCCACGGTGTGGGCCGGCGGCACGTATCGCTCGGGAAGCGGAAGCGTAAGCACATTCGAGCGCGGCGAGATTGGATTCGCCGCGGAGCGGCACTGGCGCTCGCCGCGCACGCAGGCGGAGTACCCGGTGGCGATGGCGGTGCGGGCCGGCCGCCTGCAATTGGCCATAGAGCCCCTCATGGACGATCAGGAGCTCGACGCGCGCGCAGGAACCGGCACGGTCTACTGGGAAGGCGCGGTGCGCGCCATCGATTCGGGACGCGAAGTCGGACGCGGTTACCTCGAGCTCACCGGCTACTGGAAACCGTTGAAGCTGTGATCCGGCACTACGCAGCTCACTCCTCCCCGCAGGTTGATTTTGACACGACGGGCGAGTAAAACGAGGCACGTTCAGAGCTGGACCAAGGCACAAGCCGCGTAATCGTGCAGCGCCTGGCCGGACGCGATGGTGCCAGACTCGCACAGCGCCCCGAATGGCAATCAATCCTAGATGACCAGTCTGGAGAATCACGGATGAGCCCGTACTCCCCGTTGCAATTGCACGTCCCGGAGCCGCCGGCGCGCCCCGGGCAGGAGACCGATTTCTCGTACCTCCGCATCACCCGTGCCGGCGCCGTGCGTCAGCCTCCCATCGATACGCGACCCTCGCAGACCCGCGACCTGGTGGATGTGATGGTGCGCGTGCTCGACGACGAGGGGCGCGCCGTTGGCCCCTGGGACCCCCACGCGGATCCCGAGTTGCTGCGAAACGGGATGCGCGCGATGCTCAAGACTCGCGTCTTCGACGCGCGAATGCTGACCTCGCAGCGGCAGAAGAAGATCTCGTTCTACATGCAGAGCCTGGGCGAGGAGGCGGTCAGCGTCGGGCAGGCGACAGCGCTAGCGCCCGACGACATGTGCTTCTCCACCTACCGCCAACAGGGAATCCTGATCACGCGCGGCTATCCGCTGGTGGACATGATGTGCCAGCTGTTCTCCAACGAGCGCGACCCGGTGCTCGGGCGACAGATGCCCGTGATGTACACCTCGAAGCGGCACGGATTCTTCTCGCTCGCCGGCAACCTTGGCACGCAGTACATCCAGGCGGTGGGCTGGGCAATGGCCTCGGCGATCAAGGGCGACACGCGCATCGCCTCGGCCTGGATCGGGGACGGCGCGACGGCGGCCCCCGACTTCCACAACGCGCTCACGTTCGCGGCCGTGTATCGCGCGCCGGTGATCCTCAACATCGTCAACAACCAGTGGGCGATCTCCTCGTTCCAGGGGATCGCCGGCGGCGAAGTGGCGACCTTCGCCGCGCGGGGCTTGGGCAACGGCATCGTGTCGCTGCGCGCGGACGGCAACGATTTTCTCGCGGTGCTCTCCGTCTCGCGCTGGGCGGCGGAGCGAGCGCGCCGCGGCATCGGCCCGACGCTCATCGAGTGGATCACCTACCGCGCGGGCGCGCATTCCACGGCGGATGATCCTTCGAGGTACCGGCCCGCCAACGATTGGGCGCGCTTTCCGCTGGGCGATCCGGTTGCGCGGCTGCAGAAGCACCTGACCCAGCTCGGCGCATGGTCAGACGAAGAGCATGCCCGCGTGCAGAAGGAAGTCGAGGCCGAGGTCATCACGGCACAGAAGACCGCGGAGAGCTACGGTACGCTCGTCTCGGGCCACGTCCACGACGCCTCGACCATGTTCGACGACGTCTTCAAGGACATGCCTGCGCATCTTAAGCGCCAGCGCGAGCAGCTCCTGGAAGGCTGACCATGGCCACGATGACGATGGTGCAGGCGATCCGCTCGGCGCTCGACGTCATGCTCGGGCGCGACGACAACGTGGTCGTGTTCGGCGAGGACGTTGGCTATTTCGGCGGCGTGTTCCGCTGCACGGACGGGCTGCAGGCCAAGTACGGCAGATCGCGTGTGTTCGATTCTCCGATCGCCGAGGGCGGCATCGTCGGCGCTGCGATCGGCATGGGCGCGTACGGCCTTCGCCCCGTCGCGGAGATCCAGTTCGCCGACTACATGTATCCCGGCTACGATCAGATCGTATCGGGTGCAGCGCGGCTGCGCTATCGCTCCGCCGGTGATTTCACCGCGCCGATCACCATCCGCATGCCCTGCGGCGGCGGCATCTACGGCGGGCAGACCCACAGCCAGAGCCCCGAAGCGCTGTTCACGCACGTCTGCGGTGTGCGCACGGTGATGCCGTCGAATCCCCATGACGCCAAGGGCCTGCTGGTCGCATCGATCGAGTGCGACGATCCGGTGATCTTCCTCGAGCCCAAGCGCATCTACAATGGGCCGTTCGACGGTCACCACGAGCGGCCGCTGGTGCCCTGGACAGGTCACCCGCTCGCGGAGGTCCCCGAGGATCACTACGTCGTGCCCCTCGAATCGGCCGCCGTGCGCCGCGCGGGGACCGCGGTGACCGTGATCACCTACGGAACGATGGTGTGGGTGTCGGAGGCTGCGGCGCGCGAGACCGGCATCGACGCCGAGATCATCGACCTCCGGAGCCTGTGGCCGCTCGACCTCGACACGCTCGTTGCTTCGGTGAAGAAAACGGGCCGCTGCGTCATCGTCCACGAGGCGACGCGCTCGAGCGGCTTCGGCGCCGAGCTCGCGGCGCTGGTGCAGGAGCACTGCTTCTTCCACCTCGAGGCACCGATCGAGCGCGTTACCGGATGGGACACGCCGTATCCGCATGCGCAGGAGTGGGCCTACTTTCCTGGCCCGGACCGCGTGGGCAAGGCGCTCAAGCGCGTGATGGAGACTTGAATGGACCCCCGGGCTCGCTTTCGCTCGCCGGCCCCAGAGGGGGCAAAGGCCTCCCTCGGGGCGGCCCGGCGGGAGGCCTGAGATGGCCATCCACGTGGTGAAGGTGCCGGACATCGGCGAAGGCATCGCGGAGGTCGAGCTGGTGGAGTGGCGCGTGCGGCCCGGCGACACCGTGGTCGAGGATCAGCCGCTTGCCGACGTGATGACCGACAAGGCGACCGTCGAGGTTCCCTCCCCGGTCGCGGGCAAGGTGATCGCCACCCACGGCAACGCAGGCGACACCCTTGCAGTCGGCAGCGAGCTCGCGCGGCTCGAGATGGTGGCTGCGGGCGCTGCTGCTGTGAGCGCCGCGCCTGCGAGCGCTGCCGAAAACCGCGAGCGCGTGCCGGTTGCCGAAGCTCGGCCTCCGAAAGCGCCTCCCGCGCGCGCTGTGCCTTCGTCGCCGCCGTCCGCGGCCCGGCCTCCGTCGGTCGCACCAGCCCCGCGCGTGGCGCTACCGCAGACCCCACCGAGCGAGAAGAAGCCGCTCGCGTCGCCTTCGGTGCGGCGCCACGCGCGCGAGCTGGGCGTGGAGCTCGCGCATGCCCGTGCGACCGGGCCTGAAGGACGAGTCACGCACGAGGACCTCGTACGACATTCGGCAGGCGGCGGTGCCAAACCCGCCATCGCCCAGCGCTATGCCGAGCGCGAGGGCGAACACGCGGTCCCTGTGATCGGACTGCGCCGGAAGATTGCGATGCACACGCAGGAATCGCTCAGGATTCCGCACTTCACCTACGTCGAGGAAGTCGACGTCACCGAGCTCGAGGTCCTGCGCTCGAAGTTGAACGATCGCTTCGCCGAGACGCGCGGCCGACTCACCTTCCTGCCGTTCTTGATGCGAGCGATCGTGCTCGCCGTCCCCGCGTTTCCACAGATCAATGCGCGGTTTGACGACCAGCAGGGCATCGTGACCCGCTTCGAGGCGGTGCATATCGGCATCGCGACGCAGACCGACGCCGGGCTGATGGTGCCGGTGGTGCGGCACGCCGAGGCGCGCGACCTGTGGGGGAGCGCAGCCGAAGTGGTGCGTCTGGCACAGGCGGCGCGCTCGGGCAAGGCGATCCGCGACGAGCTCTCTGGATCGACGATCACGATCACCAGTCTCGGCCCAACGGGCGGCATCGTCACCACTCCGGTAATCAATGCACCGGAGGTAGCCATCATCGGCGTGAACAAGATCGTCGAGCGGCCGGTTGTGCTCGGCGGCGCGATCGTGCCGCGCCGCCTGATGAACCTCTCGTCGTCGTTCGACCACCGCGTCATCGACGGCGCGAACGGCGCGGAGTTCGTTCAGGCGCTCAAGGGCTATCTGGAGTGTCCGGCGCTGCTGTTTGTCGAATAGCGGCTTGAGGCGCTCAAGCGATGGTTGGAGAGCGGGGAGATCAGCCAGATTGGCGCGCCGACTGGCTCACGACCCGACGTTGCCCGACCCGGCTTCGCACCGTTCGAAGAGCAACACTCACTACTGGCAGACGGTGCCAGGCGCGCGGAATACCTGCCGAGTGATGGCCTTGGTCCGATTGCCTATGTTCACACCGTCGCCGAGATCGACGTTGAAAGCGAACGTGCCGTTGTTGCCGTCGCTGAAGCTGAAGGTCGCCGGGCCGACGGCCCTGCGTCCTACTTGGGTCGGGTCGAACGGCGTCGAGCCCAATGCTGGCCCGTTGGTCAGATACAGCGTCCCGGAAAACGTCCTCGGCGCGGTCTGCGGCGCGGTGACCGAGAGCCACAGCGGGTTGGAGTTGGAGTCGTAGGTGAACCAGGTAGCGAAGATCGTCGTCCCCTGTTGCGTCAGGTTCACCCCCCAGCCAGACTCGGATCCCGCGGGAGCGGCCCACCACAGGTCCTGGAAGTTCGTCGCCGTCGTGAGGTCGGTCTGCCGCCCCCAAACGCAGGTCGGCACCGCGCCGAAGCTCTCCAGCACGATCGGCTTGGTCTGCGCAGCCACGTTGGCTCCGTTGTTCACCTGGTACGCAAACGTTCCCTGGGTGGGACCGCTGAAAGTCAGCGTTCCATTCCCGACAGCGGTTGCCGCCGCCGGCATCACGAACGCGCTGAAGAACGACGGTCCGATGGTTCGGTAAAGCGTTCCGCTGTACGTGCCTGGAGCGGTCTTGTTCGCCGTCATGGACAGCCACCACGCCTTGCCGTTGGCGTCGTAGGTGAACCAGGTGACGAAGATCACATCTCCCTGGTGCGCGAAGTTCAGGCCCCATCCCGATTCAGACCCCGCAGGGTAGGCCCACCACAAGCCCCCATAGTTGTCACCCTGCGACAACGGCAGTATGCATACGTTGTCGGCCCCGCTCCAGTAGGCCTGGACGGAGCACTGGATGCCGCTCACGTCGACCGTTGCGTATTGGTTGTTGCAGGCGTCTGCTATTTCGTCTTCCGCAACCCCTACGCCAGCGACGGTGATGCCATCGTTCAGAGTATCGACATTCGGATTCGAACACGCCTCGACGAGCTCGTGCGAAAAGACCTTGGTCACGCAAGCGGGGCCGGTCAGAGTGCCGGTGTTCTCGACCCAGGCGTAGTATCCGGTCACGCCATTGAACGTGAAGCTTCGATGCTCACCGGCGAGCGCCGGGTTCACATTGAGGATGCCCGCCGGCAGGAAGACGGCATAGAATCGGTCATGGCCCGCGATGGGCGGGGGCATGGCCGTGGTCTGCAACCGGCCCTTGAGCATGTTGGCCACGTCGGAATCCGCAAATCCATTGACAGGATCGCTCGTATTGTTGATTTCGCTGTAGATCACCGTTCCCGGGCCGATGCCCCGATACTGCGCGAGGCTTCCCATGTACGGCCCGGTAACGATGCCTGTGATCGCGGTCTGGTAGTCATTGCTCGAGGGAGATGGCGGCGGGGTCCTGCTCCAGAAGCTTCCCCAAAAGCAAAGGATGACTTCGACGTGAGTGAGAACTCTCCCGCCTCCGTCCGAAGTGCTGGTTACCGTGTAGTCGGGCGAGAATTCGACATCCCCGCCGCGAGGCCTGCTTTCGGGATCCGCCCGCCGCACGATCCCGCGAAGCCTGGATTTTTTTTCGTTCGCCATCGGCAAAGACTACGACAGTTCCGCGGGGTTGCCAATCCGAAGCGCCTCTCATCACGCAATCGCCTTGGATGCAGCCTTGGACGCTGCCACCGCCGGCTTCAGGCCTGTGTACGAACAACAATTCGCGCCGCTGCACGGAATGCCTGCTGCAGCCTCGGCAACGCCCCTTCGGAGGCAAATGAGCTGTCCTTCGAGGGCCCGCGCGAGCACGCCGGTCGGATTTGAATTGCCTCCACCCCCACTTTGGAGCTAGCCTAACAACCCATCTTCACGAGAGGCCTATACAATGTCCCTCTGGAAAGACAGCACAGCCACCCGGCTGGCCACGACTCCGACGCCTGCGCCCGAACAACCGAAGGAGCCGGCCCAGTCCTACGCTCCGTTGAAGCCAGCGTTCTCCCCCAGCCCGGCCGCCGCTCCGGCTCCCGTCGAGACCGCCCTGACTCGAAAGGAATCGCTCATCGCCGCCGACATCACCATCGAAGGCAAGATCGAAGGCGGAGGCAGCGTGCGCATCGCCGGGAAGTTCAAGGGCGACGTCAGTGTCCAGGGCGATCTCGCCGTCGAGGTCGGCGCCAAGTTGACCGGCGGCGTGCGCGCCGACAAAGTCACGATCGCCGGTGAACTGGAAGGCAACATCGAGGAAGCCTCGCGCGTCGATTTGCTGCAGAGCGCCGTGTTGATCGGCGACATCAAGACCCGTTCGCTGACAGTCGCCGCGGGTGCGCGCATGCGCGGCCAGGTGGAGTTCGGCTGGGACGACGGCAAGGGCTGGAAACCCGGCAAGCCAGGCAACGGCCAAGGCGCGGGCGGCGGCGCGGCCTCATGAGCAGCGCGCGCCCGGGCACCCCGGGGGCGACTCGAGAGTGTCCGCACTGTCGAGAGACCATCCTCGAAAGCGCGGCTGTGTGTCCGGCATGCCGGCACTATCTTCGCTTTGATCCGGACGCGACCGATCAATCACCGGCGCCAGCGCTCACGCCACTGCGCATTGAAGGCAGCATCCGGCATCCCGCGGACGGCGAGCCCTGGGAATACACCGTTGCCGTGTCGATACATAACGACCGGGGAGAAGAAATCGCCCATCGACTCATCGGCGTGGGCGCGCTGAATCCGAATGAGCAGCGCACCTTCACCCTGCTGGTCGAAGCAACTTCCCCCAAGTCGAAAAGCTCAGGAAAAGTCAGCACGCGGCACTGAGCGCCAGAGCGTGGCCCGGACAGCGCAGGCGTAGCAGCTCCCGGCGATCCGAGTCACCGGGATCGGGTGCCGAAGCTTCGCGCCGGGCTCACTGTCGGATGTCTGCCCAGTCGGCTCCCGTCAGCCTTCCGAGCTGGTCGGGCTTGATCGGAAACACCGAAAATGGCGTGCCCGCCGCTGCCCACACGGTCTCGAAGCGTCGAAGGTCTTGGTCGAGCAACAGCTTGACCGGCTGCGAATAGCCGATCGGCGCAACGCCGCCGATGACGTAGCCGGTGCTCGCGCGCACGAAATCAGCGTCGGCGCGTGCCAGCGGCTCGCCGATCTTTGACGCAACCTTGGCCTCGCTCACCCGATTGTCGCCGCTGGTCACGACGACGATTGCCTGGCCGCTGTTCCTGCCCCGAAACACGACAGACTTGGCGATCTCGGCAACCGAGCAGCCGATGGCGGCGGCCGCCTCGGCGCTGGTGCGGGTCGGCTGTTCGAACTCGACGACGCGAGTGTCGATCCCGGCATCGCGAAGGAGTTGCCAAGTCCGCAGAGCCGTGGGATGCCGGGCGGGTTTCACGAGGACATGTCGCTTCCTTGTTGATCTTTGCGATGATGGAGGCCGCGCACATTGTGCCGAAAACACCGGAATGCTCAACGCCTCATGACCCGCGGGCAGCCGGTGCCTTGCTCACGCCGATCGGGTCTCGATATGTGGCTCGCCAGTCGGTATCCTTACACAGATTGCGCCCCTGTGGTCGCATCGTCTCTGGCGGCCATCAGCGACGAGGAGTACCGCAATGACTGATCTTTTCGAGAATCCGCTGGGCCTTACCGGCTTCGAGTTCGTGGAGTTCGCTTCGTCCGAGCCGAATGTCCTTGAACCGGTCCTTGGAATGCTGGGCTTCAGCGAAGTCGCGCGTCACCGCTCCAAGGACGTATCGCTATATCGCCAGGGCCAGATCAACTTCATCGTCAACCGCGAGCCCAAGAGCGCAGCGGCGTACTTCGCCGCCGAGCACGGCCCGTCGGCTTGCGGCATGGCCTTCCGCGTCAAGGACTCGCACCTCGCCTATCACAGGGTGCTCGAGCTCGGCGCGCAGCCGATGGACATGCCCACCGGCCCGATGGAGCTGCGCCTGCCGGCCATCAAGGGGATCGGTGGAGCGCCGCTGTATCTGATCGACCGCTTCGGCGACGGTGCGTCGATCTACGACATCGACTTCAAGTTCATCGACGGGGTCGACCGCCACCCGAAGGGACACGGCTTGAGGCTCATCGATCACCTTACCCACAACGTCTACCGCGGCCGCATGGCGTACTGGGCGGAATTCTACGAGCGGATCTTCGGCTTCCGGGAGCTGCGCTACTTCGACATCAAGGGCGAGTACACGGGGCTTACTTCGCGGGCGATGACCGCGCCGGACGGCAGGATCCGCATACCGCTCAATGAAGAGGCCTCGAAGAGCACCGGCCAGATCGAGGAGTTCCTGATGAAGTTCAACGGCGAAGGCATCCAGCACATCGCGATGCTGACCGATGATCTGCTCGGGAGCGTTGACAGCCTGCGCACTGCGGGAGCGCCGCTGATGAGCGCACCACCGGCCACCTATTACGAGATGCTCGACGAGCGGCTCCCGGGCCATGGCGAGAAGGCAGCCGAGCTGCAATCGCGCGGCATTCTGCTCGACGGCACCACCGAGGGAGGCAAGCAGCGGTTGCTGCTGCAGATCTTCTCGCAGACGCTGCTCGGGCCGGTGTTCTTCGAGTTCATCCAGCGCAAGGGCGACGAGGGCTTCGGCGAGGGCAACTTCAAGGCGTTGTTCGAATCGATGGAGCGCGATCAGCTGCGCCGCGGCGTCATCGAGGCCGCTTGACAAGCCATCTTGACCCGACGGAGGGTGCCATTCGATGAGCACGAAGCTCGACGAAACGCACGATCCGTCGCTCAAGAGCTGGGTCGAATCGGCGAACGATTCGGTGACGGACTTTCCTGTCCAGAACTTGCCGTTCGGACGGTTTCGACGCGCCGGGGAACCGCGCTGGAGCATCGGTGTCGCGATCGGCGATCAGGTGCTGGACCTGCGCCGGGCCGGGCTCATCGATACCGACGACATGGAGCGGCTGATGCAGGCCGGCGCCGAAGCGCGCGCGGCGCTGCGACGGGCGATTTCACAGGCGTTGCGCCGCGAGAGCAAGAAGCGCGACGCACTGGGCTCCTACCTCGTCTCTCAGGCCGACGTGACCATGGGCCTGCCCTGCCGCATCGGCGACTACACCGACTTCTACAGCGGGATTCATCACGCGACCAACGTCGGCAGGCTGTTCCGGCCCGACAACCCGCTGCTGCCCAATTACAAATGGGTACCCATCGGCTACCACGGGCGCGCCTCCTCGATCGGCGCAAGCCCTCAAAGCTTTCGAAGGCCGCTGGGACAGTTCAAGGCACCGGATGACGCTACCCCGAGCTTCGGGCCGACGCGACGGCTCGACTACGAACTGGAACTCGGCGCTTTCGTCGGCACGTCGAACGCGTTGGGCGAGCCGGTGCCGATCGAGCATGCCGAAGATCACGTCTTCGGGCTGGTGCTGCTCAACGACTGGAGCGCGCGCGACGTTCAGGCGTGGGAGGCGCAGCCCCTCGGTCCGTTCCTGTCGAAGAGCTTCGCGTCCACGATCTCGCCGTGGATCGTCACGCTCGAGGCGCTGGCACCCTTCCGCGCGCCGTTCCGTCGTCCCGAGGGCGATCCACAGCCGCTACCCTATCTGGATTCCGTTCCCAACCGCGAGTCGGGCGGCATCGACATTTCGCTCGGGGTCGAATTGCAGACCGCGGCAATGCGTAAAGCCGGTCTGCCTCCGCAGCGCCTGATGAGCTCCAACTTCCGCGACAGCTACTGGACGCTGGCGCAACTCGTGTCGCATCACACGGTGAACGGCTGCAACCTGCAGTGCGGCGATCTCCTTGGCTCCGGCACGCAGTCCGGGCCCGAGCCGGGTCAGGGAGGCTCGCTGCTCGAGCTCACCCTTGGCGGAAAACAGCCGCTGCGGCTCGCCAACGGCGAGGCCCGCGGCTTTCTGGAAGACGGCGACAGCGTGATCCTGCGCGGACGTTGCGAGCGGGCGGGATTTCGCAACATCGGATTCGGCGAGTGCGCGGGCACGGTTTTGCCGGCTCGCGAGACCTGTTAAGCACCATGTCGCCAAGCTCTTCCCTCACGCCTGCCCCTCTCCCGAGGGGAGAGGGGTCATCCACGGTCATGGTCACTGGCGCCACTGGAAACCTGGGACGCGCAGTCGCCAGGGCCTTTGGAGAGCTCGGCGCCAATCTCGTCCTGTTTGGTCACCGCCGCGAGGCGCTTGTGTCCGCCTTCGGCGGCGAAGGTGCGCAGCGCATGTTTGCGCCGGCAGATCTCCTCGATCAGCGCAAGGTCGACGCCATAATGCGCGTCGCGATCGAGCGCTTCGGCCGCATCGATGTGCTGTGCAACATCGCCGGCGGCTTCCGCATGGGCACACCGGTGCACGCGACGTCCGACGACGACTGGAATTTCATGCTCGATGTCAATGTGCGCACGCTGCTCAATTGCGTTCGCGCCGTCGTGCCGCTCATGATCGAAGCGGGCGGCGGCAAGATCGTCAACGTCGGGGCCGCCTCGGCGCAGCGGGGCGTCGCCAACATGGGCGCTTATTGCGCGGCCAAGAGCGCGGTGATCCGCATCACCGAATCGATGGCCGCCGAGCTGCGCGATAAGAACGTGAACGTCAACTGCGTGCTGCCGACCATCATCGACACGCCGGAGAACCGCGCCGCGATGCCCGGCGCCGACCCGGCGCGCTGGGTCGCGCCCGAGGACCTCGCCAAGGTGATCGTGTTCCTCGCCTCGCCCGACTCGCGCGCGATCCACGGCGCAGCGATTTCGGTGCCGGCGTTGAGCTGATCGCTGCGCGCGCTTAGCTTCGTTCCAGAGCCTCGTGCATCACGGCGTCGGGGCGCGCGCATCGACATTGACCGGGGTCAACGCGGCCTCGGCGTGAAGTCGGGATAATCTCACTGATTGGGCGATGCTCGAGGCATTCTCGGGCGCGCTGATGGAAGCGTTCCCGCGAAGCACGGTGCGCCGCTCAGGCACAACGTTAGGGAGGCTTCTATGGCCGTTTCCATCGCTTCTGACCACTCCGTCGCACCGACCGCGGTTGCGGAACTGCCGAAAAGGGCTCCGCACATCGCCTGGCGCGGACTCGTTCCGATCTGCGTGACGCTTGTGCTGGCGCTGCTGCCGCATCCGGCAGGGCTCGCACCTCATGCCTGGTACTTCTTTGCGATCTTCGCCGGCGTGATCGTCGCGTTGATGCTCGAGCCGCTGCCTGGCGGCGCCATCGGCCTGATCGGTCTCACCGCGGTCGCCGTGCTGTCGCCGTACGTGCTCTTTTCGCCGGAAGAGCTCGCCAAGCCTGGCTTCAAAGCCTTCAACGCCGCGGTCACCTGGGAGCTCTCGGGCTTCGCCAACAGCACCGTCTGGCTCATCTTCGGCGCGTTCATGTTCGCGCTGGGCTACGACAAGACCGGGCTCGGCCGGCGCATCGCGCTGCTGCTGGTGAAGAAGATGGGCCGCCGCACGTTGACGCTCGGCTACGCCGTCGTGGTCGCCGACACGCTGCTCGCGCCCTTTACGCCCTCGAACACGGCGCGCTCGGGCGGCACCATCTATCCGGTGATCCGCAATCTGCCGCCGCTCTACGACAGCAAGCCCAACGACCCGTCGGCACGGCGCATCGGTTCGTACCTGATGTGGGTCGCGATCGCCACGACCTGCGTGACGAGCTCGATGTTCCTGACCGGTCTCGCCCCCAACCTGCTCGCAATCGAGCTGGTCAACAAGACTGCCAAGGTGAGTCTCACTTGGACACAATGGTTCCTGGCCTTCGCGCCGATCGGCGTCGCGCTGCTGATCCTGGTTCCGCTGCTCACCTACTGGATCTATCCGCCGGAAGTGAAGGCTGGCGAAGAGGTCCCGAAGTGGGCTGGCGAGGAGCTCGCCAAGATGGGGCCGTTCAGCGTCCGCGAGATCACCCTCGCCGCGCTCGTTCTCCTCGCGCTGGCGCTGTGGATCTTCGGCGGCGATGCCATCAACGCGACCACCGTTGCGCTGGTGGTGATCTCGCTGATGCTGGTGCTCAAAGTCGTGAGCTGGGAGGACATCGTCAAGAATTCGGCGGCCTGGAACACGCTGGCGTGGTTCGCGACGCTGGTCGCGCTCGCCGACGGCCTCAACAAGGTGGGGTTCGTGAAATGGTTCGCGGACACCGTCGGCTCGCACATGAGCGGCTTCTCGCCGTTCACCGCGATGCTGCTGTTGGTGCTGGTGTTCTATTTCACCCACTACCTGTTCGCGAGTGTCACGGCGCACGTCACCGCGATGCTTCCCGTGATGCTGGCCGTGGGCACGGCGATCCCCGGGATCAACCTGCCCGAGTTCGCGCTGCTGCTCTGCCTCACGCTCGGGATCATGGGCGTGCTGACACCATTCGCGACGGGCCCCAGCCCCGTGTACTACGGCTCGGGATACCTGCCGGCGAAGGATTACTGGCGCCTCGGTGCGGTCTTCGGCGTTCTGTTCATCGCTGCGCTGCTTGTCATCGCCGTGCCCTGGCTCGCGCTGATCGGGTAGCGTCATCAGGCGCCGCATTCCCGATCCGACGCCGGGCGGAGCCGAAAGCCCCGCTCGACGCGTCGGGAGTGATGTTGGCGTAGGATTCCGGAGCATGAGACGCCTCTTCCTTGCTGCAGCCCTCGCCGTCCTGCTCGCCGGCTGTCAGAGCCTGTACTTCCAGCGTGCCGGCGAGGCGCCCTCACCGCCGCCGCAGTACGCCCTCGCCGCATGGCCCGACCACGAGTACTGGTCCGGCATCGTCTTCAACGGCGAGAAGATCGGATTCAGCCACACCGCGCTGCATGCCGAGGAGGCACCGGGCGAATTCGAGATTCGCTCCGAGGCGGCGTTCGTGCTGCGTTTTCTAGGCTTCGACAAGCGGATCAATCTCAAGGCGACCGACGTCGTGCGCGACGATCTTGACATCGTGCGCTTCCGCTACGACTACGTGATCGACAACAGCGAATTCAATGTTGCGGGAACGCGCAAGGGCAACAGTCTCGTCGTGACCGTGACCCGCGGCGGAGAGGACGCCCAGCAGACGATCGACGTATCCGGGCCGCTCTACCCGCAGGCGGCGAGCGCGTTCTACCCACTGCTGCACGGCCTCGCACCCGGACGCGAATACCGGTATCCGGTGTACAGCGGCGAGCTGCAGAAGATCACAGAGATCACGCAGCACGTGCTCGCCTACGAGCGCAGCCCGCTGTTCGAAGGCAGCGCTTTCCGCCTGGAGACCGCGATGGAAGGCTACAAGGTCGAAACCTGGGTGAGCGCGCGCGGCGCGCCGCTGCTCGAGATCGCGATGAACGGCGTGCTGATATCGGGACTCGAAGACGAGGCGCGAGCCAGGAACTATCTTGCGGCAGCGAGTCTCAACAAGTCGGAAGCGCTCATCGCATTCGCGCTGGTGCGGCCGGAACGGCCGCTCGGCGAGCCTCGCAGCATCACCGCGATGCGGATCGCGCTTCGCGGCGCCGACCGCGCCGTTCCCTCGGACGAGATTCAGCGCTGCGTTGTCGAGCGTGACGAGACCATCTGCACGGTGCGCACGGCCTACGCCGCTTCGACCACCGTCGCTGCTGCCTCCCCGCCCCACAGCGATCCCCGGTACCTCGCCTCCACCTTTCCCGTGCCCGCGCGCGACCCGCGCTTGCGCGCCACGGCGCGCGAAATCGCTGGCGATGCGAATGGAAGCCGAGCGCAGGTCGAGCGCCTGCTGACGTGGATCAGAGACAACGTGCGAACGTCACCCGCGGATGTCTGGACCGCGCTCGACGTGCTAGAGACGCGCGAGGCGGAGTGCCAGGGGCATACCTACCTCTATGCGGCGCTGGCGCGCTCGCTCGGAATTCCGACGCGGGTCGTGAACGGCATCGTCTATTCGGCAGATTTCGAAGGCTTCCTCTATCACACCTGGGCCGAAAGCCTGATCGACGAGGGCTGGATCGCCGTCGATCCCACGTTCGGCACCGTGCCGGCCGACGCGACCCACGTGAAGCTCGTGGAGGGCGAAACGCTGGCCGACCTCACGCCTTTGGTGGACTGGATCGGGCGCTTGAGCGTTCGCGTGCTCGAAGTCGAACGCGCCAGGTAAGGAGCCTGCCCTACTTTACCCCCATCGCGGCGCGCAGCTGGTCGCGCATCCTCGTGAGCTGCGGGTTGTCCGGGTTCTGGGCGGCGAGCTCATCGAACAGCGGCAGCGCGCGGTCGAGCCGCTTTTCGCGGACGTAGAGAAGCGCGAGCGCGTACGTTGCCTCGCGATCGCCCAGCGCTCGCGCCTTCTTGAGCGCGTCCTCCGCCGGGTAGAGCTGTCCCCGCGACTGTTGCAGCAGCCCGAGGTTGTACAACACCCGCGCCTGCTGCGGCATCAACTCGGTCGCCTTGCGCAGCTCGGCGATGGCCTCGACATCGCGCCTCTCCTCGGCGAGCAGAAGCCCCAGCGACTGATGCAGCTCGCCTTCGCTGGGCAGGCGTTTCAGACCGTCACGCAGCACGCTTTCCGCGTCGGCGTTCTTGCCCTGTCTGGACAGCAGGCTCGCCAGCGCCAGATACGCCGGCGTGAAGTACGGGTCCATAGCCATCGTGCGCCGGTAGCCTGCTTCCTGCGCGACGGCGTCGCCGCGCCGGCCGGCGAGGTCCGCCAGGTTCATCTGCGTGCCCGCCATGTCGGCGAAGGCTTGCTCTGAAGCCACAAGCTCGGCGTAGGCGCGCTCGAACGCCGCGCGATCGTCGGTGCCAAACGATGCCGGAGGCACGTCGGCGAGCGAGCGCGCCGCCTCGATGCGAACGAGCTTGATCGGGTCTCGCAGCAGCGCCGGAGCGAACAGGACGCGCTGCTCGGTCGGCAGCCCCGCCAGCGCGGTTGCGGCCGCCGCGCGTACCAGCGCATCGGGATCGTCCTTGTCGTTGACGCCGAGGCGCCCACCCTGCGGCCCATACCCTCGGGCGAGCTCCAGAGCAGTCGCGCGGACTATCGCCGGAGTATCGCGATCGGACGCAAGCCGATCCAGACCCGCCAGTGCGCTCGGCCGGCCTGCGCGCGCGTCGGCGAAGATCTCGCCATAATGCGCCTCCTGCCGCCGCCCGGTGCCGAACCACTGCTCAACCGCCTCCCCGGCCCACTGCGGCGTCTTCTTGTCATGACAGCCGTTGCAGGCGTTGGGCGTTCCGATCTTGAGCGACAGATCGGGACGCGGGATGCGGAGGCTGTGGTCGGGCCGCGGATCGATCACCATGTAATTCCTGGCGGGCATGTGGCAGTTCGCGCACTGCGCGCCGCGACTGTCCGCCGCGTGGTGATGGTGCGCCGGCGTGTCGTAGTCGGCCTTCTTGAGCGAAGGAAAGCGCTCGTTGCCCTCGCTTCGGTGACACTGCGTGCACAGCGCATTGCCTTCGGCTTTGAGGTGCAAGTTGTGCGCATCATGGCAATCGGTGCAGCGCACGCCTTTCGCGTACATCTTGCTCTGCAGGAATGAGCCCCAGACGTAGACCTCGTCGAGCTGCTGCCCGTCGGGGTAATACAGCCCCTCGCGCAGCAACGCGGGATGGTAGTTGTCTAGGAACGGCCGGCCAGCGAGCTCGCCGTCGGTCAGGCGCTGCCGGCGCGAGTGACACGGCGCGCAGGCCTCCACCTGATAGCGCGAGTCGCCGCCGCGGAAATCGACGAGCAGCCCCACCGCCTTGGCGTCGAGGCCCTTCGCATCCCTCGCTGCCGATTTGCGCGCCCACGCGACGTGCTCGCTGGCGGGGCCGTGGCACGCCTGGCAGCCGACGTTGAGCTCGGCCCACTTGGTGTCGTAGGCGTCGGTCTTGGCATCGTAGGCGCGCCGCACGTCTGTCGAATGGCACTCGGAGCACATCAGGTTCCAGTTCTGGTAGCGTCCTGTCCAGTGCAACGGATCGTCGGTCCTGTGGCGTTCGTTGGGGTACATCGCGAACCAGCGCTTCCTCTCGGTGTCCCACGCAACCGTCGGCACCTGCAGCCTGCCACCGGGAAATGCGACCAGGTATTGTTGAAGGGGCGAGACTCCGAAGGTGTACTTGACTTCGTATTCCGCTGGCTTGCCGTCGGGCCCCTCGGTAGTGATGAAGTACTTCCCGTCACGGCCCGCGAAGCTCGTCGTCAGTCCGCGGCTCGAGAAGCGCGCATTGTTGAAGTCTCCCAGGACAGTCTTGTCGTCGGCCGCCTGCATCGCCCGGTCGTGATTCGAGCCGAGCCACAGGGTCGATTGCCTGGTATGGCATTCCGCGCATTGCGCGTCGCGCACGTAGGTCGCTGCGACAGGCGCTCGGGACTCCGTGTACGGCGTCGCGCCGCCCCGTAGCCACCACGCAGCCGCGCCCGTGCCGATGAGCACGACTGCGACCAGCGCTGCGACCCACAGCGGACTGCGTCGTGCCGCAGGCGCGGGAGCAGGAGTCTCGGGCGACGGCGCGGGGGCTTTGTCGCTCGAAGGGTCGCTCACGTCGCCCTGCGCTCGAATGGAATCCGCACCTCGATGCTCGTGCCGCGGCCCGGCGCGGAATCGATCCTGATCTCACCGTCGACCAGGTGCGCGCGCTCGCGCAATCCCACGAGGCCGAAGGAATTGGGCTTGCGTGGATCTGTGGGATCGAAGCCGCGGCCGTCATCTCGCACACGCAGTCGAATCTGGCAATCACCGCAGCTCAAGTCGACTTCGACACGCTTCGCCTCGGCGTGGCGGGCTACATTCGCAAGCGACTCCTGGATGATGCGAAACACCGCCGTTGCGTGGGGATCGGCAAGCTCGAGGTCCGGCGGAGTCACGGCGATCTCGCACTCCACGCCGTGGCGCTCCCTGAAGTTCTCCACCAGCCATTGGGCAGCAGGAACGAGCCCCAGGTCATCGAGCATGAGCGGCCGAAGATCGGCGGCGATGCGGCGGGTGGCCGCGATGTTGCGGTCGAGCATCTTTTCCATCGCAGCGAGCTTCGCAGCGGACGGCCCTTCCAGCGCCATTCCGCGCTGTCTCAGCCAGTCGACGTCCATCCGCAGCGCGGTGAGCGACTGCGCGAGCTCGTCGTGCAGCTCCCGCGCGATGCGGCTCTTTTCCTGCTCGCGCGCCGTCGCCCCCACGGTGGCCATCTCGTGCAGCTCCTGTCTCGAGCGGCGGAGCGCTTCGTCGGCGCGCAATCGCTCGGTCACGTCGCGGACGATCACGGTGTAGTACTTGCGGTCATGGAGCTTGACCTGCGAGATCGAGGCTTCGATCGGGAATTCCTCGCTCCCGCGACGTACACCGGTCACTACGCGCTGGATGGCCATTCGCCGCGAAGCAACGCCTCCCTCCCCGAAGCGCTTGATGTGCTCGGAGTGGACGGACCGGAAGCGTTCCGGAATGAACCGGTCGAGCGAGGCGCCGAGAGCTTCGCTCTGCGGGCAGCCGAAGAGCGCCTCCGCGGTGCTGTTGAACAGGACGATCCGCTGTTCCTCGTCGACGGTGATGATGGCGTCCATCGCCGAATCGATGATGCCGGCGAGCCTTTGCCGTGCTTCGCTCGCGTCGGTCTCTGCGCGCCGTCGCCCGCCGGCCTCAACCTTCAGCTCGGAGCTGACGGCGTCCAGCTCTGCCGTGTGCGCGGCGCTCCTCTCCTCCGCTCGCCGGCGTTCGCCTTGCTCGCCCTGGAGAGTGGCCGCGAGGCGCGCGTACAGCGCTCCGTACTCGAGAAGGAGCACGATCAGCACGACGCTCGATGCGAGTAGCCCGTAAATGCGGCCGGCGTAGAACCCGAGATCGAAGCGGCCGGCGTTGAGCACCGCGGCCAGCGCGATGTCGAAGAGCCACGCGCACAGCACCACAAGAATCCACAAGTCGAGGACGGAACGAGGTCTTCGCTTCCACAGCAGCACGAGTGCCACGACATTCACCACCCACACGGCGCTGACGATGGAGAACATCGCGGGCGTGTAGCGGTTGCCGCTCATGATCGCGGGAAGCGCGTCGCGGCCGACAGTCGCAGAAGCCGTCAGTGCACAGGTTGCGACCAAGGTGCCCGCCACGCATGAAACGATGGCCCTCACAGGCCGGTTCGCCGATTCCACCCCTTGCTGCCGGTGACCATCGAGTCGTGCATAGGCGATCACCGTGAGCGGAAACACGGCGTGCCAGAACATATAGATCGACGCCGTGGTTTGTTCGCCCGCGCCCAGAAGACCGGAGGGTGCGAACAAGCCCGGGAACGTGAGCATGTGCGCGAAGGCGATGAAGGAGGTGAACAGATAACCGCTCGCCAGAGCGAGCAGCGCGCGCGAGCGCAAAATGGCGAACTGACCGAACAGCAGGACGGCGGTGATCAGGTCGGTGATCACCGTCGCCGACTGATAGGCCGGAATGAACGCCCAGACTTGCGCCAGCTGCACTTTGGCGAACGGCGCCACTGTGACGAAAACCGCCGCGGACAGAAGCGCCACTGAAGCGGCGAACCGCCGCTGCGCGCGGCCCGGGGGCAGGGTCGACAGGAAGGCCTGCGGCTCGTACCGGAAGTCGTCCGTCATGTCTGGTGTCGATCGGCGCGAAATTCAACACGCCTGGGACGGCGCACGGTGTCGAGTATATCTCGTCGAGGGGTTGACTCGATGGCGAGCAAGGTTCGGAAACGTCGTTTCCCCTGCGCTGAACAGGGGAAAACGACAGCGACCCCTGGCCTTCGCCAGGAGCCGCATCTTCTTGGCGCCCGTTGCGGCCGCCGCGGCGCCGTCGATTTACTTCGCAGCCGGCGGCACCGGGATCACTCCTGTGAACACATACGCCTGCAGCAGCGCGATGACCCCGATCGCCGCCGCGCCGGCGATCGAGTACCAGAACACCGTCCTGAAGATCGGGCCGAGCGCGTGCGAGCGTTCCTGGGGGTCGTCGTAGCATGCGGCACATGCGACCATGATCGACTGCGCGTCGATCATCTTGCCCATGACGCCGCCGGTGGAATTGGTGGCCACGATCAAGATCTCGTTCAGGTGCAGCTGCTGCGCCGTGATCCGCTGCAGGCTGCCGAACAGTGCGTTCGACGCGGTATCCGAACCGGTGAGGAACACGCCGAGCCAGCCCAAGTAAGCGGCGAAGAACGGATAGAGCGCTCCCGCGCCGGTGAATGCGAGCCCGAGCACCGCGTCCGTTCCCGCGTAGCGCGTCAGGAAGCCGAGTCCCAGCACCTGCCCGATCACCAGCACCGGGATCTTCATCCGGCGCGCCGTCTGGACGATCGCCTGTTTCCACTGCGAGCCCGACAGCCCGAGGACCAGCCCCGAGAGAATCGCCGCGACGAAGACGCCGGTGCCCGCAGCGGACAGCCAGTTGATGGTGAACCGCGCGACTTCGGGCTTGGCGTTGGCCGGCGCGACCGGCGGCATGCGCTGCACCAGGTTGTGCAGCGATGGCATGTCCCAGACAGGCAGCGACAGCGTCCCCGCGAATGGCGCGCCGAGCAGCGTGGTTTTGAACTTGACGTCCGAGAACAGGTTGTTGAGCAGCGTCTTGAACTCCGGCATCCCCCAGATCGCGCAGCACGCGATGAGGATCACCCAGGGCAACCAGGCGTGAATGGTCTCCTTCACGCTGTACTTGTATTGCCACTCGGTAGCGTCTGTCGTCGCAGTGGCCGTGCTCTTGCCTGCCTTCGCCAGCGCCTCCCGCTCCGCTTTCAGAAGAAACCGCGTTTTCGGGTGCCAGACGAAGCGCAGGAACAGCGCGGTGCAGATGACGGAAAACACGCCGGACACGACATCGGTCATCAGGTGAAATTCATTGGTCCCCGAGGCGAACCACTGCACGGCCGCGAAGGAGCCGCCGGCGACCAGCGCGGCTGGCCACACTTCGAATGCCTCCTTCCACGTCCCGCCTTCCATCTTGACGAACGCGGTAACCAGCCAGAAGGGCACGAGGATCGAGACGAACGGCAGCTGGCGCCCGGCCATCGCCGAGAGCGTGAGTTGGTCGAGACCGCTCACCGCAGCGAGCGTCACGATCGGCGTGCCGATGGCCCCCCAGGCGACGGGAGCCGTGTTGGCGAGCAGGTTGAGCACGGCTGACTGGAACGGCTTGAAGCCCAACCCGACCATTACCGCGCCGGCGATCGCCACCGGGGTCCCGAAACCCGACGTTCCCTCGATGATCGCACCGAACGAGAATGCGATCAGTACGCACTGCAGCCTTCGGTCGAAGGAGATGTGGACGATGGATTCCTTGACGATCTCGAATTTTCCGGTCACCACCGTCATGGTGTAGAGGAACATCGCGGCGAGCACGATCCAGATGATGCCGAGGAAGCCGGAAAGCACGCCCAGTCCGAACGCCGATATGGCGGAGACGAACGGCATGCCGAATGCCACGCACGACACCGCGAACGCAGCGATGACGCCGTAGAAGGCGGCGTACGGCGCGGAGATGCCGAGGTGCCGTACGCCTCGCTCGTCCCGATTGGGGTGCAGCGCGATGAAATAGAGCAGAGTGACGATCGGGATGGCAGCGACTGTGGTGGACAGGAACACGTTCCCCATCGGGTTATAGACTTGTTGGTACATGAATTCCTCCGGGGTAGCGATGTACGACGATGGAACTGCTCCTTGTCGACCGGGGCGCCTCCGGATCGAGCCACAGCGGCCTATGGTCGGCGCTCAGTATAGATCGTGCGGCCGTTCGCAAGAAGTCCTGCAGGGGACCGCCTCCGCTTATTTCCGCAGGGCTGCAGTTGTGCGGTCGGCCACCTCGCAGTTCTTCGCGTCATGGCAATTCTTGAGCGCCTCGACCGAAGCGTGTAGCGCCGCCTTCTCGACCTCCGGCAGCTGGACGTAACTGTTGAGCAGCTCTTGCGGGTCCGTCGCGAGATCGTGAAACTCGCGCTCGCCACCGACATATTCGACGTAGACAAACCCCTTGGCACGTATCGCCTCGTAGGTCGGGGGATTGCCGCTGCGCAGAGCCGGAGCATCCGGGTCGTTGGGGTCATCGTGCGGGCCGTGGTGCTCGATCAGCGCAGCCGTGCGCCAGTTGATCACCTTCTCACCGTGCAGGAACGGCACGAGGCTTCGGCCGTCGACGGCAGGGGGCGGAACCGCGCCCGCGAGCTCGACGAATGTCGGGCACAGATCGATGTTCTCGACGATCTCGTCGATCGTCACGTTCGCGGGCACACCGGGACCGGTCACGATCAGCGGCACGCGGATGTCGGTGTCGTAGGCCGTCATCTTGCCGGGCATCAGCCGATGCTCGCCCATGTGGTAACCGTTGTCCGAGCTGAACACGAAGTAGGTGTTCTTCTCCTGGCCGATCGCCGCGACCGACGCCCTCAGCTCCCCTATCAACGCATCGATAGCGAGCACCGACTGGGCGCGCTTGCGAAAGTCCACGTCGATGCGTGCGAGCTCCGCATCGGACAACTGCGTATGCTTGGTGAGCCACGTGACGGCGTTGGCATCCGGCGCAGCGTTGAAGGCGGGTGTGCGTGGCGCGCGAAGCTGGCGGAAATTGTTGAGGTCGCGCGGCGCCGGAGTATACGGCGCGTGCGGCGCGAAGGTCGCGACCTCGAGCAGAAACGGGCCCCCTCCCGACTCCATGATGAAACGCGATCCGAGCCCTCCCATAACGTCGGTCAGGTAGTCGGCTGGGTTGTGCCCGTAGTTGACGACCTTTCCGTTCTGGTTCAGCGAATAGTCGAACTCCTTGTAGGCATGCCCCGCCACGGCCCACGTTGTCCATCCGGGCGCCGGCGGGTGCTTGGCGGGCAGGTATCCGTTCAAGTACTTGCCCATCATGGCTGTCCTGTAGCCGGCGGCAGTGAGCGCCGTCGCGAAGGTCGTGCGCTCGAGACCGCGGTCGCGGAATGGCAGGTAGCCACCGTCCGCGCCGGTATTGCGAAAGATGCCCGTGTTGTGCGGGAAGCGCCCGGTGAAGATCGACGAGCGCGACGGGCAGCACAGGGAATCGGTGACCATGTAGTTCGAGAACGTGACGCCGCGCTTTTGCATGTCGAGCACGTGGGGCATGAACTGCACCAGATTCCACGAGAGATCGTCGGTGAGGATGAAGACGATGTTCGGGTGCCGTTGCCCATCCCCCGTCGGTGGAGGCACGCCAGCCGGCATGCTCGCCGCCACAGGCGTCTCCGACGTGGACGGTGGTCGCGCCGCGCCGGCATTACGGGCCCGGCACGCCGCGACAACTTGCGGATCGACGTCCGGCAATGGATGGCCGGCCGCGCGGCGCGGCATCCGGCCCTGGACGATCGGGTTCACGCAATCGACGATGATGCCGTTGCCCTCGCGCGAGTCCCCTCGCACGAAACCCGCGTCCCTGCACGCTTCGGCGATCGCCTCGCAGGGGTTCTGGGCCAAGCTTGCCGACGAGCCGAGAAAGGCGCCCAGCGCAGCAGCCAACGCGAGCGTGGCAACACCTTTGCGAGGCGCGGGCTGCATGATCAGTTCCTCCGGTGTTCAGCGCTTCGACGATCAGAAGCGGGCACTCGAGGCACGTGGGTCTGACAGTGGGCAATGGGAATGGTAGCGTGTTTCTCCGGAGTCTGGGCTGCGGTGCGCCGTCAGCGTTTCGTCAGCTTCTACCGCTAGAGTGCGAACTCGCCATGACCATTCGCTTTCCGGTGTCGCGGTCGACGGCCACTGACGTCTTGACCCGTCCCCCGCTATAAGGCGCGTGGGCTTCCTCATCACCTTTTCCGTGCTCCTCGGCGCTGGCGCGCTGTGGGTGGCGCTGTGGGTCGGGTTTGGCCAGACGGACAGCATGATGCTCAATGCGATCGCCGAGTTGCTGTCCCCCGAAAACCTGTCCGGATGGCTGTTCTACCTGGCGATCTCGATCATTTGCTTTGTGCCGCTGGCCAGGCGATTCATGGGGAAAACGCACAACCCGCCGCGCGGAACCGGCGACAAAGTTCGATGACGCGAGCGTGGGTGCGCGCTCCGATACGCCTAACGTCACCGAGTTTCCAGCCCAGGCCACTCGAACGGGGTTCAGGGTAAGTAACTCTGTCGGTGCGAGGTCCATGGTTGGCTGATCGAGGCGTACCTTCCGCGCAGCCGCCGCAATCGCCCGAGCGCCGTCAGGTAGATAATATCCTCACAAGCGAGGAGATCGATATGCAACTCACCACCGTCAAGATCGAAAAGCCCGAAGCGATCAACTTCATTCTCGGCCAGACGCACTTCATCAAGTCCGTCGAGGACATCCACGAAGCGATGGTCGCTGCGGTGCCCGGCATCAAGTTCGGCCTCGCTTTCTGCGAAGCCTCGGGCAAGTGCCTGGTGCGTTGGTCGGGCACCGATCCCGCCATGATCGAGCTCGCGCAGAGGAATGCCAAGAACATTGCCGCTGGCCACAGCTTCCTGATCTTCCTTGGCGAGGGCTTCTATCCGATCAACGTGCTGAACACCGTCAAGGCGGTTCCCGAGGTGTGCCGCGTCTTCTGCGCCACCGCCAACCCCACCGAGGTCGTTCTCGCCGAGACAGAACAGGGGCGAGGCATCGTCGGCGTCGTCGACGGCTTCTCTCCCAAGGGCGTCGAGGGCGAGCAGGACATCGCCTGGCGCAAGGGGCTGCTGCGGCAGATCGGCTACAAGCTTTGAACGTGGGCGTCACCGACCTGCCCGCGCACGAGCTATCCCGCGAGATCCGCGAGCGCCGGGTCTCGTGTCGGGAGGTGATGCAGGCAACGCTCGCGCGCATCGAAGCCGTCAACCCGGTGCACAACGCCATCGTGAGCCTGCGCGACGCCGACGCGCTTCTTCGCGAGGCCGATGCGCGCGACGCGCAGCTGAAGACCGGCCCGGCGCCCCTCGGCTGGATGCACGGCATGCCGCAGGCGATCAAGGACATGGCCCAGACCGCCGGTATCCGCACGACGCTGGGTTCGCCCCTGCTGCGCGACTTCGTACCGACCGAGGACGGGCTGATGGCGCAGCGAATGAAGGCTGCCGGCTGCATCGTCATCGGCAAGACCAATACGTCGGAGTTCGGGCTGGGCTCGCACACCTTCAACGAGGTCTTCGGGGTGACGCGCAACGCCTACGATCCCTCGAAGTCCGCCGGCGGCAGCAGCGGCGGCGCCGCCGTCGCCCTCGCGACGCGCATGCTTGCGGTCGCCGACGGCAGCGACTTCATGGGCAGCCTGCGCAACCCGGCCGGCTGGAACAACGTCTTCGGCCTGCGGCCGAGCCGAGGCCGCGTCCCGACGTGGCCGGCGCAGGACATATGGGTGAGTCAGCTGGGCACCGAAGGGCCGATGGGCCGCACGGTGCTGGACGTCGCTTTGCTGCTCGAGGTGCAGGCGGGCTACGATGCACGCGCGCCGCTGTCGCTCGATGGCCGCCAGCGATTCGCGCAATCCTTGAGCGAGTTCGACGGCAGGAAGGTCCGGGTCGGCTGGCTCGGCGACCTGGCGGGGTACCTGCCCATGGAGGCAGGCATCATCGAATGCTGCGAGCAAGGCCTGCGTCGCCTTCAGGAGTGCGGCTGCAGCGTCGAGCCGATGCGGGCGGACCTGGCGCCGGACGAGGTGTGGCTGGCGTGGCTGACCTGGCGCCGCTGGCTGGTCGCGGCGCGTATCGCACCGTACCTCGCGAATCCGCAAAGCCGCGCGCTCATCAAGCCCGAAGCGCTATGGGAGCACGATCAGGCGGCGAACTTGAGCGGCGCGGAAATCTATCGGGCAAGCGTTCAGCGCAGCGCCTTCTATCATCGGCTGCTCGCGCTTTTCGAGCGCTGCGAGTTCCTGGCGTTGCCGGCGACGCAGGTGTGGCCCTTCGATGCCTCCCAGCGATGGCCGACGTCCATCGCCGGTCGCGAAATGGACACCTACCACCGCTGGATGGAGGTGACCATCTACGCGACTTTCGCCGGCTTGCCCTGCATCAGCGTGCCGGTGGGCTTCAGCCCGACCGGGCTGCCGATGGGAATGCAGATCATGGGACGGCCCCGCGACGACTTGGGCGTGCTGCAACTCGCCCACGCCTACGAGCAGGCGGCGCAGGACGTGCTTTCAATCAGGCCGCGACTGAATCGCTAGCGTCCTTGGAGGCAGCCGCGGGATGCCATTCCGGCGGCCCCACGAGCGTGAGCGCGATTTCGCGTGGCCCGCGCGCCCTGGCGAGATCCGCGAACATAGTGCGCCATGCGTGAAATTCGATTCGGAGCAGATTGTGGGTGGAAAGCGGCTCCACCAGTCCATAGCGGCACGGCGCAGCTTCGCGCTCGGCGGCGAAGGTTCCGAACATCCGGTCGAATATGATCAGCACCCCGCCGAAATTGCGGTCGAGGTACTCGGGATTGGTCGCGTGGTGAACGCGATGATGCGACGGCGTGTTCAGAAACCATTCAAGCGGCCCGAGCCTGCCGATCAGCTCGGTATGCAGCCAGAACTGATAGACGAGATTGATCGCGAGCGCTGCGAGCACCACCAACGGCGAGAAGCCTATCCAGACCAGCGGTGCGAAGAACAGCGCGGCACCGCTGATCGGAGCGGTCCAGCCCAGGCGGTAGGCCGCCGACAGATTGAACTGGTTCGGGGAGTGATGCACCGCGTGCGTCGCCCACAGCCAGCGGACGCGATGGTCGGCCCGGTGCATCCAGTAATAGCAGAACTCCTGGCCGAAGAAGAGCAGCACCCAGTTCCACGGGTTGTCCATGGAAAGCTCGCTGAGCCGATGATCCCAGACCCAGAAGAGCAACACTCCAGCCACTCCGGTGCCGAGCACGCTCACGATGAGACGCCTCCCCAGCGCATCTCCCAGCGAGGCTAAGAAGGCGCGCCAGTCGTAGGCCTGGCTGCGCCGGCGTTGCAGATACCAGCCTTCGGCGGCCGCCACGAGTGCGAGCAGCGGCAAGATCATGAACAGCGGTTTGAGGCTGAGATCCATGGCACCCGGGACGATCCGATCCGCGATGTTCACCCACACGAGCCTGTTTGTCCATCGATTCGCGGATGCGATGTGTGACAGATGATTTCCGAGGACGGCCGGTCCGTCGCTTCGCGCCCCGTATATGATGGGCGCACGTATGCCGTCGCCGCCTTCCTCCGCTCGCACCGCGGCCATCGCGCTCGCGGCGACGCTCGCGATCCAGGTGTTCACCTCGCTCGCCGGTACGGCTACGGCGGTGGTGGCTCCCGAGATCGCGCGCGACTTTTCGCTGCCGGCGAAGCTCGTCGGCGTGTTCGTCGGCCTGCTCTACGTCGGCTCGATGGCCTCGAGCCTCGCGTCCGGGCACTTCATCGCGCGGCACGGCGCGATCCGGGTCTCGCAGGTCTGCGTATTGATCTGCGCCGCCGGAATCACGCTCATCGCGCTGCTGCCGCCGGGGGCGGCACCGATGCTCGCGTTGGCGCCCATCGTCATCGGCCTGGGCTACGGCGCGATCACGCCGGCGTCTTCCGAGGTGCTCTCTCGCACCGCGCCGCCGGGAAGGCTCGCACTCACCTTCTCGATCAAGCAGACGGGTGTGCCGGCAGGCGCCGCGCTCGCCGGGGCCGCGCTCCCCCCGCTCGCGCTCACCGTGGGCTGGCGTCCCGCGTTTTTTCTGGCCGCAGGGCTCGGAGTCGCCATCGCGGCGCTCGCGCAGTCCACTCGCCGGCGCCTGGACATCCGCGGACCGGAGCGTCCGTTCTCGCTGGCGGCGCTGTTCGCGCCGCTGCGCGTGCTGATACAGCATCGCACGCTCATCGAGCTTTCGATCGTGGGCTTCGTGTACGCCGCGATGCAGATGTGTCTGATGAGCTTCCTCGTGGTCTATCTCACGGAGGCGGTCGGTTATCCGCTCATTCGGGCGGGGCTCGCGCTCACCACGGCGAACCTTGGCGGCATCGTCGGCCGCATCGTCTGGGGGGCGGTCGCCGACCACTGGGTGGCGCCGCGACGGCTGCTTGGCATGATCGGCATCGCCTCCGCGGCTTGCGCGCTGGCGACGGCGACATTCAACCCGGCGTGGCCGCTCGCGGCATCGCTCGCCGTTGCCGCGTTCTTCGGCGCCACGGGCATCGGCTGGAACGGCGTGCAGCTCTCGGATGTCGCGCGCCACGCGCCTGCGGGTCAGGCGGGCACCATCACAGGCGCGTCGGGTTTCATCACCTTCGCTGGCGTGGTGTCGGGACCGCCGCTGTTCGCGCTGCTCGCAGCGATCACCGACAGCTATCGCACCGGGTTCCTGGTCTTCGGCGCGGCGTGCCTGATATGCGGGGGCGCCCTGCTGCGAACCAGCCAAAGTCGCCCGGGACTGTCGTGACCCCTACACCTGCCTGCTGTCGAACCCAACACTGCGATCATGGCCACACTGCCTTGGCTCCTGATTTATTCGCATTCATGTTAGGACCTCGAAGAAAGCAGCCGCGGCACAGCCGTGCCGGGCGCGAACTTGTGGTCAACCCGGTCACTGGATAGCATCCCAGAAGAAGTCGCTCGCAGCCAAGGGGAACGCATGCCGAGGTTGAGACTATCGCTCGCCTGCTGGAACTACGATCGCACTCGGGCCCTGATGGACGGTTCGGTGCGGCCCGACGGCATCGACCTCACCTATCTCAACCTCCCGGTCGAGGAGACCTTCTTCCGCATGCTGCGTCATCGCGAGTTCGACGTGGCCGAGATGTCGCTGTCCTCTTACACGGTCTCGATGTTCCGCGAGCCGCGGCCGTTCGTGGCGATTCCGGTCTTTCCGTCGCGGTTCTTCCGCCATTCCTGCATCTACGTCAACGCCAGCGCAGAGATCCGCCAACCGAAGGACCTGATAGGAAAGCGCGTCGGGACGCCCGAATACCAGATGACGGCTCCGGTGTGGATTCGAGGCATCCTGTCGGATCACTATGGTGTTCCGGTCGACAGCGTCAGCTACCACACCGGCGGGCTGGAAGAGACCGGCCGCTCGGAAAAGCTCAAGCTCGACCTGCCGCCGAACATCAGGATCGTTCCAATCGGCGAAGCGCAGACGCTGTCGGCGATGCTGGCGAGCGGTGAGATCGACGCGCTTCACACCGCTCGCATGCCTTCGACGTTCGTGACCGGCGGGGGCAAGGTGAAGCGACTGTTCGAGAACTACGTGGAGGTCGAGCAGCAGTACTACCGCGACACCGGGATCTTCCCGATCATGCACACGGTGGTCATCCGCCGCGAGGTCTATGAGAAGAACCGCTGGGTGGCGCAGGCGCTGTACAAGGCATTCGTCGCCGCGCAGAAGCGCACGTACGAAGACCTGTACGTCACCGCGGCGCTCAAAGCGATGCTGCCGTGGCTGACCGCGCATGTCGAGCAAACGCGCGCTCTCATGGGCGAGGACTACTGGCCGTACGGCTTCGAGCCGAACCGCAAGACGCTGTCGACCTTCCTGCGCTACCACCACGAAGGTGGCTTGTCCAAGAGGCTGCTTGAGCCCGAGGAGCTTTTCGCCCGGGAGACCATGGAGGGGTTCAAGGTCTGACTCCACTGCGTTCGCTCTCCCCTGCTGGCGAAGTCGCTGGCGTTTCAGCCGTTCGTTGCATTGGACTCGGTCGTTTCCATCGTCCAAAAGGCGGATGCGCCCGGATGGATCGCCGTGCCACAGTCCGGGCATGGACGCCGCCACGCCTGCAACCACCCAGCATTTCCTCACCGCTGCGCTCGAGGATCCGTGCTCGACCGCATTCACCGAGTACGTGGAGGTTTTGCGGCTCGCATTCCGCGCATGCCGTGATCGTCATCCGTTTGCGCTGACCGCGGGGGTGATACTGCCCGATCACCTGCATTTCATTCTGGCGCTGCCCGCTGGCGACACCGCCTCCGCAGCGCGGTGGCGCCTGCTCCAAGTGCTGCTCGAACGCGTCGCCGGCGGCGGGACGGACATCTGGCGCACGTTCGAAACTCAGCCGCTGCGCGACGAAGCCGAGCTGCAGAAGCGCATCGACTACGTTCATGCCGACCCTGTCCGCCACGGGCTGGTGAGGTCACCGCGAAAATGGCCATATTCGTCGCTGCACGCGTATATCCAGCACGGCATGCGGCCCCTGTACTGGTCCGGCGACGCGGAGGGAGGCTATGGTGCGTGCGCCGAAGCTACGGATTCGTTCCGGCGCACTTGAGCGCCTTGCGCACCGTGCAGTTGCGCCCAACCCGAAATGGTCACAAGCTCGACTGACAGCTACTCGGCCTTGATCCCCGCGGCTTTGATCAGCGGCCACCATTTCGCGACCTCTGCCTCGTGATACGCCCGGAGGGCCTCGGGCGTCTGCTGATCGCGGGAAGGAATCTCCTGGCCCAATTCGGCCAGCCGCTGACGGACGGTGGGATCGGTCAGGGCCTCGACTACAGCCGCGTTGAGTTTCGCGACAATCTCCCTCGGCGTGCCCTTGGGAACCCATATCGCGTGCCAAATGGCTATGTAGAGGCCAGGCAGGCCGGCCTCATCCACCGTCGGAATCTCCGGCGCGATCGCCACGCGTGTCTTGGCTGTGACCGCGTAAGCCCGGATCCTGCCGCTGCGGATCCACGGGAGCGAATTCGCCGCTTGATCGAGCATGAGGTCGATCCGCCCCGCAATCAGATCCTGCATTGCCGGCGCTGTGCCACGGTAGGGAACGAACAGAAGCTTGGCGCCGATGATGTTCTGGAAATAGATCCCGCCGACATGCGATGCACTGCCCACACCGGCGGTTCCCACGGACACCTTCTCCTGGTTGGTCCTCACCCAGGCGATCAACTCGCTGAGGTTCGTCGCCGGTACCGAAGTATTGGTCACGATGAGCTGCGGATTGGTCGCGATCATGGCTACCGGCTCGAAATCCTTGAGCAAGTCGTACGAGAGTTCGTAGACCGCGCCGTTGACAACATGGGTGCTCCAGTGGCCGATGCTCAGCGTGTAACCATCAGGCGCGGCGCGCGCGACCCGACCGACGCCGATCGAGCCGGCGGCACCCGTGACATTCTCGATCACTACCGTCTGTCCGAGCGCCTTTCCCATGCGCTCCGCCATGATGCGGGCGATCGTGTCGGTGGGTCCGGCTGCGGAAAATGGCACCACCATCGTGATCGAGCGCGAAGGGTAAGCTTCCGCCGCGGCCTGCGAAATCCCCGCGAAGGTCGCGGCAATCGCAAGTGCCGCAAGCAATGTCTTCATGATCGATCCTCCTCGGTCGAGCGTGCTCGGTCCGTCAATTCGTTCTGAGCGGTTGCACCGGCCGCCCGCGCAGCCCGCGTATGCTGCGCTCGTACTCCGCGATGACCTGCGCACCGAGCAGCAGAATGATCGCCGCCGCTTCCAGGCTCAGCAGGATGAGGATCGCGGTGGCGAGCGACCCGTACACCACGTTCACCTGAGAGAGCGTGGAAAAGAACCAGACGAGAATGTGGCGCGTAAGCTCCCACAGCAGTCCCGCCGTGACTCCGCCGATGAGCGCGAGGCGCCACGACGGGCGCCTTACCGGCATCACCATGTAGATCGAGGTGAGGGCGAGGATCTCTCCCGCAACGCCGATCAGGTAGAGCACGAACCCCGAAAAGCCGAGCAGCGATCGCGTGTGGCCGAAGACCTCGATGCTGTCCCGCTCCATCGCCTGCAGGACGCCGGCGACCAAGGTGACGGCGACAAGCCCGAAGCTCAGGCAGGCGATGAAAAAGAACGGGATCAGCGCCGAAACGACCAGGCGCCGCGGCCTCACCCGCACTCGGTGGTAGAAGATCACCGCCATGGCGTTCTCGACGACTCGGAACGCGATCGCACTGAAGAAGATGAGTGTCGCGACCAGCAGCCAGCCGACCACGTTGCGATGGACGAGGAACTGCGTGAGCTCGCGCATGATCGCGTCCGACTGGCCTGGCACGACGAGATCCAGATAGCGATCAAGCGTAGCGAGCAGCGCGCCCTCGTCGATGAAGTGCGTCAGCCCGATCAGGGCCAGGATCAGCAAGGGCAGGATCGACAGCAGCGTATTGTAGGCGATCGCGCCGGCCAGCAAGTAGCCCTGGTTGGCGCTGAAGGCCTTGAGCACGCCCAGCGCGAACGACCCGGGGTGCCGGAGCACGTCCGTGTGCGGACGCAGCCGCGACCTGAGGCGAGCGGAGCGCCTGCCCAGTGTAGTGCTGATCGCCGCGTTGCGATGGCGCAAGTTTCGCCTCTTCAGATTCCTCGCGTAGGATAAGTCGAAGGGCCCTCGCCGATCTCGTGCTGGTCGATTCCGGGGCGGCTGAAGCGATCCGGCCCGCGCCTAACCGGCGCTCGACTTGAGATCGATGCCTTGTCCACGCAACGCCACGCTTCGGCGTTCGCTCGACGGGAGCTCGACCGTGATCTCGCGGTATGGAAGCGGGTAGCGGCCGTTCGCCTGCGCCGTCAACTCGATGCTCGTCTCCGTCGTTGCGAGCCCGAAAGCGACTTCGGCATGCTCGCCTTCGCGATAGCGCAGGCTGATTCCGTCGTCCTCGTACAGCGCATAGGAGGCTCGGCCGGCGCCGCGGGGTGGAAACACGCGCAGGTGCCGCGATGGCTCGTCGTGCAGTTGCGCCGTCGAGCCGCTGCCGGTCAAGGGGATCATCGCGCCGGCGGGCGCGAACAGGGGAATGCGATCGAGCGGAGCGGACGCGACCGTTTCCGAACCCGCTGGATGATACCTACCGCTGTGAAACTCGTACCAGCCTTCGACCCCGCGTGGCAGATAGACCCGCCGCTCCCGCTGCCCAGGCTCGACCACGCTCGCCACCAGGAGCTGCGGACCGAACATGAAGTCGTCGCAATCGGCATAGGCGCGCGGATCCGCGTCGAAGTCGTAGAAAAGCGGACGCAGGATCGGCTCGCCGAATTCCGCCGCGCGCCTGTACAGCGTGTAGAGGTAGGGAATGAGGCGATAGCGGAAGCGTATCGCTTCGCGAATGGCCGGAAGCGCTTCCGGATGCAGCCACGGCGTGTTCGTCTCGCCTCCAGCCTTCCAGGAGTTCATGATGAAGCGGGGACTGAACACGCCGTTCTGCGTCCAGCGTACGAGCAACTCCGGATCCGGCACCGGACCGAAGAACCCGCCGACGTCATGGCCGGTGTTGAACATGCCGGACAGGCTCAGCGTCAGCCCCATGCGGAGATTCCAGCGCAGCGTGTGCCAGCTCGTGGTGTTGTCGCCCGACCAGGTCTGGGCGTAGCGTTGAATGCCCGGGGGCCCCGCGCGCGTCACCGTGTAGACGCGCTCGCCGGGTCGATGCGCGGCCTGAGCCTCGGCCGTGGCGCGCGTCATCAGGAGCGCGTGCAAGGGCCGCGAGCGGCGGATCGCCAGCGGGCGTCCGAAGCCGTGCGACACGCCCGAGTCGTCCCAGATTTCGTATTCGTTGTTGTCGTTCCAGCCCGCGTCGATGCCGTAGTCGAGAACCTCCCTGCGCAGGCTCTCCTGCCACCAGCGAACGCCCTCGGGATGCGTAAAGTCGATGTGCGCGCCCTCGCCGTCCCAGAACTGGCCGATGCACGGCTTGCCGGTCGAGGCGTTCTTCACGAACGCTTCGCGTGCGGCGACCTCGCGGTACGCGGGATGGTCGTCGAGCAGGCATGGCTTCAAGTTGACCACGACGCGGGCATGATTTCGCTTGAACTTGTCGATTGCTTCCCGAGGCTCTGGAAACTTGTCGCGGTTCCAGGTGAAGACGTAGCGGCGTTTGCCGATGCTCGAATAGCCGGACCCGAAGTGGAACGCGGACAGCGGGATCTCGTGCCGGGTCGCCTGCTCCACAAACTCGGCGAGTTGAGCCTGCGCATCCGGAGCATCGGTGAGGCTCATCGCCGTGTTGGCGTAGCCCAGGCTCCAGCGCGGGCCAAACGCCATCCGACCGGTCAGCTCGGTGAACTTGCGCACGACGTCGCGAACGGTAGGCCCAAGGAACAGGTAGTAGTCGAGATCGCCGTCGTCGATCTCGGCGTAGCGGTAGAACCCGTGGTAGTTGTCGTGCTCGCAGCCGAGATCGAAGGTGACGGGCGCGAGCGTGTCGTAGAAGAGCCCGTAGGCGATGCCCGATGCCTCGTCGCGCGCGATGACAAACGGCCAGTGC
>DASPTZ010000056.1:0-20248 GCA_035623155.1 Casimicrobiaceae bacterium | reverse complement strand
TGCAGAGCTCGCGTCAACGACACGCCACTACAACCGAATCATGAAAAACCCAACGACGACTGTATCAGAGGAGACAGTCCACTGAACCACTGAACATGATGATTCAAGGGGGCTTGACAAACGCCCTCATAGAAGCTGCCGCTCGCGACCTCGCCTGTCGGGCCATAAGCGGACGCTCGTTGCCACAATGGATTATTGAGGTTGCTTGGGTAGACCCGCCTTACGCAGGCCAAGTGTTCTCTCCCTTCAATGCCAACACCGCCTGCTGTTATACCCGCGATTACTAGGAAAACCGCCGGAGGGGGACTCGATCGCGTCTGTACCGATCAGCGCGGCACGGAAGTTGGTTCACATTGGTGAAACGTCGATACCTATTCTTTCGCCGGATGGGGCGCGCGCACGCAGTACGGTCTATCGCCGGACGGGACCGGTTGCGTTAACATCGCAGCGAATAAGTTGCACGTCCGACCAAGCGCGTGCACAAGGGGGTAACTTGGATCTGCAGCTGAAGGGGCACACAGCGCTCGTGACCGGCGCCAGCGCGGGTATCGGCCGCGCCATCGCGCTCGAGCTCGCGCGCGAAGGCGTGCGGCTGGCAATCACGGGCCGTCGCCGAGAAGCGTTGGGCGAGGTGGCCGACGAGATCACCGAGCTCTACCGCAGCCCACCGGCGGTGGTGGCGCACGACGCGATGGACGAGAGCTATATAGAAGCGGTAGCGGCCACCGCGCTCGCTGCACTCGGAACGGTCGAGATCCTCGTGAACAATGCCGGCGGTAGCCGGCCCTTCGGCAAGGATGCGGACGAGGCACAGTGGCAGGAGGCGCTCACCCTCAATTTCACGCGGCACCGCCAGCTCACGCACCGGCTGCTCGGACCGATGATCGCCAACCAATGGGGGCGCATCGTCAACATCACCGGCAAGTCCGAGCCGGAAGGGATCAACGGCGCGTTCTGTGCGAAGGCAGCGATGCATTCGTGGGCCAAAGGCCTATCGCGCGAGGTCGGCAAACACGGCATCACGGTGAACTGCGTGCCGCCGGGCCGGGTGATGAGCGACCAGATCCGGAAGAACTACACGCCGGAGTACCGCGCCTGGCAGTCCGAGCACGAGATCCCGGTTGGTCGCTACGGTGAGCCCGAGGAGCTCGCCGCTCTGGTCGTGTTCCTGGCATCGCCACGCGCGAGCTACGTCACCGGCGCCGTGATTCCCGTGGACGGCGGCCTGCGGCGTTACCAGTTCTAGTTTTCGGGCTCGATCTTCGCCTCCCGCACGATCTTGCCCCACTTTAGGTTCTCGCGCTCAATGTACTGCGCAAGTTCATCGCGCGTGCCAGGGGCGGGATCCAGACCGTGTTTCGCGAGCTCGGCAGCCACTTGTGGATTGTTCAGGACTTTCGTGAGTTCACGGTTCCAGAAATCGAGCAGGTCCCTAGGAGTCCTGCCGGGCGCGACGAACGCGTACCAGTTGGTCGCCTCGAAGCCGGGGTAGCCGGACTCGGCAACCGTTGGTACGTCGGGCATCGTGGATGTGCGCTTGGCGCCAGTCGTCGCGAGCGAGCGCGCCTTACCGGCATCGACGTGCGGTGCGACCGTGGATGGCACACCCACGTACATGTCGAGGCGTCCGCCGAGGAGGTCGGTCATTGCCGGCCCGCCGCCCTTGTAGGGGACGTGAAGCATGTCAATGCCAGCGCGCTCCTTGAATAGCTCGCCGGCGAGATGTCCCGCGCCGCCCACTCCCGACGACCCGTAGGTGAGCTGGCCAGGCTTTTGTTTGGCCAGCGCCACGAATTCCGCGAGCGTCTTTGCCGGCACGCCCGAATACACCACGAGAACGTTCGGGAACACGACGCCCATCGTGATCGGCGCGATGTCGCGCTTCGGATCGTAGGGGAGGTTCTTCACGACATATGGCGCGACGCTCATCGGACCGACCGATGTGAGGTGAATGGTGTAGCCGTCGGGCGGCGCCGTGGCGATGTGCTGGGCCGCGATGTTGCCGCCGGCGCCCGCCTTGTTCTCGACGAGGACCGGCTGCCCAACGTTCTCGCCGAGCTTCTGCGCGATGAGCCGGGCGGCGGTATCAGCGCCTCCACCGGGGGCGAAGCCGACGGTCAGCGTCACGGGGCGGTTGGGGAAATTCTGCCCGCTGACGACTCCTGCGACAGCCATTGCCGCCGCTGCGAGGATCATTCGAATTGAGGATTTCATGCGGATTCTCCCGTGACTTCATCCCCAGCGCGGGGAAGCTTCTGGGCGCGCGCGTCATGCGCCAGTTTCGCGAACGCGCTTAGTTTGGCACAGGTGTGCCGTCGAATTCGATAGCGCACGATGCGCCCATGGCACGGCACATGAAAAAGGAGCATCCTTCGCCTCTCGTGCCAATCCTGGAGGAGGAGAAGGTCATGGCGCTATACCGCTGTATCACGGCTGCGGCGCTCGTCGTCGCGGCTTTCCTGGCAAGCGCCCCGGCGTTCGCGCAGAAAACAGGCAGCGACTCGATCCGCGGTGTCGTGACTGGGCCGAACGGTCCGGAGGCCGGCGTCTGGGTGATTGCGGAGACGACTGACTTGCCAACCAAATACGCCAAGATCGTAGTCACCGACGACAACGGGCGCTACGCCATCCCGCAACTGCCGAAGGCCAAGTACAGCGTCTGGTCGCGCGGCTACGGCCTGAAGGATTCCGGGAAGACAGCGGCTGCGCCGGGCGAGACCGTCAACATCAAGGCCGTCGCCGCGACAGCGCAGGAAGACGCCGAGCATTATCCCGGGATGTACTGGTACTCCCTGCTCAACATTCCGGGCAAAGACCAATTCCCCGGCACGGGAGACAAGGGCAACGGCATCTCGACCAACATCAAGACTCAGGAAGCCTGGGTCGACACCGTGAAGAACTCATGCCAGTCCTGCCATGCACTGGGCAGCCACGGCATGCGTGTCGTGCCCGACGAATTCAAGAAGGAAGGCGATGGCTTCAAACAGTGGGCGCGGCGCACGCAGTCGGGGCAAGCGATGGGCAACATGGCCACCAGCCTCGGTTATATGGGCGCCGACGCGGCGCTTAAGAACTTCGCAAACTGGACCGACCGTATCGCAGCCGGCGAGCTTCCGTTCGCCAAGCCGGAGCGCCCGAAAGGGATCGAGCGCAACTTCGTGGTGACGATGTGGGACTTCTCGACGCCGAAGTTCTACCTGCACGATGGCATCTCGACGTACCAACACGACCCGAGCGTGAACGCCAACGGCCCCATCTACGGCGCACCCGAGGAGAGCACCGACAGCATCCCGGTCGTGGATCCCGTGAACAACCGTGCGTCCACAATCAAGCATCCCGTGCGGCCCGGCACGCCGAGCTCGAAGGATCTTCCGATGCAGCCTTCGGCCTACTGGGGCAAGGATCCTATTTGGGACGGGAGCAGCAGCCTGCACAATGCGATGATGGATGCGCAGGGTCGCGTGTACTTCAGCGCGCGCTTCCGCGGGCCGGACAATCCGGACTTCTGCAAGAAGGGCTCGGACCACCCCTCGGCGAAGGTGATGCCGCTTGACCAGAACGGTCGCCAGCTCTCGATCTGGGATCCGAAGCAGCAGAAGTGGTACGACGTCGACACGTGCTTCTTCACGCACCACCTCTACTTCGCCAAGGACAAGGATCAGACGCTGTGGCTTTCGCAGGGCGGCCCCGGATCGAGCAACGGCGTGGTCGGCTGGGTGAAGACGAAGATGTTCTTCGAGACCGGCGATTCTGCGAAATCACAAGGCTGGACGCCGATCGTGGTGGACACCAACGGCAACGGCAAGCGCGACCCCTATGTCGAACCGAACGAACCGCTCGATCCAACGAAGGACAAGCGCATCCTCGGCGCCTTCTACGGCATCATGCCGAGCACCGTTGACGACACGGTGTGGGGGCAGACGATGGGCATCGGCTTCGGACGCATCGACCAGCCCGGCTACGTGGTGCACCTCATCCCGGGTTCCAACCCGTCGGAAACAGCGCTCGCCGAGCTCTTCGTTCCGCCTGATGGCGCGTGGAGCCCGCGCGGCCTCGACATGGCGACGGACGGCGTGGTGTGGACGCCGCTCGCAAGTGGACATTTCGCAAGCTTCGACCGGCGCAAGTGCACGCGGCCGCAGAACGGTCCAGAGGCGCTGAGCGGGAAGCTGTGCCCCGAGGGTTGGACCATCATCCGGATGCCCGGGCCGCAGTTCCGCGGCCTCCCGGAGTCGGGCAGCGCCAACCATTCGTATTACGTGTGGGTCGACCGCTACAACACGCTCGGGCTCGGCAAGAACGTGCCGATCTTCACCACCAATGGCGCCGAGTCGCTGACGGCAGTGGTTGACGGCAAGATCGTCGAGATGCGTGTGCCTTATCCGGCGGGCTTCTTCACCAAGCTCCTCGACGCCAGGGTGGATGACGCGAACGCCGGCTGGAAGGGCAAGGGTGTCTGGACGATGTCGGGCACGCGCACCGTGTTCCACAATGAGGGCGGTACCGCGAACAGCCCGAAGGTCTACCACGTCCAACTGCGCCCCGACCCGCTGGCGGAGTGAGGCGCGAAGACGAAAGGCCTCCGCGGAATCCGCGGAGGCTTCTTTGTTTTGCTGGCGTTGTGCGACCTCTGGTTTGAATTAACATGTTCCCGCCCGTTGCGGGTGCGGGTCGATCGAAATAGGTCGGAAAACGTGTCGAGGGATGGCCTAGTTCGTTAACACACTTCCACGCAGTCCCGCTTGCTCGACAGCTCGCGCCAGCGGCCCGTTGGCCTTGACGTCGCTTACAAAGCTGCTGACAAGCGGCATCGCCGCTTCGCGCCCCTTCGGAATGCCGATGGCGAAACGCTCCAATCCCCACCGCCCCGCGAGAACGCGCGAGCCCGGTAGCTGGTCCGACATCTCGAATAGCGTCGCCTTGTTTGTGGCGAAGGCATTCAGCGTTCCCGTCGCCAGCATGTCGATCGCCGCCTTGAGCGAAGGCGTTGTAACGACGATCGCGTTTCGGAGTTCGCGAGATAGCGTGGTTTCGGACGTGCTGCCTTCGCTTACCCCTACGCGTACTTCGTGGCGGTCGATCTCGCCGATTTCGCGGATTGCAGAGCCCGCGGAAACCAAATATCCCTGCTCGACGTACAGGACGGTCGGCGAGAAATCAAAATCCTGCATGCGCGCTGGCGTGGCGTTGGTGAACACCATATCGACCGCGCCGGACTTCGCCGCCGCAAGAACCGCAGCGTTGTTCGGGAATACGACCGGCTCAAACGGCACGCCCGCACGCTTTGCCAATTCCCGGCCAAGTTCCAAGCCGATTCCCTTGGCATTACCCGACCTCAGGTCGCCGACGATCGATGTCGGGGTACCCGGATAAAGTCCGACGCGAAGCTTTCCGTTAGGCGCAAGCGCCTCGATGATTGCGGGATCCGGAGCATTCGAAACGCTGGCACAGCACGCAAGGATCGCAAGCGAGGTGGCAGCGAGCAGGAACGAGCGACGGCGCAGGTTCATGGGATCGCTTCGGCAACTGCCGCTCGCGATCAGTCGGGCCGGATTCCGGCCGACTTGATGACACCCGCCCACAGCTCCGTTTGCGAGTTGATGAAGGCCGCGAACTGCTCCGGCGTTCCCGGCGTGATGACCACGCCGAGCTCGCTCAACTTGCCCGCATTCACGGCATCGGCCAGAGCCTTGTTGGTCTCGGCATTGAGCTGTCGGACGATCTCCGGCGGCGTTTTCACCGGTGCGACCAGTCCCCACCACACCGACGCCTCGTAACCCGGAAGCCCGGCCTCGGCAGCGGTCGGCACCTCCGGCAACAACGGGAAGCGCTTGTCGCTCGCCACTGCGAGCGCGCGAAGGTGGCCGCTCCGAATATGCGCGAGCACTTCGACCGGATTGATCGGCATGAACGAAATGCGCTCACCCAGAAGATCTGTGATCGCGGGCGCGCCTCCCTTATAGGGGACGTGAAGGACGTTGATCTTCGCGCTCGACTTGAGCAGCTCGCCCGCGAGGTGTCCTGAACTGCCGTTTCCCGCCGAGGCGTAGGTGAGCTTACCCGGTTCCCCCTTGGCCATCGCGATCAGGTACTTCAGCGATTTTGCCGGCGACGAGGCGGGCACGACGATCACCAGCGGCGCGTATCCGATCCTGGCGATCGGAGCGAAATCGCGACGACCGTCGAACGCGAGATTCGGGAACAGTGCCATGTTGGTCGCGATCCCGTTCGAAGCCATCAGCAAGGTGTAACCGTCCGGCGCTGCCTTGGCCGCTATCTCCATCCCGATGTTCGCGCTCGCACCCGGACGGTTGTCGACGATCACCGGCTGCTTCAGCGCCTCGCCAAGCGGTTGTCCAACGTTTCTCGCGACAATGTCCACCGCGCCACCGGCAGCGTAGGGAACGATGACCTTGATCGGCCGGGTGGGATAGGATTGCGCATGGGTGGTACTCGCGGGCACAACGAGCATAGCGAGCATCAGCACACCAAGGCCGCGTCTAACCAGTAACCAGCACTTCTCAAACATTGCTACCTCCGATGGACAACAGACCAAGCTGAGCGCGCGATCGATTCAAGCGTGCATCAGGGCGCGAACCTGAGCAACTGGCGCAGCACCTACCATGTTGTTGAAAAAGTCGTGTAGTGCATCGCAGCATTTCGGCACACCAAACTTCCGCGATGGGTCGACTTGAGCCGATCCATTGCCTTGGTTAGTCCGCCGGGACCGGTCGCTCGCGAACTTCGGTGACCGGCCACAAACGGGACGCTGACTGTGTGAGCGCCAGCGGATTCTGTTGAGCCCGTTATGAGTGGCTGCGCTCTTGCGCCAGCAACCGCACGACATCCTTACCCTCTCGCGCTCTGTCGCGATTCTCCGGTGTCTCCTTTCCGAGTGCTGTACCGGCAACGAAGAGATAAATATCTGCCGCCCCTTGAAACATTTTCGGGGTAATCCCGGCGCTAGAGAGGGTCTTGGAAATCTCCAACATTTCCGGTACCCAGCGATAGGCCTTGGGCGGGAGGATGGGAAACTGGCTTAACGCCCAACCATAAAGGTCGACCTGCGATTGCTGTAACTGCTGTTCCAGTATGCTGTCGACACCCAGTCGCTGGGCCGCGATCAGTACGTCAAGCCATAGCGCCTGTGTGCCCTTGTTGAGGGCGCCATAGCACATCTTGAGCGCACTCGCATCGGCGATGCGGTCGCTCAGCACGTGCACGATCAGTTGCGGGCCGCCAAGTTGCTCTAGATCGGCAGCACCGGGGCCCGACACGTAGAGATTGGTCTTCGCCATGCCGCGTGGTGGTGGACCGATTATTCCGGCGTCCAGAAAACGCCCGCCCGCCCCTTCGATTATGCTGGCGATTTCACGCACGGTGTCTGGCGCTATCGCATTGCAATCGACGACTAGCGTGTGGCTGCCGGTCGCTCGCAGCGCATCGGCTACCTCGCGCGCGAAATCGAGTGCAGCACCGGGATTAATGACCGACAGCACGACATCGCATTGCGCAACGAGTCGTGCTAGTGAACCGACGTCGTTCAATCCTGCCTCGCGCGCGAGCGCTCGGGTACGCTCGCTGCGGTGTTCCAGTGCGGTATAGACCTTCAGTCCCCTTGCTTTTATCTGTATCGCGAGCGCCTGTCCCATGTCTCCGGGACTCATCAAGCCAACGTTCTCGATCTTGAGCGTGCCGGTTGCGGAGCCCCGGCCGGGTGACGCGAACGACAAACTCCCTAGGGCCAAGCTTGCCCCAGCGACTTGTAGAAATTCACGTCGGTCTTGCTTCCTGGCGTCATTGGTGTCCATGTCAAATCTCTCTCTAAGTTGCTGCCTGTGAGTTCTCGGTGCTGCAAGTCGGAAGCCCCTGCGCAACCCTTCTACCGTTGTCCTGCGGCTGCTGGGGCGCTGGTCAATCGAACTCTTCGCGTATCAACACAGCGTTATGGAAGGATGTCCCCGCTTTCGGGCCGACGCAAGGCTCCCGTGCCGCTTCTCCTCAACGCATTCCGCCTCACCACCGGCTGATGCCGCTGGTCAGCCGGACGAGCCGTCGATCCTGCCGGCCCATGAAGGGACGTGGGCTCCGCCGGCGCTGGTCCAGGCCGACTGACGCACTCTCCAGAAAGCACGCCAGCCGAACGGAGGTCCGGTCTTTGCAGTGACGAACGTCGCCTTCGGGGTCGAGACTTGCCGGCTGACGGCGAAGGTGCGAGCGCCGATCAGGCACGATTGCGCTCGCTTGTCGCGGTAGAATGGCGGGCCATGCGCGCTCCGCATACCGAGGGCCAGCCCGACATGAGCTATACCCTGCCTGAATTTCTCGCACACGCGATAGCCCTGGAGAACGAGGCCGCGGAGCGCTATCTCGAGCTCGCGGACATGATGGAGGCGCACCGCAATGACGCCGTCTCTGCGCTGTTCCGGGACATGGTCCGGTTCTCCCAGATGCATCGGGATGAGATTGCGGGGCGGGCCGCGGGCATGGATCTGCCGCGGCTTAAGGCGTGGCAATACCGCTGGCGGTCGCCGCCTGAGGCCGGCGGCGAGGAAGCGTTCGACTACATGCTGCAACCCTTCGAAGCGCTGAGCTATGCGCGAGAAAACGAGGTGCGCGCGATGGAGTATTACCGCTCCATCGCGGCCGGGGCGACCAACGACGAGCTGCGTCGCCTGGCCTCCGCGTTCGCCGACGAGGAAAGCGTTCACGTCACGGCGCTCGACCGGTGGCTGGAGCGCACGCCGCCCGGATAGCCCTGTGGCCGGTCAGCGCTCCTGACGACCCGGCGATTGCAGGAATAACCTCTGGTCATTCAACGCATGTCAGGTTTCCGGGAAATCAGACGACGGGTCAGGGTCGGTTTGAGCCAGCCACGAGGTAACCGTCGCGGCCTACATCGAAATCGCGCCCTCCCTGAATTCGGTCTTGTCCAGCCACACGTTCACAAGCACCGCTCCGCCAAGCGCTGCGATGCGCTTAGCCTGCGCGAGCCCGCGATCAATCTCGGCATTGCGGCGGATTTCCACGCCTCCCGCCCCGAAGCCTTTTGCCACCTCGTGGTAGGCAGTCCGGGCGAGCACCGTGCCCACGTCGTCGCCCAGCAACTTGATCTGCTCGCGCGCAATCTGCGTCCAGGCTGCGTCGTTTCCCACGACAGCAATTACCGGAATGCGGTGACGTACGAAGGTGTCAAGCTCCGCGAGCCCGTAACCGCACGCGCCGTCACCCCAGAGCAGCCATACTTCTGACTGCGGCTTCACTTTCGATACGCCGATGGCAAAGCCTGCCCCCACACCGAGCGTGCCGAACGCTCCCGGATCGAGCCACGCGAGCGGGCCGCGCGGCCGCACGATGTAGGAAGCAGTTGCCACGAAGTCACCGCCGTCTGCCACGAACACCGCGTTGTCGCCAGCAGCGCGGTCCAGCGCTCGAAGAAACGCAACGGGGTTCACATGTTCACCAGCCACTTCGGCCTGCGCGTCGATTTCCTTCTCGCGCTCGGCATCGCGCACCGCGAGACTACGGGCCCAATCCTCGCGTTTCGCCTTGTCGCCGACGCGTTCGGCAAGCGCCACGATGAACCTGCCCGCGTCGCCGATCGCTTCAACGGATGGCCTGCGGTTCAGACGCGCGTCGCGGCGGCTGCGGTTGGCCGCGATCAGTATCGCCTTCCGGCGGATGTGTCTGCCGTAGTCGAGGCGAAAATCGCAAGGCACGCCGGCAAGCACGACGCAATCGGCTTCGCGAAGCGCAGCTCTGCGCGCGTGGCGCATCTGCAAGGCGGCATCTCGTCCCAGCAGCCCGCGGGCCATGCCGGAGAGGTACACTGGAACGCCCAGTCGGATCACGGCTTGGGCAAGCGCTTCCGCCATTGCGGCGTCGACGACCGATTGACTTCCCAACACCAAGAGCGGTCGCTCTGCGCGTCGAAGCTCGCTCGCAGCCTGTTCCGTCGCCGCCTCCCGCGGCTGTCGCACCAGCACTCCGTGTACGGCGGATTGATACCGTGGAGTGCTGTCGGTGAACAATCGATTGGCGTGACGGTTCAGGTACAAACGCAGCAGTCGGTCCGCAACGGTCGTGCCTTTGCCCGCCGCCTCGGCGTACCAGCTACGCACCAGCGCCTCATCGTAGAGCAGATCCACCGGACACTCGACGAAGGCTGGGCCGGGCACACCCTCGCGCACAACAAAGAGCGCCTCCTCGACGGCCGGGCCCAGGTCTGCGACGCGCCGTACCCGCTTGATGAGCTTTACGTGCGGGGCTACGAGCGGCTTCTGATCGATGTCTTGCAGCGCTCCGCGCCCTTGCAAAGCGGTTGGGGCAGCTCCGCCGATCAGCACGATAGGCGTCTGCGCGAGTTGGGCGTTCTTGAGTGCCGTGATCGTGTTGGTGAGGCCGGGACCAGCCGTGACCGCTGCTACGCCCGGCGTTCCCGTGAGCCGGGCGACGGCGTCGGCAGCGAAGACCGCGGTCGCTTCGTCGCGGGTATCGACAACGCCGATGCCTCGTCGCTTCGCCTCGACCAGGATCGGCGAAATGTGACCGCCGCAGAGCGTAAACAGGAAGCGCACGCCATGCGCTGCCAGCGCCGCGGCGACACGCTCACCACCGTTTTTCATTGCTGCCATGTCAAATGCCCTAGCCCGCTGTTTGCCGCCGCGCGAGCTCACGATAGTCGACCTTGCCCACTTTGGTGAGCGGCAGTGAGTCGACGAAATGCACTTCGCGCGGGCACGACCACTTGATGAGACGTTCGCGACAATGAGCGATGAGCGCCTTTTCGAACACCGGGCCGGTCTTCGACGCAGCGCGTGGTTCCACGTACGCGACCACGCGCTCGATCTGCGACGGATCGGGTACGCCGATCACGCACGCCTCGGCAACGTCGGGATGCTCGCGCAGGACCGCTTCGACCTGCGCCGGATAAACGTTCATGCCAGAGGACTTGATCAGGCGTTTTAGGCGCACCGAAAAATAGAAAAAGCCGTCCGCATCCATCCGGCCGAGATCGCCGGTATGCAGCCAAGTCCGGCCGTCGGTGTGTACTTTGAGCGCGCCCGCCGTCGCCTTCGAATCACCAAGATAGCCTTGCATCAGCGCCGGTCCCGCCACGCAGATCTCGCCCTCCTCGCCTACACGTGCTTCCTCGGTGGAGCCGGGTGCGACGATCTTCGCCAGCATATCGGGGAAGGGAATTCCGATCGAGCCTTCGCGATACTCGGTGAGCGGAGTCGCCATAATGCCGGTAACTGCTTCGGTGAGGCCGTATCCTTCAAGCAGCTTTACGCTTCCGCCCCGGCGCTCGACCATCGCCTCGAACTTCTCCTTGACTGTGCGTGGGAGCGTGTCGGCTCCGCAGAAGCAGGCTCGCAGACACGAGAGGTCGACATCCTCGAGCGAGGGGTCGTTGGCGAGGGCGGCAAAGAGGGTCGGCACCCCCACAAGGATGCTCGGACGCTTGGTGCGCAGCAGCTTCGCAACAATTCCAGCATCGAACTGAGGTACCAGAATCACTCTTGCCCCCGCCATGAAGGCTGCGTTGACGCACACGCCGAGCCCAAATCCATGAAAAATTGGCAGTATCGCGAGTATCGCGTCGCCCTCTACCAGTCGGCACCAGGAAGCCGCCTGCATGCCCTCGGCGATGAAGCTGCGATTGGAGAGCACGATGCCTTTCGGCTGCCCCGTGGTGCCTCCCGAGAAAAGGATCGCAGCCGGATCCCCGGTCTTAGTCCCTCCGCGAGGCGCCTCACCGCGCGCCGCCGCAAGGATTGTGGACCAGCCGCGCAGGCGTGGGTCGTTAGCAGGTCGTGGGATCTTACGCCCCTTGTTCACCCAGAAGCCTAGGCGCTTGAGCGGCGAAAGGTATTCGGGTATGCGCGCAATGACGACCTTTTCCAAAGGCTTTTTCGGCGTCGCCGCAGCAAGGGAACCGTAGAACGCATCGAGCGTGAGCGCGAAGCGCGCACCCGTAAGGTCGAGGAAGTAAGTGATCTCAGGAGCTGTCGATAGCGGATGGATGAGCGCCGGCAATGCGCCGAGCCTGTTCGCCGCGTAGAACGCGATCACACCCTGCGGACACGTGGGCATCGAGATGAGCAAACGTTCGCCTTCTTGCAGGCCCTCCGCGGCAAGGGCCGCGGCGCAGCGATCCACCGTCAAGAGCAGTTCAGCGTAGGTCGACTTCGTGCCGAAGAAGTCCCACGCCACCGAACGGGGCACGCGCCGCGCAGTCGCTGCAAGCGCCTCGTAGAGCGTCTGGTCAGGGTAGGCCAATGTGGCCGGAACTTCCCCGTAATAACGAAGCCAGGGGCGTTTCTCGTACATGGAACTCAGCAGGCAGTGCGGCTACGCTGTTTCGTCAAGCTTACCCGATTGGCACAGCTTGGCTTTGCGGTTGGTTAACCGTTTCGCTTTCTGGAGCGACCGGGTACGTCCTCTAAGAACCGGCCGACGTAATCTGCTCGTATACGACTGCGGTGCGCCTGCCCTCGAACAGGCGCTCGCGGCCATAACCGGACCTCCGCCACGGGATCTTAGCTAATCACCTCGTCCGCGCGCTGTAATAGTGACTGGGGGATAGTCTATCGCCTTAGGAACAAGCTGGCGGACCCCGGAGTGGAGGAGTAAATTGAACCGCGTCGGCGAACTTCAGGGAGCAACGCCATGGCGACACGACCGCCTGCTTTTCCTATCGTCCTGGCCGCGTTCGCGATCGCGCTTGCTGGCGCTGTGCAAGCGGCAGATCCCAATAAAGTTCTGCGGTTCGCAGAGGTCAACATCAATGGGCTTGATCCACATCAGATCAGCGACGGCTATTCCGACACGATCACCAGCGCGATCTTTGAAGCTCTCTACGAGTGGGATTATCTGAGCCGCCCGACGAAGCTGGTTCCGCTCGCTGCCGCAGCTGCACCCGAGATCACCGATCAAGGCAAGACCTGGACGGTGCGAGTCACCCCTGGAATATTCTTCACCGACGATCCAGCTTTCCAGGGCAAGCCACGGGAGCTCGTGGCGCAGGATTTCGTCTACTCGATCAAGCGCCGGATGGATCCGGGGCTGCGACTCGGCGGTTTGCCGATGGTGACAGACGCGATTGTCGACGCTCGGCGGCTGATCGACGCAGCGGGCAAAGCGGGCGGCCGGTTCAGCTACGATGCGCCCATGAATGGCTTGCGGGCGCTGGACCGCTACACAATTCAGATCCTGCTCACGGAGGCGAACTACGCGGCCATGGAGACCGTCCTCACGATACCGGCGGTTGCTCGCGAGGTCGTCGAGGCAACGAACGGCAGCGTCGACATGCGCCGGGTAGGCACCGGACCCTATCGGCTGAAGGAGTGGAAGCGAGGATCGCGCCTCGTCCTCGAAGCAAATCCGAAGTATCGCGCGATCAGTTTCCCGGCCAGCACGAACCCGGCGCACACCGCACTCGTACGCAGCATGCAGGGGACGGCGCTGCCGCAGATAGGCACTGTGGTGGTCAATTTCATCGACGAAGAGCTGCCGATGCTCCTGGAATTCGAGCGTGGCAAGCTCGACTATGTCGACTTCACCACGGACGTCTCCAACCGCCTGCTGGCCTCCGGCAAGCTCCTGCCGGAGTACAGTGCTCGCGGCATCCGCCATTACCTGATCCCGAGGTCATTGACTAGCTACCTTTACTTCAACGTCGAGGACCCTGTTGTGGGAGGTCTCGACAAAGAACATCTGGCGCTGCGCCGCGCGCTCGTCCTTGGCTTCGATACGGAGGAATTGGCCAGGGTCGCTTACGGAGGACAGGCTTTCCCGATAAACCAGATCATCTCGCCGGGAGTTACCGGACACGATCCGACCGTTCCACCGAGGTCGCTCTACGACCCTTCTGCAGCACAAGCGTTGCTTGACCGCTTCGGGTACTCGAAGCGCGACCCTCAGGGATACCGGCTAGCGCCGAACGGCCGAGCCCTGACACTGACGTTGCTCACTCGGCCAAACAACGACATGCGCGCAGCCGAAACACTCCTGAAGAAGAACATGGACGCCATCGGTGTGCGGATTCAATTCCGCGAGCTTACCTTTCAGGAAATGATGAAGGAGTCGGACGCAGGCAAATACCAGCTGATGTACGGATTGAGCTACGGCGGATGGCCCTCAGGCTGGGTGCAGCTCGACCAGCTCTACAGCAAGGAGCAGCCGACGATCAACAGATCCCGCTTCCGGCTCGCGGAATATGACAAGCTCTACGAGCAGTATCTGCGAACGCCCGACGGCGAGGAACAGATCTCGCTGGCAAACAAGATGTCGGCCATCGCGCTGTCATACGCGCCGATGGCTCCGGCGATCGTGCGCTACGAGAACGTCTTCGCGCAGCCTTGGCTAAGAGGCTTCTACCCGTCCCCCTTCGCAACCTACTGGAAGTACCTCGACATCGACCTCGCGCAGCAAGAGGCGAAGAAGTAGCCAATTCAGGATAGCGTCACGGTTTGCGCCGCGGGAGCTCGTAATCAACATGACTAAGCAGCAATACCGGAATGTCCGCTAGTTGGAAGAAGCAATGACTGCAAGGGGTCGGCTTGAGCCGTCCGCCGTGCGACTCAGGTCGGCGACAACCGATCCTTTCGCGGGCTCAGGAGACCCCTGACCTTCGAAGGCAGGCAGGCCAGTTGCTGCCACCAAGCAAGAACTCCAGAATCGCCTCAACGCCGCCACTTTGCGGTAGTCGGGGCCCTTGGGGAATAGCGACTTCTTGGTATCCAGGCATGGCACTTGTCGATCCTGATCTAAGGCGTACGTGGCTGTTCGGTCCCGGCGCCAACAGCGTTGTGCACGACGCGATGCAGGCGAGCGGCGCAGATGCGCTCATCGTCGACCTTGAGGACTTCACACCTCCAGCGCGACGCGAAGAAGCACGCCGCGAGCTTGGCGAACTGCTTCAGCGTTGGCGAGCGGCCGGACGGATCGTCGCGGTACGCATCAACGCGCTCGATGCTGACGGGCCGAGCGATCTTGCCGCTGCGATGCCGGCGCGACCGGACGTGATCTCCTACCCGATGTCCGTCAGCGCTATGCAGATGCAAAGGCTTCACGAGGTGCTTGCGCATTGGGAAGCAACGCTGGGCATCGGCGTGGGGAGCACGGAAATACTACCGGTGTGCGAGACGGCTCTGGGCGTGGCTGACGTACGCGCAATTGCAGGTGCAAGCCCGCGCATTCGCAGCGCGCTGCTCGGAGCTGAAGACCTGGCCGCCGACCTCTGCGCCGAACGACAACCCGATGCCGTGGAACTGGACCACGCGCGGCGACGCTTCCTGCTCGAATGCCGGGCAGCCGCGATCGAGCCGATCGACGCTCCGTACACTTTCAGCGATGTCGACGGCGCTGCGCGCGAAACGCATTACGCCCGCCGCCTAGGCTACCGGTGTAAGTCGCTGGTGAGGCCCGAACACGCTCAGCCGCTGAATGCAGCGCTGACGCCAGGTGAAGAGGAGCTGCGCCGCGCCGCGGCGATTGTCGATGGATTCGAAGCGGCGCGCGCACGCGGTGAAGATCGGGCGCTCGTCGAAGGCCTGTGGGTAGAGGTACCTACCTACCGCAATGCGCAGCGCCTCATCGAACGCGCACGTCGACTGAACCGCCGGTGCTGACGCCCAGCCACCCGCCCAATTCGGACACGGGCGCCGGCACAGCAGCGGCTGAATGACGGCTCAAGCAGCAACGATTGGGGGATTGTGAGGCCTTGCGCTTTGGCGGGTATTGAGGTTCACTCGCGCCTTTCTCCGCTGTGCCCCTCGTGAGGTTGCCCCGCCGGGTGCGCCATGTGCTGCCCACTGGCGTTCGCGTTTCCGCGAGCTGACTCGCGATTGGGGTGCGCGCCCGCAGGTGCTTCTTTGAACGCAGCCGCCCTCGTGGTCGCGGCCAGTGTCGGTGAGCCGTGATTCACCGATGCCAGCTGTGAGCGGTTGGCACTCGCGAGCTGCTCGTGCCTTGCCTGCAGAGGCGTCGCGGCACGATGCTGGTCGCGCTCCGCGAGACGCTCTTCGCTGGTCGGCTGGGCATTGATCCCGCCGGCGCCGCCGTTGTAGCTCACCCGGGAAATCGTAGTGTTCTCGACGGTCCGATTGTACGTGTTGTGAATGTTGGTTACGTTGACATTGGTCACCGCCGTGTTGTAGTTGAACACGCCTCGGTTCCAGTAACCTCCCACGTATCCAACACCGAAGTAACCGAACCCGTAGTTGACTCCGCCGTAGAAGCCAATGCGCGGGCCCCAATAGCCTGGATGCCAGACGTAGGCAGCCCCACCCCAGCCCCAGTAGCCCGGAGTCCACAACGCGCCGACGTAGGGCGCTAGCACCCAAGTTCCGGGGACCCAGTAGTAACCCTCGGGACCCCAAGCCCAGTAGCCAGGTGTCCAGATGTAGCCCGGACCAGGTGCTACCGGCTGCACGTACACCGGCAGCGCCGGAGGCGCGATGTTCACCGACACGAAGACGGCGGCCGACGACTCGAACGATGCGACGATCAACGCGAGAGCCAGCAGGAAATTGCGGACAAGGTGTGGTCGAACAAGCACAGCACGGGTGTTCACAGTGGTGGTCTCCTTGAACAAGTCAACGCGTTAAACGCGACATGGGGCCGATTAGTTGACCTGCGTGAGAGATTGCAGCGCAACATGCGGTAACTCACGGCCGGCATGGTGAGCATGTTGAAGGTATCGATCGTGCGCTTTGTACAGATCAGCTTGCAACACCACGCCCTGAACCTAACCCGTCGCCGCGCAGCACGGCATTCGAAGCACCACGTGGCGGGAGCGAAGAACTTCGTGCGGCAGCGACAACCTCGGACGAAAGACAGCGAGTTCAGGCTAGGGGTAAACAAGAGCGTTGAAACTGGTCGTTCGCGAACTTCTCTGAACGGGCCACAAGCGAACTTTCGCAGCGATGAGCGTTAGGTGGTAATGAACGCATCGGTCGGTCTATACGTGGTCCAGCAGACCGGCTTCCAAGTCGTAGCCGTATAGCCAGGCGCTCTGGCGAAGAGGGTCACCGTTCGCGAACTGGGCATCGCGTTGTTGCTGTTCAGGGCCGTCAGGCAAGTGGTTTCGCACCTCCCTGCCACGGCTCATCACCTGGACCTGGCTGGTTCGCGGCCGGCGGATCTCCTCGTAACGCTGCAGAGCCTGTGGTACCGAACCCTGGTCTGTACTCCGCAGACAACCGGCGAGCACGACGGCGTCCTCGATCGCCTGCGCCGCGCCCTGCGCAAAGAACGGGAGCATGGCGTGGGCGGCGTCGCCGAGCAGGCTGATGCGGCCAGAGGTCCACCGCTCGAGTGGTTCTCGGTCGTACATGGCCCAGCGTTTGGTGCTGCCAGCTGAGATGATCAACTGACGCAGGCGATCGTCCCAGCCTTCGAATTCCGCGATCAAGTCCGAGAGCTCGCCATCGGCCGTCCACGACTCGATCCGCCACGCGCCGGCCGGAACGATCGCGACGACGTTAACCAACCGGCCGCCGGAGATCGGGTAGTGCACGAAGTGGCGGCCGGGACCAAGCCACAGGGTCTGCACCGGGCGCAGGGCCATCTCCGGCGCCTTCTCGGCCGGGACCAGGCAGCGAAAGGCACACAATCCGGAGAAACGCGCACCGATCTTCGGGGCGACCGCTTGCCGGACGACCGAGTGGATGCCGTCCGCGCCAATGACGACGTCCGCCGTCACCTTGGTCTTCTGGCCGGCCCGGTTCGTGAAGGTGAGTTCCGCTTTGCGCTCGTCCTGATTGACTTCAACGCAGCGGTGGTCCAGGCGGAGCACCTGCGCAGGAAGGGCTTGCTGGAACAGGTCCAGCAGGTCGGCCCGGTGGGCAACATAGCAGTGCGCCCCGTAGAGGCGCTCGCACTCCTCCCCCATCGGCTGGACGAACAACACTCGTCCGTCCTTCCAGCGCCGAAACTCCCAGGCGGCCTCGAGGCGAACGGCGAATGCCGGCAGCTTGTGCGCGAGCCCGAGCTTGCCCAGCGGCCGCACCATGTTGGGCGAGACGACGATCCCGGCACCGACTTCGCGCAGCTCCGGGGCCTGCTCGTAGACCGTTGCGTCCAGGCCAGCCTCCCGGAGAAACAGTGCCGCAGCGAGTCCGCCGAGACCCCCTCCCACGATCGCGATTCGCACCCTCACCGAGCACTGCCCGAGTGATGTTCACGGAGGTGTTTCATGAACGAGACTCCCGCCGAGGAGCACGTCGCGAGCCGTTGGCGGCCGTCCGAACTTGTTGGCCGGTCGATGGAATCGAACAACCCGCGTCAACTCCCGCCTGCCGCGTGAATCAGCGGGAAAAAAAGCTCTTTCCACGACGCCGGCCTCGCCTTGATGGTGCCGACCCGGAACATGAACTCGGCGTACTTCATTGTGCCGTTGGGCATCGTCGAGAATTTCGAGTTGGGATCGCTCAAGATCTTGATGATCTCGTCAAGCGAGCCCTTCTGCTTCGATACCGCAAGGTACATTTCGGCGGCCTTCTTCGGATCCTTGGCGATCAGCGCATTTGCCTCATTCATTGCCGCGACGAACGCTGAACAGAGTTTCGGATTGGCCTCGAAGAACTTCCGCGATGTGTACGTCATGTCCAGGGTGATGTTGCCCAGCACGTCCACCGAGTTGAAGACGCGGTGCAAACCCGGGGTCGAATCCTCGATGTAGGAGAACGGCGGCGAGGCCATATGGCTGTTGATCTCGCCTTTGCCGGAAAGAAGCACGGTGAGCGCCTCGGGGTGCGGGAGCCCCACGGTGATGGGATCGAGCTTGGAATAATTGGCGTCGCCGAATTCCTTCGCCGCCGCCATGTGCAGGATCACGGCGGGTAGCGAGGTCTTGATGCCCGGCACGGCGATCCGGTCCTTGTCGGTGAAGTCCTTGAGCGACTTCACGCTTGGGTTGCGGGTCATCAGGTAAAGCGACGATGAGCTCATGCCGGAGAGCCCGCGGATTTCCAGCGCCGGGTTGTCCTTCGCCTTCGCCCACAAGGTGAGGAACCCCGCCACTCCGATCGACGCGATGTCGAGAGCGCCGGACAGCATCGCGTCGTTGATGACGTTGCCGCCGTCGAGCACGACGTACGTTGCCTTGACGTCACCCAAGCCGCCCGCCTTGGCATGTTTCTCTAGCAGCCTTTCGCTCTCCATCACCATCAGCGGCAGATAGAGGACGCCGTACCCGTGGGAGATGCGCGCCTCGGAGACTTCGGCGCGGGCGCCGGCGACGGCGAACACGGTAAGCGCAGCGGTGACGATAGCGCGCAGGAGACGCTGCTGCATGCCTTCTCCGCCTCGAGTGGATGCTACGCCTGCGTTTCGAGAACCCGGTGCGCCTGCCGGTCGGCGTGATAGGACGAACGCACCAGCGCTCCGACCGCAGCGTGTCTGAAGCCCAAGGCATACGCTTCGCGCTCGAACATCGCGAAGGTGTCTGGATGCACGTAGCGCAACACGGGGAGGTGCCCGGCAGTCGGTTGCAGGTACTGGCCGATGGTCAGCATGTCGATCGCATGCGCGCGCATGTCGCCCATGACCGCAAGGATCTCCTCGTCGGTCTCGCCCAAGCCCACCATCAGCCCGGATTTGGTCGGGATCTCCGCGAACCGCATCTTGAATTCTCGAAGCAGGCGCAGCGAATGCGCGTAGTCGGAGCCCGGGCGCGCCTGCCTGTACAGCCGAGGCACGGTTTCGAGGTTGTGGTTCATGACATCGGGCGGCGCCACCGCCAGGATGTCCAGAGCACGAACGAGGCGTCCACGGAAGTCCGGAACGAGGACTTCGATCTGCGTTGATGGCGAGGCTTCGCGCACCGCCCGGATGCAGTCGACGAAGTGCTGCGCGCCGCCGTCGCGCAGGTCGTCGCGATCCACACTGGTGATCACGACGTAGCCGAGCTTGAGCGCGGCGATCGTCCTCGCGAGGTTCGCGGGTTCCTCCGCGTCGAGCGGCAGCGGCCGCCCGTGGCCGACGTCGCAGAAGGGGCAGCGGCGGGTGCAGATGTCGCCCATGATCATGAAGGTCGCGGTGCCTTTGCCGAAGCACTCGCCGATGTTCGGGCACGAGGCTTCCTCGCACACCGTGTGCAGTCGATGCTCGCGCAGGATCTTCTTGATCTCGCCGAAGCGCGGCGACGACGGCGCCCGCACGCGTATCCAGTCGGGTTTCTTCAGGCGCTCGGCCGCGACCACCTTGACCGGGATGCGCACGGTCTTGGCGCCGCCCTTCT
>DASPTZ010000055.1:0-20794 GCA_035623155.1 Casimicrobiaceae bacterium | reverse complement strand
GCCATGAGAAGCTTGCGTAGCGCCTCGTGCGCCGTTATCCCCCGCCAGTCGCTCTGCGGCCAATCGCTGCCCCAGACCAGCCGATCCGGCGCGCAGGCAATGAACGCCTTCGCGATCGGATCGATGTCGCGAAAATCGTCTTCGGATCCCGTTCGCGATTCGAGGTACGGCCCGCTCAGCTTGACCCAGCCGCGCCGCTCCCGCAACAGGCTTGCGACTACGGCAAACGCCGGATGACGCGTTCCGGCATCCACCGGCAGGCGCGCCATGTGATCGAACACGACAGGCGCCGGAAGCCTGCGCAAGAGGGCCTGATGCTCGACGATCTGCGCGGCCGTCCAGTGCAGCTGCAAGTGCCAGCCAAGCGGGCTCACGCGCCGCGCGAGCGGCTCGACCATGTCGACCGTCACGACGGCGTTGCGTTGCGTGAACAGCGAGAATCGAACCCCGCGAATGCCAGCTTCGTGCAGCGTTTGAAGCTCGCGATCCGAGACGTCCGGGTGCAGCACCGCGATGCCGCGCGTGCTCAAGTGGCCCAGCGTCGCGATGCTCGCGAGCACGATCGAGTTGTCCGTTCCGTAAGGCCGCGGCTGCACGACGACGGCGCGCGACAAGCCGAAGCGCGTTCGCAACGTCGCGTAGGCAGCCGCGTCCGCGCCGGCGGGCACCGGTCCTTCCGGCGATTTCGCGCTGTGATAGACGTGGAGGTGCGCGTCGCACGAGCCCGGTCGCAGCTTCGAAAACAACCTCAATCCGCCTTGGCGCCAGCGAGCTTGATGAGCTCACCGATGCGCTTGACCTCGGCTTTAAGATGCGCCGCGAATTCGTCCGGGCTCGAAGCCACGACCTTGACGTCGAGCGCCTTGAACTTGGCCACGACCTCCGGATTGCGCAGCGCCTTTACCGTTTCCTGGTTGAGCTTCGCGATAATCTCCTTCGGCGTGCCCGCGGGTGCCATCAATCCCACCCAGGTGGTGAGCTTGTATTCCGCGAACCCAGATTCCATCACCGTCGGTACGTTCGGCGTGAGGGCCGAGCGCGTCGATCCGGTGGTCGCGATGATCTTGAGCCTTCCTGTATTCGCTTGTGCGACGGCGCCCGGCAACGTGACGATCGCGAGGTCGACGGTGCCGCTCATCACCGCCGTAATCTGCGGAGCGTTGCCGTTGTAGGGGACGTGCACCGCTTCGAACCCGGCGATCTTCTTGAGCCACTCCATCCCGTAATGCGCGGCCTGGCCGGCGCCCGACGTCGCATAGCTCAGGGATCCGCCTTTCGACTTGGCGTAGGCGATGAACTCGGGAAGATTTTTCGCCGGCGAGCTGGCGGGGACGATGATGCCGAAGTCATCGGTCGTCAATTCGGAGATCGGCGCGAAGTCCTTGATGGGATCGTAGGTCAGGTTGGAATAGAGGCTCACGTTCGCGGCAATCACCGACGAAGGAACGAACAGGGTGTAGCCGTCGGGCGCGGCCTTCGCTGCGAGTTCGGCGCCGATGTTGCCCGCCGCACCCGGCCTGTTCTCGACCACGAACGGCTGGCCCATGGCGGCGCTCAACTGTGTGGCGAGCGCGCGCGCCACCGTGTCGGTGTTGCCGCCCGGGGCGGCGCCGAGAATGATGCGTACCGGTCTCGTGGGATACGCTTGCGCAAGCGCCTGGCCGGCGACGATCGCGGTGACCGTGATGAGGAAGGCGCGGCAGATCCAGATGCGAGGGGTCATACGTGTGTGGATGCCTTGCGGGGAATGCTCGTCGGATCGCCGCGGCGTCTCTCGCCGCTGACAACCCTCGATGAAGTGTGAAGCGCCGCGGAAATCGACGTCTAGTCGGTTTTTCTGTGCTCGAAAGTAAGATCGACTAACCGTGCGCGCAATCGTGAGCGAAGTCATGAGACGGCTTTCACCGGGCTCGCATCGCCGAGCAATGCGTTGACTTTCGCGCCCACGCACGCCGCGGAGCGGCGTGCGTGCCGGCGCTTGCCGCGGTCCGGGTCGTCCCGCCTACTTCGCCTCCTTGAGATTGCCATCGCGAACGACGTTCGCCCACTTCTCGTATTCCGCGCGCACGAAACGGGCGCTCTCATCCGCGCCGACGATGCGCGGCTCTACACCGGACTTCGCGAAAGCGGCGCGCACCGCCGGGTCTTCCAGTGCCTTGGCGATTTCAGCATTGAGCCGGCTCGCGAGCGGCGCGGGAACGTTGGCCGGGTAGAAGATGGCCAGCCAAAGATCCACTTCGAAGCTGGGATACCCCGACTCGATCACCGTGGGCACGTCCGGCAGCGCAGGCGAACGCCTGGCGCCGGTCGTGGCAAGCGGCCGCAGCCGATTCTCGCCGATGAAGGGTGATGCGGCGGTGATGCTGCTGAAGCCCATCTGCACCTGGCCGCCGACGAGGTCGGCCATCGCCGGCCCCGACCCCTTGTACGGAATGTGCGTCATGTCGATGCCCGCGCGCAGCTTAAGTAGCTCTCCCGCCATGTGCGGCGTGGTGCCGATGCCGGCGGAAACGAAGTTGAGCTTGCCGGGATTTGCGCGTGCGTAGTTGACGAGCTGCGGCAACGTCGTCGCAGGCACCGCAGGATTCACCACGAGCACCAGCGGCGACGACCCGATGACCGCCACCGTCTGCAGGTCCTTCCTGATGTCGTAGGGAATCTTGTCCTGCAAGCTCGGATTGATGACGATCGCCGGGTCCATCAACACCAGCGTATAGCCATCGGGGGCCGAGCGCGCCGCGTAGTCGACGCCGATGATGCCGCCGGCGCCCGGACGGTTGTCCACGATGACCGGCTGGCCGAGCTGTGTAGACAGTCGCTGTGCAATAGTCCGGCCGATGAAGTCGACAACTCCGCCGGGCGCGTAAGGCACGACGAGCTGGACCTGCCGCGCAGGCCACGTCTGTGCGGTCGCGTTGGCGGCAAGCGCGAGTAACGCGGCACAAAGGGTCGCCTTCCACATGGTTTGCTCTCCTCCTAGCGCGGGTTGATGCCGGTTGTCTTGATCAGGTTGCCCCACTTCGCGACGTCGGCCTTGATGTAGTCCGCGAATGCCGATTGACTCATGGTGCGGACTTCGAGGCCGATCGTCGCGAGCCGGTCGCGTACCTCGGCTTGCGAAAGCACGGCGTTGATCTCGCTGTTGAGCAGGTGCACTGCGCTCTCGGGCGTGCCCGCGGGCGCGAAGAAGCCGATCCACGACGCGCTCTCGAAGGCAGGAAAGCCCGATTCGCCGAGCGTGGGCACGTCGGGCAGCAACGACATGCGCCTCTCGCTCGCCACGGCGAGGACGCGCATGGTCTTCTGTCCGATGAACGACATCGCTGTCGGCAGCGTCGTTGCCGCGACATCCACCTGCTGCGACACGATCGCGGTGTTGACCGGCGCGCCACCTTGATACGGAACGTGCGTCGCGTCGAGGCCGGGGATAGAACGGAACACGTATTCGCCCGCAAGATGCTCGGCGCTACCGACGCCGGCGGATGCGAAAGTGAAACGCCCGCCCTTCTGGTTTCGCACGAAGTCCATGAGGTCCGTCGTGCGAACGCTGCCGTAGACGACGAAGATCGTCGGCGTGCTCGCGGCCATCGCGACCGGGACGAGCTGCGTCACCGGGTTCACACCCTCGGGCAGGTTGGCGTTGATAGTGAGCGACGTGGTCGTCACCAGCAGCGTGTACCCGTCGGGTGCGGCGGCAGCGACATACTTGGCGCCGACAAGGCCGCCGGCGCCGGCCTTGTTCTCGACGACGACCGGTTGCCCGAGCTTCTCGCTCATCTTCTCCGCGACGACGCGACCGATCGTATCAGCGATACCGCCCGGCGCGAAAGCGACGACCGATCGTATCGGGCGATTCGGGAATGGCTGCGCCCCGCCGTCGATGGCCGCGGCGAGCATGCAAAGGGCCAGCAACCAGCGCGGTATCATGAAACATCCCTCCCTCATGCCGATGTCGTCACTCGAGCGTCGCGGTGGATATCCAGCGCGCGACGGCGAGTACCTTCTCGTCGTGTCCGGCCTTGCCGACGAGCTGCACCGCCGTGGGCAAGCCGCAAGGGCCCCTGCCCGCGGGGATGCTGATGCTCGGCACGTAGAGCGCCGTCCACAGCTCCTGAAACCTCGGTTCTCCCGTGTGATCGAGGCCGCGCGGCGCCTCGCCAGGAACGCAGGGCGTGAGCAGCACGTCCACGTGCGTCATTGCTTGCGCGAGAATTTCTCTGCATTGCGCGACGACCGCCTGCGCAGCCCAATACTGGTCGGGCGGCGTCGCGAAGCCGTCGGCGATGGTGGCGCGCATCCGCTCGCTGATCGCGTCGCGATGGCGATGCCATTCGTACGCCGTTGCGTGCGCGCGCTCGTACGCATTGATGCGTGCGCGAGCCGGCGTGAGGTCGGCAAACGCGCTCGGCAACGTAACTTCGGTGACACACACGCCGGCGCTCGCGAACGACTTCGCGACGCGCTCGATGGCCGCGACCGTTTCCGGCCACGCCGTGCTCCACAGATGCGTCTTGCACACGCCGACCGCAGGCGGAGCGAAGGCCTCCCGCGACGCCGCTCTTCTGCCGACGAGGACATCGTCGATGAGCTCGATGTCCTCGACCGTGCGTGCGATCGTGCCGATCGTGTCGAAGCTCTCGGCCGCGAACTTGAGGCCCGTGCGGCTGTACCTGCCGAACGTCGGCTTGAAGCCGAAGACGCCGCAGAACGCAGCGGGCCGCAAGACTGACCCGCCCGTTTGCGTGCCAAACGCCGCGGGCACCATGAAGTCCGCGACCGCGGCCGCCGACCCGCTGTACGAGCCGCCGGGGGTGTGCTCGAAGTCGAGCGGATTGCGAGTCTGCGCCGCCGTCATGCCGGCGAACTCGCACGTCACGGTCTTGCCCAGGATCACCGCGCCCGCCTGGCGCAGCAGCGATACGCACGTCGCGTCGGCTCGCGGCCGGTGTCCCGCATAGATGGGCGAACCCATCTGTGTCGGCATGTCGGCGGTGTCGAGAACGTCCTTGACGCCGATGGGCACGCCGTGCATACACCCCCGGGGCTTGCTGCGATCGCACGCACGCGCCTGCTCCAGCGCGAGCTCGCGGTCGACGTACGCCCATGCGCGCACTTCGTGGTCGCGCTCCTCGATGCGCGCGAGGCACGCCAATACCGCCCCTTCGGAGGTCGTTTCCCTCCTCGCTATCGCGCGCGCGAGCTCGCTGGCGGAAAGCCTGTTCGATTGCACTTGAGCTGTCTCATGAGTTGTACCGGGGTGACCGGCAGCCGGGTGATGAAGACTTGCCCCCCGAGCGCGTCGTCGATCGCGGACGCGATGGCTGCGCCGACGGCGTTGACGCCTGCTTCGCCGGCGCCCTTCACGCCGAGCGGATTGAGCGGATTCGGCGCATCTTCGGTGATCAGCACTTCGATCGGCGGCACTTCCTTCGCGGTCGGCACCAGGTAATCGGCAAAGGTGACGCAGAGCGGTTGCCCCGTTTCGTCGTACACGAATTCCTCGTAAAGCGCTCCGCCGATGCCCTGCGCGACGCCTCCCTGGATCTGACCTTCGACGAGCATGGGGTTGATCGCCCGGCCGATATCGTAAGCGACGAAGTATCGCAGCACGCGCACGGCACCCGTTCCCGTGTCGACGCTAACCACGGCGAAGTGCGCGCCATACGGATACGTCATGCGCGAGGACTCGAACTCGCCTTCGGCTTCGAACCTTGCTGTCTTCGCCAGATCTGCCAGTGTGGTGACCTTTTCGTTGACATCGGTGCGGATGATTTCGCCATTACGGATCTCGAGGATCTCCGTCGGCAGGTCGTGCGTTCCCTCCACCGCCTCCAGGATGCGCATGCGGAGCGCGACCGCTGCATTGTGCGCGGCAGCTCCCGTCATGACCGTCGTGCGGGAGGCATGCGAGCCGAATCCCTTGCGAATGCGGTCGGTCCGGCCGTGCACCACGCGCACGCGCTTGTAATCGACGCCGATTGCGTCGGCACAGATCTGCGCGATCACCGTCTCGACACCCTGGCCGAGCGAGCCCGCGCCGGTGACGACCTCGACGTATCCATCCTCGATGAGCGCGACGGTGGCGAGATCGGTAGGGCCGAGGCCGCTCTTTTCCACGAACAGCGCGAGCCCCGCGCCGACGCATTCGCCCGACGCGCGGCGCGCCTCGACATCGCGGCGCACGCTGTCCCATCCGAATGCCCGCTGCGCTTTGTCGAGCAAGCCGGCATAGTCGCCCGAGTCGAGAACGAGGTCGGTCTCGAGCACTTGCATCGGTCTCGTGTACGGCATCTCCTCTTTCGCGATCAGGTTTCGTCGCCGCACCTCGACGCTGTCGATGCTCAATCGCTTCGCGACGGCGTCCATCACCCGTTCCATGACGAAGGTCGCTTCGAAGCGTCCAGGCGCGCGGTACGTCGCCGCAGGGGCCTTGTTGGTGAGCCGATAGCGGGCGACGGCACGGTAGGCGGGAATCCGGTACATGCCGGGTAGCATGGCCGCGGTCATGTCGGCGACGCGAGCGCCGTGCGTGCGCACGTACGCGCCCTGATCGTGGAAGAACTCGTCCTGCAAGCCGAGGATTCGTCCCGCGTCGTCCACGGCGGCGGCGACACGATGCCGCTGCTCGCGGGATTGGTTGCATGCGAGCAGGTTCTCGCGCCGGTCCTCGATCCATTTCACGGGCCGGCCGAGACGGATCGCGCCGAGACAGACGAGGAAATCTTCCGGATACAGTTCGCCGCGCACGCCAAAGCCCCCGCCGATGTGTCCTTCGAAGAGCTGCACGCGTGCCGGATCGAGGCGCAGCATCTTTGCAATCAGGTCGCGATTCGCGTGCTGCCGCTTCGCGGCACCATGCAGCTCCAGCACGCCGCCGTCGCGGTTCACGCGTGCGAGCGCGCCCCGGCATTCCAGCGGCACACCGGAGTGCCTCCCGATCGAAAGCTCGAGCGACACGACGGCAGCGGCGGACGCGAACGCACGATCTACGTCGCCGTACTCCTTGCGCAGCACGGTCGGCTCGATATCGGAGGCGTGCGCATCTAGCCGCGGGGGCAGCGACGAAACATCCACGATGACCAGGTCCGCGGCGTCCTCGGCGAGCCGGCTGTTCTCGGCGAAGACGACGGCCACCGGCTCGCCGACATAGCGAACGACGTCGCGCGCGAGGATCGGCTGGCGATAGGGCTCGAGGCCCTGCACGCGCGTCGGACGGAATTCGATGGGCGGAACGTCGTGAACGTCCTTCGCCGTCCACACCGCCATGACGCCAGGCAGCGCGAACGCCCCGCTGGCATCGACGGCGTTCAGCTCGCCGTGCGCATGAGCCGAGCGCACGACATGCATGTGCAGCTCGCCGGGAAAGGACAGGTTGCCCACATACTGGCCTTGCCCGATGACGAGCGGCCCGTCCTCGAGCCTTTGCACCCGCTTGCCGATGACCGTCATTTCGGCCCGTCCATCACCGCGCGTATCGCGCGAACGATGTTCTGGTAGCCGGTGCATCGGCAGAGGTTCGAGGCAACGAGATCGCGCAACTCCTCGTCCGTCGCGTCCGGTCTGTTCTCGACGCACCATGCCGCGAGCATCAGAAAGCCCGGCGTGCAATAGCCGCATTGGAGCGCGTGATGCTCCATGAATGCGCGCTGCAGCGCATGCAGCTGTCCGTCCTTTGCGAGACCTTCGACCGTGCGGATCGACTTGTGCTCGGCCTGCACCGCGAGCAGGAGGCACGACCGCACGGGCTCGCCGTCCACAAGCACCGTGCACGCGCCGCACACACCGTGCTCGCAGCCGACGTTCGTGCCGGGCTTGGCGCATTGCTCGCGCAGCGCATCGGCCAACGTGCAACGCGCCTCGACGTCGATGACGTGAGGCTCGCCGTTGACCGTGAATGCGACGCGGCTCATGGGCCTTTCGTAGCCTCCTCGAGCGCGCGCCGGATCATCGTGCACGCGAGCTCACGCCGGTATTCCACGTCGTAGCGCGGATCGGCAAGCGGATTGAGCGCCGATGCCGCGCTTGCCGCGGCGTGCGCATACGCCTCGGCCGTCGGAGGCCGACCGGCCAGGCTACGCTCCACCTCGGGCAATCTGCGCGGGGTCGCCTCGACGCCGCCGAGGCCGACACGCGGGTCGGCGATAACGCCGGATTCGAGGCGGAACGTGACGAGCGCCATCGCGAGTGCGAAGTCGCCTGCGCGCCGGCTGAACTCCTGGAAGCCGAACAGCGCGCCCTCGCGCAGGAGCGGGAAGCGGACTTGCGACAGCAGCTCGTCCGGCTCGAGCGCCGTGGTCATGAGTCCCTGGAACCAGTCGACGGATCGAATGACGCGAGATCCGCGTTGGCTCACGGCCGTCAATTCTGCATCGAGCGTCGCCGCGACCAGGCACCACTCGGACGCGGGATCGGCGTGCGCGAGGCTGCCGCACATGGTGCCGCGCGTGCGAATCGGATAGTGCGCGATCTCGCGAGCCACGCGCGCCAGCAGCCTGCCGAGCGGGCCGTTGTCGCGAGGGCGCTCGAACGCCTTGTGGCGCACGCACGCACGCACCACCAGATGCGCGTCGTCGACCGCGAGCCGATCGAGCTCGCCGATATTGTTGATGTCGATCAGGTGGTGCGGCGTTGCGACGCGAAACGCCATCGCCGGCACGAGGCTCTGACCGCCGGCGAGGATGCGGGCATCGTCCCCCGCGTAGCGCGCGAGCAGCTCGGTCGCTTCGTTCAGTGTGCGAGGCGCGTGATACTCGAATGCGGCGGCCTTCATCTAATGCATCATGATTGGACGACGCGCCACTCGATCGTCTCGCCGCCGCGGTAGACAAGAGCGCGCTCGTCGGGACCGTCGATACGCACTTCCTCGGGCGCGGTCCACGTCGCTTGCTCGAGGCTGATCGTGTCGCCGTTCGCAGGAAGGCCGTAGTGCCTCGGGCCGTTGAGCGAGGCGAACGCCTCGAGCTTGTCGAGCTTGCCGGCGTGCGCGAAGACCTTGGCGTAGCTCTCGATCGCCACCGGCGAGTTGAAGAGCCCGGCGGCGCCCACGACATTGAGCTTCTTCGCGACCGGATGCGGAGCGGAGTCCGTTCCCAAGAAGAAGCAGGAGTCTCCAGAGGTCGCGGCTTCGACGAGTGCGCGGCGGTCCTGCTCGGTCTTGATGACCGGCATGCAGTACATGTACGGGCGCAGCCCCGCACCGAGCCAGTCGGTGCGGTTGAGCATGAGGTGATACGGGGTGATGGTGCCGCCGAGCTGCGGCGCCTTCGAGCGGACGAAGTCGACCGCGATCTTCGACGACAGGTGCTCGAGCACCACCTTCAGGCCGGGAAAGTCCTTCAGCAACGGATCGAGCCGCCGCTCGATGAACACCGCCTCGCGATCGAACACGTCGACCTCGGGATCGACCTCCTCGCCATGGATGAGAAGTGGCATGCCGATCTTCTCCATCCGCGCGAAGACCTTGCGCACCTTGGCGAGGTCGGTGACGCCAGCGGCCGAGTTCGTCGTCGCGTTGGCGGGGTACAGCTTCACGGCAGTGAACACCTTGTTGCGAAACCCGCTCTCGATCTCGTCCGGATTCGTGCCGTCGGTCAGATAGGACGTCATCAGCGGCGTGAACGTCGATCCATCTGGCCGCGCCGCCATCACCCGCTGGCGGTACGCCTCGACCTCCTTGACCGTTACGACCGGCGGCAGCAGGTTGGGCATGATGATAGCGCGGCCGAAATGCCGCGCCGTGAACGGCAGCGATGCCTTGAGCATCGCTCCGTCGCGGACGTGCAGATGCCAGTCGTCCGGCTTGCAAATAGTGATGTGATTCATCCTCAGCTGATCCCGATCATCCCGGCTTCGTACGTGTCGCGCGGCGGATGGTCGCGCATCGCGCCGGTGAGGTCGGCCACGCGCACGATGCCCTTGCGCTCGCACCATTTCGCGAGGCCTTCGATGAGCCCGATCATCGCCGTAGGATTGCGAAAATTCGCGAATCCCACCTGCACGGCGGTCGCGCCCGCGAGAAGATATTCCACCACGTCCTCGGTTTTCATGATGCCGCCGCAGCCGATGATCGGGATTTTCACCGCCTTCGAGCATTGGTGCACCATCCGCAGCACGATCGGCTTCACGCCGGGGCCTGAGATCCCGCCGTAGCCGTTGCCGATGCAGGAACGGAACGTGTCCACGTTGATCTTGAGCCCGAGGATCGTGTTCGACACGGTAATCGCGTTCGCGCCCGCACGTTCCGCCGCTTCGGCCACCGCGGTGATCTCGCCAGCGTTGGGCGAGAGCTTGGCCCACAGAGGCTTGTCCGTCATCGCGCGGCAGGCCTTGACGACCTTGTAGGTGGTGTCCTCGTTCAGCGCGAAGTTGCCGCCGCCCGGCCGCCGCGTGGGGCACGAGATGTTGAGCTCGATTGCCGTCACGCCCTCCACGCTCACGTCCTGCGCCATCTGGGCGAAGTCGTCCATCGTTTCCGACGTGATACTGCAAACGGTCGGCGCCGTGTAGCGACGGTACTCCGGCAGCTGGTGCTCGAGAAAGTACGCGAGCCCCTTGGTGGGCAAGCCGATGGAGTTGATCATTCCCGCCTCGACCTCGTGCACTCGCGGCGGCGGATTTCCCGGACGGTACGGCCTCGACACGGTCTTGGTGACCATGGCGCCGAGGCGGTTGAGATCGATGACCTGGCCGAACTCCGTCGAGAAAGTTCCGGAGCCCGGCATGACCGGGTTGGCGAGCGTCACCGCACCGATTCTCACCGAGAGGTCTACCATCCGAGGCACTCCTGCAGGTCGAACACCGGTCCTTCGACGCAAACGCGACGCAGCTCCTTCCTGCCGTCCTTTTCGAACGTGCGCACGCAGATATAGCAGGGGCCGAGACCGCACGCCATGATCTGCTCCATCGCGGCCTGGCCGGGAATGCCGTGCTCGCGCCCGATGCGCTTCATGAGCTGCAGCAAGCGATTGGAGCCGCAGGTGTAGAAAGCGTCGGCCTTGTTGTCGCGGATCAGCCTGCGGAGGATGGCCTCGACGTTCTCGCCGGAGCTCGTGCCGTCCGTGTCGAGCACCTTGATCACCGTGCCCACGCTCTCGAAAAGATCCGCCGCCAAGGCGAGGTCGGGGCTGCGGGCGCTCAGGATTGCCGTCACGCGAACGCCCATCTCGCCCGCGGCTTGCGAGATCGGCGCCATGGTTGCGAGGCCCACGCCGCGCCCCAGGACCACGATGTTCCTGTACTTCGGGTCGATGGTGAACCCCTTGCCGAGCGGCCCCACCATGTCGAGCATGTCGCCAGGCTTGAGCGTGGCGAGTCCCTTGGTGCCACGTCCCACCACCTTGTAGAGAAACTCTAGGCGGCCGCTCGAGCGGGCGACGCGGTAGACGCTTTGCGGCCGCCGGAACCAGACCTCTATTGCATCCGGCGAAGGGCACAGCAGCTGGAAAAATTGCCCGGGCGTAGCAGCGAGGGCCTTGGGCGTGGCTTTGACGACCAGATGCTTGTATTCGTCGTTCACCCATTCGTGCGCGACGACCGGGCATCGCGACTCCTCTACGGGGCACTGCGGAGGCGAATGCACCTCGTCAGTCGCGCCGACAACCGTTGCCGCGCTCGCGTAGGTGGTGTGCACTCGTCCCCTCCAGTATCAGAATATGGCAATCATCTCATTTTTTAGACAAGCGCAAAAGGTTCTTGAGTTTCTTCCCGGCGGCCGCGCCCTTGCTTGCGCGCTTCCACATCTCGGCCGCCGTGCCGTGGTGCAGCGTCAGCGCCTCCGGCGCCGACGTCACCATGGCGACCCCCACCCGCACGTTCGGATGCTCGCCGAGTCGAAAGGGACTGATGGACAGGACCTCGCGATCGGGCTGCCGGAAGATCTGGAAGCCCGTGTGGGGCAAGGTGTCCGGCACAATGCCGATCTGCACGCCGATCGGTTCGTCTTCGATGAGACCCAGCAGATGTTCGACTTCCACGCGCGCATGCGCTTGCCGCTCTCGCAACTGGCGCCCCGTAAGATCGAAGCGGCCGGCAAGGCCATTCTGCAGTAGCCGACCGAGTTCCGACGCGGCAACAAGATTGACGATGGTGGGCCGGCGCGCGGCATACGTCTGTTTGCGCTGTGCGAGGATCGCCATGATCCGGCCAACGTCGGCGCGCGCGCGCTTGCGGTCACCAATGCTGTCGGGAATGCTCTCGCTCAGGATGTTGGCGAGCCTGTCGTGGAAAGCCGCGGAAGCGAGAAGGTAGGAGATGGGGCCGGCGAGCACGATGATGTGGCTCGCGGTCTCCTCGGTCTGCCGGATTCTCTCGAAGTAGGCGACGGCGGAAGGCAGGTATTCCACGCCGACGCCGAGGAGTGTCGGCACCGACACGCCGAGCAGCTCGGAGAGCTTTTCGAGCGTCTCGATCTTGACGAGCTCGCCGCGCTCGAACCGGTACACCGCCGCACGCGAGATGTCGAGGCGGCGCGCGATTTCGTCAGCGCTCAAGCCGGAGGCGAGCCGGAATGCCTTCAACCGGTTGCCGATGTCGTCGAAGCGGACCGCCATTATTTCGCTCTCGCCGTCACCATCGCGACGATGTCGCCCGGCGTGATGGGCGTGCGCGCTATACGCGCGCCGAACGGCGCGAGCGCGTCTTCGACGGCGGAGATCACGGCCGGCGCGATCGGGATGACGCCGCATTCGCCCACGCCCTTGATGCCGAGCGGATTGAGCGGCGTGGGCGACTCGTGGTGCGAAAGCTCGATGGCCGGCATCTCGGTCGCGGTCACCAACAGGTAGTCGGCGAGCGTGCCGGTGAGCGGCTGCCCATGTTCGTCGTAGCGCATCCACTCGAAGAGCGCGTTGCCGATGCCGTGCGCGATGCCGCCGAGGAGCTGGCCGTTGACGATCATCGGGTGAAGGATGCGGCCGCAGTCGTGGACGAACACGAGCTTCACGATGCGCACGCCGCCGGTTTCGATGTCGACCTCGACTTCCGCCGCAGCGGTGCCGTTGGCGTAGGTCATCGGATCGATCACGACACTCTCGGTGGCCTCGAGTCCGGGCTCGACGCCGGCGGGAAGGCTGTACCCCGCGGTACCGGCGACGGCGCTCGCCACTTTCGCGAAATCGACGCGCATGTCTTTCACGCCCTTCACGACGACGCTGCGGCCCTCGATGTCGAGATCCTGCTCCGCCGCCTCGAGAAGGTGCGACGCGACCTTGATGACCTTGTTGCGCACGTTCACCGCTGCGGTGTGCGCCGACGTGCCCGCGAGCACCGCCTGACGGCTGTTCGATCCGCCCATGCCCGTCGCCACGGTGCCGGTGTCGCCCGCCACCACGGTGACGTTGCTCATGTCGCCGCCCAACTGCTCGGCGACGATCTGCGCGAGCATCGTCCTCGTGCTCTGACCCATCGCGGCGGCGCCGGTGTGAACGAGGATGCGGCCGGATGGACCGATGCGTACCGTCACCGTCTCGAACGGGCCGCGCCCTGTGCCCTTGACGAAATTCGCGATGCCGATGCCGAGGTAGCAGCCCGTCTTGCGCGCGTCGGCCTGCCGGCGCGGAAAGTCGGACCAGCCGATGCGATCGAGCGCGTCCTGCTGGCAACGCGGATAGTCGCCGCTGTCGAGCACGACGGCCATGCCGCCGCGGTTCTTCACACCCGTCTGGTACGGCATCTTATGCGCGGGCACGAGGTTGCGGCGGCGGACCTCGGCGCGATCCAGCGAGAGCTCGCGCGCGATGCGGTCGAGCAGCCGCTCCATGACGAACACGCCCTGCGGATGCCCGGCGCCGCGCACCGGCGTCACGGCGATCTTGTTGGTGAGTGCGACGCGCACCTTCATCCGGTAGGCGGGCAACTCGTATCCGACGGCGATCTGCTCCGCTGAGTTGTATGGAAGGTTCAGCCCGCGCGCGGTGTAGGCGCCGTGGTCGTGAATCACCTCGCCGCGGATCGCTAGCAGGCGCCCATCACCGTCCACGGCAACCTCCACCTCCCAGTACTGATCGCGCTCCTGCGTCGTGGCCACGAAGTGCTCGAGCCGGTCCTCGATCCATTTGACCGGGCGTCCCACGATCATCGCGCCAATAGCGACGCACACGTCCTCGGGGTAGAAGACGAGCTTGGGTCCGAATCCGCCGCCCACGTCCGGCGTCACTACCCGCACGGCGTTCTCGTCGAAGCCCAGCATGTCGCACAGGACGCGCTGCGCCGCGTGCGGCATCTGCGTGGAGGTCCATACCGTCAGCCGGCCGTCGTTGCCATCGTGAACCGCGACCGTCCCGCGGCATTCGATGGAATGGCTGCCGCCGCGATGCTGCCAGTATCTCTCCTTGAAGATGTGCTTCGCCGCTGCGAACTGGGCATCGACGTCTCCGTAGCCGATGGTGAATTCGCCGACCAGGTTGTGCGGCGAATGACGATGGGCCTTCGGCGCATCGGCGGAAAGCGCCGCTTTGCAGTCGCCGACCTCCGGAAGCGGCGCCCAATCGACCTCGACGAGCGCCGCCGCGTCCTCGGCGATGTAGCGATTGTCGGCGATGACCATGGCGATCGGCTGCCCGACATGCACGACTTCGTCCGAGGGCAGCGCGGGCCGATTGAGGTCCTGCTTGTAGTCCTTGCTGGGAAGCCCCACGACCATGTGCTCATTGCGCAGATACGCCAGCAGGTCGTCGCGCACGAGCACGGCGTGCACGCCCCTCAATGCGAGCGCAGCCTCCTTGCGAATGGCGCCGACGACCGCATGCGCATAGGGGCTGCGCACGAACGCAGCCTCGAGCATGCCGGGCATGTGCAGGTCGTCGATGAAGCGGCCCTTCCCCCGCAGCAGCGGCTCGTCCTCCAGTCTCGCGACGGATGCGCCGATGAGCTTCATGCGCGCTTGCCGCCCGTGACCGCTAGAACGGCGTCGACGATCCCCTGGTAGCCCGTGCAGCGGCAGAGGTTCCCGCAGATCGCGATGCGCACCTCCTCCTCGGTCGGATTCGGGCAATCCTTCAGGAACTCCATGAGTGTCGTAACCATGCCGGGTGTGCAGAAGCCGCACTGAAGGCCGTGACACTCGCGGAGCGCCTGCTGCAACGGATGCAGCTCGGTGGGCGACGGAGCGACGCCCTCGATAGTGGTCACCTCGTGCCCGTTCGCCTGGACGGCAAGCATCAGGCAGGAGCGCATCGAACGACCATCGACGAGTACCGTGCACGCGCCGCAAACGCCATGCTCGCATCCGATGTGCGTTCCAGTGAGCCTCAACTCATGACGCAGAAAGTCCGCGAGTGTGACGCGGACCTCGACGTCCTTCTGGTAAGCAACGCCGTTGACCTTCAGGCTAATGCTTCGAGAGTCGGCCATAAGCCTTGTGCAGCGCCCGCTTCACCATGGCTTTCGCGATGTGGCGCTTGTACTCGCCGGTGAAATTCACGTCGTCCATTGCCTCAAGATCACCGCAGGCTTCCGCCGCTTCGTCGAACAACGCCTCCGAAGGGCTCCTGCCCTCTAGCTTTGCCGGCAACGTCTGCGGCTGCGGCGCGATACCTCCTACGGTGATGCGAGCTCGCGTGATTCGACGGTGGTCGGACTCGAGCAACGCAGCCGCCGAGGCGAGCGCGTAATCGCCGTGCCGACGCGCGTACTCCTCGAAACCGTAGCCATGGCCGGGCTTCCAAACCGGGAAACGAACGGCCACAAGCATCTCGTTCGCTTCGATGGCGGGCGTCATCAGGCCCGCGGGGAATTCGGCGAACGGAAGCTTCCTCCTTCTCAATTGGGAAGCGACAATGACCGTCGCGTCGACGGCGGCGGCAACCGTGACGAGCTCCGCCGAGGGATCGAGCTGGCAAAGCGATCCGCCGATCGTGCCGCGATTGCGGGTCTGCCGGTGGCCGATGTGGCGCACGGCTTCGTACATCAGCGGGAACGTTTCGCGCACGACGTCGCTGAATTCGATGTCGCGCTGGCGCGCCATCGCGCCGATCTCCAGGAATTCACCGTCCAGCCGGATATACGACAGCTCCTCCACCCGGTTCAGATCGATGACATTCCTCGGCTGGACCAGCCGCATGTTGAGCATCGGCATGAGCGACTGACCACCCGCGAGCAGCCGCGCGTCGTCCAGGCTACCCAGAAGGCTCAAGGCCTCCGCGAGAGTGCGCGGGTCGTGATACGCGAACGGCGCAGGCTTCATCTGACGATTGGAGCCGTTACTCGGTTAAGCTGCATAGAGTATCTCACCGTCGCACTGGACAATTTTCTCAATTATCGTCTACTGTCGCAATAATTAGACCGATCCATGGCCGCAACTGATTCGCTGCGCGTAATCCAGACCCAGCCGACCCTGCGTGAAATGACCGCGGACCGGCTGCGGGAAGCCATCTTCAGCATGCACTTCAAGCCGAACGAGCGGCTGGTCGAGCGCGATCTCTGTGACCAGACCGGCGTGAGTCGCACGTGCGTCCGGGAAGCGTTGCGGCACCTCGAGTCCGAAGGTTTGGTCGAGCGACGGCCGAACAAAGGTCTTTACGTGACCGCCATCACCGCCGACGAGGCGCGGCAGATCTACGAGGTCCGGGGCGCGCTCGAACCCATGGTTGCACGTCTTTTCGTAAAGCGCGCGAGTGAGAGCGAAGTCAAGGCCCTCCGCCAGACCGTTGCGCAAACGAGCGCGGCCCTCAACGGCAAGGCGGTGCGGGCCTACGTGCAGGGTTTCGACGACTTCTATGACGTGCTCCTGCGGGGGAGCGGAAACGAAGTCGCCCGCAAGATTCTTCAGGGACTGCACGCGCGCATCACCTACCTGCGTACCCTCACCGCCAACAAGGCCCCACTCGCCCGTAAGCGCGAGACGGTGGCCCTGATGCGCGCCATCGCCGAAGCTGCTGCGCAACGCGACGCCAAAGAGGTGTCGCGGCGCTGCGGAGACTTCGTCGAACGCTCGGCAGCTTACACGCTGCAGGTGCTGAGCGACGAGCCCGTCCCGACGATCGCGCAAAGCGGCTGAGCGACAAATCTGTAAGCACCGCCAATGTTGACGCTTGTCATTCGCCGCATCCTTCTTGCGATTCCAACGATGGTCGCCCTCAGCGCCCTGCTGTTCTTCAGCCTCACGGCGTTGCTCGGAAGCCCAGCGGCGATCATGCTCGGACAGGATGCGAGCACCGAAGCGATCGCCGCGATCAATGCGAAATACGGCTTCGACCGCCCGCTCTACGTGCAGTATTTCGATTGGATAACGTCTGCCATCCGCGGTGACTTCGGTCGATCGCACGTCACTCAACAGACCGTCGTATCCGCCGTCCTGCCATCGATCGCCGTAAGCTTGGAGCTCGCTGTGCTTGCCATGTTGCTGGCGGCGCTTACGGCCGTGGTGATCAACACCTTGCCGGCGGGCAGGCGAGTCGTGGGCCCTTTCGTGGTCGGCGCAAATCTAATCGCGATCACGGTGCCCAATTTCATGCTCGGCATTTCGCTCATCTTCTTCTTTTCGGTTGCACTCGGTTGGTTACCCACCACAGGCTGGGCGCCGTGGTCGGAGGGCGCGCTCGTCCACCTCAAGCATCTGGTCCTGCCGGTGCTCACGCTGTCCGCGTACTACTTCGGCGTGTTCAGCATCATCTACCGCGCCGAATACCGGGACGTCGAGAAGCGCCTCTTCATCCAGGCGGCGCGCGCGAAAGGCATCTCGCGTTCGCGGATTGCATTCCGGCACGCCCTGCCCAATGCCATTCTGCCAGTCATCACGATCATCGGACTCAGCATGGGACAACTCGCCGGCGGAGCCGTCGTTACCGAGACCGTGTTCTCCATGCCGGGCATCGGCCGGCTGCTCGTTGCATCCATCGCGAGCCACGACTTTCCGGTCATGTTGGCCATTGCGATGATCATCGTGGTGGGTGTGGTCGTCATGAATCTCCTGGCGGACGTCGCCTACACGATCGTCAATCCTACGATCCGGATCGCCTGAGTGATCGTCAAGCCGCGCCGCATTCTCGGATTCGCGCTGGTGGCGTGTGCGCTGGCCTGCGCGGCGCTCGCGAACGTGATCGCGCCGCACGATCCGTTGCGATCGAGTGTCGCCTTTCTCTCGCCACCCAGCCTCGCGCATCTGTTCGGGACCGACGAGCTCGGCCGCGACGCGCTGAGCCGCGTGATTTTCGGCGCGCGCACGTCGCTTCTCATCGGTTTCGGGGCGGCGCTGGTGGCTATGTCCATCGGTGCGCCGATCGGCCTCGTCGCGGGCTACGCGGGCGGCAGGCTCGACGTCGTCGCGGTGATGCTCATCGACTTGTTCGTGTCGCTGCCAGGTCTCGTTCTCGCCCTGGTGATTACGGCGATGGTAGGACCGTCGCTCGTGAACCTCGCGCTGGTGCTCGGCTTCGTCATGTGGCCCACCGTCGCGCGGTTGATACGCGGGCAGGTCCTCGCCATTCGCGAGCATACGTTCGTCGAGGCGGCACGCGCCGCGGGAGGGACGCCCGCCTGGATCATCGCCCAGCACATATGGCCGAACACGATGCGAGTCACCGCGGCGCAGTTTTCGATTAGCGTCTCGCTCGCGATCTTCACGTCGTCGAGCCTGAGCTTCCTCGGCCTCGGCATCCCGCCGCCCGTGCCGGATTGGGGCGGCATGGTACGTAGCGGATACGACTTCCTCGCGATCAATCCGCTGCTGAGCCTCGGGCCTGGTGCGGCGGTCACGATGACGGTGCTCGGGTTCTATCTCATTGGATCGTCCGTGGAATGAGCGAGGCGCCCGAGTGCGCAGCACGAGCGGAAGCCCGCAGGGCCTGTCGTCGAGAGATTGATGCAAGGCGACGGGTGATGCAGCGAATCACTCTGCTTGTCCAGGCAGCCGAGGAATGAGGTCCCTGCTCGAAGTCCGCGATCTGCACGCGCGCTTCTCCGATCGCGCACGCTCCGTCGTCGCGGTGAACGGCGTGTCGTTCGATCTCGCGCCGGGCGAAACCGTCGCGCTCGTCGGAGAATCGGGTTGCGGCAAGTCGACGACCGGGCTCGCCCTCATGGGACTCGCGAGCGCTGCGCATCTCGCGGGGTCCGTTACGCTCACTTTCAAGAGTGGCGAGCGCCGCAACCTGGTCGAGCTTTCCGACCGCGCCATGCAGGACGTGCGCGGCAACGAAGTGGCCATGATCTTCCAGGAGCCGATGAGCTCGCTCAATCCGGTCCACACGGTCGGCTGGCAGATCCGCGAGGCCATCGTACGCCACCAAAGTGTGACGCGTGCAACGGCGGACGACACCGCGCTTGGGCTCTTGAACCAGCTTGGCTTCGCGGATGGGCAGCGTTGCATGCACTCCTACCCGCATCAACTTTCGGGGGGAATGCGCCAGCGGGTCATGATCGCCATCGCGCTCTCGTGCCGCCCGAGCCTTCTCATCGCGGACGAGCCGACCACGGCACTCGATGTCACGGTCCAGGCGCAGATTCTCGAACTGCTGAAGCGCCTCCAGGCGGAGACGGGGATGGCGATCCTCTTCATCACGCACAATTTCGGCGTCGTGGCGGGGATCGCGCAACGCACGATGGTCATGTACGCCGGCCAGATCGTCGAAGACGGCGCGGTGGACGAGGTATTCCACTCGCCGCGCATGCCGTATACCCGCGCGCTGCTCGACTCGCTGCCACATCTGGGTCGCGTTGCGCCGGGAGCAAGACTGCCGGCGATCCCCGGACAGGTACCGAATCCGGCTGCCCTTCCGCCGGGCTGCGCGTTTCATCCGCGATGCCGGCATGCCCTTCCAGGTCTATGTGATGTCCAAGCTCCATCCCTGGAAGAGAGTGCGGATCAACGCCTCGTGCGGTGCCTGCGATGGAAGGAAATCGCCGCGGGCAGCGCATCATGACTCCGCCCCCCGTCCTCGAAGTCACGAACCTGCGCAAGTGGTACGAGATCCGGCGGGGCGTCATTCCGCACGTGGTTGGCCACGTGCGCGCCGTCGACGATGTCAGCTTCGTCATCAGGCCGCGCGAGGTCTTGGGACTTGCCGGCGAATCGGGTTCGGGCAAGACGACCATCGGCCGGACACTGCTTCGACTCGTGGAGCCAACGTCCGGCCGGATCGATTTCCACGGCACCGACGTGACTACACTCGATCCGGGCGCGCTGCGGCGCTTTCGGCGCAAGGCGCAAATCATCTTTCAGGACCCTTATTCTTCGTTCGATCCGCGGATGACGATCGAGCACATCGTGGCGGAGCCGCTTCGCGTGCAGGCGATGGAGCCCGTCGCGCAACGGCGGCGGGAGCGCGTCGCCGCGCTGCTCGCGAAGGTATCCCTTTCCGGCGACTACCTCGAGCGCCGGCCACGAGAATTGTCCGGAGGGCAACGCCAGCGCGTGGGCATCGCGCGAGCGCTTGCCGTCGACCCCGAGTTCATCGTCGCCGACGAGCCCGTCGCCTCGCTCGACATTTCGATCCAGGCGCAGATCGTGAACCTGCTGCAGGACCTCAAGGAGACGCTGGGGCTCGCGCTCCTCTTCATCTCGCACGACATCGCCGTGATGCGCCACATCGCCGATCGCATTGCCATCGTCTATCTCGGAAAGCTCATGGAGATCGGCTCGGCGCGCGAGATCGTCGAGTCGCCGCGACATCCCTATACCGAAGCCTTGCTGTCGGCGGTCCCCGATCCGGATCCACGGCAACGCCGACAGCGCATTGTCTTGCGCGGGGACATTCCGAGCCCCGCGAACCCGCCGAGCGGCTGCGTATTCCGAACGCGCTGCCGGTACGCCATTCCGGCGTGTGCGCAGACGCTGCCCCAGCTTACGGCCGTGGGCGCC
>DASPTZ010000054.1:0-9659 GCA_035623155.1 Casimicrobiaceae bacterium | reverse complement strand
GCGCTCAGAGGCACGGCGCCGAGCGGTCTCGGCACCGGCGGAGAGGCTAGTGGCACGGGGCTCGTGATCTGATAAAGCGCAGTCGCGCTTGGGAGCCCATTAAAGGCGCTGACATCGGCTACGACCTCCGTGTTGCTGACGAACGCGACCACCCTGCCCGTGACCGTCGTCAGCAGCGAGTAGTTCTGATAGATGTTTGTGTTGAAGCTTGGCGTCGGCACCGCAATCGCGGTGCCGTCGGGCGAGAGCGAAAACGGACTCAGCAATGAGTATTCTTCGAGCGAATAAGAACCCGGCAACGTGACGTCGATTGGGACCGAACCCAACACCGCGCCGCCGCTTGGTGCCGTCACCTGGACAGAGTAGCCAGTCGGGGAAGCCGCGTCGGCGGCGAGCTGGGCAAGGGCCGTGCCCCCCGCGGCGAGAGCCCATACCGTGAACTGCCCGTTCGCGCCCCACAACGGAGGGAGAATGGTCACCCAGGTTTGCGCGAGCGTCGCGCCAGGCAGCGAATACACGTTGATCGAAATATTGCTTCCGTTGTTGATCGGGGCGGCCGCCGCCAGCACTGTTCCATCGGATGAGATCGCGACCTGGCTTCCGTAGGGATAGGAGAACGGAATAGTGTTCCTGATGGCGCCCGTCAGCGCATCGACGACAAGGATCTGCTGGCTCTCGCTGAGCAGGGCAACCACGCTGTCCGCCCCCGCAAGCGAAGTTACGACTCCCGGCGCAACGATCTTGGGCGAGCCCGCGATCGTCGGCCCGTCGATGACCGTGGCGTTTGCGCCTACCCACCACTGCGCGGCCGACGTGGCACCGTAAGCCGAGAGCTGCAAGGAGTTGTTGTAGTTGTAGGCATGCTGGGCGAGCTGGGCGCCGGAGACATCGAGCACCGTAACCGTCCCGGTGTTTCCGGAAGGGTTGCTGTCGCCGATGGCGAGGGTCGTACCAGAGGCACTGGCGAACGCCAGCTGAGATGCGTTGCTCGTGTAAACGGGGTTCGCCCCGTCGGTCAAGGAATACACGGTGATCTGACCGGTCCCCGTACCGTGCCAGTACCAGTTGCCGTATCCCCCAAGGTCGGCGGTCGACGGCACCACCACCACGGCCACTTGTTGGCTCAGCGCATCGTACGTGTAGATCGTACTTCCGGCGGCCGTCTGGAAGTGACTGCCGTCCGCGAACCATTCATTGAACGTACCCGTGAACGCGGGTCCCGTGGTCGATGTCTGGCTCGCCAGCGTCACGGTCTCGATCGTCTGCGCACCTTTGGCACCGAGAGCGACCAGAAGCTGCTGCGGTGTCGCGTACACCTGCGCGTTCGAGTAGTCGCCGCTCTCGGATAAAAGCGCCGTGCCGGTCGGCGAATAGACCCGCAGCATCGAACGATCTCCGAGCGCGATGTAGCTGCCGTCCGTCGCCAGCTGAAACCAGAACGTGGACTGCGACTGCGGAATCGTCGCCAGGAGGTGACCGTCGGTCGCCGACAGTATCGTGACTATATTGCCGACCGGACTAGGGCCTGACGTCCAAGGTCCAATCGCCCAAGGCTGTGAAACAGCAACCGTCGACCCGGCAAGGCCTACCTGGCCGACGCACGCGAACCGCGCGACGAACGCGTCGGTCGTCGCGTCCCAGAGGTTGCAGCGCGAGACTGGGTCCTTGTCGGTGAACCAAGAGGCGCCCACGTCCTGAGTCAGCACGCGGTTGCCGGACGCGAGTATCGTCTGGACCTTCTTCGTGTGGCCGAGGTCGATCAGCACCTTCGAGACGGCGTCGATGATTACGTCGAAAGTGGCCGAGCCGCCGGAGTTCTGTGCCGTTACAAAGTAGTTGCCGCGTCCGATAGTGGTCGTCGGCGTGCCAGTAATGGCCCCCGTCGCCGCATCGAGCGCGAGACCGGCGGGCAGCGCGGGGCTCACGGACCACGAGACGACCGCGCCGCCGGCAGTCAGCGGCGCCACGCTTACGGGCTGGTTAGCGAGGAGTGTGTAGAACAGATCCGCATACGTGAAACTCGGCGCGATGTCGTTGACCTGAAGGCCGAGTTTGGTCTTGGTGCTGCCGGCGGCGTTGCTGGCCGTGATCGTGTAGCTCGTCAGCGGCGACGCCGCCGTCGGCGTACCTGAGATCACGCCGGTGGTCGCGCTCAGTGCAAGCCCCGGCGGCAGGCCCGGATTCACCGTGTAGCTCGTCACCGATCCGGTCACGTGCGGCGAAACCGGGCTGATCGCCTGCCCGACCATATAGGGAGGTTGCGCGGGATAGCTGAGGCCCGACGGCCCGCTGCCGCCCCCACCACCACCTCCACCACCCCCTCCTCCTCCGCCGCCGCAACCGCTGAGTGAAAGCGCCAGCGCCAGCAGCGCCAGCACGGATTGTGTTCGAATCGACATGGCGCTCATTTGACGGAATCCGCGGTCACGCCCTCGGGCAGGGCCTCGGGAATGTACGCGCGTCCCGCGAAGGCCCGCATGTGCCCGCTGGAGTGAACGACGAGTCCCGGCTGCTCGACGACCACCGGCCCGCGCGCCTTGCGCTGCGCGACCGCATCGATGTAGGGCTGGAAGTACGCTCCGAGCAACTGCCGCAGGTCGGGCATAGCCGGGCCCTGCCAGGCCACGCCGTACACCATTCCCTGAGGCGACACGTATTGTCGAACCACCGTGCCGGAAGGCGCCTGCATCTCGTGCACGGTGTAGGGGCCGGGGCGCAGCACACGCTGCGTGGCACCCATCTGCTGCTGGTCGGCCTGAATGCTCGCCTCGGCGGCGCCCAGCGCAGCGTGTGCCGGGAAGGTGGCTGCGCTCAGGAGCGCCGACAAGCCCGCGAGGCAGGCTCGGCGGAGGAATGCGCATCGGGAGTCATCGTTCATCGGTTTCAGGCTTTCGTGGCTCCGGCGGAAGCTTAAAGACGAACGGGACCGCAAGCAACCCGACAGCATGCCGGCCCGCGTGAGAAGAACACCGGCGTTCGACGCTCTTTGGCGCGACGAGTTCCCGGCGGCTGGCCCTCCGGCATCGCGATCATGCCGCCCGCAGCGCATCGACGATCTTGAGCCGCGCCGCGCGCGCGGCGGGCAGAAAGCCGCCGACGAACCCCATCGCCAGCGCAAAGCACATCGCGGCGATGACGATGCCCGGCGTCATCACCAGCCGGAACGCGAGCTCGGCGAAGGTCTGGAAGTTTGTGGTCGAGATCGACACCGCCTGCATGAACGCGGCGCCCAGGAGGCCGATCGCGCCGCCCAGCGCGCCGAGCAGCAGCGCCTCTCCCAGGAACGCGACGAGGATCGCCGTGCGCGAGAAGCCCAGCGCGCGCAGCGTGCCGATCTCGGCGGTGCGGTTGGCCACGCTCGCGTACATGGTGATCATGGCGCCGATGATGGCGCCGATCGAGAAGATGATCGAGATCGACGTCCCCAGATAGCGGATGAATTTCGACAGCGCCTCCGACTGGTCGGCGTAGAACTGCGTCTCGCGCTTGGCTTCGAGGGTGAGACGCGGATCGGTCTCGATCGCTTTCTTCATCTCCTCGAAGCGCCCGCCGTCGGCAAGCCTGAAGATGAGCGCGGAAAAAGCCACACGGCGGAACGCCTGCAGCATCTGCTCGGCGTCGCCCCACAGCTCGGAATCGAAGGCGGTGCGCTGGGCATCGAACACGCCGACCACCAGCCAGTCGCGCTGCGCGAAGTGCAGCGTCTCGCCCAAGCCCGCGCCCCGGAATCCGTTGGCGATCGAGCGACCGGTGACGATCTCCGACGTGCCCGGGCGGAACATGCGGCCTTCGACGATGCGAACCTGCGGCCGCAGCACGAGCCCCATCGGCGTCACTCCGCGGATCAGTACGTTCGAAGGCTTGCCCGTGTCGCGCTTGGGCAGGTTGATCAGCACTACCGGCTCCTTCGAGATCAGCCGCGTGCCGTCCTGTCCGATCGCGATGTCCGGCATGCTCTCGACGATGCCGGCCTGCGTGCGGTCGACGCCGCTCTGCACCTCGGTCTGCGAGCCGCGGCGAATCACCATCACGTTGTCGTCCTGGCCAGTGGCGATCAGCGTCGCCTCCAAGCCCGCCGAGAGCATGAGTACGGTGGCGAACACATAGACGACCAGCGCCATGCCGCCGGCTGTGAGCACCGTGGTGAGCCGCCGCGCGGCCAAGTTGCGGACGATATAGGTGACTGGAATCGCCATGGATCGTCAGCCGATCGCCCGCAGCCCGTCGACGACGCGGACTCGCGCGGCGTGCCATGCCGGCCACCACGCCGCGACCGCTCCGACGAGCAGCGCCGCGCCCAACTGCATCGCCACCGTCTGCTCGGTAATGAAAAATATCGGAAACAGCGTCCCCATCTTTTCGGCGAAAGCCTGCGCTAGCGGAAAGGTGAGCAGCACGCCGAGGACGCCGCCCAAGAGCGCGATCAGCAACGACTCCCCGAGGATCAACAGCGCGACGTAGCCGCCGCCGAAGCCTAGCGCCTTCATGGTCGCGTACTCCGAGCCTCGCTCGCGCGCGGTCATGGTCATGGTGTTGGCCATGACCGCCATGATGATGATGATGACCACGTACGAAACCGCTTCGATCGCCAGCAGGATCGCCTCGGTCATGGCGACGAAGCCGAGCTGAAACGCTTTTTCGGTTTCGGTCAGCGTCTCGGCGAGGGAGTTCTTGAACGCGCCGTCGATCGCGGCGGAGACCGCGGCGGCGTCACCGGGATCCTTGAGCTGCTCGATGAACACGCCGATTTGGTCGGCACGACGCGGAATCCTCTGCTTCACCGTTTCGTTCAGGTACTGCCAGTGGAAATAGAACGTCGACGTGTCGGTTCCCTTGTCCGCGCCGTCGTAGATGCCCCGCAGGTTGAGGGTCCAGGTCCCGGGATAGATCGTTCCGCGCAGCGGGATTTGATCGCCAAGCTTCCAGTGGTACTCCTCGGCCGTCTTGCGGCCTACGATGCAGCCCTGCCGGTCGAGCAGGAATGCCCTGCGCTCCTCGGCTGAGAGCAGGTATTCGGGATACATGTCGAGATAGCTCGCGGCGTCGATCGCGAACTGCGGGAAGAAGTTGCGCTCGCTGATGTACACGCCGCCGAACCAGTTCGCCCACGACACGGACGCAACGCCCTCGATCTGGCGGATGCGCTGCGCGTAGTTGAGCGGCAGGAAGAATACCAGCGAGATCGAGTTGCGCGTCACCAGCCGCGCGCTTGAGCTGGCGTTGGCGCCGGCGTACCAGGCTTCGACGATTGTACGCAACAATCCGAAGGCCGTAATCGCGACAACGATGCCGATTACAGTCAGCAAGGTGCGCAGCTTGTGGCGCAAGGCGTTCTTGAGTACGAGCCGAAGGAAGAACACAGCCGGGCGGGTCGCTTGGGGGCGCCTCAAGCTTATCGCAACGCGCCTGGGATGCGCGCCTGAAGCCGCCCGACGGCATGGAACTTGCTCAACTGTGGCTGGAGCCGGCCGCCGAGCCCGCGAGGCAAAGCGTCCGGCATCGACGAACCTACTGAATCGAGGTGCAGCCGTGCGCTCAGTCACCCTGACTCGCCAAGGCTTTCCGTTCGCGCTGGCGTTGCTCGCCGGCGCGCTGCTCTATCACACCCCCGGGCACGGAGTCACGCTCGGCAATGTTGCGTCGCAATCGGGGCTCGGTCAGCCGCTGCGCGTGGTCATCCCCCTGACGCTGGCGAGCGGCGAAGCGTTGCACGTGTCGTGCCTGAAACTTGTCGCCGACAACACGTCCGGTGCACCGCAGATCGTGACGGGAAGGGTCAATCTTGAACAGGCTGCGACCAAGCCGCGGCTGGTGATTACGACGCCAACGGCTGTGTACGAGCCGGCGGTGCGGCTGTCGGTGCAAGCGGGATGCGGCAGCACGTCGCGTCGCGATTACGTGTTGCTGCTCGATCCTCCGGCGCTCGAGTCGCCGACGATGGTCGCCTCGGCGGATGACGATCCCCCGTGGATCGTGGCTGCGCGGGAACGCGCGAACGCGGAACGCGCGGAACACACGAATGCGCGCCCGAGCTTGCAGCGGGTCGCAGCGATGAATCCCGATCAGAGCCCGTCGCCGCGTCTTCCCGCATGGGGCACACCGGTTGACGCAGGGTCGGCGACGCCATCGGTCTCGCCGAGCAAGGCCGTCGAGACCAAGGCGCCGTCGCCCGTCGTCGCCTCGGCGCCAGCGGCGCAGTCGGCGCCACGCGCGTTCGTCAATATGGTCGGCAGCAGCAGCGCATTCATTCCCGAGGCGTCGGCCGCGCCGATTCCGCCGCGCCTGGCGACAACGAGCCCATTGCGTCAGACGACGACCCCGCAATCGATCCCGTTGATGCCTCGTCCACAGCCACAGGCTTCCCCGATGACGACGCTCTGGCAGCAGAACTGGCAGTATGTCGTCGCCGTGGGTGGCATGCTGGCCCTCGGGCTCGGCGCCTTTGCCATGCGTCGGCGCCTCGCTCTGATGTTCATCAGGACGAACGCGGTACCGCTGAGGGCCGAAACCCAGGCGGCAACGTTCGCGCATTTCGAGGCGATGACAGAGCCGGTCTCGATCCAAGCCCGCGTTCCGAGCACGCACCCCGAGATCAACGTCGACCAAACGGTCGCCGTCGCGGAGTTCGACACGCTGCTGCACGACATCCGTTCCGACATGATCGACGAGAAAGCCGTCAAGGATGCATGGAAGGAAGCAGCGACCGACGCCGCGGTGGACATCGGAACCGACTCGATCCTGAAAGCGATCGCCGCTGCTGAACGCGATCTGGAGATCGGGTCACCGCCGAAGCCCCGGCAGACAGTGATGGACCGCGCGCTCGACGATCTGACGGTTCCCAACGAACCGAAAAAGTTGCGCTGAAGCAATTGCGTAGCCTGGGTTGAGCGCCCTGAGATGTCAAAGGGCGCGAAACCCAGGAATCGCTATCACCGACCGTCCCGGGTTTCGCTTCACTCAACCCGGGCTACACCGCCACCTCCTGATGCAGTTGGCCCAGCACGCAAGGTCGTGTCGGCGTCCGGCGCTGATTCGCGGCCGCTTGCATCCCCGCGCACAAGCGGAGCGATCGGCGAGGTGGAGCAGGACTCCGCGAGCGAACGCGAGCGGAGGCGACCCGAGCCGGGCGCATGGGCCGACTCTAAAACGCCATCCCTTCACGCGAACGATGCAAGAGGCCCCTGCTCACAGCGCCAGCACCCCCTTCTCCAGGCGCACCACCCGGTGCGCCTTGTCAGCTGCCTTGGGATCGTGCGTCACCATGAGGATGGTCTTGCCGAGGTCGCGGTTGAGCCGGTTGAGGAGCGCCAGAATCTCCTCGCCGGTCGTGCGGTCCAGATCGCCGGTCGGCTCGTCTGCAACGATCAGCGTCGGGTCGGTGATCAGTGCGCGTGCAATCGCCACGCGCTGTTGCTGGCCGCCGGAGAGCTCTCCCGGGTAGTGATCGGCACGATCGGCAAGTCCGACGAGTGACAGTACGACCTCCACGCGCTCGCGCCGCTCGCGCCGCGACAGCGTGGCGAGCAGCAGCGGCAGTTCGACGTTCTCGAATGCCGTGAGCACGGGCAGCAGATTGTAGAACTGGAAGATGAAGCCGACGTGCGATGCCCGCCACTGGGCGAGATCGGCGTCGGAGAAGCCCGCGATGTCCACCCCGCCCACCTTGATCGTGCCGCCCGAAGGCTTGTCGATCCCGGCGATGAGATTGAGCAGCGTCGTCTTGCCGGAACCCGAGGGCCCCATCAGCGCGACGAAGTCCCCGAGCATCACGTCGAGGTCGATGCCAACCAGCACCGGAATCACCTGGTCGCCACGCCGGTAGTACTTCGCCAGGTCGCGGATCTCGACAAGTATGCGCGCGGAGGTGGAGGTCGCGGTGATTGGCGCCGGAGTGGCCATTTGCCGCGATCAGCTCTCAGAACGCGAAGGTCCCGCCGTCATTTCGCGGCGATCCTCACTTGAGCGCCCGACTTGAGGTCGGGCGGCGGTGCGAGCACGGCCTTCTCCCCGGTCTTGAGCTCGCCGGCGATCGCAATCACGTCGCCGATCTTGCTGCCCGGCGTCACTGCCACGGGAACCGCTACGTCGTCGCGCACGACGAAGACGACGCTCTTGCCGTCGCGCTGCGCTACTGCACCAGGATTGACCGCCGTCAATGGCTTCTGCTGCTCGGCCGTGACCGGTTGCGACAGGAAAGATACTTTCGCCGCCATCTCCGGCAGCACGCGCGGATCGATGGCCTCGAAGCGAACCTTGGTCATCACCGTCGCCTTGGCTCGATCGACCGTAGGCACGATGCGCGACACCGTGCCGCGGAAGCGCGTGCCCGGCAGCGCATCGAGAGTGATCTCGCTGGGCTGTCCGACGTTGATCTTCGACAGGCTCGATTCCGAGACGTCGGCCTCGACCTCGAGCGTGCTCATGTCCGCCATGGTGACGACCGCTCCTTTGGAATCGGCGGCCGACGAGAACGGGGTGACCATGTCGCCGACGTTCGCGCTCTTCGACAGGATGATGCCGTCGAACGGCGCGCGAATCTGCGTGTAGTCGACGGCGACGCGCGCGTTGCGTTCGTTGGCTTCGGCCGCGACGAGCGCCGCTTTGGCACTCGCCACGCCAGCGACCGCGCGGTCGGCGCGCGCCTTGGCCTGGTCGAGCGCCGATTCCGAGACGAACTTCTGCTTGACCAGATCCTGCGTTCGCTTGAGCGACGACGCGGCATCGCGATTCTCGGCTTCGGCCTGCTCGAGCAACGCGCGCGCGACCTTGACATTGGCTGCGGCGCTGTCGAACTGCGCCGAGACGTCGCGGTCGTCGAGCCGCGCGATCACGTCTCCCGCCTTCACGCGCGAGCCTTCTGCCACACCGAGCCATTCGAGCCGCCCTGAAGCCTTGGACGAGATCGCCGCCTTTCGCTGCGCGACAACGTAGCCGCTGGAGTTGAGCACCACGAACTGCTGTGAGGGATACGTCGTCACGATCGGAGTCGTCTGCACGGTGGTCGCGCGAGGACTGAGGGCGAACCACCCACCGGCGCCGACGATCACGATCGCCAGCGCGGCGAGCCACCACCATTTGCGGCGGCGCCGCGTCTGGATCGGCGCCAGCGTGCGATCTATCTTGAGCTTGGAGAGGTCGTCGGCGGACACGTCGTCAGCGCTTGAACGGACGAGGCGTGCGAATTATACGCGAGCGCTTGCTTTCCTCTGGCCTCACCCGCTCTCGATCGCCGGCGCCTCGACGATCTCGCCGCGGCCGCGGCGGCTCGCCAGCCAGGCGCGTACCGAGAGAATGGCGAGACCGAGCCCGATCGAGGCGATTCCGAGCCATTCGATCGCCATGATGTGCTCGCCGAACACCGCCATCGAGGAAACGAGCGCGATCACCGGAATGGCGAACATGTTGAGCGACGCGGTTCCCGCGGGCAATACGCCGAGGATCGCCGTCCACAGAACGAAGCCGGCGCCCGTCGCGATCACCCCCGCGTACACGATCGCCAGCACGTAGACCGCATTCCATTGCGCCGGCGGAAGCGGGAAGACAATCGGAATGAACAGGATCGGCACGATGCCGGTGACCATCTGCCAGGCGATCAAGTTGAGCATGTCGAGGCGATGGCGGCGAACGAAATACTTGGTCGACACGGTGCCCGCGGCCCA
>DASPTZ010000053.1:0-56157 GCA_035623155.1 Casimicrobiaceae bacterium | reverse complement strand
CGCCAACTCGACGCGCGCCCCGCTCGCGGGCAAGCCGTCCTTCATCGACAACACGGCGGACGTGACCACCGGAACGATCAAGCTCAAGGCCGAGTTCCCCAACACCGACAAGGGCCTGTGGCCGGGGCAATTCGTGAACGTGGTGCTCACGCTCTACGAGCAGAAGGACGCCATCGTGACGCCGTCGACCTCGGTGCAGAATGGCCCCAACGGCCAATACGTGTTCGTGGTCAAGCCGGACATGACGGTCGAGCTCCGGAACATCAAGATCGACCGCGCCGAGGGCGATGACACGGTGGTCGCCAGCGGCCTTGCTCCCGGCGAGCAGGTCGTGACGATCGGGCAGTTGCGGCTGGCGCCCGGCACCAAGATCGTTCTCCCCAAGGCGGCGCAGGCATCTTCGTGAACATCTGCGAGCTCTTCGTGCGGCGTCCGGTGATGACCGTTCTGGTCATGACCGGCATCTTTATCTTCGGCTTGATCGGCTATCGCCTGCTGCCGGTGAACGCGCTGCCCAACATCGACTTCCCAACCATTCAGGTGACGGCCTCGCTCCCCGGTGCGAACCCGGACACCATGGCTTCCGCCGTCGCCACCCCGCTGGAAAAACAGTTCTCGACCATCGCCGGCATCGACAACATGACCTCGGTGTCGACGTCCGGGCAGACCACCGTGACGCTGCAGTTCGCGCTTGACCGCAACATCGACGCCGCCGCGCAGGACGTGCAATCGGCGATTGCCGCCGCGTCGCGTTCGCTGCCGTCGACGCTGCCCACGCCGCCGACCCAGCGCAAGGTCAACCCGGCTGACCTGCCGATAATGAACCTTGCGCTCACTTCGGAGACGCAGCCCATCGCGGTGGTCGACGATTACGCCGAGAACCAGCTTGCGCAGCGCATTTCCACCATTAGCGGGGTGGCGCAGGTGCAGGTGTTCGGCTCGCAGAAGTACGCCGTGCGCGTGACGCTCGACCCCAACCAGCTCTCCTCGAAGGGCATCGCACTGACCGACGTCGAGCAGGCGATCGGCAACGCCAACGTGAACCTGCCCACCGGCATCCTGTACGGCCGCGAAAAGGCGACCTACGTGCAGGCCACCGGCCAGCTCACCGACGCCCAGGCCTATGGACCCTTGATCGTCACTTACCGCAATGGCGCACCGGTGCGCCTCAGCGAGCTGGGACGCGTGTACGACGGCGTGCAGAACGAAAAGGTCGCCGCCTGGTACAACGGCACCCGCGGCATCGTGCTCGCGGTCCAGCGCCAGCCGGGTACCAACACCATCGAGATCGTCGACGCCGTGCGCAAAATCCTGCCGACCTTCGAGGCGCAGCTGCCGCCGTCGATCAAGCTCTCGATCCTCTACGACCGCTCGCTGTCGATCCGCGAGTCCGTTCGCGATGTCCAGATCACTTTGCTGCTCGCCTTCGTGCTCGTCGTGGGCGTGATCTTCGTGTTCCTGCGCAGCGCCTCGGCGACGGTCATCCCGAGCCTCGCGCTGCCGCTGTCGATCGTCGGCACCTTCGCGCTGATGTACGTGTTCGGCTACAGCCTGGACAACCTTTCGCTGATGGCGCTCACGCTGTGCGTCGGCTTCGTCGTCGACGACGCGATCGTGATGCTGGAGAACATCACGCGGCACATGGAAATGGGTAAGTCGCGGCTGCAGGCCACGCTCGACGGCTCCAAGGAGATCGGATTCACCATCGTGTCGATGACGCTCTCGCTCGCCGCGGTGTTCATCCCGGTGCTGTTCATGGGCGGCATTCTCGGCCGGCTGCTCAAGGAATTCTCGGTCACCATCGTCGTCGCCGTGCTCATCTCTGGCGTGGTTTCGCTCACGCTCACCCCGATGCTGTGCAGCCGCATGCTCAAGGTCGAGCGCGAGCAACAGCACGGCCGCATTTACGCCTTGTCCGAGCGCATGTTCAACGCGCTGCTCGCGGTGTATCGCGGCAGCCTCGCCTGGGCGCTCGAACACCGGCGCGTGACGATAGGCGCGTTCGCGGCGATCGTCATCGGCACCGGGCTGCTCTTCTATTTCATGCCGAAGGGCTTCCTGCCCGGCGACGACGTCGGACAGGTCTTCGTCATCACCGAGGCCAACCAGGACGTCTCCTTCGATGCGATGTCAGACATGCAGCGCCAGGTCGCAAACGTCGTGCGTCAGAACCCGCACGTCCAGGATGCGATGGCATTCGTCGGCGCAGGCGGCGGTCCGACGCAATCACTCAACGCCGGGCGCGTATTCGTCACGCTGAAGCCGCGCGAGGATCGCCCCACCGCCGAAGCCATCGTTCGCGAGCTGCGCCCGACGCTGCTGCGTGTGCCAGGCATCCGCGCGTTCGTTCAGAACATTCCCACGATCCGCATTGGCCAGCTCACCAAGAGCGCCTACCAGTACACGCTCCAGGGATCGGACACCGACGAGCTGTATCGCTGGGCTCCCCTGGTCGAACAGAAGCTCAGGACGGTGCCCGGGCTCGTCGACGTCACCAGCGACCTGCAAATCGCACTGCCGCAGGTGACGGTCGATATCGATCGCAACAAGGCTTCCGCGCTGGGCGTCTCGGCGCAGACGATCGAGAACACGCTCTACGACGCGTACGGGCAGCGCCAGGTGTCGACCATCTATGCGCCCACCGACCAGTACTGGGTGGTGATGGAGCTCGAGCCGCGCTATCAGACGGATCCGTCGGTGCTGGGCCTGCTCTACGTGCGCTCGAACACCGGTGCGCTGGTGCCGCTCAACGCGGTCGCCACCCTCAAGCCCACGGTGGGCCCGCTAGCGATCAATCATTTGGGGCAACTCGCGTCGGTGACCATTTCGTTCGACCTGGCCCCGGGCGTATCGCTTTCTGAGGCGCTCGCGCATATCCAGCAGGCGACTGCGCAAATGCGCCTGCCGGCAACCATCGTCACCACCTTCCAGGGCACGGCGCAGGCTTTTCAGAGCTCGCTGCAAGGCATGGGCGTGCTGCTGGTGCTGGCGATCTTCGTGATCTACCTGGTGCTGGGCATACTCTACGAGAGCTTCATCCATCCGCTGACGATCCTGTCGGGACTTCCTACAGCGGGCTTCGGCGCGCTGGTGACTCTGTGGCTGTTCGACATCGACCTCAACATGTACGCCTTCGTCGGCATCATCATGCTGGTCGGCATCGTCAAGAAGAACGCGATCATGATGATCGACTTCGCCATCGAGGCGCAGCGCAAGGAGAGCAAGGCGCCCAACGAGGCGATCTTCCAGGCTTGCCTCACGCGCTTCCGCCCGATCATGATGACGACCATGGCGGCGCTGATGGGGAGCCTGCCGATCGCTCTGGGCCTCGGCGCGGGCGGCGAGGCGAGGCGCCCGCTGGGGCTCGCTGTCGTCGGTGGTCTGGTCGTATCGCAGTTGCTCACCCTCTTCATCACGCCGGTAATCTACCTGTACTTCGAGCGCCTGCAGGGCTGGCGCGCGAGGCGTGCGGCGCGCGCGCCCGTGCCCTCCCCCGCGGCCGCGGCCGATTGAACCGACGCTCCGGGGAAGTAGTCGTGATGCTGTGAAGATCGTGCTTGATCACACACCTCGGCGTTGCCATTTCGAAGCCGCCCGCGCCGCGTCGACGCGGCCAAAGGTGGCGAAGCACTAACCCTTGGCTGCCACGCCACCGACGCGCAGCGTCGCCATCTTCGATCTGGGCGGCGTGCTGCTCGACTGGAACCCGAGATTTCTTTATCGGAAGCTGTTCGACCGCGATCAGGCGGCGATGGAACATTTCCTGGCGACCGTCTGCACGACGGAGTGGAACGAGCGCCAGGACGCCGGCCGGACCTTCGCGGAGGCGACGCAGGAGCTTCTGCCACATCACGCCGACAAGATCGAGCTGATCGAGGCCTTCGGCAAGCGCTTCGGCGAGATGATCCGCGGGCCGATCGCCGGCGCGGTCGACGTGCTGGCGGAGCTTAAGGATCGCGACGTACCGCTCTACGCGCTCAGCAACTGGTCGGCCGAGACCTTTCCTTCGCAGCGAGAGCGCTTCGAGTTCCTGTCGTGGTTCGACGGCATCGTCATCTCGGGGCTAGAGGGCGTGATCAAGCCCGACCCGCGCATTTTCCGCGTCCTGCTCGAGCGCTACGGTGTCGCCGCGGAATCGGCGGTGTTCATCGACGACGTCCCTCGCAATGCCGCCGCCGCTTCCGCGCTCGGAATCCACGGCATCCACTACCGGTCTCCCGAGCAACTGCGCCGCGAGCTGGTGACGCTCGGCATGCTTCCGCAAGCCGACTGAGTATCGCCGCCGACAGCAAAACCCGGGGGATGTTCGATGCCAGTCGGAATCCGGAAATCGGATCCGGGGCGGTTACTGGCACAGCGTTCCGGCGGGCGCCGCGAACAGTTCGCGCGTGATCTGCTTCGCCTGGCTCACGCCGTTGACCGTGTAGGCAAACGTCGCCGTGTTGCCGTCGGCGAACGTGAACGTTGCCGTCCCCACCACGGTGCGCATCACGAGGGTCGGATCGAACGGCGTTGCGCTGAACGGCGGACCCGAAGTCTGGACCAGTTGCCCGCTGTAGACGCCCGGACCGGTCTGCGCCGCGGTAACCGAAAGCCACAAAGGCGACCCGTCCAAGTCGTAGGTGAACCAGGTCGCGAAGATGTTGTCGCCTTGATCCGTGAGGGTGATACCCCAGCCCGACTCGGTGCCCCCCGTCGCCCACCACAGGTCCTGGTAGTTTGTCGCGGCGGCGAAATTCGGCTGCGCTCCGTAGGTGCAAGTTGGCAACGGACCGAATACCTGCCGGGTGAGGCTCTTGGTCTGCTGCGTAGCCTGCACGGTATAGGCGAAGCCGGCCCTGTTGAGGTCGCTGAAGGTCAACGTCGCCGTGCCCACAACCGAGCGCGTCACCTGGGTCGGATCGAACGGCATCGCGCTGAATGGCGGGCCGCGGCTTGCGATGAGTTGCCCGGTGTAGGTGTCGGGATTGCTTCCGCTCTTGTTGGCCGTCATCGACAGCCACCAGCCCTTGCCGGTCACATCGTAGGTGAACCAGCTTGCGAAGATCACGCTGCCCTGGTGCGCAAAGTTGATTCCCCACCCCAATTCCGAGCCCCCCGGCGCGTTCCACCAGAGCCCTTGCGCGTTCACGGTCGCGCTGGGCACGCCGGTGCTTGCGGCAGTCACGGCAGCACCCGCATCGACCATGCCCGCTCCGCAGGTGTCGATGGTGCAATAGCACTGCAGTTGGTCGATGGGATTCCCGAAGGCGTCGTATTGCGGCGCCGTGCACTGGAGAACCAGGGTGCCGTCGCCGTTGTCGCCGCCGGTCGTGGGGAACGGTCGCGCCGTGGCTTCGAGCAGCAGCTTGACCTGCAGCGGCGTCATCGCCGGCTGCAGCGAAAGCACCAGCGCCGCGGTGCCGGAAACCAGCGGCGCCGAGAAGCTGGTGCCGAGCGATGCGTTGTAGCTGTCGGTGTAGATCGACGAGACGGGAACCGTGGTGCCCGAATTGGACGTGGTGAGGATCGGGTACAGGCAAGGAGAGCCAACCACCGTGTTGACGCAGTTGCCGGCGGGGGCGCTCAAGGCGATCTCGGTGCCGAGATCGGAGAAGCCGACCTTGGTGCCGACATGGCGCAGTCCACCGACGGCGATCACCCCCGCGCAGTTGGCCGGTGCGCCGACGGCGTGGCCCGTTGAATTTCCGGCAGCCGCAACGATCACCGCCCCGGTAGCGCTGATTTCCGTGATCGCGTCGTCATAGCTGGCAGGGCACGCCCCTTCCGCGCCGAGGCTCAGGTTGATCACGCGCGCCGGGTTGGGATTGGCCGGCACGCCCGGCACCGAGAGGCCGGCTGCCCAAAGCATGCCGGCGATGATGTCGGAGTCGTAGCCGCCGCACTTGCCCAGCACCCGCACGGGCAGCACGCGAAGGTTCGGGCCCACGCTCGCCATGCCGATGCCGTTGTTGGTGAGCGCTGCGACGATCCCGGAGACCTGCGTGCCGTGCCACGAGCTATTCTCGGCGACGTACTTGCCCGTGCTCGGATCGAGCGGCGTGCACTGATAGAACGGACCGTTGGGATTGTTGGCCTCGGCGGCGGTGATCCAGTCGCCGGGGTCGGAAGCATCGGGGTCGCGACCGTCGCCGTCGTTGGCCACCACCGGATCGCTGATCATGTCGTACCCCGGCAGCAAGTGTCCGCTCGCCGCCACGGCGAGCAGATCCGGGTGCTCGAAGCGCACGCCGGTATCGACCACGGCAACCACGACGCTCGGGTTGCCGGTGGTGACCGCCCACGCCGTCTCGATGTTCAGCGACGACTGCACCGCGCCCTGCGGCGCCCGCAGATACCACTGTCCCACCGCCGGGCCGTTGCCCGGCACTCCGCTCGCGTACAGCGGATCGTTGGGGGCCGTAACGATGCGCCGGCGCTGGTCGGGCACGGCGTATTCGACGTCGCTCTGGGTCGAAAGCCGCCGCGCGAGCTCGGCCGAGCTAACGCCGCTCGCGAACACAACTTGCGCGCGCTCCGACACCACCGCGCCTGCGCTCATCGCCAGGCCCAGCCGCTGGGACAGGGCCTGTGCGCGGCTGACGGATGCTTCGGTCGCCGACAGCGGCTGTGCGCGCAGCAGCGGCGAGTCGGACTTGAACTTCACGATCACCCGCGCAGGAAGATCGGCGCCTCCGTTGATCGGCTGCGCCCGAATCTGTGGCGGGATGGCCGCCAGCAGCGTCGCTGCACACAGTACGCCGATCAGCGAGCAACCGCGGCGCATCCGTGATCGGATCATTGAACGCTCGCGCATGGCAGGGTATCGAGCAGGCTCACGATCTCTTGAATGCGAGCGCTCGGGGCTGACGTGCCCGGGCGTGAGAATACCTGATCGCAGCGTAGTTAGTGATATGAAGATTCCAAGATTACGAACGGTTACATTTCGCAGCAAGCAGTGAACGCAGGGTCAGCTGACTGCGTGCGTGCGTACGTGACCGCGTGCATGCGCACGTTACGGCGGGCTCGCGGCGCAGCCTGCGGCAAAGCATTTGCGAAGCTCGCGCCATCTCTCGAGCCATCACCGATCAAGAGCGGGCCGTCAATCGACTCTCGCAAGCAAAGTGCAAGACACCCTTCAGCATCCAGACAGCAACTCCCCGTAGTCTTGCCTTGCCAAGGCCCGTCGGAAGCACCGACTTCGGCTCGATCAACGATTGCGAGGCGTTTCATGTCTTTGACGGAGAGCTCGATTCGAAGCGCGCGCGCGCTTGCCGTGGCGCTCGCGATCTGCACTGGTCCGGTCTGGGGCGCGCAGCCGGCGATGACGATTTCGGTGGGTCCTGACGAAGGCCTCAACTACCCTGCCAATCTCCCGAGCCTCCCCGACGAGCACACGACGATCTTCCCGCCCGCGCCGGGGTCGAGCGCGTATCGCTTTTTCGCGTCGAGCAGCTTGACCGGAGGATTTTCCGGAGCCGTCGTGCTGGAGACGACGGACCTGCAGAACTTCGCGTTCGCATCCGGATTTCCCCAGCAGGTGATGACGGCGCCAGTTCGCTTCACGACTTGCAATGCGTCGTTCGACTCGGAATTCGACGAGAACTACGCAGGACCTGGATCGGTCGTTCAGGACCCGACGCTTCCTCCGGGCAACCTGATCATGATCTACGAGGCGGAGAATCACTGCCCGGGCGGCGTCTGGCAGCAACCGTTCTACGCGACGGTCGGATTTGCGAGATCTGCGGACAACGGGATGACATGGCCAGCTTCAGTCGACGCGGAATTCGGCGGCCCCGCTCGCTATCCGGTGTTGAAACTCGCGACTCCTGAGCCCGCCTCGGAGCCCTCGCCCGCGGCCATGGGCAACGCGATCCCCAGCGCCATCGTCGACGGCAATTACCTGTACGTCGTCTACGTGGCTCCTCCGGGCCCGGGGCTCGTCGCGGACGGCAAGCTGCGCATCGCCCGAGCGCCGCTCGGCGGGGCGGGGCAGGTGGTCTTCTCCAAGTGGAACAACGGAGCATTCAGCACGCCTGGGATCGGGGGAGCCGACAGCGGATTCCTTCCCTCCGGCGGTTGTGTCGGAGGACAAGGGATGGGGTCGATCTATTCCTTCGATCCTCTCGACATCTTCCTGCTGGTCTTCGTGTGCCGCTCGACGCAGTCGGCGCAGGCCTCGTGGTATTTCTCGACGGCAACCAGCCTCGAGCTCCAGGACTGGTCGGTTCCGCAGCTCATCGCCAATTCAACGTTTCCTCTGATCGACCCGTGCCCCGGTCAAGCACCCGGGCAGACTGACGGGATGTCCTTCGACGGGTGGTATCCGTCCCTCGTGTCGCCCGGCGCGGCGTCGGGCCACCTCACGCAAGCGGGATACGCCTTCTTCCTCAACGGCTGCGACACGGGCACGAGAACGTTCGCGCGGCGAAGCTTCGCGATAAGCGTCGGGCCGAACGCGCCCAACATCGGCCAGCACGGCCTGACGGGCTCGTGGTACCAGTCCGTCACAAGCGGCCAAGGGCAGGAGATCGAAGTCTTCCCGGATCTCGTCGCTCCCGGCACCGGGTTTCTTCAGGGTGGCTGGTTCACTTTCGACTACGCGGCGAGCGGCGGCGCCGACCACAACCGCTGGTACACGTTCAGCGGCAACGTGCGTGCAGGCGATTCGGCCGCCGTTCTTGCCCTGTACCAGAACTTGGGCGGCAACTTCGACACCGCGCCGGTGACGGCTGCCGTGCAAGTGGGCCACGTAGGCATGAGCTTCACCGACTGCATGACCGCACAACTGAGCTACACGTTCACCGACGGCTCCGGTCGAAACGGGACGATTGCGCTCACGCGTCTGACACCCAACGTTGAATGCACGCAGGCCGGCGGTCCGAGCGCCGGCAGCGACTTCGGGTTGTCCGGGAACTGGTTCAACTCGATCACTTCGGGTCAGGGATTCATCACCGAACTCAATCCGCTCGCGAAGGTGCTGTTCTTCGCCTGGTACACCTACGCGGTCAATGGACAGGCGCTGGGGGCAACCGGCCAGCGCTGGTACACCGGGCAGGCCAATTACGTCCCCGGCGGACGCTCGATTCCTCTGACGCTGTACGAAACGACGGGCGGGTTGTTCAACAGCATCGCGCCTGCGCCGACGACCGCGCCCGTCGGAACGGGAAAGTTGACTTTCGCGAGTTGCAGCGCGGCGACGCTGACGTTCTCCTTCGCCGGCGGATCCATCGCCGGCCAGTCGGGGAGCATTGCGCTTTCGCGCGTGGGACCCACGCCTGCGAGTTGCGCTTTCTGACTTGGTTCATTGGAGTGCGGGAAGCGGTCGCTTTCAGAACCAAGCGCTCGCTTCCATCTTGCGTTTTCATTGCGAGTTGCTGACACAAAGGTTGCGTCGATTGAAAATCTTACCAAGCGCTCTGCATCATCCAAAAAATTTTCTTCTTTTGGCGCCGATTGCGATTGCTGCGGGTGCAGTCATGCCATAAAGTATCCACGGACCTTACGCGCGCAGCGCGCTGGTCCGATGCAGCGGGACGACTGCCAACTCAATAGGAGGGAAAAATGAACATGTTGCGCATTCTCGGTGTGATGCTGATCGCGGCGATGACGCTGGGAGGCAGTTGCAACAGTGGGACTTCGAGCAACAACAGCGGCGTCCGGGTCGTGGCGCTCATCGCGGTGCCGAACATCACGCCGACCAGCAACTTCTCTTTCGACATCAGCGGCGTGGACTCGGTCAATGGCCGTTACTACTTCACCGACAGAAACAATGCGTCCGTCGACGTCATCGACATCAAGACCAACACGTTCCTCAAGATGATCCAGGGCGGCTTCGCCGGCTGCAACACAGGCCCGTCGTGCGCGGGCGCCAACAACGACATGTCCGGCCCGGATGGGCTGAACATCATCCCGGGGACGAACTTCATCTATGTCGGCGACGTCAATTCCGTGAAGATCATCGATGCGACGGCATTGGCGGTGGTCAACACGATCCACATCGGAGGCAATTCAGGACTCCGCGCCGACGAGGGTTGCTACGATCCCGACCACAAGATTTACATGATCAGCAGCCCGGCGGAGAACCCTCCGTTCGCCACGTTCATCGATACGACCACCCAGAAGATCATCGCGACCGTGTTGTTCACTGATCCGGGCACGGGCCCGGGCGGCCCCGCGTCAGCCGGACTCGAGGCGTGCGCGTACGATTCCGGAACCAAGAGCTTCCTGGTCAACAACGACGGCTCGACGGCCAATCCTCACGGCGAGGTCGACGTGATTCCGGCTTCCTTCGTGCTGCAGGGCACGCCGGCCAACCCCGTGACGCTGACGCTTCCGGTACCGACCCCTGCCAACGGATTCCAGATCTTTCCCGAGGGCAACTGCGACCCCACCGGCATCGCTCTCGGACCCGGCACCGACATGATCGTGTCGTGCCGCCAGGGAACCACCAATGCGCCGCTGACCGTGCTCATCATGAATCGGGTCACGGGCGCGATCCTGGCGACGCTCAACGCAGGCGGGGGTGACCAGGTCTGGTACGACGCAGCGACGAACCGCTACTACAACGCGGCGAGTCGGTGGACCGCGAATGGACTTGCGGCAACCGGCGGGGCGTGCAGTGCTGCATCACAGTGTACTCCGGTGTTAACGGTCATCGACGCAGCGACCAGGAGCGTCGTGGTGCAGACCACATCGGGCAACAACGCGCACTCCGTGGCGGTTGACGCGACGACGCACCAAGCCTACATGCCCTATTCATCGGCCGCCGCGCCTGCGGGCTGCGCGACCTGCTCGACCTATCCGAACGGCGGGGTCCTCGTGTTCGCGACGCAATAACCCGTTCTACTCGAAGCCTCTAAAGACGATCTGCAGGGTGCGCGCCCTTTCCCTCCCCGGGCGCGCACTTCTTTTTCTTGGGTGCCGGCTGGCACCGGTTCGGCACGGCTTCGCGCCGGCGCCGATGATCGTGCAGCCGGAACGGGAAAGTTGACTTTCACGAGCCGCAACGCGGCGACGCTGAGCTTCTCCTTCACAGGGGATCCGTCGCCCGCCCGTCGGGGCGCATTGATCACGAGCGGGTGGGCCCGACTCCAGCAGATTGCACCTCCTAGTGCAATAAAAAGAAGCGGCTAACCCGCGCTTTTCGAGATCCCACAGAAGTGACCGACGTCGGGCGTGAGCGATCGACGTCTGCACTGCCTTTACCTTGCGACTGGTTTGCAATAACCTTGCGATATGCCTGCGGCCGGCGAAGTCCTCCCTGTGCTGAAGCGACCGGCATTGCTCCCGTCAGCGTCATGCCATACAGTGCTCGTTCGTTTCCGCCCGAAGCAGATGGGTCCAATGCAGCGGGACGACTGCGAACCTGGAGGAGCAGAACCGCTTTCTGCAGGGTGCGCGCTTCATCCCTCCCGAGGCGCGCACTTCTTTTCCGTCCTGGACAGCCCGCTTTCATGACCAATCGACGAGTCCTTAGGGGACTCTTTCTCATTGCAATCGCGCTGTTCTTCGGGATTCAGGCGCTTGCCTATCCGCTGGGAAGCTTCAGCCGCGCCGGGCCGGGGCTGTTTCCGCTCCTAATCAGCTCCATCCTCGGCTTGATCGGCGTGTTCATGCTCGTTCGATCCCGCTTCGAGCAAGCCGACCCGATGATGTTCAACTACAGGAATATCTCGATCGTCCTGGCCAGCTTGATCGGCTTTGCGTTGATTGCCGAGCACTTGAAGATGATTCCGGCGATTGTCTATCTTGTCTTTGTCGCGACGTTGGCCGGGTCGTCGTTTTCCCTGGTTCGAAACCTGAAGATCTGCGCGGTTCTCATCGCCATCGCGTTCGCCTTGCGCCAGTTCCTCGGCCTTCAGCTCCCGCTGCTCTAATGGACGTTCTGCACAATCTTGCGTTTGGTTTTGAGCATGCGTTGACGCTTCAAAACCTGCTCTATTGCGCTACCGGCTGCGTGGTGGGCACTTTGGTTGGCCTTCTTCCCGGCCTCGGGCCCCTGGCGACGATCACCATGCTGTTGCCGCTGACGTACGCGATCCCGCTCAGCGGGTCGCTCATCATGCTGGCGGGAATCTACTACGGGGCACAGTACGGCGACAGCGTAAGTGCCATCACCATGAAGATACCTCATGCGAGCAGCATCGTGGCTTGCATCGATGGTTACCAGATGACGCTGAAAGGGAAGACGGGGCTTGCCATATTCACCGCCGGTATTTCCAGCTTCATCGGCGGAAGCGTTGCCATCGTGGTGCTTTCGACGCTGGCTCCGAGCCTGGGAGAGGTCGCGCTGTTGTTTGGGCCTGCCGACTACTGTGCGCTCATGCTGGTCGGTTTCGTGTGCGTGAGCTTTGTGACGACGGGGAGCCTGCTCAACGGCCTTGCCATGGCCCTGGTCGGCGTTCTCCTGGGGCAGATAGGCACCGATGTCAACAGTGGAGCCCTCCGCTTCACCATGGGACTGCCCTTCCTCGCCGACGGAATCGGACTCATCAGCATTGCGCTGGGTTGCTTCGGCATCGCGGAGATAGTCAGGAATCTGGATAGCCGCAGTCAGTTCTCGCCGTTCACGGGAAAGATCCACCTCATTCCGACGTGGCCCGAATTCAAGCGGATCATCCCCAGCGCTCTGCGAGGAAGCGCGATTGGCTCGTTTCTCGGCCTGCTGCCCGGAGGCGGTCCCACCATCGCCCAGTTCGGTGCGTATGCCATAGAAAAGCGATTCAGCAAGCACAAGAACGAAGTCGGCTCAGGGGCTATCGAAGGCGTTGCAGGCCAGGCCGCCGCCGACGAGGCCGCTGCCCGAACCAGCTTCATTCCGCTGATGAGCTTCGGCATTCCCGAGAACGCCGTGATGGCGTTGATGCTTGCGGCGTTCATCCTCAAGGGAGTCCAGCCCGGCCCCAACATGATGGGCCAGCACCCGGATCTCTTCTGGGGCCTGGTCGCAAGCATGTGGGTTGGAAATTGCTTCCTGGTCGTCCTGAACGTGCCGATGGTCCGCTATTGGCTCTCGGTCTTCAGGATTCCCTACGCAGCATTGTTTCCGTCGATTCTGTTTTTCTGCTGTGTAGGAACGTTCAGCGTCAACAACAGCCTCGAGGACATCTACATTACCGCCGTGTTCGGGCTCACTGGCTATCTCTTTGTCCGGCTGGACCTCGAGGCTGCGCCATTGATACTTGGCTTCATCTTGGGCCCTATGCTCGAGGAGAACTTCCGGCGCGCGCTGCTGCTCAGCAGAGGAAGCTTCGCCACCTTCGTCACAAGGCCGATAAGCGGAACCCTCGTCAGTCTGGTTGTCCTGTTCTTCGCATGGCAGACGTACGCGTTCTTCCGGCAGGGGCGAAATGTCCGTGCCGCCTCCGGCCAGGCCGTCGTTTGACCGACGCAAGACCTCAGAAAGACGTCTTGAGGCCCACCATGATGCCGTGCGGCATGATGCTCAGGATGAGCGGCGTCTCGCGCGTGTGCGCCCAGTAACCCATGCCCGTCCCCAGCGCCCAGGACGCGAGCACGTCGGTCTGCCAATGCCCCCACTCTTTCACGCGGGCGATGCCTGAATATACTGGCAGCAGCGCCAGCGCGTAGACGGCCGGATACTCGCGGCCGTACTCGAACATGTAAGGCGTGACGATCGCCGTGACATTGGTCACCTCGCCGCTCGGGAAGCTGTAGTGGCCCTTGCCCTGGAACCAGAGGTTGGGGTTGTCGCTCTCGCCCGGGCGCGAGCGCGTGAAGATGTACTTGCCGGCCTGTGCAACGACCGCGCCGAAGGCCGACGAGTCTATCGCCTGCCAGCTGGTCTTTCCGATGCGCGACTCGCCTCCCTCCCAAAGGCCGAGCGCGACTTCTCCGCCGATGAGCGCGTAGTTGACCGCGAGCTCGGTGTTGTGGCTCCAGAAGCCGCTGTTGTCGTAGGTCACGCGGTGATCGATCGGCCATGCGCGAGCGAATCCCGCCACTGCAATCAAGCCCAGAATGACCGCGGAGCGGATGCCTGGCACGTTTTTCATTCCTTGCCTCTTGCCGATTTGATGCAGTCGCTTATTGACAGTTCTCACGCCGGCTGCGCCGCAGCGGCATAGGATCGCGGAAACGACACGCGGATGCGGGTGCCACTGCCGCTTCCGTCTCGCGAATCGATTTCGAGCACGCCGGCATGCCGGTCGACCACCTCCTGCGCGATGGCCAGGCCGAGGCCGGAGCCTTCGCCGGGCGTGCCCGCGACACGATAAAAGCGCTCGCGTACCCTGGTCCTCTCGTCAGCGGGAATGCCGGGCCCCGTGTCCTCGACGCTGAGGTATGAACTCTGCGCTTCGGAGCCGGTGTTCACGGTCACTGCACCGCCCGCTGGCGTATAGCGCAGGGCATTGTCGATCAAGTTGTCGATCAGCTCGGGAAGCAGCAGAGGATCGCCTTGAATCGGCGCGTGCCCGAGCGAAAAGCCGAGGTCGATCTTCCGCGCCAATGCGCGGGGAGCCCAGTCCCGGGCCGCGGCGTCGGCCAGTGACTTCAGATCGAGGATCCTGAGATCTCGGCGGTAATCCGGCGGAGTCTCGGCCTTGGCAAGCGCCAGCAGCTGATTCGCCAGGCGGGTCGAGCGTACGGTGGCAGTGTGCATGCGTTCGATCTGGGCGCGAATGTCGCTGGGCAACTCGCGCCGCAACAGCAGCTCGAGATGCATCTGCAAGCCGGCTAAGGGCGTGCGCAGCTGGTGCGCGGCGTTGGCAAGGAAGCGTTGCTGCATCGTGTTCGCGGCGCGAAGCCGCGCCAGCAGACCGTTGAATGCGCGCACCAACGGTGCGATCTCGACAGGCGCCGACGTCTCCGACAACGGACGCAGATCGCGGGGCGCGCGGCCAAGCAGCTCGGTCCTCAGATATTCGAGCGGCTTCAAGCCGTGAGCGACACCGACCAAAGCCAAAGCAATCGCCGCCAGGGCGATCAGCAAAGTCGGAACCAGCTCGGCAATGAGAATCTCTGCGACGAGGCGATTGCGCTTGTGCAGCGTCTCGCCTACCTGGATGACGAAGCCGTTCGCCGTGCGCAGGGCAGCGACGCGGATCCTCTCGCCGCCGTACGTGCCGTCGAAGAAGACGTGCTGGCCCGACGCCATCGGTGGCGGAGGCGGCAGATCGACCGCGCCGTCGATGATCTCGTTCTCCGGCGAACGGATCTGGAACATGACGTTGTCCGTCTTGTCGTAGATAAGGGCTTCCAGAGCCTTGCGCGGCAGGTCGACATGGGCTCCGCCGGAGTCGATCCTCACGTTGTCGGCGATGTCGAACACGGGATCGAGCAGCGAACGGTCGTAGGCATCGGTTACCGTGTATTTCGCCACCCAATACGTAACGACGGCTGCGCCCGACACCATGAGCAGGAGCGAGCTGATCAGGAACACCAGCAGTCGCCTTCGTATGCTGGTGCTCCGGCCAGGCTGGTCACTCATCGGCGCCTTCCCACAAATAACCGAAGCCGCGTACAGTGCGGATGTGCACCCCCGCAGGCTCGATCTTGGTACGCAAGCGCGAGACGTGAACCTCGACCGCGTTCGGCGTGAGCTGATCTTCCAGGCCGGCCAGTCCGTCGGCGATCTGCTCCTTGCTCAGCACGCGACCGGGATGGCTCAGGAGCATATCCAAGAGGGCCCACTCGCGAGGCGTGAGGTCGATGGGCTTGTCGTTTGCCCGGACGCGTTTGCCGGCGAAATCGATGCTCAAGCCCCCGACCCGCCGTTTTGCAGCCGCCGGCACGATGCGTCGCTGCAGGGCACGGACCCTCGCCTCGAACTCGCTGACCGAGAACGGTTTGGTGAGGTAATCCTCGGCGCCGAGGTCGAGCCCGTGAACGCGGTCCTCGATCGAATCGCGGGCGGTCAGCACCAAAACCAGCGTGGACGAGTGGCGGGCGCGCAATCGCCGCAAGACTTCGAAACCATCGATATCCGGAAGGCCGATGTCGAGCACTACGAGGTCGAACATCCCGTCCCGCAGCAGTTGATCGGCGTACTTGCCGGTGGTCGCGTGGTCGACGGCGTGGCCTGAGCGGCTCAGCACTTTGACCAAACCTTCAGCGAGAAGCGCGTCGTCTTCGACCACTAGTATGCGCATGCGGAACTACCCCCATAGATAACTATCATCCGGCGAATCGCCTGCCTGTCCGAACCGCCGTCTCGGGGTCCATAGGCAAATGCTACGCCTTTAACCTGTCAGAATCCTGTCACGCCAACGTCAGGACTCGCGGCTGCCGAGGATGTTCATTGGCCAAGCGTACCATTGCACTGATGGCGACAACACGTTCGCGGTTCGCTGGCTCAATGGCATATCGGGCACACGCGGCCGCCGTGGGCATCATCGGCCTCGCCTTGCTCGTCGCGACCGCGCCCACTGCTAGGGCTCAGCTCGTGCACTCCGCGGCGTTCGTCTCGCAGAGCGTGCCGTCCTTCATCCCGATCGGTGCGGTAACGAGCGTCTCCGTGACGATGCAGAACACTGGCACCGCGACGTGGTACCAGGCGCAAGGCGACGTCTTCCTCGCCACGCAGGAGCCGCAGGACAACTATTACTGGTGCATCCAGGACAACGTCTACGGCAGCCACAGCGGCAATCGCGTGCTGCTGCCGTACGACGTGGCCCCGGGCGCACAGGTGACCTTCAGCTTCCAGGTCAACCCGCTTGGCTGTCGGTTCGCTGCGCCGGCTCCGTTCCGGTTCCGCATGCTGTCGCAGATCTACGGCACCTTCGGCGACGAGACTCCGGACCCGCACGTCGTCGTGAACAGCGCCGCAAAATACTTGGCACAGCAGGTGCCGGCGATTGTGCCCGCTGCCGCCACCTTTCAAGTGACCGAGACGTTCGAGAACACGACGACCGTGACCTGGTCGCCAACGGATGGCTACACGCTCGCTTCCGCTGGCCCCGCCGGCAACGCCGTCTGGGCGACGAGCAGCGTGCCCTTGCCTTCGGCGGTCCCGCCTGCGCAATCGGTGACCTTCAGCTTTTTCGTGGTGGCGCCGACCGCGCTGGGGAGCTATAACATGCAGTGGCAGATGAGCTCGCCCCAGGGCGCTCCCTTCGGCGACATCTCGCCCGCGACGTCGGTGACGGTCGTTGCCGCCGGACCGCCAAACTACGGCGGCCTTTGGTGGGCGAGACCCGCAGGAGTCGAGTCCGGCTGGGGCATGAACATCGCTCACCAGGACGACACGCTGTTCGTGACCTGGTTCACCTACGACGCGAACGGCAACGGCTGGTGGCTGTCGATGACGGCGCCGCTGATCAGCACCGGCGTCTACTCGGGCACGCTGCAAGAAGCAACCGGACCGCCATTCAACGCTGTGCCCTTCGCTCCGAATCTGGTGCGCCAGACTTCCGTCGGCACGGGTCAGCTCACGTTCACCGATGTGAACAACGCGACGTTCAACTACACGGTCAACGGCATTACCCAGACCAAGACCATCACCCGGCAGGTCTTCGGGCAGCTGCCGACGTGCACATTCAACCTGCTGACCGATCTCTCGGCGGCGTACAACTACCAGGACCTGTGGTGGGCCGCACCGGCGGGGAGCGAAGCGGGTTGGGGGCTCAACGTCACGCAGCAGGGCGACGTCATCTTCATCACATGGTTCACCTACGACCTCGACGGCACGTCGATGTGGCTGTTCGCCACGACGCCGAAGACGGGTCCGGGAACGTACGCCGGGACGCTCTACCGCACGACGGGCCCCCCGTTCGACGCCGTGCCGTTCAGTCCCGCCAAGGTCGTGGCCACGCAAGTGGGAACGGCAGCCTTGAGCTTCTCCGACGGCCAGACGGGAAGCTTCACCTACACCGTCAATGGCGTCACCCAGACCAAGTCGATCACGCGGCAAATCTTTGTGCCTCCGGGAACGGTTTGCCAGTAACTGGCTCGAGGCGCGGTCGTTGAAGGCTCCGCCGTATTCCTGCGCGGGGCATCGATGAGCGGGCGCCTCATCGCATCCGTCTCGCGTACAGCAACGGAAACTCGGTGCGGCGAACAAAGCCCAGGGCAAGATAGACGTCTATTGCCCGTGAATTGACGCTCTCCACGTGCAGGTAAGGTGTCTCGCCTGCGCGCAGCATGCGGTTGACGACGCGGCCGATGAGCGCTCGCGCATAGCCGCGTCCCTGGGCCTCCGGGTGCGTGCAGATCGCGCTCACCTCGCGATGCTCGCCGATCCAGGTGCGCTCGCCGGCCATTGCGACCAGCCGGCCGCGCTCACGAATGCCGATGTAGGTTCCCAATTCGATGGTGCGCCTGCGGAAGGGGCCGGGCTTGGTCAGCTCGACCAGCGCCAGCATTTCATCGACGTCGACAGGACCGAGCTTGGCGACTTCGGCGTCGCCCTCCGGCAGCGGCGAACGATCCGCGCGCAGCATCTGGGTGATGTTCGATGTGTAGAGCGTTTCCCAGTCGTCCGGCAGAACCGGCTGATGGGGGCCGACCAGCGCGACATCGTCACCGACGTCGACCAGCTTGGTCAGGGCCGCGACATTAGCTGCTCTTGCGGCGGGCAGCCCCGCGAGCGGCGATATGTCGGAGGGATAGCGAAGCGCCAGGGCGTTGCCGCGGGCGAGATGCGCATGCCGGGTCGCGAGGCACAACCACATGGGGTTATCCAGAGCGCGCAAGTCAGAATTCAATGGAAGGCCCTCGCCAGGATTCGTCCCGCGGCACGGCGCGAGCGAGCGCGTCTGCGGCCGAGCACCAGCCCATGCACGCGTTGCGGCCGGGGCGGCGCCGCAAGACGTTCAGCAGACCCTTGCACTTCGCATAGAAGTGGAAGAATGCAAGTACCATTCGCCGCTGCGACGCGCTTGGCGGCCGATCGCTGCAGATCAGCTTGTCATCGGTCATGCCGCGATCGGTCAGGATCACGGCTCCCCACGCCTTGACCCGGATCTCCGCTCCGACTGCGAGGCGCGGTCCGAGCACGACGGCGTCCAATAGATCGCCTTCGCGTCCCAGATAGATCGGCACCGAGCCATAGTTGAATGGACACGGCAGTGGCGAGACAAAGTCCACGTGTCCCGTCGACCCGCGCTTGAGAAAGGTTCCTCGCGGAATTTCGATCACCACGCTGAGTTCGGGCGTATCGGTCATTGCGATCTCACAATAGCACTTGTTGCCGCTTGCGCGGGTGCGAGAGAGTTGCCCCGCCCTCCGGATTGGCGTAACTTAGTCATCGACGCTAGGGGTCCTGGCGGTGCGAAGCGCCGTCGGGTGAGAACAGACCCTTGGTACCTGTGCGGATAATGCCGGCGCAGGGAAGCGTGTTCCGCCCGAATCGCTCCCCTAGCCGCAGTCTCCGCCACGTGAGGAGCGCCATGAACGCTAACGACAGATTCTTCGCCCGCGACGCGCGGGTCGACGCCGCGGCGGTGCAACCGCTGCCCAGTTCACGTAAGACCTACGTCACGGGCTCGCGGCCCGACGTTCGCGTGCCCATGCGCGAGATCGCGCAGGCCGACACGCCAGCGTCGTTCGGAGTGGAAAAGAATCCTCCAATCGTGGTCTACGACACCTCCGGTCCCTACACCGACCCGGAAGCAAGGATCGACATCCGCTCGGGGCTGCCGCCGCTGCGGGCTCGGTGGATCGACGAGCGGAGCGACACCGAGGAGCTGGCGGCGCCTTCATCGGCTTACGGGCGCAGGCGGCTCGACGACCCGGCGCTCGCCGGGATGCGCTTCCATCTCAAGCGCAAGCCGCGTCGCGCCAAGGCTGGCCACAACGTCTCGCAGATGCATTACGCGCGCAAGGGAATCGTCACTCCCGAAATGGAGTTCGTCGCCATCCGCGAGAACTTAAGGCGCGAGGCGATGCTCGAGACTCTGCCTGAACTGGTGACGCGCCAACACCCGGGTCAGAGCTTCGGGGCGGCGATCCCTCGATTCGTCACGCCGGAGTTCGTCCGCAGCGAGGTCGCGCGCGGCCGCGCGATCCTTCCTGCGAACATCAACCACCCCGAGACCGAGCCGATGGCGATCGGCCGCAACTTTTTCGTGAAGATCAACGCCAACATCGGCAACTCGGCAGTCTCCTCGTCGATCGGCGAGGAGGTCGAGAAGATGACGTGGGCGACGCGGTGGGGCGCCGATACGGTCATGGATCTCTCCACCGGCAGGAACATCCACGAGACTCGCGAGTGGATCATTCGCAATTCGCCGGTGCCCATCGGCACGGTGCCCATCTATCAGGCGCTGGAAAAGGTCGACGGCAAGGCGGAGGAGCTCACCTGGGAAATCTATCGCGACACGCTCATCGAGCAGGCCGAGCAAGGTGTCGACTACTTCACCATCCACGCCGGCGTGCTGCTGCGATACATCCCGCTCACCGCCAGGCGCATGACCGGCATCGTCTCGCGCGGCGGCTCGATCATGGCCAAATGGTGCCTCGCGCACCACGAGGAGTCGTTCCTGTACGCGCGGTTCGAGGACATCTGCGAGATCATGAAGGCGTACGACGTCGCGTTCAGCCTGGGCGACGGCCTGCGACCCGGCTCGGGCTACGACGCCAACGACGAGGCGCAGATGGCCGAGCTCGCCACGTTGGGTGAGCTCACCAAGATCGCCTGGAAGCACGACGTGCAGACCATGATCGAAGGCCCCGGTCACATCCCGATGCACCTGATCAAGCACAACATGGACGAGCAGCTACGACTCTGCGGCGAAGCTCCCTTCTACACGCTGGGGCCGCTCACGACCGACATCGCTCCGGGTTACGATCACATCACCTCGGCGATCGGCGCGGCGATGATCGGCTGGTACGGCACCGCGATGCTGTGCTACGTCACGCCCAAGGAGCACCTGGGCCTGCCCAACAAGACCGACGTCAAGGACGGCATCATGGCGTACAAGGTCGCAGCTCACGCCGCCGATCTCGCCAAGGGCCATCCGGGCGCGCAGATCCGCGACAACGCTCTGTCCAAGGCGCGCTTCGAGTTCCGATGGGAGGATCAGTTCAACTTGGGGCTCGACCCCGACAAGGCGCGCGAGTTCCACGACGAGACGCTGCCGCAGGAAGGTGCCAAGCTCGCGCACTTCTGCTCGATGTGCGGACCGCACTTCTGCTCGATGAAGATCACCCAGGACGTGCGCGACTACGCCGCGAAGCTGGGCGTCGACGAGGCAGCCGCGCTGCAGAAGGGGATGGAGGCCAAGGCGGTGGAGTTCGTGAAGCAGGGCGCGGAGATCTACAGCAAGGCCTGACCAACGGCGAGGCGAGCCGGCGGTTCATCGCACGGCTCGCGGTTCGCGCCCGGCATCGTATCGAGCCAGTTTGTGCGGCCGGCGCCTCGGCCCGCGTGGGTGTTAGTGTCGACGCTTCCCCGCGCGCGGCGCCTCGGCCCGCTTCTTGAGCCAGGCCAATCCGCCGTCGTCCTTTGCGATCTCGCTCTTGAGCCATGCCCGGAAGCGCGCGAGCTTGGGCGAATCGGCCAGGCGCGGCGGGTAGACGAGAAAATAGCGGTGCGGCGACGGGACCGTAATATCGAACAGCCGAACCAGTACGCCGTTCGCGAGGTCGTTGCCGATCAGTGAGGTACGCGCGAGGCCGATGCCCTGGCCCTCGATCGCGGCCTGCATCATGAGCGAGGTGTCGTTGAACATCGGGCCGCGTGTGGGCTCGGGCCAGTCGAGTCCCGCCGCCGCGAACCATGGCTGCCAGAACTCTCTTTCCGCGCGCAGCAACAGGTAGCGGCTGAGGTCAGCTGGCCGCTTCGGCAAGCGGCCACCCGCGATCTTCGGGCTGCACACGGCAAAGAAGATGTCATCCATCAGATGCTCTGTGTTCAGCCCTGGATAGTCGCCGCTGCCATAGCGGATGGCCATATCCACGTCTTCGCGCGCCCAGTCAACCAGCACATCGGTCGAACGGACGTCGAGATCGATGTCCGGATGTGCGGCGAGGAAGCCGCCGATGCGCGGCAACAGCCACCTCGCCGCGAATGAGGGCATCACACTTACCCGCAATTGCCTCGGATTCGCGCGATCGCTCACTTCGCGCATGGCGGCGCTGAGTTCCGCCAGCGAGGCGCGCACGCGGCTGGCGAACCGCTCGCCTTCGTCGGTCAGGCGGATACCGCGCCCTGCGCGCTCGACCAGCCGCACGCCGAGCTCCGCCTCCAGCGCCTTGATCTGGTGGCTGACCGCACCATGGGTGACGTGCAGCGACTCGGCAGCACGCGTGAGGCTGCGCTCCCGCGCCGCGGCTTCGAACGCTCGCAGGGCCTGCATCGGCGGAAGGCGGTCCGGCATCGCTGGGCAAGCCCAAAATGTGAGAACAATTCACATGTTATCACAATATAAATCGATTGTCCCCGGGCACCGTTGCTCTCAGAATTTGCTCGCGACGGAACACTTTCAAACGCGAGGTCAAAATGACAATGAAACTATCATTTGGCAAGCTCCTGCTCGAGGCGGGAAGGACCCACGCGGTGCCCACCGGGGCCGGGGCGAGAATCCGCGTCCACGACGGCGTAGTGTGGGCGACCACCAGCGGCGAACTGGACGACGTGTGGCTTCGGTCCGGTCAGGAGCACGTAGTTCAGAAGGCAGGCCTGACGGTGATCGAATCGGCTGCCCGCTCGACGGTCGAGGTGCTGCCTCCAGCGGCAAACGATCCCTGGCAGCCTGGCCCATCGCTCGCGTGGTTCCGGCTTACTGGCTGGCTCGACGACATGGGCACGATGGCCTTTCTCGCTGCGACGGCTGGATTCGTGGTCCTCGTCGCGATGGCGTTTCGATGAGCGGCGCGGCTAGGGTCCGCGCCCGACGGGTTCGCGCGGGATCTTCGCCGGCGCCCTCTCGTGAGCGCGTTGCCGCAGCATCGCGGCATAGATCGCAACGTTTATCGCCACGACTGCGACGCCGAGCAGCGCCTGCATCGGCGGTGTGAGCCCCTCCGGATACAGCAGTGATCCGACGTAGTTGCCGATGAAGTCACCGCGATAGGCCGTCTCACCAGCCTCGCGTCGCAGCGCGTTCTCAAGCGGGGTGAGCGGACAGACGCGCCCAGTAAATTCGACGAATGCGGCCCACGCGACCGCTGGCAGGTGCAGCCACGCAACCCAGCGCCAGCGCCATGCGAGCAGCCCGCCAAAGACCGCGAATAGAACGAAGGCGGCGTGGAGCAGCAGGACGGCGGCGGCGGCGACGCGGAACATCGACGCCCGCCCCGGGCTTACGCTGCCGTTGCCAGGCGCATCCCGACGCGGCGGCGACCCCAGGGCCGGTCGAACTGACCGTAGCGACCCGCGAGCGCAGCGTCGCAATGCGGGCAGCGTCCTTCCGGCGTTACCGTGTAGCTCAGGATGTCGTACCAGTCGCGGACGATCAGACCCTCGCCGCAACCCGGACAGAAGGTGGTTCCGCCGTTGGAGTCGTGGACGTTGCCGGTGTAGACGTAGTGCAGCCCTTCGGCGAGCGCGATCTTGCGCGCGCGAGCGAGCGTGGCCGCCGGCGTGTGCGTGATGTCGGTCAGCTTGTAGTCGGGATGGAACGCCGTGAAATGCAGCGGTACGTCGGGCCCCAGCTCGCGCATGATCCATTTCGATTCCGCCTCGATCTCCGCGTCGGAATCGTTCCTGCCTGGGATCAGCAGCGTGGTGATTTCGGTCCACACGCTGGTCTCGTGGCGCAGGTAGACCAGCGTGTCGAGCACCGGCTGCAGACGTGCGCCGCAGAGCTTCACGTAGAACTCGTCGGTGAAACCTTTGAGGTCGACGTTCGCAGCATCCATCTTGGCGTAGAAATCGCGCCGGGCCTCGGTGCCGATGTAGCCGGCGGTCACGGCGACGGCCTGGATTCCGAGTTCGTGGCAGGCATCGGCGGTGTCCATCGCGTACTCGGCGAAGATCACCGGGTCGTTGTAGGTGAACGCGACGCTCTTGCTGCCGGCGCGCTTCGCCGCCTCGGCGATCGCCCGCGGGGAGGCCTGATCCATGAGCGTATCCATCTCGCGCGACTTGGAAATGTCCCAGTTCTGGCAGAACTTGCAGGCGAGGTTGCAGCCGGCCGTGCCGAAGGACAACACGCTCGAACCAGGATAGAACTGGTTGAGCGGCTTCTTCTCGATGGGGTCGATGCAGAAGCCCGACGAGCGCCCGTAGGTCGTGAGCACCATGGCGTCGCCCGTGCGCTGACGAACGAAGCACGCGCCGCGCTGACCTTCGTGCAGGCGGCAGTCGCGCGGGCACAGATCGCACTGGATGCGACCGTCGTCCAGCCGATGCCAGTAGCGCCCAGGGTAATCACTCATGCGGTGTCTCGACTGGCGGGAATTCGCGTTCTTTCCACTTGGTGACGTCATAGCGGAAAACGTTCACCGCCGCGCTCCAGAAGTCGTCGCGCATCCCCGCCTTGCGCTTCAATTCGATCATGAAGTCGCGCGGCTCCGGCAGGCTCGCCCACACCTGCGGCAGGAAGGTCGCGCGCTGGCCGGCGTAGTCGAGGATGACGCCGTCCACGCCTGGCTTCAAGCGCGCGAGCAGATTTGCCTCGTCGATGGCGTTGAGCCTCTCGGGCGGTGACAGCAACGATACTTCCACCGACAGGTCGTCGAACTCCGATTGGCTCAGCGCCGGGAAGCGCGGATCATGGAACGCAGCGGCGAGCGCGTTGGCCCGGACATCGACGCCGAGCGGGCGGTGCGCCTTGAGCGTGCCGATGCAGCCACGCAGCTCGCCGAGACGGAACAGCGTAACGAAAGTGGCGCCGTGCGCGCTCAACGCTTCGTGCTCGGGCCAGCCGCCGACGGAGCGCCCCAGCTCTGCGCCGATCGCCCAACGCGCCGTCGTCAGCAACGCCCTGCCGAGTGCTTCGTCATGCATGTGAGGTATATGAGAACGCAAACGCCGCGTAGCCGACCACGCGCGACTTGTCGCCGGCCGTGTCTCCCGAATTGCGCAGGTCGAGCAACTTCGGCTTGAGCGCGTGCCGCCGCGCGCAGAGCGTGAAGCCGTTGATGGGGGTGGCTCCGCACGCCTGCTCGTGATCCAGCGTCGAGGCGAGCGCCTCGATGTCGTCGACCGTCGCGCGATCGATACGGCGGGCGTCGGCGTAGGAGTGGTAATGCGAGAGGTCGGAGCTCACCACGATGACGGTTTCGCGGCCGCCCCATAGCAGATCGATGACGGCAGCGACTTCTTCCGCCGAGGCATCGCCCACCGCAAAGGGGACGATGCTGAAGGCGGCAAGCACACGCTGCAGGAACGGAAGCTGCACCTCCAGGGAATGCTCGTGGGCGTGCGCCGCGGCGCTGACCACGACCTGAGGCAACGATCGCGCAAGCGCGCTCGCTTCGCGATCCACTGCGACGCTGCCGAGCGGAGTCACGAAGGCACCGGCCTCCGGCAGAGCGAGGCCACGGACCGGCACCCTGTGCACGGGCCCGAGCAGGACCACACGGCGGATCGCCTCTCGCCCCGGCGCGAGCTGTGCGTAGGCGCTGGCCGCGATCGGGCCCGAGTAGACGTAGCCCGCGTGGGGAGCGATCAGCGCCTTGGGCCAGGTCGGCTCGTCGGTGGTTGCCGCCTCCGCCAGGTAGGCGCGCACGTCGGCATCCAGTCGCCTGGGAGCATCAGGGTAGAACATGCCGGCCACTGCGGCCGGCCGAACGTCTGGCACTGGGCACCTCATCCTTCACCGGCTTCAGATGGGGGCGGCGGCGCCCCACGCAAGCCTGCGCCTGAAGGATTGTCTCGCTGCGGCGGCTACTTCGCCACCAGGCCCGAGACCTTCCGGTCGGCCATGTGCCGCAGGTAGGCGAGCAGGTCGTTCAAGTCCCGGTCGGAGAGCACACTGGCGCCAAAACCTGGCATTTTCGCACCCGGCCATCGGCGAAGCGACTGCGGATCGCGGATCAGATGGCGCAAGGAGTCGACACGCATGTATTCGGTGGGGTTGTATGGCACATTGAGGTCCGGCCCGATGTTGGCGTCGCCCGCCATATTCAAGGTGTGACAGGTAGCGCAATACCTCTCGTACACCGCGAACCCATGCCGTGCCGGATCTCGTGCCGACAAGCCCGGCGCAGGCGCGAGCGCCGGATAACGCCGGGCCAGCGGAGCCACCGATTCGATGCGGGCGATGCGGTAGGGCCATTGCGCAGGAACGATGCCGCCTCGCTCAGGATGCAGCCAGACCAGATAGAACGGTCCCGCGCTCGTCGCTTTGCCGGCCTTGAGTGCCGGCCACGGCGCATCGCTAGACTCCACCGCCAGGTAGGCAACGGCGCCGTCGCGCGCGAGCAGGGGCGCTACCGGCAGCGTTGCGACAAAGCCGTCCTGGGCGACAAAACGAATGGACTCGTCGGCAGCGGCACCCGTCAAGAGCCCCGCCATCGGCACCGCGCGGTAGGTCATCTCGCGCTTGTATGCGACGTCGTTGGGGATCGTGAGCGTCGTCGCGCTCGGCAGACCCAGCAGCGCGGCGGGCGCGTAAGTCGCCATTCGTCCGCTCACCGTCACGGTGAGCTCCGGCTCCGCCGCCGCGACACCGAGCGCCAGCGCCGCTCCGACGAGACCGGTGAGCCGGCGCGGCAGCGCACGTACCGGTGCGACCCGCTTCAACCCACGCCGGAAGCGTCCGTCCGCTTTCATCGCTATGCCTCGTGATTCGCGAGGCGAACGATGTAGCCGCCGGACTTCTCATGCCGCTCGAGCTCGAGCGCCCCCCGCCGCTGGGCTTCCTCGAGCAGACCGTTGAAGGAGCGGAAGCCGAAGTACGACTCATTGAAGCCGGGCATTCGCCGCTTGAGCGCCTGCTTCACCATCGAGCCCCAGATTTTTTCCTCTTCGCCCCGTTCGGCGACGAGCGCCTCAACCGTCTCCGTGATGAGCTCGAGCGCATGTCCCGCGCGACTCTCGTCGTCCTTCTTCACCGGCGCGGATTCTTCGCGCGCATGGGTCCGCTGCGGCTGCTTGCGCGCGGAGGGCTTTTTCTTCTCGCGCACCAGATCGTCGTAGTAGATGAACTCGTCGCAGTTGGCTATGAGAAGGTCCGAGCTCGAGTTCTTCACGCCCACTCCGATGACCCGCTTGTCGTTCTCGCGCAGCTTGGAGACCAGCGGAGAGAAGTCGGAATCTCCGCTGACGATGACGAAGGTGTCGACATGGGCCTTGGTGTAGCACAGGTCGAGCGCGTCGACGACCATGCGGATGTCCGCCGAGTTCTTGCCCGATTGCCTGACGTGCGGAATCTCGATCAGCTCGAAGGACGCTTCGTGCATCGGCGCCTTGAACGCCTTGTAGCGCTCCCAGTCGCAATAGGCCTTCTTGACCACGATGTTGCCCTTGAGCAGGAGCCGCTGCAGAACCTTGGCGATGTCGAAACGCTCGTACTTGGCGTCCTGCACGCCCAGCGCGACGTTCTCGAAATCGCAGAACACCGCCATGTTGGTGACTTCGGGCTGGTTGGCCATGAGATTGGGGAAAGGTCAGGCGGGGCGCCGCAGAGCCCGTCGCTGGAGATAGAATCGCTGCCGTGCCCTGCACGATACCAGCAACCGCCCCTCGCGAAAATGAGCCCCGAGGCGCGCCGGGTGACCGGCTCTCGTCTCACTGCGCGAGCCGGGACACCCGCGCCCGCCGGGCGACCCAACAGGAGACTTTCATGAACCGCCTTGCACTTCTTTGCCTGATCGCAGCCCCCGCCGCAGCCTTCGGCGCAGGAACGTTCACCGTCGAAAGCGCCGAGATCAAGCCCAATGCAACGATCGCGGCGGCGCAGGTGTTCAAGGGCTTTGGCTGCGAGGGTGGCAACGTATCGCCTTCACTTGCGTGGAAGAACGCACCGCCCGGGACCAAGAGCTTCGCCGTCACCGTCTACGATCCCGACGCGCCCACCGGCAGCGGCTGGTGGCACTGGCTCATGTTCAACATTCCCGCCGATGTGACCTCGCTGCCTGCGGGAGCGGGCAACCCTGCGGGCGGGCAGGTTCCCAAGGGAGCCGTTCAGTCCAAGACCGACTTCGGAACGCAAGGCTATGGCGGCCCTTGTCCGCCCCAGGGCGACAAGCCGCACCGCTACGTCTTCACCGTTTACGCGCTGAACGTAGACAAGATCGACGTGGACCAGAATGCGAGCGGCGCCATGGTCGGATTCATGTTGAATACCAGCAAGCTGGCCAAGGCGAGCTTCACGGCGACGTATGGGAGGAAGTAAGCGCTGACGGCGTGTGTTGGCTCGAGCTTCCCGCGAGACGATCTCTGGATCTTCCCGCAACCAGTCGGGTGCCTGAAGCGGCGCAGCGCACCGTATAATTGTCGGTGCGAATTTCGACTCCGGAGGCGTCATGGGTCTGCTCGATGGTTTGCTTGAAGGCTTGATGGGCGGGGGCTCGCAACAAGGACAGAGCCCGTTGGCGCAGATGGCGCTGCAGCTCATCCAGCAGAACGGCGGCTTGCCGGGGATCATCTCCAAGTTCCAGCAGGCGGGGATGGCTCAGCACGCGGACTCGTGGGTGGGCACCGGACCGAACATGCCCATCACTGCCGACCAGCTTTCGCGAGTGCTAGGCGGCGGATCGCTTGGACAGCTCGCGCAGCAGTTCGGGATGTCGCAAGGCGCGGCGAACTCCGGCCTGGCGCAAATGCTGCCGCAGATCATCGACAAGATGACGCCCAGCGGCCAGATTCCGGCGGATCACAGCGACATGCTGGCGCAGGCGTTGTCCGCGCTGACCAAGCGCATTGGCTAACGCACGCGGTAGAATAGCGGGGCCGGGCGGCGCGAGTCGCCCGGCCTTTTTTGTCGCACGGAGTCGATAAATCGAATCCAACCTCCTCATCGCGGCGATCCTCGGCATCGTCGAAGGCCTGACCGAATTCCTGCCCGTGTCCAGCACCGGGCACCTGATCGTCGCCGGATCGCTCCTCGGCTACACCGGCGAGCGCGCGAAGATCTTCGAGATCGTCATTCAGGCCGGCGCGATCCTCGCGGTGTGCTGGGAATACCGCGTCAAGCTCATCTCGGTCGCTCGTGGCGTGTTCACCGAGGCTTCAGCGCAGCGCTTCGTGGTGAACCTGTTCGTTGCCTTCCTTCCGGCCGCGATCCTGGGCCTCGCCTTTGCCTCCGCCATCAAGTCGCACCTGTTCGCTGCCGTACCCGTCGCTTCGGCGTTCGTTGTCGGAGCCTTCATCATCCTGTGGGTGGAGCGGCGCTGGAAGCGCAATCCTGCGCCGGCGCGCATCCAGAGCGTGGACGACGTTCGCTGGCCCGACGCGCTCAAGATTGGCTTCGCTCAGGCCCTGGCGCTCATCCCCGGGACCTCGCGTTCGGGCGCGACCATCATCGGCGGCATGCTGTTCGGTTTGTCGCGCGTGGCGGCCACCGAATTTTCCTTCTTTCTCGCCATCCCGACGCTGTTCGCTGCCACCGGTTACGAGTTCGTCAAGAACCGTGACCTGCTCGCCACCGGCGACCTTTCGATGATTGGCGTCGGCTTCGTGGTCTCGTTTGTGAGCGCTTTCCTAGTGGTGCGCTGGTTGATCCGCTATGTCGCGCATCACGACTTCGTGCCGTTCGCGTGGTACCGCATCGCATTCGGGCTTTTGATCCTCGGCACGGCCTGGTCGGGCGCCGTAAGCTGGGATTGAACCATCGCGCGCCTACCCTTGCAGCGGACCAGGCCGCCTGGAGCGGTCCCGCGCTCGCGGTCGTGGGCGTGCTCGGATTCTCGTTCAAGGCGATCCTGATCAAGCTGGCGTACGCATGGTCTCCGATCGATGCGCTGACGCTGCTCACTCTGCGAATGGTCTACTCGGCGCCGTTCTTCGCGCTCATGGCCTGGTGGGCGACGCGACGCCCTCAAGCAGCAACAATTGGCCAACGAGACTGGATGCTTCTGGGCTGGCTGGGCTTCATCGGCTACTACATTGCCAGCCTGCTCGACTTCATCGGGCTCGAATACATCACCGCCTCGCTCGAGCGATTGATCTTGTTTCTCTACCCCACCCTTGTGGTCGTGCTGTCGGCCGTGCTGTTCCGGCAGCGGATCAGCGGGCGCATCGCTGGAGCGCTCGCGCTCTCCTACGCCGGGATCGCGCTGGTCGTCATGCTCGACAGCGGCTTCACCGGTACGCCTCGGGCGCTGTGGCTGGGAAGCAGCCTGGTTTTCGCCAGCGCGCTCTGCTACGCGTTCTACCTGGTCGGCTGCGGGCCCATCATCGCTCGCCTGGGAAGCTTGCGCTTCATCGCCTGGGCGATGCTGATCTCATCGGCCTTCGTCTTCGCGCAGTTCCTGGCGACACGTCCGCTCGCCGCGCTCGCGGCGCCGATGTCGATCCACTTGCTGTCGCTGGCGATGGCGCTGTTCTCCACGGTGCTGCCCACATTGTTCATTGCCGAAGCAATCAAGCGCATCGGGGCCGATCGCACGTCGATGATCGGCTCGCTGGGGCCCGTGTTCACGATCGGGCTTGGCTACGTGATTCTCGGCGAGCCCGTGCACGGCGTTCAACTTTTCGGCGTCGCACTGGTGCTCGCGGGCGTGACAATGGTGACTTTGCGAGCGAAGCGCGCGTAGTCGCCTCGCGCATGCTGTTGCTCCATCCGCTTCGCCACAATAGCAAGCGTTAGCGCAGACAACGATTACTCAACCGCTTCCTCCGCGCGCAGCGATATCGATTGCGTGCCTGCTGGGTATCTAACCCTTGACTGCGCCCATCGTCAGGCCTTTCACCACATACTTCTGAAAGATCATTGTCAAGATGATTGCTGGAGCCATGATCGCACACGCCGCGGCCATAACACCGCCCCAGTCGACTTCCGCATACGAAAGGAAGTTGTAAACGGCGATGGGAAGTGTCTTCGTCTTCTCCATGCTGAGCACCTGCGAGAACAGAAAGTTGTTCCAGGAGAAAATGAAGGCCAACGTTGTCGCGGTGATCACGCCAGGCCCCGACAACGGAAGGATGATCTTCCAGAACGCGTATTGACGGGTCGCGCCATCGACCATTGCCGACTCCTCCATCTCGCGCGGTATGGTGCCGAAGTAGCTGGACATGATCCAGATCACGATGGGCAACGCGATAAGCATGTGGCTCAATATCAACGCGGTGTAACTGTCCATTAGTTCCAATCGCGAGAACACGATATACCACGGCATCAAGAACGAGATTCCCGGCATCAGCCGCGCCAGCAGGATGAACACTGCGAGTTTTTTCTGGTTGAACCGCGCGATCGAGTACGCTGCCGGAAGTCCGAGAACGAGTGAAAGGCCCACGGCTGCGACGCCGACAATTGTCGAGTTCATGAAGTATTTGAGAAAGTCTTGTTCCCCAAAGACCTTCTGATAGTTCTGTATGGTCGGCGCAAAAAGGATCTTTGGCGGCCACGCGATGATATCGACCTGCGTCTTGAACGACGACGAAAGCATCCACAGAAACGGAAACAGCACGACGAGCGCAATCCCTACGACAGCGAGATAGAAGATCGTGGTCGATAAGAACTTGCGGTTCATCGGAGTGCTTCGCTTTCAGGCTTCAGGCAAGCGGGCTGCGGCTTGCCTAGATCTCGGACGCGGTGCGCAACTTCATGATGCCCAGGCTGCAGGTGAACACGACAAGAAATAGGACGACGAGGATGACCGCGGACTGTCCCATCCGAAAATACTCGAAGCTGTACTTGTATCCCATGATATTGAGCGTTTCCGATGCATAGCCGGGTCCTCCTCCGGTCATCGCGAAAATGATGTCGAACGTCTTCAGCGCATCAATCAGACGCAGGATCAGGGCAGTCAAAATGACCGGCATGACCATCGGAATCGTAACCCACCGGATTATCTGCGCCTCGCTTGCGCCATCGATACGCGCAGCCTCGATCGGTTCGTCCGACAGGCCCGCGAGGCCTGCCAGGACAATGAGCGTGATCATCGGCGTCCATTGCCATACATCGACCAAAATCAGCGAAGGGATAACCGACTTGTCATTGGAAATCCACAAGCCAGGAGGCAACCCCAGGGACGTCAGCACGAAGTTGGCTAATCCGATGGTTGGATCGTAGAAGAGATTGAACACGATGCCGATGGCGACAGGCGTAGCCACAAGCGGCAGCAGGAGAAGAAGCTTGGCGAGGCTCTTTCCGACGAACGCGCGGTGCAGAACGAGAGCGGCCGCGACACCGCAAATACCCTCGATCGCGACCGCGAAAAACGTGAAGATGAAGGTCCGCACGAGGGCATTCACAAACCTGGGCTCCGTCAGCACTCGCGCATAGCTTCTCCAGCCGACGAACGTGGCGGGCATCCCCGAAGTGAGATTCCAGTTCGTGAAGCTCAAATACGATGTGTATAGAACCGGGAACACCATCAGCATGGCGACGAAGATGACTGCTGGGAGCGGAAACAATCGCTGCAGATTCCGCTCCGCAAAGCCTGATTGCATCATCTTCGATCCCTGCTAGTTAGAGTAAGCCGCCGACGGCTGCTCCCCTACTTTCCGTATTCACCGGTGTCCTGAAGAAGCTCGTTGACCTTTTCTACCCTTTCCTTAGCCATCTTCTCGAGGTTGGGGGATGCGCCTTTCGTGTTGATCGAATCGATGATCAGCTCACCGATCAGATCCCGGGCTTCGCCGACCGCACTCATGTACGGACGGTCCAGCGGATAGCCGTTCTTTGCGGCGAAGGCCCGCGTTTCAACAAGGCCCGGGTTTACTTTGGCCAAAACAGCTTTGTCTTCCCAGACAGAGGATCGCGCCATGGTGATGTTGGCGAGCATCCCCTTTGCAGCGAGCTCCTTGCTTGTCGCCCATTCGATGAATTTCATCGCCAGATCCTTCTTCTTCGATTGCTTGGCGACCGCCATGCCCCAAGAAGTCACAATGAACGGCGAATCAGTCTTCGGGCCCGCGGGGAAGTTCGCGATTCCAACCTTGTCTGCGCCCAACTGCGTCTTCGCGGGATCGATGATCTGACCGTAGAACACAGAGGCGTCTGTCCACATGGCTATCTTCCCGGCCTGAAACAGCGGCATGATGTTTTCCCAAGACATCGAGGTAACGCCCTTCGGACCGTAGGTGCCGAGGAGCTTCCCGTAGAACCGAATCGCATCCACGGCGGGTTTGGAATCGAATACTGCGACTCCCTTATCGAGATACTGCCCTCCGTAGTTATAGACATAGCTCGACAGCTGGGTCACGGCCGCCGCGCCCTTTCCGCGCGAAGCCATACCCGCAATGTTCTCGGAATTGAGCTTCTTTGCCGCAGCCTCGAGGTCATCGAATGTCGCTGGTACCTTGATGCCCGCGCCGGCGAGCAGATCCTTGCGGTAATAGAGCACCTGCCATTCGGTCACGAGCGGAACGATATAGGCTTTCGTTCCGAACGTCGCGACGCTCATCACGTTCTTCGGGTAGTCCGAGAAGTCGTACGCGCCGAGAGGCTCGTACCAGCCATTCTTGTAGAACATCTTCCCTTCCTGAAGTGGACGGGTCATGAACACATCCACAGACGAAGAGCTGGTTGCGAATTCCGTCGTCAGCTTGGTCGTCAGTTGACTTTCCTGGAGGCTCTCCGCGTTAACTTTGATTCCCGTCGCGCTTTCGAATTCCGGAATGGCCGACTTGAGGAGTTCGCCGTAGGGATGATTTGCAAGCAGCACGCGAATTTCCTTCTGCTGCGCCCGAACCGTTGCACTCACACAAAGGCAGAGCGAACAGGACAACACCACAATATTTCTGACAAGCTTTTTCATATACCCTCCATGGACAGCAAGACCCGAGACCAATGGATCGTAAGGGGCCGAAGCGAAACCTGTGAAGCGCACCGCGAGCTGGCGATTTTCAGAGACTCAGATCGCCGTCAAATCTCATCCACGACTGTCGAGGGCCTAAACGATCGTCTCGGACGTTTCCGAGTCGAAGACGTGCGTTTTGGCCATTCGCACGTTCACCCTAAGCGTCTCACCCACCCGAAGCGGGCGGTCCGGCACGGGCATCCGGGCCACTATGGAATGGATCCCGCACGAGAGGTGAGCAAATATTTCCGAGCCCAGCGTTTCCACGACTTCCGCACGCGCCGTCATCATGCTTCCGTTGCCTGGTGCCGAGGCGTGGTGTGCCGCGAGATCCTCGGGCCGTACGCCGAACACTATTTGCCGTCCGGCGTACGGTGCCAGACGTTGGCGAAACGATTCGGGCACCTCGACTCGGAAGGCGCCGGCGTCGATGAAAAGCCCGCCGTTCATACCAAGCACTCTTGCGTCGATGAAATTCATTGCCGGCGAACCGATGAAACCCGCGACAAAGCGGTTGGCGGGCTTCGCGTAGACCTCCATCGGTGCGCCGCTCTGCTGAAGCACGCCCTTGCTCATGATGAAGATCCGATCGGCCATCGTCATGGCTTCGACCTGATCGTGGGTTACGTAAATGATGGTGGCGCCGAGGCGCCGATGGAGTTTGCTGATCTCGGCGCGCATCGCGACGCGCAGCTTCGCATCGAGGTTGGACAACGGTTCATCGAACAAGAACAACTTCGGCTTGCGCACGATCGCTCGTCCAACTGCCACGCGCTGGCGCTGGCCGCCCGAGAGCTCCTTCGGTTTTCTGTCCAGCAGGTCATTGAGACCCAGGATGTCGGCCGCCTCGTGTACGCGCGCCTCGATTTCCTTCGTGGGAATCTGGCGTATCTTCAGCCCGAAGCCCATGTTGTCTCGAATGTTCATGTGCGGGTACAGCGCGTAGTTCTGGAACACCATGGCGATGTCCCGGTCCTTCGGCGCCATGTTGTTCACGAGCATGTCCCCGATGTAAATCTCGCCTGAACTGACGGTTTCGAGGCCAGCTATCATGCGCAGCGCGGTCGTCTTACCGCAGCCCGAGGGGCCCACCAGAACAGCGAACTCCTTGTCTTGAACCACAATGGACAAGTTATCAACCACTTTGGCCGTGCCGAACTGCTTCACGACATTCTTAAGGGTCACAGTGGACATGGGATGATCTGACTATCGAAATCGGAAGGAAGTAGCGCTCGTGCGCCTACGCTTTCACCGGAGGATGACAAGCGTGAAGCAACTCTCTCGGCGCTCACTCTTAACGCATCTCCTCTTGTGTGCGGGCTCGGACTGCCTGGGATCGGATCAACTCCTTAAGTCGATCATAACCCTGTAGCCGCTGTGCGGCCTCCGCGCCGCTAATATTACCTCAGGTCGATTACGACTCGGCTGGTGTGCATTGCTTCGATTCCACCGACACGACCGATGCGACAGCAGGCAACGATGACTCAAGCCATGTTCGACGGGGCCACAGATGAGGCGCGCCGTCCGCAGGTGGCGCCGCAACCGGGCGCTGAAAGTGCCGCATGTATGCGCGCCATCGGCGTCATGCTAGAGTAGGATTGCACGAGATGCCGGCGAGAAAGTCACCCAGCAGAAGGCCTGAGGCGTGCGCGAGCGGTGCGTCGAGCGGGCGGCAGCGAGTGCTTCAACCTCTTTGGAGATAAACGCAGATGAAAACGCTAAGCACGACGATCGCCATGTCGTTGGTCGCGGCTGTTCTGGGGAGTCTTGCAGGTTCCGCGGCAGCCCAAGGAGCGAGCGAGGGCTTTGTCAATCCAAAGGACATCAAATGGGGCGCTGCGCCCCCTTCGATTCCCAAGGGCGCCAAGATCGCCGTCTTGCAAGGCGATCCGAGCAAATCGGGGCCATTCGTCATGCGCCTCATGGTCCCACCAGGGTACAAGATCCCGCCACACTGGCATACCCAGGATGAGAGCCTTACGGTGATCTCGGGCACGTTCTATTTCGGGACGGGTGACAAAGTCGAAACGAGCAAGGCACACACGCTCACGGCCGGCGCCTTCCATTTCCTTTCCGGGAAAGACCACCATTACCTGGTCGCCAAGACCGAAGCGGTGATCCAGGTCAATGGCAACGGGCCTTTCGACGTGACTTACATCAACCCCGACGAGGATCCTCAGAAAGCCAAGAAGTAGAAGTCACGGGTCGCTCGGGTCGCCATTGGCGACCCGGGTCTCCGCAATTGGCGACAACGGCGCGCGACCCCGGCGGATCACAGCGTCGCATCCAGCGTCCGGAAGGTTCGCTCGAGGGCCCGCGTCACGCGGGCAAGCCGCTCGTAATCGACCTTGTCCGGCGTGTCCTGCGGCGTGTGGTAGTAGGGATACCGATACAGCGCGGTGTCCGTCACCATGAGCGCCCTATAGCCTTGCTCCCAGAATGACCGCTGGTCCGACCAGTCGACGCCGGGGATGAACGCGGGCGCCGAGACACCTTCGGACGGAAACTCTGCCTGGGCACGGAACACGGCGATGGTCTTGTGCAGCAGCGCACGCGAACCGAGATTCGCAACGAACGCGAGGAAATCGCCGCGATCCGGATAGAAGAGGCTGAACGGGAATGGGTAGTGCTGGCTGCCGGGCTTGTCCGAGTAGCAGCCTATCGTCTCGAGCGAGAACATGGCGACGATGCGCTCGTTTCGCTCGCGGGCGTGCCGGGCGTGAACCTGGCTGCCCATCTCGCCGCTGTAGAAGAACGGAGGCTCCTCGTTGACGAACAGCACGAGGCGCCACGTGCGCGCAGGCTTCCAGCCACGAAGCGCGCGCGCAAGCTCGAGCACCGCCGCCACACCGGAGCCGTTGTCGTTCGCTCCCGGCGCGCCGCGCACCGAGTCGTAGTGTGCGCCGACGACGACGATCTCATTGCCGCGCGTGGTCCCTTTCAGCTCGACCAGCACATTGCGCACCGCTGCACCGCCGCTGAGGTATTCCTCGCGTTGAACGTCGTAACCCATCTCATCGAGGCTCCTCTCGATGTGGAGCGCGGCAGCCTCCAAGCGGTCGCGCGTCCAGATGTTGTGCTCGCTCGAGGCGATCGTGCCGACGTGGATCCGCAGTCGCTCGCGCAGGGCACGGTCTTCATCCGTCAGCGGCGAGAGCGCCGACGACCAGGAGCGCCCTGGCACCGCCACCATGTACCAGAGCAGCGCCACAGCGGCGACTCCGACGGCCGCGATCGTCAACCAGTGAATCACGCGCATGCTTTCGTTCCGGCCGGAAGGTATGTCGACCGCAGTGTCATTGTAGCGGCCGCCAGCGCAGCGGCGCCGACCGCATCGAAAACCGACTCGCTCCGGCGGTTGCTCACCCCCGAGTCGGGCAGTCGCCAGCCTGCTGGGCTATACTGTGGAACTCGCGGAACCGCAGCGTTACGCGCTTGTCGACTGCAGTAGGAGATCCCCATGACACCCGACACCCTCACTCTAGAACGGCGAGCGCCGATCGCGCTCAAGGACAACGCGCTGCTGCGCCAGCAGTGTCTCATCGACGGCAAATGGAGCGATGCCGATTCCGCGGCGACCTTCGATGTGATCAACCCCGCGACCGGAATCCGTATAGGCACGGCGCCGAGAATGGGTGCCGGCGAAACGCGCCGCGCGATCGAAGCCGCGGACAGAGCCTGGACCGGATGGCGCAGCAAGACGCCAAAGGAGCGTGCGGCGGTCCTGCGCAAGTGGTCGGAGCTGCAGCTCGCGCACGCCGACGATCTCGCGCTGATCCTTACCAGCGAGCAGGGCAAGCCGCTGGCCGAATCCAAAGGCGAGATCACGATCGGCGCTGCCTATACAGAATGGTTCGCCGAGGAAGCAAGGCGAGTCTACGGCGACGTGATCCCAACCGTGGGCAACGATCGGCGCCTGATCGTGATCAAGCAGCCGGTGGGTGTTTGCGCGGCGATCACTCCGTGGAACTTTCCGTCTTCGATGATCACGCGCAAGGTATCGCCAGCGCTGGCCGCGGGCTGCACCGTGGTGATCAAGCCGGCCGAGGCCACGCCGTATTCGGCGCTCGCATTGGCCGAGCTTGCCGTGAGAGCCGGCTTTCCGCCGGGTGTCCTCAACGTCCTTACCGGCAAGGCTTCCGAGATCGGGGGCGAAATGACGTCGAACCCGACGGTGCGCAAGCTCTCGTTCACCGGCTCGACCGAGATCGGCAGGCTGTTGATGAAGCAAGTTTCCTCGACGGTGAAGAAGCTCTCGCTCGAGCTCGGAGGCAACGCTCCATTCATCGTATTCGACGATGCCGACCTCGACGCCGCCGCCGACGGCGCGATCGTGTCCAAGTACCGCAACACGGGCCAGACCTGCGTGTGCGCGAACCGGCTTTTCGTGCAGGACAGCGTCTACGACGCCTTCGCGGCGAAGCTCGCGGAGCGGGTGCGCGGGCTCAAGGTCGGCGAAGGAACTCAGCCCGGCGTCGCGCAGGGGCCCTTGATCAACAAAGAGGCGCTGGCCAAAGTGGAAGAACACGTTGCCGACGCGACGTCGCGCGGCGCGAAAGTTTCCGTCGGTGGCAAGCGGCACGCTCTCGGAGGAACCTTTTACGAGCCGACCGTGCTCACCGACGTCACCGTCGACATGAAAATCTTCCGCGAGGAGACCTTTGGGCCGGTCGCGCCGCTGATCCGCTTCCGCACCGACGCCGAAGTGATCGAGCTGGCCAACCGCACCGAGTTCGGACTCGCTTCCTACTTCTATTCGCGCGACATCGGCCGCGTCTGGCGCGTTGCCGAAGCGCTCGAGTACGGTATGGTAGGCGCGAATACGGGGTTCATCACGACCGAGGTCGCGCCCTTCGGTGGCGTCAAGCAATCGGGGCTCGGGCGCGAAGGCTCGAAGTATGGCATCGACGAGTACGTCGAAGTGAAGTACATCTGCCTCGGCGGAATCTAGACTCCGCCTCTCCGCTGGGAGAGGGATTTACCAGCCCGCCGGCGGCTTCTTGAGGACGGTGATCGTCCTGCTCTCGACCTTGAGGTAGCCGCCGGCCACAAGGTCCTTGAGCAGCTTGCTGATCATGTCGCGTGAGGCGCCCACGCGCTCCGCGATGTCCTGCTGGGTGAGCTTCTCGGGCACCATCAGCACGCCGTTGCGCTCGACGGCGAGTGTCGTGATCAGGCGCACCAAGCGTCCGTAAACGTCCGACAGGGCGAGACTCTTGACGTTCTCGGTCGCCATTCGCACGCGCTGGATCAACTTGCCGATGAGGTGCATCGCGAACTCGGGATACTCGAGCAGGAACTCGCGGAAGCTCGCCCTGTTGATGATGGCGCAGGTCGTCGGCTCCACCGTCATGACCGATGCCGAGCGAGGGCTGCCGTCGAGCGACATTTCCCCCACGTATTCGCCGGGGCCGAAAAAGCTCAAAACGATCTCGCGCCCCGCTGCGTTGCTGGCGAAGACTTTCACCCGGCCGCTGAGCACGATGTAGAGCGAATCCCCCGTGTCGCCTTCGTTGATAAAGATGCTGCCTTTGGGGAAGCTCCGCACAACGCCACTCGCGGCGATGGCGCGCCGCGTTTCCTCGCTCAGCGGCGCCAGCTCTTCGCTAACGACGACAGCAGTGTTTTCCATGGATGAGGAACGGCAGCTTTGCAAGGCAATGCTAGCACGCGCGGGGCGGTTCGCGGGGACCCACGGGAACGCCTCGACCGGCGGCCGGCCTCAGGATTTCGAGCGGACCATTCAGTCGTACTCGCGCGCGTCCTCGATCACCTTGCCGTCGTTGGCCAGCTCGCCCGGCGCATGGAACGCGATTTCGCCACGCAGCTTGGTGATTTCGCGGATCGAAGCGACGATAGCCTCGGCATACGACGAAGCGTTGCCCGGGATTTCCACGTGCAGGGTCATGCGGTCGACGCGCTCCGGATTGTCGACGACGAGTCGCGCACGCACGATCTCGGGATGGCGCTTGACGATCTGCGCAACCTGCGACGGGTGCACGAACATTCCCTTGACCTTGGTCGTCTGGTCGGCGCGACCCAGCCAGCCCTTGAGACGCATGTTGGTGCGGCCGCAGGCGGACACGCCCGGAATCACCGCGGAGAGATCGCCGGTCCCGAAGCGGATCAGCGGATAGTCGGCGTTGCCGAGCACGCTGACGACGACTTCGCCGACCTCGCCCGGCGCCACGGGATCGCCCGTTCCCGGGCGCACGATCTCGACCAGCACGCCTTCGTCGACGATGAGGCCCCCGCGCGCTTCCGATTCGTAGGCAATCGTGCCGACATCGGCGGTCGCGTATGCCTCGTAGGCAGCGATCCCGCGCGCGAGCAGTGCGTCACGCAACGACGGCGGAAACGCTTCAGCTGAGACCAGCGCCTTCCTGAGCCTCGGGAGCGCGACACCCTGTTCGTCCGCCTTGTCCAGAAGGATCTTCAGAAAAGATGGAGTACCAACGTACGCGTCGGGTCCTAGCTCAGCCATCACCTGCAACTGCTGTTCGGTCTGACCGGTGCCGCCTCGGAAAACGGTGCAGCCCAGCGCGCGCGCTCCGCTCTCGAGCATCGCCCCGCCGGGAGTGAAGTGGTAAGAAAAACAGTTGTGCACGAGATCCCCGGCACGGAACCCCGCCGCGAACAGCGATCGAGCGAGCCTCCAGTAGTCCGGATCGCTTCCCTCGGGCTCGTAGAGCGGGCCCGGTGACGCGAACACCAACGGTGCTCGCCGCGAGTGCTTGCCCCATCCGCTGGCGGCGAAGCCTCCGAAGGGGCGGTTCGCCTTTTGCATCTCCAGCAGTTCGGACTTGCGCACGACCGGCAGCTTCGCCAGCACCGAGCGCGACGTGACTTCGCCAAGATCGGCATCGGCCAACAGACGCGCGTACGCAGCGGTGTGCGCCTTGGCGTAGGCGAGCTGCAAGCGCAAGGCGGCGAGCTGCGCGCGCTCGCGCGTCTCAGGATCGCGGGTCTCGAGAGTGTCGAAGTGCTCGGTCATGGCGTTGCCCAATTACCGCTCGCGTAACCTCAGCGACGGAAAATTCGTCATTCCCGCGGCCTTTAGTCCCCGCGGAAGCGGGGAGGGAATCCATGATGGTTGCTGAAAATGGGTCCCCGCTTCCGCGGGGACGACAATCCCTAAGCCAGCCAGCGTTTGCGCCGGCGATAATGCTTGACGTCGCGGAATGATTTGCGCCCAGCGGTGGAAAGCCCGAGGTAAAACTCCTTGACGTCTTCGTTCTGCGCCAGATCCGAAGCAAGGCCGTCCATCACGACGCGGCCGTTCTCCAGGATATAGCCGTAGTCGGCGAAGCGCAGCGCCACGTTGGTGTTCTGCTCCGCCAGCAGGAAGCTCACCTTCTCCTTCTGGTTGAGATCGCGGACGATCTCGAAGATCTCCTCGACGATCTGTGGCGCAAGGCCCATCGACGGCTCGTCGAGCAGGATCATCGACGGCCGCGCCATCAACGCACGTCCGACCGCGGTCATCTGCTGCTCGCCGCCAGAGGTGTAGCCGGCGAGGCTTCCCCGCCGCTGCTTCAAGCGTGGAAAGTAGTGATAGACCTTCTCCAGGTCGGCCTTGATATCCGCGCGCGAAGCGCTGCGCGTGAACGCCCCCGTCAGCAGGTTCTCCTCGACCGTCAGATGCTGAAAGCAGTGCCGGCCCTCCATCACCTGGCAGATGCCGAGCTTGACCAGCGCGCTCGGCGTGAGCCGGTCGACGCGCTGCCCCTTGAACTCGATCGTGCCTTTGGTGACGTCGCCGCGCTCGGCGCGCAGCAGGTTGGAGATCGCCTTCAGCGTCGTCGTCTTTCCGGCGCCGTTGGCACCGAGCAAAGCGACGATCTTGCCCTGAGGAACTTCCAGCGACACCCCTTTGAGCACGAGGATGACGTGGTCGTAGATGACCTCGATGTTGTTTACCGAGAGATACGCTTGCGCCTTCGGCGCTGCGGCGGGTGCGCTCATGTGGCGATTGGGAGAGGACGGAGCTAGAGCCCGCGCTTCCCCCTCCCGCGGAAGGGGGAAGCACACATCTGTTTCAGCGGCTCTAGGCTTCTTTGGCGCAGTCGCGCGGCGTGATGTTCTTTTCCTTGGCGTACGCCGCCGCGGACTGCTCGACCATCGAGCGCACGAGTTCCCTGTCCGGCTGGATCCAGTCGGTGATGATGACCCACTTGTTGCCGTCCCATTGCTGGAACTTAACCGCGCCGCCGCCCTCGTGATCCAAGCAAGACAGCTTGACCGGCTGCATGAAGCCGACCGCGCCGAGCTCCTTCAAACGCGCTTCGGTGATGTTCAGGTTCTCCAGACCCCAGCGCATCTGGTCGGGGGTGATGGTCTTGCCCTTGCCGAACTTGGCCTGCGCGGTGCGGATCGCCTCGACCGTGACGATGCCGTGCACGACTCCGCGGTTGTAATAGATCGAGCCTATCCTCGTCTCGTCGGTCATCTCCCCCTTGCCCTTGGAATAAACGTACTTCTTGATGTCCTGGACTACCGCAAAGTTCGCGCCCGCGACGTTGAAACCCGCCGCGATGTAGCCCTTGGCCGCGTCGCCCGCGGGAATCGTGTCCTCCTCGGCACCCGACCACCACACGCCGATGATGTGGTCGCGCGGGAAGCCCACTTTCGCCGCTGCCTTGAGCGCCACCGGGTTCATCACCCCCCAGCCACGCAGGATCACCCAGTCGGGCTTGATCTGCCGAATCTGCAGCCACTGCGCTCCCTGCTCGTTACCCGGGTGCGCCACCGGGATGTGGGTCACGGTGAAGCCGTATTTCTTCGCCTGCGCATCGAGAATCGGGATCGTTTCCTTGCCGTAGGCGGAGTCGTGATACAGATTCACGATCTTCTTGCCCTTGAGCTTGTCCATCCCGCCTTCCTTCGAGCCGATGAACTTGATCTTGGCCGTGTTCTGCGACCAGTAGTTGGTGATCAGCGGGAAGACGTAAGCGAAGACGCGACCGTCGGATGCGTCGGTGCGCCCGTAGCCGAGCGACACCATCGGGATCTTGTCCGCAGTCACCTTGTCGATCAACGAATAGGTGATCCCCGTCGACAAGGGATTGATCACCGTGGCGCCGGTAGGCCCCTTGTTCTTCTCGCGCTCGTAACACTCGACCCCGCGGGCATTGTTGTACTCGGTCTCGCACTTTTCGTAGGTCAGCTTGACGCCGTTCACCCCGCCGTCGCGAGCGTTGACCATGTTGAGGTAGTCGATGAAGCCGCCGAATATGCCGGAGCCGCCTGGGGCGTATGGTCCGACCCAATAGCCGATCATCGGAATGAACTGCTCCTGTTGCGCATGACTGACCGCCGCGACGCCGAGCAATGCGGCGCCGATCAGTGCCGATTTGAGGTGCTTCATGGGTTCCTCCGAGAAAGACGTTCGCTAATGCAACTCAGAACTGAGCAAGCATTGCCGAGACGCCCTGCCGTGTCAATTGACGAGCCTCAACAAAACATCATGTTCCCGCACGCCAGAACGCCTATTGCGCTGCAACATCAGTGCGGGAACGGCCACAGACGCAGCTTTTCCTTGGCGATCTGCCATAGCCGCGCGAGGCCCAGTGGCTCGACCACCAGGAAGAAGATGATCAGGCTGCCGAAGACGATCAGCTCCAGGTTCGACATCAGTCCGGGCGGCAGCGTCAAGCCAAGCGAGAGCTCCAGCGGGTGGGCGATGGTGTTCAGGAATATCGGCAGCAGGACGATGAAGCCGGCCCCTAAGAACGACCCGAGTATGCTTCCCGCGCCGCCGATGATCACCATGAACAGGACCCGAAACGACAGATCGAGGTTGAAGCCCTCGGGCTCCACCGTGCCAAGGTAGGCAAACGCGTACAGTGCCCCGGCGATTCCGCAGTAGAACGAGCTGATCGCGAAGGCCAGCAATTTGGTGTGGAGCATCCGGATGCCGATCACTTCGGCGGCGACGTCCATGTCGCGCACCGCCATCCAGGCGCGTCCCACCGAGCTCCGCACCATGTTCTTCGCCGCCAGCGCCATCAGCGAAACGATGGAAAGGACCAGCAGGTACTTGGCGGCTGGCGAGTCGAAGGAGTAGCCCAGGATTTCCATCTTCTGCGCGTTGATCACGCCGGAACTGCTGTAATTCGAGAACCATCCGAACTTGGTCAGCGCCCACACCACGAAGAACTGCGCGGCGAGCGTGGCCACCGCCAGGTAGAAGCCCTTGATCCGCAGGCTCGGCAGGCCGAACACGATGCCGACCGCCGCCGCGCACAGCCCGGCCAGGACGAACGCGACCAGCAGGGGAATCCCCGGCACGCGCAGCATGACGTTGTATGCTCCAAACGCGCCGACCGCCATGAAGGCTGCGGTACCGAGCGAAAGCTGCCCCGCGTATCCGGTCAGGAGGTTCAAGCCGAGCGTGGCGAGAGCGAAGATCAGCAGCGGCGTCAGGATCGCGGACAGCCAGTACTCGTTGGCGATCAGCGGAACCACGACGAACGCAAAGGCGAGCAGCACCGCGACCGCGATCCGGTCCTGGCGGATCGGGAAGATCTGCTGATCTTCGACGTAGGTGGCCTTGAACTGGCCGGCTTCGCGATAGAGCATGAACGCTTCGCACGTCGGGCATGCGCTGCCCGACCTCTGCGTTGCAAAGGGAGCCCCCGGGTCGCGTTCAAGGATACGTGAGTTCGGCGGTGCCAACCAGAGGCGAACAGGCGCACGGGTTGGCGTTGGATCTCTGGTGGCGGGGCTCGGCTCGGGGCGCACGCACGTTCGGACCCACCGGAGCCGATGACCACAGCCTGGGGTCGCTTGGTGGGCGACCGATTCCTCAGGCTTGCTCAGGACCTCGCCTTATTGTTCCGAGATACTCGGCAAGCATTTCGCGCACCGACGGATCGTCCTCGACGATGAGGATGCGGCCATTGCTTGGCATGAGCGTTGGTGCGCGAAAACGCGTGCCCGGGCAAACATAGCGCCGCGGCGCAACTCGCGTCCTGCACCACGAGCCGGCCGATTGCCCCGCTCGAGCGTCGATACATACGAAACAAAACTGTCTCCCGCAAGACATCTGGCGATTACGTGCATTGCCCAGACTTGGCAGCGTGTATCCGGCGTCACGCAGCCGAACTCGCCGGCCGACACCTCGATAACCGCAATTTGGAAAGGAACGATCTCGATGAGGACGCCGGATTCCGTGACCACTGCCGCTGAGCCTGCGCTCGATGCCTGGCTCCGGCGCGCTGCGTCCAGCAGCGGGTTCGGCGAAGCAGTCGTTCCCCCCGCCGTTCACCCGCAACCAAGGAGAGAAGCCATGCAGACTGCCCTCCTCGCCACCGAAGCGAAGCGCTACGCGAAATGCGTCGAAGTGTCCAAGCGCATCCGCTGGGACATCGACCGCGACGTCATCAAGGGACGCGAATTCGACTTCAGCAAGAAGTTCCTCCCCGACGGGTTGTCGAAAGTCACCTCGCTCCCATTCTTGTCCGCGTCCGAGCAGCGGCTCGTGTCGCAGATACAGGGCCGCACCTACGCCAACATGTTCGGCTTGGTCGAACGCTACATCGGCGTCAAGATCCTGGAAGTGAGCCGTGACCACTGGCTCGGCGACCAGGTCGCGCTCGAGGCGCTCGTACGCTTCACCGACGAGGAGCTGAAGCACCAGGAGCTCTTCCGCCGCATCGAGGCAATGCTCGCTTCGGGCATGCCGGCGGGATACCAATTTCCGGCGCAGCAGAACGACGTCGCGTCGGTCGTGCTCAGCAAGTCGACTTGGTCCGTGCTCGCGCTCACCTGCATGATCGAGCTGTTCACGCAGGCGCACTACCGGTCGAGCATCGAGCCGGATGCGGAACTCTCGCCGCTGTGGAAGGACGTGTTCCTGCATCACTGGAAGGAAGAGTCGCAGCACGCGATCCTCGACGAGCTGGAATGGAAGCGCGAGGACGCGAAGCTCTCGCCCGAGGCGCGCGACGCAGCGGTGGACGATCTGATCGCGCTCGCAGGGGCGGTGGACGGGATACTGCAGGGACAGGCCGCTGCCGACACGCACTATTTCGTCGAGATCTGCGGCCGGCCGGTCGCTGCGGGCGAAGTCGAAAAAATCCGCAACGGCATTCTTGCGGCCTATCGCTGGCAGTACATCGTCTCCGGCGTGCAGGACTCCCGGTTCGCCGAAATCATGGGCGGTCTCATCACGGCCGAGCAGGGAGCGCGGATCGGCGAGGCGCTGGCGCCGATTCTCGCCTGACTTTTTCCCGCCACGACGCAGAGGGATCAAACACATGGCCATCACCTGCCCCGCCGGCTTCGACGTCGAGCGGTTGCGAGCCCAGGTGCTCGCGACGTACGAGCAAGTCGCACGTAATCCCGGCGGCGAGTTCCACTTTCACCGCGGCGCCCGGTATGCGGCGGAGTACCTGCACTACGACCCCGCCGAGCTTGCGCTGCTTCCGGAGGAATGTACCGCGCGCTTCGCCGGCGTGGGTAATCCGTTGCGGATCGGTCCCCTTCGCCGCGGCGAGACCGTCCTCGACCATGCTTGCGGGGGCGGCATGGACGTGCTGCTTGCCGCGCGCCGGGTCGGACCGGAAGGACACGTCATCGGCATCGACATGACGCCCGCGATGCGCGAGGCCGCGGCCAAGTCTGCCGAACGGGCCGGCCTTGCTGCGGTCGTCGAGATCCGCGCGGGCTTCTTCGAGGAGCTGCCCGTCGATGATGAAAGCGTCGACGTCATCCTGTCCAATGGCGTAGTCAATCTCTCGCCGGACAAATCGCATGTGTTTCGCGAGATCCATCGCGTGCTGCGCCCCGGAGGTCGCCTGTATCTCGCCGACGTGGTCGTCCAGCGCGAGCTCAAGCACGAAGTGCGCAACAACCCGGACCTTTGGGCCGCCTGCATCGGCGGTGCGCTTCCCGAGCCCGAGCTGAGCGAGCTCGCGCTCGAAACGGGATTCGCCGATCCGCGAATCGTGCAGCGCTTCGACTGCTTCCGCGGCACCACGGCAGAAGCCAAGGTCTCACGCGACCTGCGCGTCCACTCCGTGAATTTCCAGGCAAACAAACCTATCCAGGAGTAACCCATGAACCTGCGGATCTGCATCCTGCTCGGAGCCTGGATCGCCATGTGGTTCGCATTCCACTTCGCGCATCCGCTCGGCTACGCGATCGCCGTTCTGGGACTCGCGGCTTCCGTTGCCATCGCGGCGGAAGAGCTTAGTGACGAGCCTCGGGCACCTCGCCAGGCCAAGACGACGCTGGATCAAGCGAGAAGGCACCTAGACCAATCGAAGGAGTGACATGACCTCGACTGTCGAAAGAGCGCCGCGCGAGCCAGCGCCTGCCGCGGCTGCGACGATGACTGGGCGCGTTTCCAGCGAAGACAGGGTGCCGGGAACCCTGCGCAAGCCCGTCCATCTCGATCGCGGAAGCATGCTGCGCATTGTCGACGGCCAGGGCACGCAACTCGTTCCTGCTTCCGGCGTGATCTGGATCACCGAGGAGCAAAGCGCCAACGATACCGTGTTGCTTTCCGGCGAAACCCATCGGCTGGAAAAGAAGGGGCTCACGCTCGTGCTTGCGCATCGTGCCGCTCGGTTGCTGCTCAAAGTGCCGGCCGGTACGCTGCCGCCGCGCCGCGTCGACTTGGTGCAGGTCGAAGGCGAGCCCGGCCGCCGTATCCCGTTTGGCATGAGCAGGCGGTTCTCGCTTCGCGCGCTCATGACGAGAATCCGGGTCGTCATTCGCAGGACAGCCGCCGCCGGACGCAAACTCTGGACTCAGCGTGAGGCGCTGCTTCCTGCCGGTGGCTGGCTCGAGCACGACACCGTGTACTCGAGCTGGCGCGTTAGCCACGCGCGCGGTGGTCGCGGCATGCGTGCCACGGGTGATCCGCTGTGGAGCGCGCGCGACGCCATTTCCCGCGACTACCCCATTCACTACTACTGAGGATAAGACGCTACACGCGGTCTATGTGCTTCTCGCCGAATAAACCCTCGGGTCGCACCAGCAGGAACAGCAGCGCCAGCACGTACGGGAACCAACCCTCGATCCCGCCACCGACGTAGGGACCGATGTAGACCTCCGCCAGCTTCTCGCTCGCCCCGATGATCAAGCCCCCGAGGATGGCGCCGGGGATGGACTCGAAGCCGCCCAGGATCAACACGGGCAGCGCCTTGAGAGCGAGGAAGGTGAGCGCATACTGCACACCGTTGCGAGCACCCCACAGCATGCCGGCGACCAGGGCCACAAACCCGGCTACCGCCCAGACGATGCCCCAGATCTGCTGCAGTGGAATGCCGACCGCCAGCGACGCCTGGTGATCGTCGGCGACCGCGCGCAGCGCCCGGCCGATGCGCGTGCGGCTGAAAAAGAGCCCCAGGGCTACGACCAGCGCCGCCGCGATGCCGGCAGCCGACAGATCGAACTTGGACACGTTCATCCCGGTCGCGTCGGTGATCCATTGCCAGGGCTCGTCCTGGATGCCAATGTCGAGCCCGTGCGGCTGGGCTCCCCACAGCAGCTGCGCCAGCCCCTCGATAAAAAAGGTGAGCCCGATCGTTGCCATGAACAGCGTGATCGGCGGCTGATTCACCAGCGGGCGCAGGACGATGCGCTCGGTGAGCAGCCCCAGCACCACCATCGCGGCCAGCGTCGCGGGGAGCGCCAGCCAGAAGTGCAGCCCGTGCTCCACGAGGCTCACGCAGGTCAGCGCCGCGAAGAACACCATCGCGCCCTGCGCGAAGTTGAACACCCCCGATGCCTTGAAGATCAGCACGAAGCCGATCGCGACCAGCGAGTACATGATTCCCGAGAGCAGACCGCCGATCAGGACCTCGAAGAAGAATTGCATCGCGCCGCCCCGCGCCTCTCTCAACCCGCGCCCAGATACGCCCGGATCACGACCGGGTCGGCACGAACATCGTCCGGCGTGCCCTCGGCGATCTTCTCGCCGTGGTCCAGCACGACCACGTGGTTGGAGATGTCCATTACCACGCCCATGTCGTGCTCGATCAGCAGAATGGTCGTGCCCAACTGTTCGTTGACGTCGAGGATGAAGCGCGACATGTCCTGCTTCTCTTCCACGTTCATCCCGGCCATCGGCTCGTCGAGCAGCAGCAGGATCGGCTCGGCCGCCAGCGCCCGACCCAGCTCGACCCGCTTCTGTAGCCCATAGGGCAGCCGGCCGACGCGCACCTTGCGCACGTGCTGTATTTCCAGAAAGTCGATGATCTCCTCCACCTTGGCGCGGTTGTGCAATTCCTCGCGTCGCGCCGGCCCCAGGTGCACGCTCTGCAGCAGGAAATTGGACGTCATCTTCAGATTGCGCCCGGTCATGATGTTGTCGAGCACGGTCATGCCCTTGAACAGCGCGATGTTCTGAAAGGTGCGGGCGATGCCCAGTTCGGCCGCCTGCCGCGGATGCATGTGGCGGTGAGACTTTCCGAGGAAAGTGATAGTGCCGGTCTGCGGTCGATAGACGCCGTTGATGATGTTGAGCATCGAGCTCTTGCCCGCGCCGTTGGGCCCGATGATCGACGATATCTCCCCGCGCTCGACGTTAAAGCCCACGCCGGTAATCGCTCGCACACCGCCGAACCTGAGATGGATGTCGTCAACGCTCAGGAACGCTCCGTCGGCTGCCGCTCCCGACTCCGTCCTTCGCTTGCGCATTTCGCCGAGCGCGATCATCGCCTGGTCGCGCGTATCGAACATGTTGGCGCGGAACATTTCCTGCCCGGCTCGCTGCCGGATCGCTTCGCGAGTCTCTCGGCTGGCGCCGATGCGCACGGTGCCGAGACTGTGCTCGATATTGGTCCGCTTGCCCCGCTCCGCCCAGCGGTCCCAGGCTTCGGGCGCAATCGCGCAGCGCTCGTAGACGACGAGAAAATACCAGCGCCGGCCGGTCGCGGCGAGGCGGCGGTCCGCCTCGTCGTAGGCGGCGTCGACTTCCGCCGCGCTCGTGAATGTCATGTCCGTGAAATCGATCTCCGCCATCTCGATCGTTTCGTGGAAGACGATCCGGTCTTGCAGCGCGCGCTCAGCCATGGGTCATGCGCGTTCGATCAGTGGGGCGGACGGTCGCGAGAGTGCCGCCGTCAGGCCGCCTTGGCCAGCGGCGCACGTGCATCCACGTCCTCGATTCTCAAGTCGGCCTTGACCATGCCGGTGCGGCCGTCTTCGAACTTGACCTGAGTCTCGATGAACTGGGAGCTCTTCCCCGAGTACAGCGCGTCGATCAGCACCTTGTACTTCTCGGCGATAAACCCTCGGCGCACCTTGCGCGTGCGGGTGAGCTCGTCGTCGTCCGGGTCGAGCTCCTTGTGCAGGATCAGGAAGCGGCGCACCTGCGAATCGGCGAGCGCCCCCTCGTGCGCAAGCTCTGCGTTGACCTGCTCGACGCACTCGCGGATCAACTGGTAGACCTCGGCCTTGGTGGCGAGGTCGGTGTAGCCCGAGTACGGTATGCCCCGACGCTCCGCCCAGTTGCCCACCGAGCCCATGTCGATGTTGATGAACGCGCACACCTTGTCGCGGCCGTGGCCGAAGGCGACCGCCTCCTTGATGTGCGGGAAGAACTTGAGCTTGTTCTCGATATAGTTGGGCGCGAACATCGCGCCGGTGGCGAGCTTGCCCACGTCCTTCGCGCGGTCGATGATCTTGAGCTGTCCGCCCTCGACGAACAGTCCCGCGTCCCCGGTGTGGAAGAAGCCCTCAGCGTCGATCGATTCTGCCGTCGCGTCCGGACGCTTGTAGTATTCCCTGAGCAGCATCTGGCCGCGCACCAGCACCTCCCCGTTGTCGGCGATCCTGATCTCGACACCTGGCGCCGCCTGCCCAACGGCGTCGAGCTTCACCGCACCGTCGGGCTGCAGGCAGACGTAGGCGCAGGTCTCGGTCGAGCCGTAGAGCTGCTTCAAGTTCACCCCGATCGACCGGTAGAAGCGGAACAGGTCCGGCCCGATCGCCGCGCCCGCGGTATAGGCGACACGGATGCGACTCATGCCAAGAACGTTGCGCAGCGGACCGTACACCAGGGTATTCCCGATCGCGTAGAGCAAACGGTCGACGAACGATACCGCTCGGCGGTCGAGGATGTCCGGCCCCACTCTGCGTGCGACCGCCGTGAAATGGCGAAACAGCCAGCGCTTGATCGCGCCCGCGTCCTCCATGCGGATCATCACCTGGGTGAGCATCCTCTCGAAAATCGCCGGCGGCGCGAAATAGTAGGTGGGCCCGATCTCGCGCAGGTCGGTCATCACCGTGTCGGACGACTCCGGGCAGTTGATGGTGAAGCCCGCGACCAGCCATTGAGCGTAGGAGAACAAGTGATCGCCCACCCACGCCATCGGCAGGTAGGAGAGCACGCTGTCGTCGGGTCCCAGCTTGTCGAACCCGCAGCCGCCCTCGGCGGCCACGACGAAGGCACGGTGCGTCTGACACACGCCCTTGGGCTTGCCCGTCGTGCCCGAGGTGTAGAGGATGATCGAGATGTCGTCGGGGCTGCCCTTGGCCACCTCCGCCTCGAAGAATCCCGGATTCGCCCGGTCGAACTCGCGCCCGATCTCGAGCAGACGCTCGATGCCGGTCACGCCTTCGTAGTTGCGCAGCCCCCGCGGATCATCGTAGTAGATGTGCTTCAGGCTCGGTACCTTGGCGGTGGCCTCGAGCATCTTGTCGACCTGCTCCTGATCCTCGACCACCGCGTAGGCGATCTCGGCGTTGTCCAGCACGAACACGAACTCGCCGGCCGGCGCGTCCTGGTACATCGGCACCGGAACACCGCCCAGCGCCTGAGCGGCCGCCATCGACCAATACAGGCGCGGCCGGTTGTCGCCGATGACGGCGAGGTGCATGCCGCGGCGGAAGCCCTGGGCTGCGAGCCCGCAGGCCAGTGCGCGGACCTCGGCTGCGACCTGGGACCACGTCCAGGTCTGCCAGATGCCGAGATCCTTTTCCCGGGTCGCCGGGTGATCAGCGCGAACCTTGGCATGGTGCAGCAGCAGGCGCGGAAACGTTCGCTCCTCCTGCGATGACGCGGCTGACAAGGATTGACCCTCCTTCCCGGACTGTGGCTCGCCGCTGCGCTCTTTTGGCCGGCGGTTTCGCGGCACGACCGATTCTATCGGATGACCAGCCCTTGTCGATACCGCCGTGGCGCCCCGGGAGCTGCACAGGCGGCCGCGCATACGGCCCTTGACAGCATGCCGGCGGGCGTAGTAAAAACAAACGATTGTTTGGTTTATCCTGCAATGCCGACCCGTCCTCTGCGCGGTCCCCGCTCCGACAACCGTCTCCCGCAACTGCTCGACGAAGCGGCGCGGGTGTTCGGAGCACAGGGCTTCCACAGCGCGTCGATCCGCGACATCGTCCGCGCAGTCGACATGCTGCCCGGCTCGCTGTACTACCACTTCGCCGGCAAGGAGGAGCTGCTCGCCGCGGTCTACGCGGAGGGCGTGCACCGGATCTCAGGTCGGGTGAAGGCTGCGGTGACGGTCAGGACCGAGCCATGGGCGCGCCTCGAAGCGGCGTGCGTGGCGCACCTCGAGGCGCTGCTCGACGAGAGTGATTACGCGCAGGTCGTGGTCCGCGTGCGGCCCTCGGATGCGCCCGCAGTCGCCACGAAACTCGTCGCGTTGCGCGACGGCTACGAGAGGCTGTTCGTCGAGCTGATCGCGGCGCTGCCGCTGCCGCGCCGCGTGGACCGGAAGAGCCTGCGCCTGATGCTGCTCGGCGCGCTCAACTGGTCGCAGAACTGGTACCGGCAGGGCGGCGACGACCCCGCCACCATCGCCCGCCGTTTCGTCGCGCTGCTGCGCGCGCCGCTCGCGAAGGAGTAGTCATGGACATCCGCCCCAAGGTCCTCATCACCAAGATCGGCCTCGACGGCCACGACCGCGGCAGCCGCCTGGTGGCTGCGCATTTGCGCGACACGGGGATGGAGGTGATCTACACGCCGCCGTGGCAGGAGATCCCGGCGGTGGTGAAACTCGCCATCGAAGAGGACGTCGACGTGGTCGGAGTGTCCTCGCTCGCGACCGACCACCTGATCGTGCCCAAGCTCGTCGCGGCGCTGCGGGAGGCCGGGCTCAACGAGGTCGCGGTGATCGTCGGCGGCATCGTGCCCGACGCCGACGAGGACATTCTCCTCGAAGCGGGGGTCGCGCGCGTTTTCCATCCGGGCACGCCGCTCGACGAGATCTCCGCGTACATCCGCGAAGTGACGGAAAAGATCCGCACAGCGCGCGTTTCCGCCTGAGGCCCGCCATGAACAAGCCCATCGATGACGCACCACCTCTACTCGCCACCGCCGGCGAGGAGCCCTGGCGCGAGGACTACGCGCGGGAAATCCGCGCCGAGAAAGCGGTGCGCAACCGCTCGGGCGTGGCGATCAAGCCGCTGTACACGCCGCGCGACTGGAACGGCGAGCGCTTCGCCGAAGACATCGGCTACCCGGGGCAGCCGCCGTATACGCGCGGCATCTACGCGACCATGCATCGCGGCCGCACCTGGACGCAGCGGCAGCTGATCGGGCTCTCCACGCCGGCAGATTACAACGCCCGACTCCTCGCCATCATCGCGCAGGGGGCGACCGCGGTGTCGCTGATCCCGTGCAATTCGGTTTACCGCGGCTACGACATGGACGAAGTGGACTTCGAGGTGCTCGGGACCTGCGGGGTCGTGCTCAACACCGTCGACCATTTCGACACCTGCCTCGACGGCGTGGATCTCGCGCGGATGTCCTGCTCGCTCAACGACCCATCGCCCTTCACGCTGCTCGCGTTCCTGCTCGCCACCGCGAAGCGGCGCGGCGTGCCTTGGAACTCGATCCGTGGCACGTCGAACCAGAGCGACTACCTGAGCCACTATGTCGCGAACCACATGTTCTTCCGCCTCGCGCTCCCCGCGGCGCGGCGCATCCTCGTCGACCACATCGCGTTCTGCCAGCGGCACGTCCCGCAGTGGAACCCGATGTCGGTGGTCGGCCAGCACATGCAGCAGGCGGGCGCGACGCCGGCCGAGGCCATGGGCTTCGCGTTCGCAAGCGCCCTGCAATACGCCGACGATTGCGTGGCGCAGGGCATGGCGCCCGATGCCTTCCTGCCGCGCTTCACCTTCTTCTTCGACATCTCGCTTTCCTTCTTCGAGGAGATCGCACGCTTCCGCGCCGGACGCCGCATCTGGGCGCGGGTTGTGCGCGATCGCTATGGCGCAAAGGACCCGAGGAGCTGGCGCATGAAGTTCCACGCGCAGACCTCGGGGGTCGATCTCACCCGCGCGCAGCCGTACAACAACATTGCCCGCGTCACCGTGCAGGCGATGGCGGGCGTCCTCGGGGGGCTGCAGTCGCTGCACACCGATGCCTACGACGAAGCGCTGTCGTGCCCGACCGAATTCGGCGCGCGGATCGCGGTGGCGACACAGAACATCCTGCGCGAGGAGGCGCACCTGACCGACGTCATCGACCCGCTCGGCGGCAGCTTCTACGTCGAGACCCTCACCGACGAGATGGAAACCAGAATCCTGAGCGCGATGCAGCTCGTCGCCGACGCGGGCGGAATGTACGAGGCGGTCGCCGCCAATCTGGTTCAGCGGCGGATCGGCGAATCGGCGCGCCGATTCCAGCAGGCGATCGAGTCGGGCGAGCAGACCGTCGTCGGCGTCAACGCGTACCAGACCGAGGAGGACCGCAGCGCGCGGCCGGCGCTGGCGCGACCCGACCCGCAGCGCATGCGCTCGCATCTCGCCGCGTTCGCCGTGCACAAGGCCTCGCGCTCCGCCGCGACGGTCACCGCGGCGCGCGATGCCCTCGCTCGCGCCGCCAACGACGCACGAACAAACGTGTTCGAGGCGGTGATCGCGGCGGCCGAGGCCGGCTGCACGCATGGCGAGATCTGCACGACCCTGCGCCGCGAGATGGGCTTCGGCCACGTGCAGGCGCTGGTCTGACAGGGGGACCCGCCGTGAACGCGATCAGTGAGCACGCGCTCGATGCGCTTCGCGCCGGTGACCGGCGCGCGATCGCGCGCGCGATCAGCGCGGTGGAAAACGACGATCCGCGCGCGGCGGGAATTGCCCGCGCGATCGCGCCGCACCTCGGTCGCGCCCACGTGATCGGCATCACGGGTGCGCCGGGCGCGGGCAAGTCCACACTGATCAACGCGCTCCTGGGCGAGCTGATCGCTCGCGGCCAGCGGGTCTCGGTCGTCGCGGTCGACCCTTCGAGTCCGATCAGCGGCGGCGCGGTGCTCGGCGACCGCATCCGCATGGGCGAATACGGCGCGCACGACAACGTGTTCATCCGTTCGGTTTCCTCGCGCGGGCACCCGGGCGGATTGTCGCGCACGACCGGCCGCATCGTCGACGTTCTCGATGCCGCAGGCTTCGACGCCGTGATCGTCGAGACGGTGGGCGCAGGGCAGTCGGACGTGCAGATCACCGATCTCGCCGACACGCGGATCGTCGTCTGCCCGCCCGGCCTCGGTGACGAGGTGCAGGCGATCAAGGCCGGCATTCTGGAAATTGCCGACGTGTTCGTCGTCAACAAGGCCGAACTCGCAGGCGCGGATGCGACAGTGCGCGACCTCTCCGAGATGCTGCGGCTCAGGCCTCGAACGGCGAAAGCGGTGCCGGTGCTCAGGACGAGCGCCGCACGCGGCGAGGGTGTCGCCGCCGTGGTCGACGCAGCGCTCGCGCACGCTGCCGCGGTCGGCCACGGGCGTCGCCTCGGCGCGCTCGCAGAAGCGGCGCGGGCTGCGCCACGCGCGCCGGGAGCGCCCATGGGGGGCGGCTCCGTCTCGGGACAGAGGAGCCCGCACGCTGCGACTCACGCGCATATTCATTCGGCGCCTCGATCGGCGGAGCGCGAGACCGAGGCGGCCGAGCGCATCGCGCGGCTCGCTGCACGCGACCCTTTCGTCGCCGGGCTCGGCCTGCGCGTCGCCAGTGGGCGAGCGGGCCACGCCGCGGTGACGCTCGCGCTCACCGGCGCTCACCTTAATTTCAACGGCACCTGCCACGGCGGCGTGATCTTCGCGCTGGCCGACACCGCGTTCGGGCTCGCGTCGAATTCGCGAGGCCTCGTCGCCGCCGGGATCGACGCGCACATCGCGTACCATGTCCCGGGAATGCTGGGAGACACGTTGACCGCGACAGCAGTCGAGGTCTCGCGCACGCGCAAGCTCGCCGCGTATCGCGTCGACGTGGCGGGCGCTGACGGCACCCCGGTCGCGAGCTTCACCGGCACCGTATACCTCACCGCGCGCCCGAACGAGCCCGATGCTCCGGCCGCCTGAGGCAAATTCCCGCCGATCAGCGAGGCAACGAGGCGTTTCGGCCAATACTGTTCGAGGTCGCTCAGGCTTTCGAGGAAGGCAACGAGCACCTTCGGGGCAGAATCGGTCTACTGCGGCTTGATTCCCGCCGCCTTGATCACCT
>DASPTZ010000052.1:0-40392 GCA_035623155.1 Casimicrobiaceae bacterium | reverse complement strand
CGTCACCTGGCGGCGACGCTGGAAGGCGAGCACGGTCGGCTGCCATCCGCGGCGGAGTACTTCTACGCTCGCTTCGGCGGCTTGCGCTGACGGGTACGCGTCCACAGCGTTTCATCTTCGTCGTCCTCGTCGTCGTCCGACCAGCCGTCGTCCTCGTCGGGATCGATGTCGCCGCCGCCCGAGCCACCGCCCCCGCCGTCTTCATCGTCGTCGTCGTCCTCGACCGGAGGGATGGGCTGCGGCGTGTGCATGCGACAAGAGTACGGCGCAGCAGCGTCTGCCAGCGCAATAGCGACGCTCATCTGCGCTGTGAGTTCGATGGTCGCCCGCATTCGCATAGCGTACACCCGTCCGTGACCACGAGGACAAGGTATCATCCTTCAGTCGCCGGGCTCAGTGCCCCCGATCACTTCGATTCGCAATCTCCATGCCTGGTTCCTCGGTGTCTGCCCTGCCCTCCGACTGGACCAGCGCGACGCTCATCGGTCGGGCGTGGATTTCCGGTGCGAACGCCGGGCCCTCGCCGGTGACGGTGCGTCCCGACGGCAGCGTCGTCGATGTCGCGGCGACCTGTCCGACAATGAGCGCGTGGCTCGACCGCGACGACGCGGCGGCGCAGTTGTGCGCAGCACGGGGCCCGACCATCGCCGGGGTCGAAGCGCTTCTCGCCAACAGCCGCCCCGACTTCGACCCGGCCAAGCCGCGCCTCCTCGCACCCTGCGATCTGCAGGCGGTGAAGGCGGCCGGTGTTACTTTCGTGGAGAGCATGCTCGAACGAGTGATCGAGGAGCAGGCACGCGGCGACGCGAGCAAGGCCGAGGCGATCCGCAAGCGCATCTCTGCGATCCTTGGTGGCAATCTCGCGTCGGTCCGGCCAGGCTCGGGCGATGCGGCGCGCATCAAGCAAGTGCTGCTCGAGCAAGGCGCCTGGTCGCAATACCTGGAAGTTGGCATCGGCCCCGACGCCGAGATATTCACCAAGACCCAGCCGATGGCGAGCGTCGGTCATGGCGCGCTGATCGGCCTGCACCCTGGCTCGGCGTGGAACAACCCCGAGCCAGAAGTCGTGCTGGCGGTCAACTCGCGCGGCGCGATCCGCGGCGCGACGCTGGGGAACGATGTCAACCTGCGCGACTTCGAGGGGCGCAGCGCGCTGCTGCTGTCCAAGGCCAAGGACAACAACGCTTCGTGCTCGATCGGCCCGTTCATCCGCCTCTTCGACCGCGGCTTCACTCTCGACGACGTGCGCCGAGCCGAAGTGACGCTCGACGTGCACGGCGAGGACGGCTTCCATCTCGCGGGGAAAAGCTCGATGACCAAGATCAGCCGCGATCCCGAGGAACTGGTGAGGCACGCCATCGGCGCCAACCATCAATACCCCGACGGTTTCGTGCTGTTCCTGGGCACGATGTTCGCGCCGGTCAAGGACCGCGATGCGCCGGGCGCGGGATTCACCCACCACGTGGGCGACCGCGTGGTCATCGCGGCCGAGCGGCTGGGGGCTCTTGAGAACGTGGTGACAACGAGCGACAAGGCGCCGCCGTGGACATTCGGCGCCGGCGAATTGATGCGCAACCTCGCCGCGCGCGGGTTGCTAAGATGATGAACCCCTTTCCCGCCGGGAGGGGGAAGGGGTGAGGGAGATTTGCATGACCGAACTGCATCGCAATTACATCGCTGGCGAATGGGTCGCCGGGCCGGAGACTGCGAAGAACATCAACCCATCCGACTTGAGCGATGTCGTCGGCGAATACGCCCGCGCCGACCGAACGCAAGCCGATGCCGCAATCGCCGCCGCGCGCGCCGCGTTCCCGGCGTGGGCCGCCTCTTCGGTGCAGGACCGCGCGAACCTGCTCGATCAAGTGGGCAACGCCATTCTCGCGCGCAAGGACGAGCTGGGCCGGCTTCTGTCCCGCGAAGAGGGCAAGACGTTGGCCGAAGGCGTCGGCGAAGTCGTTCGCGCCGGGCAGATCTTCAAGTTCTTCGGCGGCGAGGCGCTGCGGCTGGCAGGCGAGAAGATTCCGTCGGTGCGTCCCGGCATCGACGTCGAAGTCACGCGCGAGCCGCTGGGCGTGATTGGCATCGTCACGCCGTGGAACTTCCCCATCGCCATTCCTTCGTGGAAGATTGCCCCGGCGCTCTGCTACGGCAACTGCGTGGTGTTCAAGCCCGCGGAGTTGGTGCCTGGATCGGCGTGGGCGCTTTCCGAGATCATCGTCGAGGCCGGCGTGCCCCCCGGTGTGTTCAACCTGGTGATGGGTCGCGGCAGCGTCGTGGGCGATGCGCTGATCACGGACTCGCGCGTCGACGCGATCACCTTCACCGGGTCGGTCGCCACCGGACGCGGCATCGCGGCCAAGGGCATCGCCCGCATGGCCAAGCTGCAGCTCGAAATGGGCGGCAAGAATCCGCTGGTGGTTCTCGACGACGCCGAACTCGGGACAGCGGTGAACTGCGCGGTGAACGGCGCGTATTTCTCGACGGGCCAGCGCTGCACGGCGTCGTCGCGGCTGATCGTCGGCTCGGGCATCCACGACCGCTTCGTGAGCGCGCTGACCGAGCGGCTTGTCAAGCTCAAGATCGATGACGCGCTCGCGCCCGGTACCGACATCGGCCCGGTGGTCGACGAGACGCAATTGAAGCAGGATCTCGACTATATTGGCATCGGCCGGCGCGAAGGCGCCAGGCTCGCCTGGGGCGGCGAAGTTCTGGAGCGCCCCAAGAAGGGCCACTACCTCGCGCCGGCGCTGCTCACCGATGCGACCAATGCCATGCGCACTTCACGCGAGGAGATCTTCGGTCCAGTGGCGAGCGTGATCCGCGTCAAGGATTACGACGAGGCCCTCGCGGTCGCCAACGACACCGATTTCGGGCTCTCGGCGGGCATTGTCACCACCTCGCTCAAGCACGCCTCGCATTTCAAGCGCGCGAGCCAGGCCGGCATGGTGATGGTCAACCTGCCGACCGCCGGCGTCGACTATCACGTGCCGTTCGGCGGCCGCAAGGGCTCGAGCTACGGGCCGCGGGAGCAGGGGCGCTACGCGCGGGAGTTCTTCACCGTGGTCAAGACGGCGTACACGCTGCCTTAGGGGGTTGCTGGGGCTGCCCGACGTACCGATCCCGACGACGGCTTTCGAAGCGTCACGCTATGTCGGCTGAGGCCGACTCGATGCGGCCATTCACGTTCCTCGGGCTATGAGTTGCCGAGGGGCTCGCGCAAGGCCTGGATGATCCTGCGATCGAACTGCTTGCGTTGATCCGGGGTCAGCGCGGAGTACAGCGCCGTCATTCGCTCGAGAGCCGACCGTGCCGCGTCGGCACGCTGGATGTCGTCATCGGTGATCGTGCTGAGCACGGTGTCGGCGGTCGCCGGACTCGCGTCCTCGAGACGGAACGCCGACACGTGGCGCGCACGCAGGCGTCCGGCTTCAGCCGTGTTGCGCACCTGACGCTCGAAACTATCGAACAGAGGTGCCTGTTCCGTGGTCAGTTTGAGATCGATGCGCAGCGACGGCAGCTCGCGCTCGATCGCTATGACCGGGTCCACCGGCGCCGTGGCGCGCGCGTTGTCGCCACCTTGGCGCGATGAGCGCGTCGACCCCGTATCACCGCGATCGCGCTGGCGCCCGCTGTATTGCGCGACTGCGCGGGGCGAAGCGGCGCTCACGAAAAGCGCCGCGATTGACATGAAAGTTCGCCTGCGGATCATATTCTCCTCCTTGGTCGGCAGCCTCAACGAGGAAGTCGTCCACGGCTCGCACGGCTTCCGGTACCGCTCGAGGACCAGCCGCTTAGAGCGGGCTCGTGGTTCTCTGGTTCCAATGTGCTTTCGGGCGATTCCGCCGAAGGCGATCCTTTCGTCCCCGTGCAATCCCAGCCAGCGTTCCGACAGGTGCCATGGGCTCGGGGAAGCAAGCCTACGGTAGCCTGGAACGCGCGTCGATCCGCCTGATGAGCTTGGCGCGTGCCGCTTGGTGCGTGGCATCGCGTTGCGGATCATCGTGAAGCGCATCGAGGAAGCGCGAATAATACTCCGCGATCTGATAAGGCGGCCAATCCCGGGCGCGCGGCCATTCGTAGCCGAGTGCGGCGACCAGCCGCCGGATCTGCACGGCGTCCCGTGGCTCCTCCGGGCCGTAATGAGGGTAAGGTCCCACCCACTTGCCGATTCTCATGCAGTTTGCCTGCAAGGAAAGTTGCTCGGCGATGTCGGGCCGCATGCCCAATGCCTTGTCCCGGATGACTTTCGGTTCCGACGCAGCGGGCGTCATTCGATCGCAGATTCGCGCGTCGCGGGCGTTGTACGCCAGCGTAAGGTAGCACCAGTCTCGGAAAGGAGCCTGCTCCGTCACAGCCGTGTCGCGTGCCGGAATGCGCTCGCACCAGCGCGCATCGCCCGTAACCACCGCACCGAGGTGAGCGAGGAGATTCTTGTCATCGGATGAGAGCGAGGGATCGGGATTCGCAAGAATCGCTTGCACGCGATCGCCGATCCCGGGCTTGCGCTCTAGGCTTCGATACACGTCGATGGGCCGAATCGCCGGCTCGATCACCCCTTCGAGGTGCAATTGATCGACGTCGTAGCCCAGAGTCTGGAACGCTCTTATCTCGGTCTCCCAAGCAATCGACGCGTAGCCGTGGCCTCCCTCGGTGACATGCCGCCTGCATGCAAGCGCTGAGTATCCCGCCGAGAAGGGATCCATGTCGACCAGCGGACGAACGTTCCAGCAGACGGCGCGATCGCGGTTTCGGACCGCGACGCTCTCAAAGCAGTCGGACCGCGCGTACGAGGCCCCTCCTCCACCGAACAGCACGCTGTAGCGCTGGAAGGCGGCCCAGGAGATCTTCTCGCAAAGAGCTGCCTCCCCAAGCCTTTCGGCGAAGAAGGCAAACACGCCTTCGGATTCGTTCTGCGCGCGGTGAGCCTCGAAATCCGGCACAAATGTCACGACGAGTATCAGCGCGGTAACCACTGCGCACACCGTTGCGAGCAACCGATACTTTTTCGCCCGAGAAGACGGGTCTGGGCTGGGCATTTTCGACAAGATCGATTCGTTCGGTCGACGATCGGGAGGGTCGCTGCGGTACAGGCGACAACCATACCATGGACGATCGCTCTCGCATCGTAGCCCCGGCGGTTGACCCGCGCGACCCTACGCCTATACTCGGGTTCGCGTCTCGAGGTTCGCTCATCGCATTTTGTTTCGGCGGGTTCCCGGCACGTAGAACAGTGGAGAAACGATCATGCGCTTGCAGTCCAGAGTAGCCCTGATCACCGGCGCTGCGCAAGGTATCGGCGCCGCCTGCGCGCGCCGATTCGCGCAGGAAGGGGCATCGGTCATGCTGGTCGACATCAACGAAGCGCTGGGCTCGGCGATGGCCCGCACGCTGGGCGCCAAGGGTCACGCCGCTGCGTTCGTGCGCGCCGACGTGTCGAGCAAGCCCGACGTCGACTCGGCAGTCGCGGCCACCCTGGCCCGCTTCGAGCGCATCGACATCCTGGTCAACAATGCCGGCATCACCCACGCCGCCGAATTTCTCGACCTCGAGGAGAAGGACTTCGATCGGGTGATCGCAATCAACCTCAAGTCGATGTTTCTGATGAGCCAGGCAGTCGCGCGGCGGATGGTGAAGCAATCGTGGCCGCAGGATCGCGGCGGCGTGATCGTCAACATGTCATCGGCGAATGCAGTGCTGGCGATTCCGAATCAGGTGCCCTATGTGGTCTCGAAAGGCGGAGTCAACCAGCTGACCAGGGTGTCGGCGCTGGCGCTCGCCCCCTACCGCATCCGCGTAAACGCCATCGGGCCGGGAACCATCCTCACCGAATTGGCCAAGGCCGCGGTGCTCACCAACGAGGAATCCCGTCGCAGGATCCTGTCGCGCACTCCGCTGGGTCGTTGCGGCGAGGCCGAGGAAGTCGCGGCGGTCGCCGCGTTTCTCGCGAGCGACGATGCGTCGTACATGACCGGGCAGACGATCTATCCCGATGGCGGACGGCTGGCGTTGAACTACACCGTGCCTGTCCCCGACTGAACTCCGGGGAGCGACGGGCGACGCCTTGCCCAGCTTCAATGGCCGATTCGAAGAACAGGCTTGCTGCCGAAGCCAAGTCGCTTCAGGACATCGCACACGGCATCGCGCGCTGCCGAGGGTGCGGGCTATGGGAGCGCGCGACGCAGGCTGTCGGCGGCGAAGGCAGTCCCAAGGCGCGGGTTATGCTGGTCGGCGAACAACCCGGCGATCAGGAGGACCTCGCCGGCAGGCCGTTTGTCGGCCCCGCGGGACGCGTGCTCGACGACGCGCTCGAGAAGGCCGGCATTGATCGGAGCGAGGTCTACGTCACCAACGCCGTCAAGCACTTCAGCTGGGAGCCGCGCGGCAAGCGGCGCATGCACAAGACACCTTCGCAGCAGGAGATCGCTTCATGCCTCGACTGGCTGGCTGCCGAGATCAGGCTCATCCGCCCCGATCTCATCATCGCGCTTGGCGCGACTGCGGTACGGGCGCTCCTGGGACCCGATGTCAGGGTGCTGGTGAATCGCGGTAGATTCCTGCCGAGCGACTGGGGCACGAAGGTTCTGATCACTGTGCATCCGTCCTCGGTACTGCGCGTGCCGCCGGAGGATCGGGAGCATGCTTTCGAGGCATTGGTCAGGGACCTCTTGCATATCAGGCGCGTGACTTGATCCATCATGTCAAGCTCTGGTGCCGGCACATCCGATTCGAACTGCCCGCGTATGCGATTCCACAAAATCTTCCGGCGCAACTCGTTTGCATCAGCCGCAGCTCGGTCATGCGATCTCATCTGCTGAGTCGTGGCGGCCAAGCTCGGCATCTTCACGCACTTTCCTGGCGCTCGACTTTGCTTCGTCAAACTCGGCGCGCCTGCGCGCGATCTCGTCCGGCGTCAGGCGTTCGATGTTGCAGTAGTCGAGCTTCCAGTCGGCATCTTCACTCCACCTCAGCGGGGATTGCACGCTCGTGCGCGGGGCTGGTGCGCGCTCGAGAACGCTCAGGGCAAGATCGAGCGTAAGCGCCTGCGACTCGGGATCTCTCGGCCGTCCTGTCGCATTGCCGAGCGGGAAGTCGGAAAACAGAAAGCGTGGGACACCGACATGCTCAACGATGTCCTTCGCGCAGCCCGTGATGACCGTTGAAACGCCGCTCCCCTCGAGCATTCGCGCGGCCAGGCTCACGGTCTGGTGGCAGACAGGGCAATTGGGAACGAGTATCGCCGCATCGACCCCGTCGGCCTTGCAGCGAGCAAGGATCTCGGGACAATCGATATCGAGCGTCACGCGATGGCTGCGATTGGTCGGGATCCCGTGAAAGCGCGCCGCAATGGCCCCGATGCGGCCCGTGGCGGCACTGCGGCGCAGCTCGTGCAGCGGGAAATATGTCCCCGGATCCTCCGCGGTGGTGTGTTTGCGGTCGATGGCAATATGCGAGATACGCAGGTCGTGGTCTCGACCTGTGTCCCCTGAATAGACGGTGTAGAACTTTGCCTTGGCGTTGTAGGGCGCTCGCGGACCCTGATCGCCCTTGCCGGGCTGATAGGGCGCCGCCGTCGTGATGAGCGCGACACGGCATTTTGACAGCGGCGTGCCCAGAGGGTGGAAGGGCACCTCCGCGTAATGAGCCCACTCGTACGGCGTACCATAGCCGAGCGCCTGGTAGTAGTCCCGGATCCGCTGCAAATACGGAATCGGCACATCGTGCGGCGCTGCGAAGCCATGCCTGCTCGCTCGTGCGCTGTTCATGGCTAAGCCGGGATCAACGTCCAACCATCGCCAGGACATCGGCCTTGAGGAACCGCTCGACCACCAGCATGAATCCGATCGATGGAATCAGGAGCAGCAGCGCCGTGATCGAGGATATCTGGTAGTTGCCGCCCATCGTCGCGTTGAACATCAGCAGCGGCAGTGTGGTGACGTCGGGGACGCCGACGAAATACGTCCCGGTGAACTCGTCGAGCGACTCCAGGAACACGAAGATCGCGCTGGCGATCAGCCCCGGCGTGGCGAGCGGCAGCGTCACCGTGCGAAAGCACGTCCAGGGCGAGGCGCCGAGATTGCGCGATGCCTCTTCCAGCGACGCGTCGACCGAGGCGAAGGCTGCAGAAGCGATCCACACGGCCAACACCAGACCGTGCGAAGCATGGACCAGCACCACGCCGAAGATGGTTCCGTTCAACCCGATCTGGTAGAAGACCTGCGCGATGTTGACGTACACGGGGAGGTTCGGCACGGCCTGAGGCAGCAGGAACGTGAGCAGGATCGCGCCGCGCCATGGTAGCTTCAACCGCGCCAGCGCGTAGCCCGCGGGAATCGCGACCAGGAGGCTGAAGGCGACGGTGAGCAGCGCGATCCATACGCTGGTGCCCAGCGACACCAGCGCGTTGCCGCGCGGCTGGAACACCCGGTACCAGTAGGTGAGACCGAACTCGATCGGCAGCTTGTTGGGAAAGTACCAGCGCTCGGCGAACGCCCACAGCAGCAGGTTCAACAGCGGCCCGAAGATCGCGAAGGCGAGCAGCGCGATCACGATCGCGCGCAGCGGCATTGCGAGCGGCGCGGGGAGCGCGAACGACGACGAGAGGGCGCGCGCCTCCAATCAGCCTCCCTCCACGCGCGCCGATGCATGGCGCAGGTAGAACACCGCGCCGATCGCAGCCAGCAGCAGCGACAGCAGGCACAGCGCGTTGGCGACGGGATAGTCGGCGTGGGTGCTGATGCGGTACGCGACGTCGACCGTGACCATGGTCGGCGAATTCGGATTGATCATCAGCGGAACCGAAAGCACCGAGAGCATGGTAACGAACGACAGCACCAGTCCTACCAGCAGCGTGCCGCGCACCTGCGGCAGCACGATGTCAATGAGCACGCGCAGGCGGCGAGCGCCCAAGTTGCGCGCCGCCTCGATGTGCTGGGTCTCGAGGGCAGCCATGGCCCCCGCCAGCAACAGCGTGACGAACGGAGCCTGCTTCCACACGAAGGCGACGACGATGCCGCGCCAGTCGAGCAGGCTCTGCGCCGAAAGCGGCTCGATCAGCCCGCTGCCGATCAGCACGTGATTGAGCATTCCGTTCTTAGCGAGGAAGGTACGCATGAGCTGCCCCGCCACCACAAAGGGAATGAATAGAGGCCAGCGATAGAGCCAGCGCAGGACTGCCACCGTGCGCCTATGCTCGCCCAGTGTGAGATAGCCAGCGATGGCGATCGCCACGGCGCCGATGAGCAGCGTCGACAGCACAACGATCGCCAGCGTGAACAACAGGTCGGTGGTGTAGAAGTCGAAGGACTTGGCGAAATGCTCGAGCGTGAAGCCGCCGTCCTTCCCGCGAAAGGCGACGACCACCGACATGCCGAGCGGCGCGACGAAAAAGAGCCCGACGACTGCCAGCGCCGGCGCGATCAGCGCCAGCGCGGCGCCTCTTTCGGATGCTTTTCCAGTGTTCATGGAATGGCGGCCACCGACCCTCACCCGCGCTGCCGCGCGCCCCTCTCCCAGAGGGCGAGGGGCTCCTGCACACTACACGTTGGCCTCATGGACCCCTCTCCCCGCGGGAGAGGGGTCAGGGGTGAGGGCTCGGCTCGCTATTTGAGCACAACCCGCTCGTAGCCCTCGGTGATCTCTTTGAAGTACGGCGACAGCGGGAAAGGCCGCCCGTACTTGGCGAGGTCCTGCGGCGAGACGTCGGTGAAGAGCTTGTTCCACGCCGCCTGATCGAGCTTGGGCTGCACGTACTGAGGATCGATGCCCGGGTACCAGTTGAACTGCTTGATGATGCCGTCGGCCTGGACTTCGGGGCTCTCGGCGAGCTCGATGAACTTCTTGGCGAGCGCCGCGTGCGCCGCCTTGGCCGGAATGACGTAGTACATCGGCTGGCCCGGCAGCCCCGGCGACGGAAGCGTGAGCTTGATCTTCGGGCTCATGCGGCCATCCGCCTGCCAGGTGTAGAACATGTCGACCCACACCGGACCGATCGCGATTTCGCCGCGGTTGAGCATGTCGAGCGTGCCCGCGTTGCCCGGCGTCATCACCACGTACTGGTTGAACTCCTTGAGTCCCGAGAGCGCCTTGTCGATCGCCGGCGCGGTCGAAGGATCGTACGGGCCCTTCTCCAGCTTGTCGGCCATGCCGCTGTACGCGGACACCCAGCCGGTGACGAAGCCCACGCCGGACATGCCACCCTTGACGCCGTTGTAGCCGAACTGCTTCGGGTTCTTCTTTACCCAATCGTTCAACTCCTGGAAGGATTTCGGCGGATTCTTGACGAGATCGGGGTTGTACGCGAACACGATCTGGCTGTGGAACATCGGCATCACGTAGCCGTCGACGTCCGTGCCGAGCGCGTTCTTCGCCGTGTCGCGCGAGACGAGCTTGCCGACGCTCACGTCGCTTCGATACGGCATCAACAGCTTCTCCTTGACCATCGTCCCGGAAGCGAGCTGGTGGATCACGGCGACGTCGACGTCCCACTCGTTGGTGCCGGCCTTCTGCTGGGCGGAGAGCTTCTCGTAGATCTTCTGCGACCCCGCGTCACCCGGGCCGGTGCCGACCGCGCGAACCTTCACGCCGGGATTCATCGCCTCGAACCTCGGCGCGAGATAGTTGTTGACGTAGTCGACCATGTTCTGGTCGCCGGCGGTGATGACGTTGAGCGTCGTCTGGGCGTACACCGTTCCGGCAAACGCGAGCAAGGCGACGAAAGACAGCAAGCGCAACTTCATAACGTCCTCCTCCTAGGCAGTGCGTGGCGAGTCTTGCGAAAAAAGCAGGAGCGCGGCGCGCGGCACGACCACACGAGCAGTCGTTCCCTCTGCGACGCGCTCCGGCGCGTGAACCCAGATGTCCGCGTCGCCGGCGCGCACGCGGTACCGGTAACCCTGTCCGATGTACACCGATTGCGCGATCGTGCCGGTAATGACCAGATCGTCGGTGGCGGCCGGCGCGCCGTCGAGCCGCGCCGCGTCGCTGCGGAAGTGGGCGCGGATGCGCCGCTCGGGCGGCACGCCGTTGCCGACCGCGGCCAGCCGGCCGTCTTCGGTGCGCACGAGATCGAGAGCATTGTCGGCGCCCATGAAGCCGGCGACGAAAGCCGAAGAAGGCTGATGGAATATCTCCTCCGGCGCGCCGATCTGCACGATCCGGCCCGCGTCGATCACCGCGATGCGGTCCGCGAGCGTTAGCGCCTCCTCGCGGTCGTGGGTCACGTAGACGGCGGTGATGCCGATCCTCTTCTGCAGCGCGCGCAGCTCGTGCCGCAGCTCGAGGCGAACCTTGTAGTCGAGGTTGGACATCGGCTCGTCGAGCAGCAGCAGATGGGGATCCACCGCGAGCGCCCGCCCCATTGCCACGCGCTGGCGCTGTCCGCCGGAGAGCTGCGTCACCGGCCGCGGCCCGAACCCCTCGAGCTGCAGCAGCTTCAACATCTCCTCGACCCGCGCCGCCATCGCGTCCTTCTTCCACCCGCGCATCCGAAGCCCGTAGGCGATGTTGTCCGCCACGCTCATGTGCGGCCACAGGGCGTAGGACTGGAACATCATCGCCGTCTCGCGCGCTTCCGGGGGAAGGCGTGTGATGTCCTTCCCGCCGACCCTGATGGTTCCCGATTCCGGAATGACGAAGCCGGCGATGGCGCGCAGCAGGGTTGTCTTGCCACAGCCGCTGCTTCCGAGCAGCGCGATCATCTCGCCGCGCTCGACGCCCAGGCTCACCCGGTCGAGCACACGCGCCGCCCCGTACGACACGGTGAGATTTTCGATGGACAGGTACGACGGCATGCGGGACCAGGCACAAATGCTGGGTCGAGAGTATGACGCGGATGTGACTCGGGGGCCAACGGACATGATCGTGCGTCGCACAATGGACAACCCCCCGTCGCGATGAAGGCATCCATGGTGCAGCGCATCATCCCAGGCCTGCCGAGCCCTGGACGTCCGGTTTTGCGCGTGTGCTATTCTTTTCTGTAGGGATGACCATTAAACGAGAAACATTCGCGCTGTGGCGTGCCGGCCGCCTTGGCAGGTTGGCGCTGCTGCTGGCGCTCGCCCTGACCACCCAGCTCGCTGCCGCGGCGGAGTTGGTTTTCTCCATCACCGAAGGCATCACCTACTACCAGACCAACAAGGAGATCCAGGCAAAGTTCGCGCCGCTGGCCGATCTCCTCTCCAAGGCGCTCAAGCAGCCGGTGCGAATGGTCATCGTCAGCTCTTACAACGATCTTCGCGACGGCCTGGAGCATCAGAGCTACGACCTCTCCTTCGTCCACCCGGCGCACGTCGCGCTGGGGGCGATCAAGGCCGGCAAGTACCGGTCGATCGCGTGGACGACGGGCTACACCGACTATTCGGTGATGCTGCTCGCCAACAAGGAGCAGCCGTTCGCGACGCTGGACGACCTGCGCGGCCACACCATTGTCAGCCCCGACCCGGACTCGATCACGGCGTGGATGTTGCGTGCGATGCTGCGCGATCAGAAGCTCAAGCCCGGCGACGATCTGAAGATCATCACCACGCGCTACCAGGACGCGGTTCCCTTTTACGTTCAATACGGATTCGCGACGGTCGGTGCGACCGCAGCGAAGTCAGTCGCCAAGGATTGGACCGACAAGGGCGGCAAGGTCGTGCTCACGTCGCGGCCGGTGCCGATCAAGCAGTGGATCGTCTCGACCAAGCTTTCCGCGGAGGACGCCGACAAGATCCGAGCCGTGCTGCTCGGCGTCGGGCAAAACGATCCCGGCAAGCAGGCGCTGTCCACGCTGGGTTACAAGGGCTTTGTTCCCACTAACCGCGACGACGAGCTCAAAGCCATCGCCTGGCTCGGGTTGTAGCGGCGCGAGCAGCGAAGTAGGGGCCCCACGCGAAGCGTGGGGATGCGAGCGACCGCGAATGGCCGCGGCGGCCGACGCGCAACCAAGTACAGAGTGAAAACCGATCAAGGAGGCAGCGGCCTGAGCAGCGAGCCAGGTCCCGCTCGCGAAGCGAGTGGGGTAGGACGCCGGAGGGCGGAGCATGGGCCCCCGCGCTGCAGCGCGGGGATGCGACCCCGGAGGCGGAGAAGCCGGCGATACGCCATTCGTGCAGCCAGCGCTCGCGGAGCCGAGCCGGCGAGCGACCGCGAATGGCCGCGGCGGCCGACGCGCAACCAAGCACACAGCTAAAACCGATCAAGGAGGCCGCGGCGCGAGCAGGGCGGAAACCGATGAAGGAGGCCGCGGTCTGAGCCTTCAAGCAACGGCTGCACTCGGGCTGATGGTCAACTATCTATACGAGCCCAGGGCGATCGAGGATAACCACGAGAAGTTCATTCGGGGCGAAATCGTTGCTTCGCAGTCGGTGCGCGGGCTCGTTATCAGCGACTGAGCCTAGAGTCCACGAACACCGACCTCTAAGTGCATCGAAAGTCGGCGTGGCGCTGAGGAACTTGCCAACGGTTCGTGCAACAACGATCGGCACATTGCCCGCCCGCCCTCGTGTCGCGATGTCTTGCAAGGTAGAGTAACAAGCCCAATGAAACGGGTGTCTTTTCGATCAGCTGCAGCCGCTGCCGCATCGGCACTTCTGCTCATCCCGGCGCTCCCTGCGCAGGAACAACCCGATAAGGGTCGCCATGCTTTGCAAGTGGACGACGCGCCGGCGCAATCGACCGCTGCAACCGATCCCAATACGCCGGCGTTGACCACCATGGTCAATTCCAAGGACAGACTCACCTACGTCTGGCTTCCTCCGGGCAAATTCATGATGGGCTGCTCGCCGGGCGACACCCTTTGCGACAGCGACGAGGTTCCGCAGCGCGAGGTGACGATCGCGAAGGGCTTCTGGATCGGCCAGACTCTCGTCACGCAGGCCGCCTACCGCCGCGTCACGGGTGAGAATCCAAGCTTCCACCAGGGCAATGAACAGTTCCCGGTCGAGCGCGTAAAATGGGGCGACGCGCTGAGATACTGCACCGACATCGGAATGCGAATCCCCACCGAGCGCGAGTACGAGTACGCTGCCCGTGGCGGTAACCCGGCGGCGCGTTACGGCAACCTCGATGCGATCGCATGGTACCGGGACAACAGCGGTGGCCGAACGCACGAGGTGGCCACGAAGTTGCCCAACGGATTTCACCTCTACGACATGCTCGGCAACGTCTGGCAGTTCACCAGCGATGCGTACAAGCCTGAGGAGCCGATCTTCGTGGCAATGCGCGGTGGCTCCTGGTTCACCTCGGCCAAGAGCATGCGCGTCTCGATTCGCGGCTTCGATGCCGCTGACAGGGGGCGCACGTTCTCGGGCTTCCGCTGTGCCGGCGACTAGGACTCGCGCCGGCGGGCACGGCACCGGCGTGAACGGGCGGCGTCGCCGCGGCGTCGGCCAACCGGCACGAATCCGAGCAGACTACTTCTTCAGCGCGAACACTATGGCCGCACCGCCCTGCGGTGTGTTCTGGTAGTACTTGTCCTTGATCTCGCCGGACCAGATCGGAATCGCGCCGCCGAAGCCAACGACGTAGCAAACATACTGTTGACCGTCTATCTCATAGGTGATCGGTGCCGCAGCCAGGCCCGAGCTCGCGCGGTATTTCCAGAGCACCCTGCCTGTATCCGCGTCCAGAGCAAACAGTTCGCGGGTGTCGGTACCGCCACCGAAGACGAGCCCGCCGGCGGTTGACAGCAGGCCGCCCCAGTTCGCATCGGGCATCGAGTGCGTCCACCTGGTCTTGCCGGTGTTCACGTCGATGGCCTTGACGACGCCCCCGGCACCTTCGACACCCGGCATGACGTGCATGTGGAACTCGGCCTGCACATACGCGGCATACGGCTTCCAAGGCTCCGGCGGAAGGGCCTTAATCGTCTCGCACCACAGGTTGGCGGTAATGAACGCCGTCTTCCGGCTGGCGTCGTAGGATGGGACCATGTAGTTCGAGCCGCCCAGGAACGACGGGCACACGTCGACCAACTCGCCTTTCGTCGGGTCCTTCGCCGCGTCGTAGATCGGGTGACCCGTTGCATCCAGGCCTTTCCACACCGTGACCGGCATGAACGGCTCACCGTAAATGAAATTCATGTTGTCGACGGTGCCGCTACCGAAGTTGGTTCGTTCGACCATATAGGAGTAGCCGTCCTTGTGCGTCTCGAACAGACCTTCGAGCTTCTTGCCGCCCTTCGTGATGTCGATGAGCATCGGCTGCGCGATGTTGTCGTAGTCCCACAGGTCGTGGGGCACGAACTGGAACTGGGCCTTGATCGCGCCGGTGTCGCCGTCGAAGGCGATGATCGACGACGTGCCGATGTTCTTGCCCGGGCGCACCGACCCGTTCCACGGCCCGGGGTTGCCGGTGGGCCAGAAGATCAGGTTCTGCTTCTCGTCGTAGACGCCGGTAGTCCACGTCGTGCCTCCGCCGCGCTTCCAGGTTTCATCTCCGCCCCAGGTGTCGTTGCCGGGCTCGCCGGGGCCGGGGATCGTATAGGTGGTCCAGACGATCTTTCCGCTCTCGGCGTTCAGGGCGATCAACCGTCCGCGGGCGCCGAATTCGCCGCCTGTCATCCCGGTGATGATGTTGCCCTTCACGACCAGCGGAGCGCCGGTGATCCCGATGCCATCGGAGTAATCGGCAACCTTCGTATCCCAGACGATTTTGCCGGTTTTGGCATTCAGCGCGACGACGTGCGCGTCGATGGTGCCGAAGTAGACGTTGTCTCCGTAGAAGACGCCACCCCTGTTGACCACGTCGCAGCAAACGACGGCCAATGCCTTGTCCGGAAGCTCACGCTCGTACTTCCAGAGGAATTTGCCGCTGCGCGCATCGAGTCCGAAGAAAACGTTGTACGACGCGGAGATCACGAGCACTCCATCGTGCACGATCGGAACGACTTCGTGGCCCTTGGTCAATCCGGTCGCAAACTCCCAGATCGGCGCCAGATTGCCGACATTCGCCTTCGTGACCTTTGCCAGCGGGCTGAACCCCTGCCCGTCGTAAGTGCGACGGTACTGAAGCCAGTCCGAAGCAGGCGGACGGCTCAACATCTCCGCCGTGACCGGACGGAAGGGCCGGTCGGAAGCGTCCGCTTGGCCAAACGCAGGTGCCGATGCAATCGTCAGCAGGAGCAGAGCCGATGCGACAACGCCCAAAGCTCTCTTTGTCGTGCTCATTTCGCCTCCCTTAGCTAAAGGGTCCCTGGATACTGCGCCGCTTCAAGCCTTCAACCTCTCTTAACGCCGACGTAGCCCGTGGGCTTGGCCGCCACCACGAGCTTTCCATCCACTGCCTTGATGGGGATGTACGGAAGTTCGCGCAGGTGCGGCCCGCTTATGTTTTGTCCCTGTTTCAGTGGATCGAAAGTCGCATCGTGGCAGGGGCACTTGAACAGTTTCCCCGACGCGTCCCAGGCGGACAGCAGACAGCCTAGATGGGTGCATACGGCCGAGTAGCACGAGATGCCCTCCACCGTGTCGCCCTTCATGTCGACCGGATAGCGATCCGGCGCCGCCTTGTAGAGAAGAACGGTAGCGTGATCGTTGTCTCCGGCGTCTTCTTCCAGCTTGCCCGTGCTCGGATCTTTCGCCACCGCCATCAACGGCTGCGCATCGAGAGCCACGTCGGCGACCATGACCTCCTTGCCTTTGTTCGGGCCATCGGAGAAGACGAAGGTGTCGCCGACCTGCGGTACACCCTTGGACTGCGGAAGCGGCATAGCACCACCGGCCGCGAACGCCTTCACACCGGGGCCCGACGCAAGTGCCGCCATCGTTACGAGCCTGCAAGTGGACTTCAGGGCGTCCCTACGTTCTTGGCTGAACTTCGACATCGTGCAGCTCCTTTCGAGAGTCCATTCCGGTTGAGCTGCGGCCTCCTTGAGACCGGCACCGCGGGCTTCGCTGAATTCGTGGGCGCTGGCGGTACATGCTGCTCCCGCCGGGGAACGGTTGCAAGTCCCTATGTGCACGGGTGCCAGGGCGGGTTGGTCGCCGGACGTTCCGAGCCGACCGCAAATCGGGTGGAGTCGAACAGCCCGAATGGAGGACGGGCCCAGGCCTCAGCGCCTGCGCGCCACGCGAGCGTAGAACCAGCGCTTGACCAGTTCGACGATGATCAGATAGCCGACCACCAGCGCGGCCAGCACGGCGTAGAAGATCAGCGGCGGGGGCTGGAATCCGAAGCGGTGTCCCAGCGCCGTGAAAGGCAGCACCAGCGCCACGACGACTGCCGCCAACGAAGTCGCGAGCAGAGCCGCGTTCGGACGGCTCGAGAACGGGTTGCGCCGGGTGCGGATGACGAAGATCACCAGCACCTGCGTGGCCAGCGACTCGACGAACCAGCCGGTCTGGAACAGCGCTTCGCTGGCGTGCAGCACCGCCAGCAGCACGAAGAAGGTCAGGAAGTCGAACAGCGAGCTGATCGGCCCGATCGTCCACATGAAGTTGCGGATGAGCTTCATGTCCCAGTGCTGCGGCCGGCGGACCTCTTCGCTGTCGACGTGGTCCAGCGGAATCGCCGTCTCGGAGAGGTCGTAGAGCACGTTGTTGAGCAGGATCTGCGTCGGCAGCATGGGCAGGAAGGGCAGGATGAGCGCAGCGCCGGCCATGCTGAACATGTTGCCGAAGTTCGAGCTCGTTCCCATCAGGATGTACTTGCGAATGTTGGCGAAAGTGCGCCGCCCCTCCAGCACGCCGTCGCTGAGCACGTGCAGGTCCTGTCGCAGCAGGATCAGGTCCGCCGCCGCCTTGGCGACGTCGACCGCGGTATCGACCGAAATGCTCGCGTCGGCCGAATGCAGCGCCGGCGCGTCGTTGATGCCATCGCCGAGATAGCCCACCACATGGCCTCGGCCTTTCAGCGCGAGGATGATGCGGTTCTTCTGCGCGGGGCTCACGCGGCAGAAAAGCGTGACGCGGCCGACGCGCGCGCGCAGCGCGGGCTCGTCCAGTCGCGCGATCTCTGCCCCCGTGAGAACGCCGGTCACTCTCAGGCCTAGTGTAGCGCACACGTGCTGCGTCACCAGCTCGCTGTCGCCGGTGAGGATCTTCACCGCTACGTGGCTGCGCGCGAGCGCGACCAGCGCCTCGGCAGCGCTCGCCTTGGGCGGGTCGAGGAAGGCGGCGAAGCCGACGAACGTGAGCTCGATTTCGTCGCCGATCGCCGCGTGATCACGGTCCCGGCCGAACTTGCGGTACGCCACACCGAGCACGCGAAAGCCTTCGCGGCCGAGCGCTTCGAGTTGGCTCTGAGCCTGTGCGCGCACGTCATGCTCGATCGTTCTCGGCGCGGCCTCGCCGGGCGATTCAAACTGCTTGGACAGCGCGAGCAGGTCTTCGGGCGCGCCCTTGACGACGAGCATGCGAGCAGTTCCGTCGTCGACGAGGACCGACACCCGACGGCGCTCGAAATCGAACGGCACCTCGTCGACCTTCTTCCACGGCCCCGCGTCGAGATGGGCACGGGAGAGAATCGCGTCGTCGAGCGGGCTGCGGATTCCGGTCTCGTAATGGCTGTTGAGCCAGGCGAGCTCGATGACGCGCTCGCTCTCCGTGCCGGTCAAGTCGACGTGACGCTCGAGGCGGATCGCAGCCTCGGTCAGCGTGCCGGTCTTGTCGGTGCACAGCACGTCCATCGACCCCAGGTTCTGGATCGACGAAAGCCGCTTGACGATGACTTGCTTGGCCGCCATGCGCAGCGCACCTCGGGAGAGCGTCACCGTGACGATCATCGGCAGCAGCTCCGGTGTAAGCCCGACGGCGAGCGCCAGCGCGAAGAGCAGCGATTCGAGCAGCGGACGGTGGAGCGCGATGTTGACCAGGACCACGAACAGGACCAGAAAGGCGGTCAAGCGCATGATCAACAGGCCGAAGGCGCGGGTGCCGGTCTCGAAATCCGTTGCAGGTGGCGCAGCGCTCAGCTCCTGCGCGATCGTGCCGATCTCGGTCGCGGCGCCGGTGCGGCAGACGAGCAATGTCGCGGTGCCGCTGATCACCGAGGTGCCCATGAACAGCGCGTTGGTCGCTTCCTGGACCTCGGCCGAGGCGACGGCGTCAGCGGCGTGTTTTTCCACGGGGAACGGCTCGCCGGTCAGCAGCGCCTGATTGACGAAGAGGTCCTTCGCCTCGAGTACTCGGCCGTCGGCCGGCACGAGCGCCCCCGCACGCAGCGTGACCACGTCGCCGGGCACGATCTCGCTAACGCGGAGCTCCTGCGCCGTGCCGTCGCGCAGGACGGTGGCCTTGATCTCGACCGACTCGCGGAGCGCGTCGGCAGCGCGATTGGCGCGAAACTCCTGCGCGAAATCCAGGATCACGCTGAACAGCACGAGAAACACGATGATGACGAAGCCCGCCACTTCGCCGGAGAGCGCCGAGACCAGGCTTGCCCCGATCAGGATCAGCACCAGCGGATTCCTGAACTTGAGCATCAGCTCGAGCCATGCCGGCCGCTGCGGGCGATCCCGGAACCGGTTGGGCCCGTATCGGGAAAAGCGCCCCCGTGCTTCGTCGCCGGTGAGGCCGCTTGCGTCGCTTGCGAGCGAGGCCTTGAGCTGCGTCAGTGAGACCTGCCACCACGCCTCCGACGGCAGCCCCGATCGCGATGCTGGCGAGGCGTCGTCCAAGGCGCGCGCCTTTAGCCGTGCGGGCGCGGGTGGCCCGGCCCGTCCTGCAGCAAGACGATCACCTCGCGCAGCTTGCCGGTGCGAGGGTCGGGGATGGGCGCGTCGGGCGACAGCATCACCTCGACGTTCGGCAGCATTGCCTCCGCGAGATAGGTGCGCAGCGCCGCCGACGCTGCCGCCCACGCTGCAGTTCTCTCGTGCCCGTGTTCGAGCCGGAGCTGCAGGCGGTCGGGAGCGTCCTGGACGATCTGGAAACGGTGAACCTTCGCCGATTCCTCGACGATCGTGGTCAGCGCCATCGGCGGCAGGCGCGCAAGCCTTCCGTCCGACGCACGCAAGGAGATGACGTCGTCGCAGCGTCCTTCGACCTGGATTGCCGGCAGTGGATTGCCGCACTCGCAAGGCCGCGGCTTGACGACGATGCTGTCGCCCAGATCATAGCGAATCAGCGGCTGCACCCGGTTGGCGAGATTGGTGAGCAGCACGGTGTGCGAGGCTTCGCCTGCGGGCACCGGTGCGTAGTCGCGATCCACGGCTTCGAGCAGCACCCAGTCGGCGTTGACGTGCAGCCAGCCTTCGCGGCAGCCGTAGGCGATGCTCAGGCATTCGGAGGCACCGTATTCGTTGGCCACAGGGCAGCCGAACGCGCTTTCGATGCTCGCGCGCATGGCCGCCGGGAGCCGTTCGCCGCCGCTCCACAGCGCCACCGGCTTGATGCGCAGGCGCTTGGCGTCCTGCTCTTCGGCGAGAAGGTAGAGCAGCGTGGGATAGCTTGCGACGAAGGCGGGCTGATACGTGTTCAGCTCCGCGACGAGACGGGGCAGTGGCTCGAGCACCGAGAAGCTGCGCGCCGACCGCCATGGATGTGCCCGGCAAACGCGACGCCATGAAGCGATGCTGGCGAAGTGATCTCCGGTCGCGGCGATGAGCGCAGCGCGCCCTCCCTCGGAGACCATGCGCCAGACTGCCTGCGCGTCCCAGCCTCTGTTGTCCACCTGCGCGGTCACCAGCGCGTCGTAGGTCGCGATCGCGTCGGCGTCCTGCACGTAGATGCCAGGCGTGCCGGTGCTGCCCGAGCTCTTCCACACCAGGTAACGATCGAGGTAGAGCTCACCCACGTGATCGTGATCGCCGAGGAAGCGCACCACGTCGTTCAGTCTCACCTTCGGATCCGTCACCCACGCATCGAAATTGGCCATCAGCGTGGCCTTGGTGACAATCGGGAGATCCGCCGGCGAGAGCCCGGTCGCTGGCAGGCTGCGATAGGTCGCGCGGTAGAGCGGCGAATGCGCCCGGGCATGGGCCACCAGTGCGTCGAACCGCCGGCGCCGCGCGGCGTTCACCGCGGCGATCCCGGCACGCCTCGTCCAGTATACTTCCGAGGCGCGCGTCACCAGGTTCCAGAACGCGGCCGACGATTCCATCGCCGTCCATGAACGAGCGCCCGCGCCGCGCTGTCCTATCTTGGGATCTTCCGGTCCTGTCGAGTTCCTGTGCATCGGGTCGCTACCAACATCGGCGTGGCGCTTGACCTGCGTCAACCGATCGTCGGCGGGTCAGGCGGAGAATGCTCAATGATGCCGCTGCGCAGGTGAATCGCGCAACCTGGCACAACCAGCCATTCGCGAGAGCTGCCATGGACATGCGAAAAAAGCCTGACGACGAACAGACCGCCGCTCTGCCGACTGTTGGACGCGCTCCGTCCGTTCGACGACAACCTCCAGCGCGCAAGCGTCGAGCGCAAACGGCTCGACCTGTGCCCTCGGCCGCGTCAGCGCCGGAATCGCCGCTGACGCGCGACTCCTACGCATCGACAGCGATGGCGGAAATCGTCGATCGCGCGACCCACGCCACCATCGCGCGCTTTACCGCGGGCCTGTCCCCCATCGCATTGACGGAGGCCTATCTCGACTGGGCATCGCATCTTGCCTTTTCTCCCGGCAAGCGTTTCCAGCTCGTCGAAAAGGCCGCGCGGAAGTCGCTGCGCCTTGCCGGCTACGCCGCGAGGCGGCTCACCAGCCAGGACGCCTGCCCAGCCTGCATCGAGCCGCTGCCGCAGGACAGGCGCTTCGCCGACGGAGCCTGGCAGCGCTGGCCGTGGGATCTCGTGTATCAGTCGTTCCTGCTGCAGCAGCAGTGGTGGCACATTGCGGTGACCGGCGTGCGCGGCGTCACGCGCCAGCACGAGAACGTCCTCGCGTTCGCCACTCGGCAGTTTCTCGACACTTTTTCGCCTTCGAATTCGCTGCTGACCAACCCGGAGGTGCAGGCCCGAACGCAGAAAGAGGCCGGCATGAACCTGCTTCGCGGCGCCCTGCATTTCATCGAGGACTGGGAGCGAGTCGTCGCTGTACGCAAGCCCCCCGGCGCCGAGCGCTTCCAGATCGGCCGCGACGTGGCCGTGACGCCGGGAAAGGTCGTGTTCCGCAACAGGCTGATCGAGCTGATCCAGTACGCGCCGACAACGCGCGAAGTGCGCGCCGAGCCCGTCCTCATCATCCCGGCATGGATCATGAAGTACTACATCCTCGACTTGAGCCCCGGAAATTCGCTGGTGCGCTATCTGGTCGAGCGTGGCCATACCGTGTTCATGATCTCCTGGAAGAACCCGGGGCCGGAGGACCGCGACCTTTCGCTCGATGACTATCGAACGCTGGGCGTCATGGCTGCGCTCGATGCGATCGCCGCCATCGTTCCCGAGCGGCGGGTCCACGGCGTCGGGTACTGCATCGGCGGCACGCTGCTGGCGATCGCCGCGGCGGCGATGGCGCGCGACGGCGACGAGAGGTTCAAGACGCTGAGCTTCTTCGCGGCCCAGACCGACTTCACCGAGGCCGGCGAGCTGATGCTGTTCATCAACGAGGGCCAGATCGCCTTCCTCGAGGACACCATGTGGGAGCAAGGCTTCCTCGATACGCGGCAGATGGCCGGCGCCTTCCAGCTCCTGCGCTCGAACGACCTCATCTGGTCGCGCATGGTGCGCGACTACCTGATGGGCGAGCGCGCGCCGATGACCGACCTGATGGCCTGGAACGCCGACGCCACGCGCATGCCTTATCGCATGCACACCGAATACCTGCGGCACCTGTTCCTCGAAAACGACCTGGCAGAGGGCCGCTGGCACGCCGGCGGTCGGCCAGTGGCGCTATCCGACATCCGCGCCCCTATGTTCGTCGTCGGCACCGAACGCGATCACGTGGCGCCGTGGCAATCGGTCTACAAGTTCCACCTGCTGACCGACACCGACACAACGTTCCTGCTCGCCAGCGGCGGACACAATGTCGGTATCGTGTCCGAGCCCGGGGGTGCGGGTCGTCACTATCGCGTTGCGACGCGACGTGCCGGCGAGCACTACATCGATCCCGAGGTGTGGGCTTCGGAAGTTCCCGCCAAAGACGGCTCGTGGTGGCCGGAGTGGGTGTCGTGGCTCGATCGCGCCTCGGGAGCGCCGGAGGCATCGCCTCCAATGGGCGCGCCCGCCAAGGGCTACGCTCCGGTGTGCGACGCTCCGGGGACGTACGTGCTGGTCGAATGAGCAATAACGCCGCGCGCTCAGGGCCGGTGCGGCTGACAGGCTGGTGAGGTTGAGCCGGCGCGCGCGGCGCTACGCCGCGATTTCCTGATTCACGATGAAGTAGTCCGGCGGCGGCGGCCCCCAGACGTAGAACGAGTCCTCGGGCGGATGGTCACCGGGCTTCCAGTCGACGGTGGCCGGAATGAAGTCGATGTCGTAGGAATACTCGGCAAAGCTGCCCCAGGGGTCCTGCACGTAGGCGAAATAGTTCGAGCCGATCACGTGGCGGCCCACTCCCCAGCCACGGACGTAGCCGCAGCTAATCATGTGGTCCATGCCGATGCCGACCTCGTCGACGCTCGCGACGTCCCAGCTCGAATGATGGTATCCGGGGCCCTCGGACTTGGCGAAGGCCAGCATGTGATGGTCGCTGGCGTGCGCCCCGTGCATGAACGCGATCATCTCGCCGGAATGGTCCGACAGGCGCAAACCCAATACCTCGGAATAGAACTTCACGGACCGCGGCACGTTGGAGCAGAACAGGAGCACGTGCGAGAGCCGTCGCGGGTGCACCCTGCTCGCGGCCGAGCGCGCCGGCGCCGCTCCGCGCCCCTCGGGGTGCGACGGCAACGGAGTCCGCGACGGCGGTCCATCGGGCGAAACCTTGGGCGCGATAACGATCTGCACCTGGTTGCCGTCGGGATCGCGCACCCACGCGCCGCCGCCGTCGGAAAGCGGATGCGCTGCGATGCGCCCGATGCGCAGTTGATCGAGCTTGCGCAGCAGCTCATCGTAGTCCTGCTCGTAGGCACCGAAGCTCAGGTATTGCAGCTTCTTCCGGCCAGGCGCCTCTATCACCGACCCCCAGCAGTGAGGATTGCCGAAGGTGTACAAGTCGATGCGCCGACCGCTTGGCCGTACGTGGAGTCCGAACTCCGCGTAGAAGCGCTGCGCGTCGTCGAGCTTCGGTACCGTGAACACGAAACGATCCAGCGAGTGGATCGCGGTCACACCGCTGCGGCGAGATGTTCCGTTACCCGACGCCTTCATTTGTCTCCTCCGATGCTCTTAGAGCGCTTGTCCCAAGTATGCTGCCAGCACGTGCGTATCGCAACAGCGTGGCGCGTGGTCATCCCCTCACCCCCTCCCCTCTCCCGCGGGGAGAGGGGTTCATTCCTGTCGCCTCTCCCTCTGGGAGAGGCCGCCGCCTCATATGGGAAATAAGAGCGCGGCGGGTGAGGGAAACCGAGTCGACCTTATCGTTCCGCCGGGACGGGGCGCACCGACAGCACACCTTCGATCGCCCCGATGGAACCGATCACGCCCGCATCGATGGGGCTGTCGACATCGACCAGCGTGTACGCCACTTCGCCGCGCGACTTGTTCACCATGTTGTGGATGTTGAGCGCCGCTCGCGCCATCGTAGTCGAGATCTGACCCAGCATGTTCGGCACATTGGCGTTGGCGATGGCCACCCGGTACGGCGACTCGCGGGGCATCTCGACGTCGGGAAAGTTGACCGCGTTGACGATCGTGCCGTGTTCGAGGAACTCGCGCACCTGGTCGACGACCATCACCGCGCAGTTCTGCTCGGCCTCCTCGGTCGACGCACCCAGGTGCGGCAGCGCGGCTACACCCGGCTCGCCGATCAGCTTCGCGCTCGGAAAATCGCAAAGGTAGTATTTCAGGCGCTGCGCACGCAGCGCGGCGACGACAGCGTCCTCATTGACGATCGCGTCGCGTGCGAAGTTGAGCAGCACCGCGCCGTGCTTCATCGCGGAGAGCCGCTTGTGATCGATCAAATGGCGGGTCTCCGGGACCAGCGGGACGTGCAGGGTGACGAAGTCGGCGTGCTTGAGCAACTCCTCCACGGTATGGGCCTTGCGCACGCTCGACGGCAGACGCCACGCGCCCTCCACCGTGATCTCGGGATCGAAGCCGGTCACTTTCATGCCCAGCTTGATCGCGATGTCGGCGACGAGCCCGCCGACCGCGCCCAGGCCGATGATTCCCAGCGTTCGGCCGGGCAACTCGACACCGGCGAACTGCTTCTTCCCATCCTCGACGCGGCGCTCGAGGTCGGCTCCTTCGCTTTTCATGCCCTCCACGTACCCGAGCGCCGGGAGCACGTTGCGCGCGGCGAGCAACAGCGCGGCCAGAACGAGCTCCTTGACCGCGTTCGCGTTTGCGCCGGGCGCGTTGAAGACAGGGACACCGCGCTTGGACAACTGCGCCACGGGTATGTTGTTGGTCCCCGCGCCGGCGCGCCCGATCGCCTTGACGCACGCAGGAATCTCCATCTCGAGCATGTTGTGCGAGCGCACCAGGATCGCGTCCGGGTGATCCACGGCCTTGCCCACCGTGTAGCGCTCGCTCGGAAACCGATGCAGTCCCTGGGCGGATATCTGGTTCAGGGTGAGGATTTGGTACTTGCGCACGACGTCCGGCTTAACCATGCTTTTTCTCGAAGTCCCCCATGTACTCGACCAGCGCGCGCACTCCCTCGACCGGCATGGCGTTGTAGATCGACGCCCGAATGCCGCCGACTGCACGGTGGCCCTTGAGCTGCACCATCCCCCGCTCCTTCGCCCCTTTGAGGAATGCCTCGTCGAGCGCCTCGTCCTTGAGCCTGAACACGACGTTCATGCGCGAGCGGTCTTCCTTGCGCACCGCGTTGGTGTAGAACCGAGTCCCGTCGAGGTAATCGTAGAGCAGTTGCGCCTTGGCGATATTCCTGCGCTCGACGGCAGCAACGCCTCCCTCTGACTGCAGCCACTCGAACACGAGTCCCGCGATGTAGATCGCGTAGGTCGCCGGCGTGTTCAGCATCGACTCGGCCGCGGCCTGCTCCTTCCAGTGGAACACCGAAGGCGTGATCGGCAGCGCCCGGTCGAGCAGATCGTCGCGCACGATCACCAGAGTCAACCCCGCAGAGCCCGCGTTCTTCTGGGCGCCTGCGTAGATCACGCCGTACTTCGACACGTCGATCACCCGCGACAGGATGTGCGAGGACATGTCGGCCACCAGCGGCACGTCGCCGGTGTCGGGCGTCCATTGGTACTCCAGCCCGCCGATGGTCTCGTTGGTGCAGACGTGGACGTAGGCTGCGTCCTTGGAGAGTTTCCACGTCTCCTGCTTCGGGATGTAGGTGAATTTCTTGTCTTCCGACGAGGCGGCGATGTGGACGGTACAGTACTTGCCTGCTTCCTTGATCGACTTCCTCGACCATTCGCCGGTGTTGACATAGTCGGCCACCGATCGGCCGCGCAAGAGGTTCATCGGCACGACGGCGTTCTCGGCAATGGCCCCGCCCGCCAGGAAGAGCACCTTGTAGTTGGGAGGAATGGCCAGCAGCGCGCGCAGATCGGCTTCGGCCTTCTCCGCGATGGAGATGAACTCCTTGCCGCGATGGCTCATCTCCATGACCGACATGCCGCTGCCGTGCCAGTCGAGCATCTCGGCGGCCGCCTTCCGCAGCACCGGCTCCGGGAGAACCGCAGGACCGGCGCTGAAATTGAAAACTCGCATGGCGAATTCCGAGTTGCTGGCTTCTCGGCAACAAAAGGGGCGCCGCGTGGCGCCCCGGTTGCGCCGAGCGAAGCTCGTTACTTGGGTTGAGCCACTGTCCGCAGATACGGCTTGTGCGTCTTGTAACCCTGCGGATACTTCTTCTTCGCGTCCTCGTCGGAAACCGACGTTGGGATGATCACGTCCTGGCCCGGTCTCCAGTTGACGGGAGTCGCGACGGTGAACTTGGCGTTGAGCTGCACCGCATCGAGCAGGCGCAGCACCTCGTCGAAGTTGCGGCCCGCGCTCATCGGGTAAGCGATCGTGGCCTTGACCTTCTTGTCGGGGCCGATCACGAACACCGTGCGCACGGTCGCGTTGTCCACCGCCGTGCGCGGGCCGGGGCTTGCGTTGGGATGGATCATGTCGTAGGCCTTGGCGACCTTCAGATCGGCGTCGCCGATCATCGGGTAGTTGACCTTGGCCCCTTGGGTCTCCTCGATGTCCTTGACCCATTTGTTATGGTCGCTGACCGGATCCACGCTCAAGCCGATGACCTTGGTGTTACGCTTGTCGAACTCGGGCTTGAGCTTCGCCATGTAGCCCAGCTCGGTGGTGCACACCGGCGTGAAATCCTTTGGATGCGAGAACAGGATCGCCCACTTGTCGCCGATCCAGTCGTGAAAAGTTATCCTTCCTTCGGTAGTTTCCGCCGTGAAATTCGGCGCCTCGTCACCTATGCGTACTGGCATATTCAAACCTCCGATGCATTGATTGGTCCGGCGATCCGGGCCTGTACCTCGTGCGGGAGTTGCCGGAGTCTGCGCTCGAGCCCCCGGCTCGAGCACTGGGGACGTAAAGTATATCGCCTTTCCGGCCCTGGAGTTCAGTAATAAGCTGATAACGTTTTGACGAACGCTCCGACCGAGGATCCTATGAGGCAAGCATTGGTAATCGCCTGGTTGGCCCTCGCGGCGATGACCGCGACCAACGCCCTCGCCGACGAAACGCTCAAGCTCGCCATCGGCCAGCGCGGCAACTGGGAAAACGCGGCGCCCGAGTTGGGCCAAAAGGCGGGGTTCTTTCGGAAGCAGGGCCTGGTGCTGGAGATCCTCTACACCCAGGGTGCCGGCGAGACCCTGCAGGCGGTGATACCCGGGAGCGTAGACCTTGGGCTGGGAGTTGGGACCACCGGAGTCATGGCGGCGTTCGCCAAGGGAGCGCCGGTGCGCGCCATCGCCAACTCGACCACCGGGGCCGACGACCTGTACTGGTACGTTCCCGCGGCCTCGCCCATCAAGAGCATAAAGGACGCCGCGGGGAGGACCATCGCCTATTCCACTGCGGGATCGTCGACCAACCTCGCGGTGCTCGCCTTCATCAGGCAGTTCGGCGTGGACATGAAGCCGGTCGCGACCGGGAGCCCCGCCTCGACCTTCACCCAAACCATGTCCGGTCAGATCGACATCGGCTGGTCCTCTCCTCCTTTCGGCGTCGAGGCTTTGCAACAGGGGCGCATTCGCCTTGTGGTGCGTGAAAGCGACGTGCCCTCGTTTCGCAATCAAACGGTGAGGCTGATGATTGCCAACACGGCCACGGCGGAGAAACGGCGCGAAGCGATCGAGCGCTTTCTCCGGGCGTACCGCGACACGCTCGACTGGATGTACTCGGATCCCGCAGCGCTCAAGGCCTATGCGGAATGGGTGAACATTTCGGAGAGCCTGGCGAAGGACGTGCGCGACCAGTTCTACCCGAAGGAGAACCTGCGGCTCGACCGTCTTTCGGGACTCGACGAAGCGATGGCCGACGCGGTGAGCCTCAAATTCCTTCCCGCGCCGCTGACCAAGGCGCAGCTTGACGAGCTCTTCAAGTACTACGCGCGGCCGGCGAAGTAGCGACGCGAGCAGCGAGAGGGGTCCCCGCGAGCGGAGCGAGTGGGGTCGAGCGCCCGCGACGTAGCCCCGCGAGCCCGCAGCGAGGGACCCGCGCGAAGCGCGGGATCGCGCGTGGCGAGTCGGGGCAGGGAGACCGACGCTGCTCGTGCGGCATATTGACGACCGCACAAGGAGGTCAACGGCGCTTGCGGCCGACGCGCGACGGCGCGTCTCACGCCTTCGTGCGTAGGAGGCCGCGCGGCGAGCAGCGAGAGGGGGAGGCCGCGACGCGAGCAGCGAAAAGAACCTCCGCTTGCGAGCGTCGAGTGTCGGCGAGTCTCCGCAATCGTCGCGCACCTATTGTTGTCTTCAATAGTTCGATCACAGCGGGCCTTCCTTTCATGGACCGCCAGAATCGCAATTGGCCGCACGCCGGACTGTTGTCCGCGGCCAATGATTGTCCCGGCGCAATGGCGGAGACGTGCCCCGCTGCCGCACGTTGCAACGAGAGTGACGCTGAGCGCACTGCCGCAAGCGCTAGATCGGAATCCCGATCACTCGTTGGGCCTGTTTCGAGAGGAAATTTTTCGCTGGCACGCAATGTGCGTAACAGGCCCGCATGTTCAAGATCTGCGCTTTGCTCGCGTGCGGCTTGCTTGTCTCCACTGGCGTGCTGGCGCTCGACGTCAACGTCGTCGGGCTGTTTCCAAACAAGGCGCTCGTGCAGATCGACGGCGGCGCCCTGCAGACCCTCTCCGTGGGACAGAAGACTCGCGATAACATCATCCTGGTGTCGGTGGAGCGCGATGGTGCGACGTTCGAGATCCAGGGCCGGCGCGTGGCGCTCGCACTGGGTCAGGCGCGAACGCAGACAAGCGCCAACGCAGCCTACTCGGTGATGGTCAATGCAGACGCATCGGGCCATTTCGTCGCCGACGGTCAAGTGAACGGCGTGCCGATCCGATTCGTTGTGGATACCGGCGCAACGTTCATCACGCTTTCCGCGCGTGAGGCGGGCCGCCTTGGGCTCGACTACCGCAACGGCCAGAAATCCCTGATGGAGACCGCAAGCGGGGACGTGCTCACCTATCGCGTCAAGCTCGACACCGTACGCGTCGGCGACGTCGTCATGCACAACGTCGACGCAGTCGTCACCGAGGCCAACAGCCTGAACGTCGCTTTGCTCGGCATGAGCTTTCTCGATCGCGTGAACATCCGGCGCGAGGGACAGATCATGACGCTGACGAAACGGTACTAGGAGTGCGCCGAGGCCGCTCGCGACGTCGCGCCAATCGACAGCTCCTAGATCAAGCCTCGCTTTGCGGCCTGGAACCCGTTCTTAGTCTACCGGCCCGACCTCCCGCTGCCACAGCTCCCACGCACGTGGCTCCTGGGTTTCGTTGGTCGCCGCCGCCTTCGCCGCCTCAGCCGCGTTGAGGTAGGTCACGTCACCCAGCGTCATGGCCGACATCTGCAGCTTGGCGTTGATCTCCGTATAGACGGCTCGGTACACGGCCTGCTCGAGCGAAGCGCCGACCACGGTCGAGCCGTGGCCGCGCATCAGCACGGCCGAGCGCGATCCCAACGCCGCTGCCAACGCGACACCGAGCGGATTGCTGCTCACCAGCATGTCCGTGTCGCCGGCGACGTCGCGAATCTCGAACAGGCCGCTGCCCTCGCCCAAGAAGCCGCACATGTGGAAGATCGGCCGCAGCGGCTGTCGTGTCGCGCCGAATGGGATCACGCTCGGCGAATGGCTGTGAACCACCGCCTGGACGTCGGGACGCGCGCGATAGATCTCGCCGTGGATGAACCGCTCCAGGTAGACGCGACGGTTCCCGGCATCGAGTGCCGCGCCGTTGAGGTCGAAAGTCAGGATGTCCCCGCGCGTGACCAGCGCCGGCGCCATGTTGCGCGCGAGCAGGAAGTGGTCTGCGGACTTGTTGTGACGGACGCTGACGTGCCCGAAGCTGTCGACCACGCCCTGGCGGTAAAGGATCCGATTGGCGACGGCGAGCTTCTCGACGAGTCCGGCGTCCGGAGTGGCAGGAATCACCTTGAGTCTCCCGAAGAGCGAACGTTGCGGTGCGCCATGATATGCGAAAAAATGCGGGCGAGACGAAGACCGAGGACTCGACGCGCGTGATGGGTAAGCCCTCACCCCTTCCCCTCTCCCAGAGGGAGAGGGGTCTCGTGTGCCTGCCATCGTGAGTCTGCGGCGCCTCGTTGCAGCGGGCCTGCTCGCCGCCGCCGCCGCCGCGTGGGCTCAGTACCCGTCGCGCCCGATCCGGATCATCGTTCCCATCCCGGCCGGAGGCGCGCCGGACATCGCGGCCCGAGTCGTCGGACAAAAGCTCTCGGACCTCCTCGGACAACCGGTCGCCGTCGAGAACCACTCAGGCTCCAACGGCAACATCGCGGGAGACATGGTGGCCAAGGCACAGCCCGACGGATACACGCTGCTTCTCGGGCAGGACAGCCTGATCACCATCAATCCGCACCTGTACGCGAAGATGGCCTTCGACACGCTCAAGGACTTGGCGCCGGTTGCCACCGTGGCAGCGAATCAGTTCGTGCTTTCCGTCAATCCATCGCTGCCGGTCAAGACGTTCCGCGAATTCATCGAGTACGCGCGCCGTGCGCAGCCACCGCTTGCCTACGCCTCGGGCGGCAACGGCAGTCAGCATCACTTGGCGATGGAAATGCTCAAGGCCAGGGCGCGTATCGATCTGCTGCACGTGCCGTTCAAGGGTGGCGCGCCGGCGACCACGGCCACCGTCGCCGGCGACACTCAGGCGATGTTCTCCGGGACGTCGACCGCGCTGCAGATCAAGGCCGGCAAGCTGCGTGCGCTGGCGGTGACCGGAGCAAAGCGCTCCGCCGAGTTCCCCGACCTGCCGACCATCGGCGAGTTCTATCCCGGCTACGACGTCACGATCTGGCTCGCGCTCTTCGCGCCGGCGGCAGCGCCCGACGCCGTCATCGAGCGGCTGCGTGCGGCGGTCGCGAAGGCGCTGGCTTCGCCCGAAGTGAAGGAGAAGCTCAACGCCGCGGGAGGGCTCGAACCTTTCGCGACCTCGTCCGAGGAGTTCGCCGCGCTTATCCGCAGCGACTACGACAAGTACGGCAAGATCGTGAAGGCCGTCGGCGTCAAGGTGGATTGACACCCCATGTCGAAGCTTGCCCTGACGCTCGCCATCGGCGACTACGATCACGTGCGCGATCTCGCCGACGGCACCGTTCCGGTCGACGGCGTCGACCTCACCGTGCTGCGCCTGCCGGTGGAAGAGATGTTCTACCGCTTCATCATGCACGGAGAGTTTGACGTCTCCGAAGTCTCGCTGGGCAAGATGGCCGCCTTCGCGGCGCTGGATGACCGCCGCTTCGTGCCGCTGCCTGTGTTTCCCTCGCGCGTGTTCCGCCACTCGTCGATCTACGTACGCAGCGATGCTGGAATCGAACGCCCCGAGGATCTCGCCAGGAAGCGCGTGGGCGTTCCGGAGTGGGCGCAGACGGCGGCCGTCTACTCGCGCGGACTGCTCGCCCACGAATACGGAGTCGATCTCACGTCGATATCCTGGTACCAAGCGGGCGTCAACGACGCAGGACGGAGGGAAAAAGTGGCGCTCGAGTTGCCTGCGGGGTTCCGCCTCACGCCAGTCGCGGATCGCTCGCTCTCCGAAATGCTCGTCGCCGGCGAGCTTGACGCGGTGCTCTCGGCGCGTCCGCCCGCATTGTTTCTTGCGGGCGATCAGAGAGTGCGACGGCTCTTCGCCGACTACCGGCCGGTCGAGCTCGCCTACGCGCGCAAGACCGGCATCTTTCCCATCATGCACGTGGTGGCGATGCGGCGCGAGGTCTACGAGCGCGATCGCTGGCTGGCGATGAGCCTGTTCAAGGCTTTCGACCAGGCGAAACGGCGCAGCCTCGAGCGGGCGGCCGAGATCGCGGTGTCGTTGTTTCCGCTACCGTGGGTATCCGACGAATTGCGAATCGCGCGCGAGCTTTTCGGCGACGATCCGTGGCCCTACGGAGTGCAACCCAATCGCACCACGCTCGAAGCATTCCTGCAATACGCGCACGAGCAAGGCGTGTGCCGGCGTCGCCTCGCCAGCGAGGAGCTGTTTCCGCCGGAGGTGCTGGAGACGTTCAGGATCTGACGCAACCCCTGCGGAGCGCGTCATCTCTCCGGCGCGACGAGCGTCGACGTTCATCCGGTAGCTCAGAACCTTCGCAGCAACGCCTCGTAATCGGCATGAGAGCCGATCCAGAACCACACGACGGTATCGCCGGTCAGCATACCGACAGCCCGAAAGGTCCGATCGATGCGGACCGAATAAATCGGGAGTGTCGCGTGAACCTTCTTGAAGCAAAGAGATGGATGTCCCGGGTTGCCCGTCCACAGCGTACACGCTGAACCCGCCTTGTCCCGGATTGGCTTTGGCAGCGCAGCAAGCAGCGAGCGGAATTCCTCGGTAGTACGCGAAAGCACAGAGCCGAGCAGGCCTACGCTAGAGCGGTTTCGTCCGTCCCGCGCGGTGCTCGGCTAATGCTTCCTCGGCCAGCTTGGCGAGGACGTCCTGCGATTTCGCGAACAGCTCATTCCATCGTTGCTCGGAGGCAAGCTCCTCCAGCAGGATAGCCGCTATGGCATCCTGCTCCGACGGGGGCAACTTGGCGACCTCCCCGAGCGCTGCTTCCAATAATCGCGTCATGACCGCTGTTCCGAGAGGGGCGAAATAGCCAGAACAAGGAAGTCGTGATTATACGCCACGTGCCGTGCAAGTACCTCAACCACATCCTATTTCCCCGGATCCTTCACATCGGGGTACTTGTCGAACTCGATATTGTAGAGCAGCCCGTCGATCTTCTCGACACGGCGGATGTAAACCGTCTGCACGATGTCGCGCGTCTCGGCATCGATCATGATCGGCCCGCGCGGGCTCATGATCTTCATGCCCTTGAGCGCCGCAACGAATTTCTCCGTGTCCACGGATCCGCCCGTTTTCTTGAGCGCCTCGGCGATCGCCGCCATGCCGTCGTAGCCGGCGCAGGCCATGAAGTTGGGGCGAAGCTTCGTTCCGTTGGTCTCGGCATACGCCTTGAGAAACGCCTTGTTCTCCGGTGAATCGTGCGCGGCGGAATAATGGAAGCTGGTGATCAGCCCGAGCGTCGGTTCGCCCATCGCCTGCAGCACGCCGTCGTCGGTGAGGTCGCCGGTGGCGATGAGCTTGACCCCCGCCTGCTTCAAGCCGCGCTCCTCGTAGCCCTTGATGAACGCGATCGTCTGATTGCCGGGCGGCAGGAACACGAACACCGCATCGGGCTTCGAATCCTTGATCCGCTGCAGGAACGGCGCGAAGTCGGGGTTCTGCAGCGGCGTGCGTACGCTGTCGACGATCTCACCGCCGGCGGCCTTGAAGTCCTTGACGAACTGAGTCTCGGCGTCGATGCCCGGGCCGAAATCGGAAACCAGGGTGTACGCGCGCTTGATGCGGTTCTTGGCGGCCCACAGCGCGATCGGCTGCGTGTCCTGGGGCAGCGTGTGCGAGACGCGCACGACGTACGGCGAGCGCGTGGTGATCACCGATGTGGCCGCGTTCATGATCACCATCGGCTTCTTGGCCTCGGTCGCGACCGGAGCAACCGCCAGCGCATTGGGAGTAAGGCCGAACCCCGCCAGGATGTCGACGTTGTCTCGTGTCACCAGCTCCTGCGCCAGGCGCTTGGCAACGTCGGGTGACGGACCCGTGGTGTCGCGGGTGATGATCTCGATCTTCTTGCCGCCGAAGACTTCGCCGTTGAGCTTGAGATACGCCTTCATGCCGCCCAGGATCTGCGCGCCGTAATCGGCGAACGGCCCCGAGAACTCCGCGATGACACCGATCTTCACCGTCTGCTGGGCGAACGACGAAGGCGCGGCCAACAGCAGCGCGACCGCTGCCAGACCTGCTCCGATGACGAGTTTGACCTGTCTGCTCACGATTCCTCCCTCGAGCGCGGGCTGCGTGCCGCGCCGTTTCGCACGCATTCGCATTGAACGCGTGCACATCGGATAGTATGCTGGCGTCGTCCGTCCGAGCAATCCGTCCGTTACCGTCGCATCGAGGAGTCGACTCATGAAAGCCCTCGGTACGCTCGAAGAGCTGCCCGCCGACTACCTGAGCGAGCTCCACAGCGCCAATCTCGTCCCGCTGTGGCCGAGCCTGCGTTCGCTGCTGCCGCCCCAGGTGCCGCGTACGGCGACGCAGCCGGCACACTGGCGCTGGAAGGCGATCCGCCCGCTGCTCCTGCGCGCGGGCGAGCTCACTCCCATGGAAAAGGCCGAGCGCCGCGTACTGGTCCTGGCCAACCCGGGACGGGGCCTGGAGAACCTTCAGGCGTCCGCCACCATTTATCTCGGGATGCAGCTCGTGCTCCCTGGCGAGACGGCGCCCAGCCACCGCCACACGCCCAACGCGGCGCGGGTCGTGGTCGAGGGCGAAGGAGCGGTGACCGTCGTGGGAGGCGAGTCCTGCCCGATGTTGCCGGGCGACCTCATTCTCACGCCTACAGGTCTGTGGCACGAGCATCGTCACCAGGGAAGCGTGCCGGTGATCTGGCTCGACGTGCTCGACCTGCCGCTGATGGTGTACCTCGACGTCTCGTATGCGATCGAGGGCTCGCCGCAAAAGGTGCAGCCTGCCGAGTATGCCTACCCCGCGGGCGGGCTCACTCCGCTGGTCCACGGCCGCCGCGCGCAAGGCGCCTATCCGCTGCTTCGTTACGAATGGCGGCGCACGCGCGACGCGCTGCAGGCGTTCGCGGGACGGTGCGAGCGCGGCACGCCGGTGCAGCTCGCGTACGTGAACCCCGAGACCGGCGGTGATTGCCTCAACACTTTTGCTTTCACCGCGATGATGCTGCGTCCGGGCGAGGAAATCGTGCTGCCCCGCGTGTCAGCAGCGCGCGTTTTTCATGCGGTGGAAGGCAGCGGCGACGCACAGGTGAACGACACCGCCATCGCCTTCGAGCGCGCGGACACGTTCTGCGCTCCGGGATGGGCCAACGTGCGGCTCGCCAACCGCTCCGGGCGCGCTCCCGCGTTTCTGGTCACGGCGGACGAATCCCCGCTGCAGCGCAAGCTGGGCGTATACGAACAGCGCTGAACGCAAGCGCATGGCAAAGAGCCACGGCACCGGCGCACCGGTCCTCGTCGTCGGTGGAGGCATCGGCGGCATGGCCGCCGCGCTCGCTCTCGATCAGCAGGGCTTCGCGGTCGATGTCTTCGAGCAGTCGGCCGAGATCGGCGAGATCGGGGCGGGCCTGCAGCTCGGTCCCAACGGCTTCGCCGCGCTGGACGCGCTCGGTGTGGGCGAGCGCGCGCGGCGCCGCGCCGTATACACCGACGATCTCATCATGATGGACGCGATCGACGGCAGCGAAATCGCTCGCGTTCCGGTCGGCGAAGCGTTCCGGCGGCGCTTCAACAACCCTTACGCCGTCATCCACCGCGTCGACATTCATCTGTCGGTCTACGAGGAAGTGCAGGTCGCTTCTGCGATTCGCGTCCACACCTCATCGCGCATCGTCGAAGTCGAGGTTGGCGAACACCGCGTGCGCCTGGTCGACGCGACCGGCACGGTCCACGAAGGCGCGGCGGTGGTCGGCTGCGACGGCGTGCGTTCGGCGGTGCGCGAGCACCTGATCGGCGATGCGCATCGCGTGTCCGGACACGTTGTCTACCGCGCCGTCGTTCCGCGCAACGAGATGCCCGCGGATCTGCGCTGGAACGCTGCCACAATCTGGGTGGGACCGAACTACCACGTGGTGCACTACCCTCTGCGCGGCGGCGAGCAGTACAACCTCGTCGTCGTCTTCCACAGCCGTGAGCAGGAAGAATGGGGCGTGCGCGAAGGCTCTCGCGACGAAATGATGTCGTACTTCACGGAGATCTGCGACCGCCCGAGGCAACTCCTCGACAAGCCGACCTCCTGGAAACGCTGGTCCACCGCCGACCGCGTGCCGGTCGAGCGCTGGGGCACGGGTCGCGCCACCCTGCTCGGCGACGCGGCGCACCCGATGCTGCAATACCTCGCGCAGGGTGCGTGCATCGCGCTCGAGGACGCAGTCACGCTGCGCGAAGCGATCAGGGCCTGCGACCGCGATCTCGAGGCAGCGTTCCGGCTCTACGAGTCCAAGCGCCTGGTGCGCACCGCGCGCGTGGTCATTTCATCGCGCGAGATGGGGCGCATCTATCACGCCAAAGGCATCGAGCGGCTGGTGCGCAATTCGCTCTGGGTCGGCCGCACCCCCGAGCGCTACTACGACGCGCTCGAGTGGCTATACGGCTGGACCGTGGAGAAGTGCCTGTCGTGAGCGGCGCGCAATCTACCCGCCCGCAAGCTCTCCGAGCCCGAGGCGCGCTTCACCGCGAGACCCGGGCAACTCCGAACCTCCGCTTCCCAACATCCGAGCGGCTGGAACGGGTCCGTTCTGAGCCGTCTACCGGTTGTCTCAGATTGGCCCAAGACCCGACCTGCAGCACGGTGCCCGGAGGCAGTCGGTCAACTGCGCGACTTATAATGTCCGACCAGACAGGACGGGTCGGGACAACCGGGGACGGTGATGATCCAAGCGCTGTTTCTCATGAGCGTGATCGTGGGGCCGCTCACACTGGTTGCCGCCATCGTCATCGCGAGGATGCACTGGCGGCTCGGCATCGGGCCCTACCGCGAGGGATACGCCTTTAGAGTCCTGGCTCGTCCGAGCTCATACGTGCAGCCGGACTGGATTGGGTCGGTCCGGGCGTTGGCTCTCGTAGGCTGCTGTTTCATCGCGGTGGCTACCGGCTCACTGATCTACCCGCTGGCCGTGGCTTTGGCGCGCTGAGATTCCGTCTCGGCGCAGCGCCTTGCGTGCTGCCGGCGGCGCTCGGCACGCGTGCACCCTGACCTTGGCGAAACACTTCACACCACCCGGCGTGCCGAATGTCGGCAACGGGTCGATGGCCGGGCTGAGAGTCCGCTTTCCGCGCCGTGGCGTGGGACCGTCATCGGGCGACGGTCGCATCGCGCGGCCGAGGCGGTATCCTGCTCGCGGGGCGCATCGGACCCAGACGAGCCACGAGGCGCGATGAACGGGTGGAGCGAAAGCTGGTGGCGCGAAACCAAACGCGACCTTCGCCGCCGCATCGCCAGCCGCTTCATCGCCGATCGCGACTACCTCGCCCGGCTCTATCGGCGGAAGTTCGACCGCGATCCCGATCTCGAGCATCCGACGGGCTTCAACGAGAAGATCCTCGTCAAGATTCTCCACGATCGACGCCGCTATCTCACGCTGTTCGCCGACAAGCTGCGGATTCGCGATTACGTGCGGTACGTCGCTCCCGCGCTGCATTTGCCGGCGCTGCATTGGTGGTCGGATCGCGCCGAGTCGCTCCCGTTCGACAAGCTGCCGCACGCGTTCGCGCTCAAGGCAAATCACGGCAGCGGCTGGGTTTGGCTCGTCGATGACAAGACGAAGGTCGAGCGCTCGGAGCTCGTGCGCGCGGCGTGCAAGTGGCTGCGCTCCGATTTCACGATCGTCGGACGCGAATGGGCGTATCGCGATGTGCGCCGCTCGGTCTACGCCGAAGAGCTTCTGCGCGACGAAGCTCGACAGCTTCCGCCGGACTACAAGCTCTTCGTCTTCGGCGGCCGGGTGCGCGTGATCCAGGTCGATCGAGACCGCTTCGCGCGACATACGCAGGCGCTCTACGACGAGCGCTGGAACCGGATCGAAGGGACGGTCGCCGCGGCGCCGGGTGCACCGGTTCCGCGACCGACGTCGCTCGACGTGATGATTGAGGCGGCCGAGGCGCTTTCGGCGAACGTCGATTTCGTTCGCGTCGACCTCTATGAGATCGGCGGCCGGGCGTACTTCGGCGAATTGACGAGCTCGCCCAACAAAGGCTTGAGTCCGTTCCGCCCGGCGTCGCTCGACGCCTGGTTCGGCAGTCTGTTGCGGCTCGACGATTTCGCTCGCGAGGTGCCGCTCGTGTACGAGCCGGACCGCTTCTCCGGACGTTGATGTGTCGGGTCCCGGCGAAGGCCGGGATCCAAGCTGGATCCGCCGAGGCTGCGGTCGTCGGCACAGAGCATTGAGCAGGATGAAGCTGACGCCGGCGTTCGCCGCAATGTCCGATCCCCTTCAACCGAAAGGAGATCGCGATGGAATCGACCCATGCTGCTCACGCCCCAGAAAGCAGGCCTCGCGAGAGACAAAGCGCTGCCCTGTGTGCGCCGTCGCCGGCCGCCTATGTAATTCTCGCCAAGATTGCGGTAACGTAAAGTGCCGGCCCGTCGGTGCTAATCACGGAGTCTAAAGCCATGGAAGAAACAACCGCGGCTCGATTTCCAGCGTCTCTCGCGATCGACTATCCCGAGCGTGCGGTCAATCGACTCACGACATTCTTCCGATTGTTCACGATCATTCCCATCTGGGTAATCCTCGCGCTCGTGAGCAGTGTCACCATGCAGGCCCACTCGAAGACCTTCGTGATCGCGGCGGCCGGCGGGATCGTGTTTTCTGCGACGGTGCTGATGCTGCTCTTTCGCCGCAAATATCCTCGCTGGTGGTTCGACTGGAACATTGAGTTGACGAAGTTCAGCTTGCGCGTATCGACGTACCTTGCCCTGTTGCGTGACGAGTATCCGTCGACCGACGAAGAGCAGGCAGTGCACGTGGTCATTCCGTATCCAGACGCAAGCCGCGACCTGAATCGCTGGCTGCCGTTGGTCAAGTGGCTGCTGGCAATTCCCCACTTCATTGTCCTTGCTCTGCTTGCCATCGCCATGGTCTTCTGCGTGATCGTCGCGTGGTTTGCCATCCTGTTCACGGGCCGCTTTCCGCGCGGCCTGTTCGAATTCGTGGTCGGCGTATTCCGCTGGTGGCTCCGAGTCATGGCGTACGCTTTCCTTCTCACGACCGACCGTTATCCACCGTTCAGCTTGCGACCCTGATCCGGAGCGGCCAAGGCGTGACGTGAAGCGTGAATGGCCCGTCACGGGTTAGGTTGGTCGGTTTTCGCCTAACGATTGGCGATCAGCATGCCTCGCGTCATCACGCGTCTGGCACTCCTTGGGGGAGCCCTGCTTTCGGGAGGGTTGCTGGCGCTTGCGGGCGGCCTCCATCCATCCTGGGCCGCTGCCTGGATCGCCTCGGTCCCGGTCCTGGTTGCCGGGTTCAAGTCCACGGGCCGCGGCGCCCTCGCACTCGGACTGCTCTCTGGCCTGGTCGGTGGCACATCGGTTCTAGGCTATTACGCAACTGTCCTGACCATGCCCGTCGCCCTGGTGATCTTGGTGCTGCAGGCCATCGTCTATGCCGGCGGGGTTCGACTGGCATGGGGAGCACGCAGACGCCTGCCCGACTTGCTCTCGGTCTTCGCCCTTCCCTGTTGGTTCGCGGCCTTCGATCTCTTGGTGGCTGCGTTCTCGGCGAATGGCACGGCGGGGAGTCCAGCCTACAGCCAGATGAATTTCCCGCCCGTTTTGCAGGTGGCCTCCCTCGGCGGAGTTCCGGCGGTGACCTTCGTGGTTTACCTCTTCTCGTCGATCCTGGCTCACGTGATCGCCGGGGTCGGTCCGCGCATGCGCAGGTTGATCGTCGTAGCACCTGCGTTGCTTGTAGTCGCTGCCTGTGTCGGCTTGGGTAACTGGCGAATCTCGACTGCACCGGCCGAACCGAAAATTCTCGTGGCAGCGGCCGCTCTGGATCAGAAGAGCGCATTGCCGGACGACTGGCACGCTGCCGTCGAAGCGTATCGACCGCTCCTGGCTCAAGCGCGGGACAGGCATGTTGGCGTCATGGTCCTGCCGGAAGAGATCGCCTTGGTATCCGCTGATGACCTGCAGGCAATCCAGGCCGATCTAGGGAGTTTG